>CAIKMJ010000080.1 GCA_903828455.1 uncultured Acidobacteriia bacterium | reverse complement strand
GTGGATGTGTACGCAATGGTCGTCGTGCCAACCGGCAGCGACGATGTCGTGATCGTCAACGGGTTGTAGACGGTGATCGAGTACGTCTTCGACGCCGTCAGAGTGGTGACGGTGTCGGTGACCGTGACCTGAATGTTGGATGATGTTCCGGCTGCGGTCGGGGTGCCCGTGAGGACACCCGCGGTGCTCAGCGAGAGGCCGGCGGGCAGACCAGTGGCGGCCCACGTCACGGTGCCCGATCCGCCTGTGACCGCCAGGGTCGTCGGCGTATACGCCACCGTCACCGTGCCGAGCGGCAGCGGCGACGTGGTCGTGATCGACATCGGGTTATAGATGCTGATGGTGAAGGTCTTCGAAACGTTCTGCCCGGCGGTTGTATCCGTGACTGTGATTTGAGCGTTCGCGTAAGTTCCCGTCGCGGTCGGCGTTCCGGAAAGAACACCAGCAGTACTCAGCGAGAGGCCCGGAGGCAGGCCGGTTGCAGCCCACGTCACCGTACCGGAACCGCCGCCCGCGGCGAGCGTCGTCGCAGGGTAGGCGACATTGATGGTACCGGCGGGCAACGACGAAGTGTTGATGGACAGCGGGATGAAGACGTTGATGGTGAACGGCGCCGTGGCGGTCAGACCGGCGGTGGCGTCCGTGGCCGTGATTTGTACGTTCGACCATGATGCGGCGCTGGTCGGAGTTCCGGACAGCACGCCTGCGGTACTCAGCGTCAGGCCCGGAGGCAGACCGGTGCCGCTCCACGTCACGGAACCGGAACCGCCGCTCGAAGCCAGAGTGGTCGTTGTATAGGCGGTGTTGGCAAGTCCGACCGGCAGCGACGACGTCGTGATCGCGAGCGGGTTGTAGATCGTGATCGAATAGGTCTTCGATGCGGTCAGCGTGGTGATCGTGTCCGTCACGGTCACCTGCACGTTCGACGAGGTACCGGCCGCGGTCGGAGTACCGGTGAGAACACCGGCGGTACTCAGTGAAAGACCTGCGGGCAGGCCGGTTGCGGCCCACGTAACGGTGCCCGATCCGCCCGTCGCGGCGAAGGTTGTCGATGTGTAGGCCACCGTTCGTGTGCCAAGCGGCAGCGGCGAGGCCGTCGTGATGGAGAGCGGGCTGTAGACGCTCACTGATAGCGTCGCGTTCGCGGTGAGCCCGGCGGTTGAGTCGGTCAGCGTGATCTGGACGTTGTTGAACGTTCCGGTGACTGCAGGCGTACCGCTCAGCACGCCTGCGGAGCTGAGTGAGAGGCCGGTGGGCAAGCCCGTTGCGGCCCAGGTCGCGGTGCCGGAACCGCCAGACTTCGCCAGCGTTGTCGACGAGTACGCCACGTTGACTGTACCGGCAGGCAGCGTTGACGTGGTGATCGACAGCGGGTTGTAAATGACGATGGTGAAGAATATTCCGGCCGCATTGGGGCTCGCCGGATCCGACACGCTGAACTGAATCGAAGAGAACGTTCCGGCCGCGGTGGGCGTGCCGCTGAGGAGTCCGGAAGAGCTCAGGGTCAGGCCGGCGGGCAGCGTGCCGCTGGTCCAGGTGTAACTGCCGGAAGCGCCGGTGGCTGACAGCTGAGTACTTGTGTAAGCGGTGCCGACCACGCCGGAGGGCACCGATGAAGTCGTGATGCTGAGAGGGGGGTAGACGGTGATGGAGAGAGTCTTCGTCGCAACCGCGCCCGTGACGGTATCGGTCAGCGTGACGACGACGCTGGAAAACGTTCCGAGTTGAGTGGGTCCGCCGGAGAGGACGCCCGCGGTACTGAGGCTGAGGCCGGTGGGCAGACCCGTGGCGCTCCAGGAGTAACTGGCCGAACCGCCGCTCGCCGTCAATGTATAGGGCGAGTAGGTGCCGCCATTGATGCCGGGCGGCAGTGACGAAGTGGTAATGCCCGGCGCGCTGTAGATCGTGATGCTGAAGGTCGCCAGCGCATTCTGGCTGGCGGTGGTGTCCGAGGCCGTGACCTGAACGCTGGAATACGTTCCGGTGGCGGTGGGCGTGCCGCTCAGCAGTCCGCCGGTGCTGAGGGTCAGGCCGGGGGGAAGGCCGGTCGCGGACCAGGACACGCTGCCGGATCCGCCGGTGACGGCGAGGGTCGTCGAGGTGTACGCCAGCGCCGTGGAGCCAGCGGGGAGCGAGGATGTGGTGATCGAAAGCGGGACGTAGATCGAGATCGAGAAAGTCTTCGATGCGCTCAGTCCGGTCACGGAATCGAGAACCGTCACCTGCACGTTCGACGAAGTACCGGCCGCGGTCGGAGTGCCCGTCAGAACGCCGGCAGTACTGAGCGAAAGGCCGGCGGGCAGTCCGGTGGCGGACCAACTGATGCTGCCTGATCCGCCGGAGGCTGCGAGCGTTGTGGACGTATACGCCACGGTCGTTCTGCCGATGGGCAGCGGCGAAGCCGTGGTGATCGACAGCGGGTTATAGACGCTGATCGTGAACGTCTTTGAAGCGGTCTGCCCGGCCGTGGCATCGGTCGCGGTGACCTGCACGCTGGTAAAGGTTCCGGTAGCGGTTGGCGTTCCGGAAAGAACACCGGCGGTGCTCAGCGTGAGGCCCGAAGGCAGACCGGTGGCGCTCCACGTGACCGAACCTGAGCCGCCGCTGGCAGCGAGCGTGGTCGAAGAGTAGCCGACGTTGATCGTACCGGCTGGCAGAGTCGAAGTGCTGATCGAGAGCGGGCCGTAGATGTTGATGGAGTATCGCGCGGTGGAAGTTTGCGACGTAACGGAGTCAGTCACCGTCACCAGCACGTTGGAAGATGAGCCGGCCGCGGTCGGGGTCCCGGTCAGGACGCCGGCGGTGCTGAGTGACAGACCGGCAGGGAGCCCGGTCGCCGACCAGGTTGCGGTGCCGGACCCGCCCGCGAAGGAAAGCGTCGTGGGCGTATAGGACACCGTGGTGGTGCCGACGGGCAACACGGGATTGGCGGCAGCAACGTAACCAACGCCGTACATGGGATGGGCCGTGGTGAGGGTGTCGTTCCAGAGCGCGGTCCAAAGTCCCGACGTTGTGGGGTCGGTCGAGTTCGGGAAACAAGTCGGGCTGCCCGGGGGGCAGGAAGCGCCGTAGGTGGCGACTCCGGATGTGGCTCCCAGTTGCTGGCCGGGAATCCCCTGGCCGGGGTAGGCGTCGTGTGCGGCTGCACCGGTGCCGGTCCATATGGGGCCCTGGGCGGTCACAGAAACGGAATTCGCGGTGAAGGTTGAGGACTGGAGGATTGACCCGTTTTGGTCGTAGCCAATTGGATGCTGCAGCGACAGGTTGAAAAGATCCTGATTGCCGTTGGCGACCAGTTGTCCGGCAATGTTGTAGATCGGGATGTTGTTGCTGTTTCCCAGATTGTCGATGGCATTGACCGTGGCGGTTGAGCCGATGGCCTTCCAGGTTGCGCCCAGGGCTGCCAGGTTTGAGTTCGACGTGGCGGCCGAGGATACAAACGAGTTATAGAAGTTGATATCGGACGAGGTGGCGGGCGTCGTGGTGCTCGTCGTGAAGATGATTCCGTATGCCGTATCCTGGGGAACCGTCAGGGAATTTCCGTTGGGTAAGGGCACGGTCGTCGTAATCACGAGCGGGTTGTAGATGGTGATCGAATACGTCACCGTCGCGGTGAGTGTGCTGACCGTGTCGGTCACCGTCACCTGCACGCTGGACGAGGTGCCGGCCGCGGTCGGGGTGCCGGAAAGAACGCCGGCGCCGCTGAGGGAGAGGCCAGCGGGCAGGCCGGTTGCGGCCCAGCTATACGTTCCGGAACCACCGGAGGCGGCGAACTGCACCGAACTATAGGCGGCGTTCACGATACCGGAGTGGAGGCTGGAGGTGGTGATCGAAACAGCACCGTTGACAGTCAGTGTGAAGGTAACCGTCTTGCTGAGACCTGCGCCGGAGTCCGTCGCGGTGATCTGAACATTGTTAAAAGTGCCGGCCTGGGTGGGCGTGCCGGAGAGCAGGCCGGACGAAGAAATACTCAGCCCCGTTGGCAGGCCGGTGGCGGCCCAGGTATAGCTTCCGGTGCCGCCGGTGGCGGCAAGTTGCGTGGACGTATACGTGGTGCTCAGCGCGCCGGTCGGCAGCGTGGTGGTGGTGAAGGTGATCGGGCCGTAAACGTTGACAGTGTATTGCGTTCCCGTGGTCTGGGCCGGAGAGTCGGAATCGGTGACCTGAACTGTGAAGGTGTAAGATCCCGCCGTGCTCGGCGTCCCGCTGATGAGACCGGAACTCGCGTTCAGGGTTAAACCCGGGGGCGGCGTGCTGCCGGTTCCCGTCAGGAAATGGAAGCTGTAGGGCGAAACCGAACCGGAACCGACGCACGTGGTGCTGTAACTGGTGCCCGTGAGGATCGGCGGCGTGAAAGGACAGCTGACGGACGGCTGCGGAAGCTGGCCGAGAATGATGTTCGCCTGCGTGCCGGTTGCGTCGGCGACTGCAAGGTCAGGACGGCCGTCTCCGTTGAAATCCGCCGTAGCCACCGCAACAGGCCCGGTGCCGCCCGAAAAGGTGGGACCCGCCACGAAGGTGCCACCGGAACGGCCGAGCAGCGTGACAATGTTGGAACCGCTGGCATTGTTGGCGACGATCAGGTCGGGACGGCTGTCATCGTTAACGTCAGCGACGGTGATCCAGTCCGGATTGGCGCCGGCACTGTAGGTAGCGGGATTCTGGAACGTACCGTCGCCGTTGCCGAGGAAAACGCTTACAGTGCCGTCGGTCTGGTTGGCAACCGCGACATCCATATATCCATCGCCGTTGAGATCAGCGGCGGTCACGAAGACCGGACCGTTTCCGGCAGTTAGGGTGTTGGGCTCGGCAAATGTTCCATCCCCGTTGCCGAGAGAAACGCCCACGGAATTTGTGCCGAACGCGTAAACCAGATCGGGCTTGCCATCGCCGTTGAAATCGGCAGCGGCGATGGTGTTTACGATCGTGCCGGAAAGGGCAGGCCCTGCAATGTACACGCCGAAGGTGCCGTCACCATTGCCCGGATAGACGGCAAAATTCGTTCTTCCGGCCAGCGTAGCCGCCACATCGGGAATGCCGTCACCATTGAAATCAGCCACGGCAAAGCTTGTCGGAGTACCTGCCGAGCTATACGTGGAAGCACTTGTGGGGAAGGTCCCGTCGCCCCTGCCCAAATATGTGTCGATGAATGCGCCGTCGCCGGCAAAGGCGAGCACCAGATCGGTGATGCCATCGCCGTTGAAATCACCCGCGGCCATCGCGGGCGGCGACGAGGCGGAGTTTGCCGTGTTGCTGGAAATTGCGCCCGTGCCATTGCCAAGCAGGATGCTGAATCCGGTCGTGGTGGAAACTGCCAGATCGGCCTTGCCGTCGCCGTTGAAGTCGCCGGCGATGATTGTCTTTGGCGTACTGCCGGAGAGTGAGTTGGTCGAAACCGAACCGAAGCCCGATTCCGGCAGCGGGTTCACGGTCTGCGTTACGACGCCGGAGGTACCGGGCGCGACGATCAGGTTACCGAGGTATTCAGCGGTCAGTTTGTGGATGCCGGTGCCGAGCAGTTTTGTCGACAGCGTCGCGGTGGTGCCGGAGAGAAGTTCGGTAGCGAGCGGTGTCACCCCGTCAAAGAATGTGACTTTGTCGCCGGTGGTGCCATTTGTCACCGTGGCGGTGAGCGTCAGGTTCGTGACGCCGTAGGTGGACGGATTGGTGCCGGAACTGAGGCTGATCGCGGCCGGCGAGCGGCCGAAGAATATCTCGGTCGTGGGGACTTTGGGGTACGTGTTCTGATCGCTCACCACGATATCGGGCCGGCCGTCGCCGTTGAAATCGCCGATGGCAACTCCCGCGGGCACGGCCCCGGCAGGGAAGGAAGTGATTGTGGGGCCCGAGACAAATGTCCCGCCGGACTGTCCCAACAGGATGGTGAGCGACGGGGCCGACGGGTTGCTGACCACAAGATCGGGGTAGCCGTCGTTGTTCACGTCCGCAATACCGATACCGGCGGGCACCCAACCGGAAGCGTAGACCGCCTGTGACTGGAAGGTGCCGTCACCATTGCCGAGCAGCACGCTGACGGTGTTGTCGTTGGAGTTCGCCACGACAAGGTCGGATTTTCCGTCGCCATTCAGATCGGCTACCGCGACGACGGTGGGATAGCCGCCGACCGTGTAGTTGACGAACGAGCCGAAGGTTCCGTCCCCGTTGCCAAGCGCGACTCCGACAGCAGAGCCGTATCCGTCCGAGTAGACGATGTCCGGTTTGCCGTCGCCATTGAAATCGCCGATCGCAAGACCTTGCGGAAAGATGACGGAAGAGAGGGAGAGCGTAGCGCTGGGAGACTGAAAAGTCCCGTCGCCGTTGCCGAGCATGACCTCAACGGCAGGATTGCTGTCGGATCCGGCATCGGTGACAACAATGTCGGCGATGCCATCGCCATTGAAATCGGCTACCGCGACGTTGTTCTGGCTCCCGTTCAGGGCCGGCCCGGCAGCATAAGTGAAAGTGCCGTCGCGGTTCCCGAGCAGGATGGAGACCGTGTTCCCGGTGGCGTTGGCGGCGGCCAGGTCGGGGACGCCGTCGCCGTTAAAGTCGCCGACGGCCAGAGCGTTCGAATACGGAATTTGGGTGGACGAACTGGTCGTGAACGCTCCGGTGCCGTCGCCGAGGAGCACAGTGACGCTCTGAGACGCCGCGTAGGCGATATCCTCGTACCCGTCGCCGTTGAAATCAGCCACCACGCCAGCGGCAGGGGCCGTGCCCAGGATGTAGGAGCTGAACCCTCCATAGGTACCCTGCGGATTCGTGTTAACGGTAAGGCTGACGGGGCTCGAAATACTACTGAGAGTCGATGCATTGCCGGAATACCGGGCGGTCAGCTTATGCGCGCCGGTGGCCAGCAATTTCGTCTGCAGCGATGCCGATCCGTTCACCAGCGAACCGATCCCGAGTATCGACGTGCCGTCGTAGAACGTGACGGTGTCTCCCGTTGCCAGGCTCGTGGCGCTGACGGTGGCATTGAGCGTTACGGCAGAGCCGAACGTAACGGGAGAGCTGATACTGCCGAGACTGGTGGTGGATGGGTTCGAGCCCTGGTGGCCGGTCACGATCGTCACCGAACTCTGAACCGTAATTACGTAGCTGTGTTGCGACGAAGTGCCGGAAACCGTGTCTGTGACTTTGATGGCGGACGATGGATACCGGCCGGCTTTCGTCGGTGTTCCGGAAAGAACACCAGCGGTGCTCAGCGAAAGGCCGGGCGGGAAACTGGAGGGCGTGACCACGGACCAGCGGTACGTGCCGGAGCCGCCAGTAGCAGCCAGCGTCGTCGGGCCATACGCGGTATTCAGCGTGCCAACCGGGAGCGAGGTGGTGGTAATCGTCAGGCCCGTGTTCTGCGTGCCGCCGGTGGTGACGGCCTGCACGTAAACTCTGCCCGCGGCACTGGTGACGCCATTCACGGTAATCGTAAGGGGATAAGCGCCGGTGGGCAGCGTGGCGGGAATCGGAATGGACGCCTGTGCCTGCATGGCGGTGCCTGGCTTGAGACTGACACCGCCGGGCGTGACGGAGATACCGTTGACAGCCGCACTGACGGCAAGGGCGCTGGTGGAAAGCGGTGAAGCCGGAGCTGCGGCGCCATCGGCTACGAAGGGCGACACGGCGCCAAGGCCGGTGAAGGTGACCTCGACGGAATTGCCCGGGGCTGCCGGACTGCCCGCACTGTTCACTCCTTTGCCCGGAGCGTTGTTCGTAATCTGGAAATATAGTGCGGGCGCGGCGGCAACCACGCTGACGTAGGCCGGATTCAAAGCAACGCCGCTTTTGGTCACCACAACTTTAGCGGTGCCCGCGATGGTTTCGTACGGGACCTGAAAGCCAATTTCCGTGGCACTCACGTAAGAAAGCGGCGCAAGCCTGCCGTTAACCGAGAGCGTCACGCCGTTCAGCGTCGTGGGGTAAGGCGTTTTCGCAACCACGCCGGAAGGCGCAAGAAGGCTGCCCCGCAGGATGGCGAACGAACCCGGGGCAACGGGCGCGGCTGAGCCGTCCGGACCTTTCACGATGGACGTGATCGAGGGACTGCTCGCCGCCTCGGCGGGCGCAACACCAGAGGTAACGGCCAGGAGCAGGCCAACTGCAAGGGAGAAAATCAGCCGGGAAGGGCCGAATTCGTGGTGGGACTTCGACTCGAGCTGCGAATGAAGAGTAGCCAATTTATGTTCGCCTCCGAAAGCGAACGAGAATTTATTTATTAATTAATTAACAGGGCATCCGGCGCGAATTCACACCGGCTCCGAATGCACAACAAAATGTGCTCTACCGCACAAATTCAGGCGAAAATTGCACTTCCCCGGACGCCACCGGGTCTGAGTATTCTAGCAGGAATACTACTCGCAATTTCGCGGGTAAGCGACGGGTACGCGACGACCGGCTAAAGCGACCGGCCCAGCAGCTGCGCGGCTGCCAGGGCGATGCGATCGGCAGTGAAGCCAAAATTTTTCATCAGCTGGTCGCCGGGCGCGGATGCGCCGTAGCGGTCGATCCCGATGACTGTTCCGTCGGCGGCCCATTTGTGCCAGCCAAAAGTGCAGGCGGCTTCCACCGTAACGCGCTTGCGAATAGCGGCGGGAAGGACCGATTCCTGATAAGCGGCGCTCTGGGCTTCAAACAGGTTCCAGGCCGGCATGCTGACGACGCGGGCACGAATGCCGGCGGCAGCGAGCAGTTTCTGCGCGCCGACGCAAAGGGAGACTTCCGAACCGGTGCCGATGAGGATGACTTCGGGCGCGCCGCCTTCCGCATCCGAAAGAATGTACGCACCGCGGGAGACGCCAGGATCGACAGCCCCGCTGCGGTCGAGGTGGGGGAGGTTCTGCCGGCTCAGGGCGAACATGGTGGGGCCGTTATGCTCCACGGCAAAGGCCCAGGCTTCGGCGGTTTCGGTGGCGTCGGCAGGGCGGATCACGGTGAGGTTCGGGGTGGCACGGAAGCCGGCGAGCTGCTCGACGGGCTCGTGGGTGGGGCCGTCCTCGCCAACCCCGATGCTGTCGTGGGTGAAGACATAAAACGCCTTCAGGTGGCTGAGCGCACCGAGGCGCACCGAAGGCTTCATGTAGTCGGCAAAAACCAGGAAGGTCGCGCTGAAGGGCAGGATGCCGCCGTGCGCCGCCATGCCATTGACGGCCGCGCCCATGGCGTGCTCGCGCACACCGAAGGCCACGTTGCGTCCGCCATAGCCCCAGTCGCCGCCCACGGCGCCGGCAGTGCCGGGCCCGCCGAGTTCGGCAGGCTGGAAGTCGCCGAGTCCCTTGAGCGCGGTGTTGGTGGAAGGGTTGAGGTCGGCCGAACCGCCGAGGAAATTGGGGATGCGCTTCGCCAGCGCGTTCATGACTTCGCCACCGACAACGCGCGTGGCAACGGGCTTATCGGCAGGGGTGTATTTGGGGATGTCAGCGGCCCAGTCCTGCGGAAGCCGGCCGCTCATGATCTGTTCGAATTCAGCGGCCTCGGCCGGGAATTCGGCGCGATAGGCCTCGAAGCGGGCGGCCCAGTCGGACTGCGCTTTGGCGCCGCGCGGGAGGGCTTCGCGGAAGTGGGCGAGGGCGGGATCGGGCAGATAGAACTTTTCGGTGGAGGGCCAGTTCAGCGCCTTCTTGGTGGCGAGCAGTTCTTCTTCGCCGAGCGGGCTGCCGTGGGAGGCGAAGCTGTCCTGCTTCTTCGGGCTGCCGTAACCGATGTGGGTGGTGACGAGAAGCAGCGACGGACGGGCGTCTTCCGCCTTCGCCTCTTCAATGGCGCGGGCGACGTCGGCGACATCGTTGCCATCCGGCACCACGCGAACATGCCAGCCGTAGGCTTCGAAACGCGCGGCGACGTCTTCGGTGAAGGTGAGCCGCGTGGAGCCGGCCAGCGAGATGCTGTTGTTGTCGTACAGGTAGATGATCTTGCCGAGGCGGAGGTGGCCGGCGATCGAAGCTGCTTCCTGCGTAATGCCTTCCATCAGATCGCCGTCGCCGCAGATGGCGTAGGTGTGGTGATCGACGATGGTGTGGCCGGGGCGGTTATAGCGGTCGGCCAGCCAGGCTTCGGCGATGGCCATTCCGACGCCGTTGGAGAAGCCCTGGCCGAGCGGACCGGTGGAAACTTCCACACCCGGCGTGACGCCGCGCTCGGGATGACCGGGCGTCCTGCTCTCCCACTGGCGGAAGCGCTTGAGCTCATCGAGCGGAAGGTCGTAGCCGGTGAGGTGGAGGAGGCTGTACAGCAGCATGGAGCCGTGGCCGGCGGAAAGGATGAAGCGGTCGCGGTCGGGCCAGGCGGGGTCGGCGGGATTGAATTTCAGGAAGCGGGTCCAAAGCGTGTAGGCCATGGCAGCGGTGCCCATGGGCATGCCCGGGTGGCCGGAGTTGGCGGCCTGAATGGCATCGGCGGAGAGGATGCGGATGGTGTTGATACAAAGATCGTCGAGGGCTCGCGCGTTGTCAGTAGGCATTGGATTCTCTTTCAAAATTGCTGCTGAACTGCCGATGGGCGAACACAGCCCTCCGGACAGGGAGACGCCGCGAACGTATTCAGCCATTTTAGCTGAGGAGGTATTGCGCAACGCGCCGAGCAGTCCTGCGCCGCGCGAAGCAGTAATAGCGAAGTTGCCGAGGTGGCCGGCTTACTCCGGCAATTGGGCAAAACCTTCGCGGCTCAGGACCTTGACGCCGTCGAGGGTAAGGGTAAAGAAGCCGTCGTCGGACTTGCCGGCAAAGCGGGTGTCGGTATCGGAATTCGCGTCGACGGACTTCCACTTCGTGCGCAGAACTTTCCTGTAGGCATCGAAAAAACGGGCTGCATCTGCCGCGTTATCCCATTCCGAAGCCAGCGTCAGCATGGTTCGCTTGTCATGGGACTTTGCGTCGGGCCGGCTCTGGTCCAGGCGGTAGTTCGCGCCTTTCAGTTTCGGCGCAAGATCGGCCGCCAAGTCGGCGCTGCCGTACTGTTCCAGCAGGATACCGGTTTCGAGTTCGCTGAGCGAGCCAACGATCCACTCCTTCGCTCCCTTGACGGGCTTCGGTAACGAGGGATCGGTCGGCGCAATGCTGTCGAAATAGCGTTCGGGGTGAAGGATTTGCGAACTCGAAACGGGCGGCTGGCGAAAGACGCGCGTGAGGCCGGATTCGCCATCGTGCAGGAAGACAGCCTGCTGGAAACGCTCCCCGTTTTCGTAGGGAAACAGCAGCGTGCGGCGGATGTAGAGCGGCGCGTTGTCGAAAACAGGGTAGGCCTCGCCGCTGCCCTCGGCGGTTTCCAGAAACTCGCGGGCATCGGCGGGATTGGCCAGCGTCCTGCCCGCGCGCCGCGCCGCCACTTCCACCATCAGCCACGAAGCCTGCCCTTCGACGACCGCCTGGCGGGCAAGCGAGGTCTCATCGTTATCGCTGTTCTTGCCAAGGAATTTGCGGATGGAAAAATTCTGATCCGCCAGCGCGTGGGCCAGTTCGTGGATCAGCGCGACGTCGCGCATGTTTTCCGTAGCCCAGTCCGAGATGAAAAGCTTGCGGCGGTGGTAGTCATAGAAGGCGGCGGCCTGTTCGGTCAGCAGATCGATCGTACTTTGCTTCAGGTCAAAATCGGGCGGCACGAAACCGAATTTCTTCAGCGTGGCTTCTTCGGCGGCAATGTCGTCCGGCTTGACCGATTCGCGGATTTGCTCCTTTAGGTAATCGTTCACCTGCTCGCGCGTAATCGACTGAAAAGGAAGCTCTTTGTGAATGCGAAATCCAGTAACGGAGGAGAGTTCCTGCAGGATGCCATCGATCTCTTGCCGGGTGGGCAGGGCGCTGCTCGCGGACGCAGCCGGGGCGCTGCGGACATCGGCAGCCGCGGCGCGCAGAAGACGCGGCCCGGGCAACGTGGCCAGCAACGCCAGTAGCAGCACGGGGAACGTGCCCGCGCCGGGATTCCTGTTCAACCGCGGAAGCATCTGATCTGATCGTGACACGGCGGCGGCGTTTTTCAAACTTCACCGGAGCTTCATTTGAATCCGGGCGACCGGACTGGATTGAAATCCGGGGGGGGGCAGATCTGGCGGGGACGGCGGCGCGCTACAATAGGAGGCGATTCAAATCCAACGGAGTATACCAACTTGGCAGACGATAAGCTTTACAAGGCAGAGTATCTGGGCAGCGGTACGTTCATCATCAGCAAGCCCAAGCGGAACAAGACGAAGAGACGGCAGTCGAACCTGAAGAACGTTAAGCGCGGATCCCGGAAATAAACGTCCCCTGACGGGGGCGGAATTTGGAATAAGGAGAACGCACGCATGAAGGTGTTTCGAATTGCGGCCAGCCTCGTCCCCGCGGCGGCTTTGTTGTTTGCACTCGCACAACCCACGGTGAGCCGTGCCGACGATGCGCCGGCGGTCGGCGCCGTTGCGCCGGACTTTACCCTGAGCTCGCAGGAAGGCAAGACCGTCAGCCTGCATGACTTCAAAGGCCAGTGGGTGGTGTTGTACTTCTACCCGAAGGACTTCACGCAGGGCTGTACCATCGAAGCGCATAACTTCGAGCGCGACAAGGCGATGTACGATCAGCGGAAGGCCGCAATCGTTGGCGTCAGCGTGGATTCGGTGGATTCGCACCAGCAGTTCTGCACCAAGGAAAGCCTGACGTTTAAGCTGCTGGCCGACCCCGATAAGAAGGTGGTCACGCAGTACGGCTCGGTGCAGAAGGCTGGCGAGAATGTTGTGGCGGCGCGGAATACGTTCCTCGTCGATCCGCAGGGCAAAATCCGCAAGGTATTTATGAAGGTGAGTCCGGCCGGACACAGCGCGGAAGTGCTGGCGGCTCTGGACGAACTGAAGAAATAAAGGGCAGCACGATACTTTCGACCGCGCCGGTTCTTACGGGACCGGCGCGGTTTCCATTTGGCGGGTGAGTTCGGCGCAAGCGGCGCCGCGGCGGACCCACCGGCCTGCAGTCGGTTCCGAATCCCCCACCCATAAGGCTTCCACAATCTCTTCGAGCGGCGCTTCGGGCGTGAGCAGCACGCGCGCCTGGAGACCGGCGACGCTCCACGCCCGCAGCCGGAACAGGTGCTGCCGCTCCCCGGTGCGCAGTGCGTCGCACAGGCGTTTTCGCTCCGCGGGAGTGACTTTCCATGCCAGGTACAGAGCGGCCCCGGCGGAATCGCGCATAGTCTGCATTACGGGTTTACAGTTGCCGCGGGGAGGGTTTTTCTCAGGGATTTTTCGGACCGCGGATGGGCGCGCCGCAATCCGGCAACGCTATCCCGGGGGCGCTATGCGGCGTCGCACTGCAGCGTCGCTATCCGGCTTAGCTCTGCGGCTTCGCTCTGCAGCGTCCCTATGCAGCAACGATGCAGGCCCGAATTCCAGCGTGATCCAGTCCCGTAACCCGCAGCCGCACCAGGCGATTCGGCGTGTATGGCATGTCGAGCGTGGCACGGACGAAGTTGTCCGTGAGTGCGAGTCCCGGCGGATCGAGCGTGACGGCACTGAATTCGCGGCCAACCATACTCTGGCGGAAGGCCTGATTTTTCGCCGCCGCCAGTTCGCGCAGAATGCGGTTGCGGTCTTTCCGAACCGGCACGGGAACGGCGTCGGCCATAGTCGCGGCAGGCGTGCCGGGTCGCTCCGAATAGGTGAAGACATGCAGATAAGTGAACGGCATGGCTTCGATGAATTGCCGCGATTCTTCGAACAGCGCGTCGGTCTCGCCGGGGAAGCCGGTCATCACGTCGGCCCCGATGGCGGCATCGGGCATCAGGTCGCGTGCCTTCCGGACGCGGTCGGCATAATGACGCGGCCGGTACTTGCGGTGCATGCGGCGCAGGATGGTGTCGGAGCCGGACTGCAGCGGCGCGTGTACGTGCCTGGCGATGCGCTCGTTCGACGCCATCAGTTCCAGCAGGTCGTCGGAGAAGTCCATCGGTTCGACGGAGCTGAGGCGAATCCGTTCGATGCCGGTTTCAGCGAGCATGCGGCGGATCAGATCCGGGAGGCGCATATTGCTGCCCGCCTCCCTGCCCCAGCGGCCGAGGTTGATCCCGGACAGCACCACTTCGCGATAAGTCTGACCCAGGGAGCGAACCTGCGCGATCACTTGATCGGCGGCAACGTAGCGGCTTTTGCCGCGCACGAAAGGGATGACACAGAAGGAGCAGCGGTTGTGGCAGCCGTCCTGAATCTTCAGATTGGGGCGCGTGCGGTCGCCGCCGGAATCCGGCGCGGACTCGGGAACAGGCGCCGTGAGGATATCGCGCGTTTCGAAAATATCACCGGTCAGGATGCCGCCGCCGTGAAAGTCGATCTGCTCGCGGGCAGCGAGATCGGCGATCAGCGTCTTGTGAGAGTTGCCGACCACCCACTCGACGCCGGGCATTTTCGCCAGTTCATCGGGCGCTCGCTGTGCGTAGCAACCTGTGACGAGGATGCGCGCCGCCGGGTTTTCGCGATGCACGCGGCGGATGGCGGCGCGGGCGTCGTGATCCGCTTCCGCAGTCACCGTGCAGGTGTTCAGAATCACCAGATCGGCGGCTTCCCGCGATTCGGCGCCGGCCAGCCCGCGCTCGGCCAGCTGAGCTTCGAGCGCCGCGCCATCGGCCTGGGTGGCCCGGCATCCGAAATTTTGTACAAAGAACCGGATCATGTCAGATATCGTTCGGCAGCCGGCGCGGGATGCGCCTCAAACCATTCTCGCAGAGCTTTATACTGGGAACGAACATCCTTCATGGGCGAAACCAGTCTCTTTTGGCTTCGCGTCGCCGTCGGACTCTATTCTCTGGGCCTTCTCGACGCCATTATCACCGTGCTGCGCGGGCGTGAAAGCCTGTTCCGCGTGGCCCACGGCGCATTCGGCCTGGGCGCGATTCTGCATCTTGTTTCCATCGTGGAGCAGGGTGTGGCGGCGCAGCGCATACCGGTGGACGGGGTTTTCGAGAGCCTGTCGCTGGGCGCGTGGGTAGTCGCGATGGCCTTCCTTGGCGTTTATTGGAAGTACAAAGCGGAGAGCCTGAGCGTTTTCGTATTCCCGCTGGTGTTCGTGATGACGCTTGTGGCCGCGCTGCGCAACGCCGCGGGTCAGGCAGCCACGTCCACGCCGCCCGAAGGCTGGCTGGACGCGCACATCGTCCTGGCGCTGCTCGCCTATGCCGCGCTGCTGTTCACCGCGGCAGCCGCCGTGGCGTATCTGCTGCAGGAGCGTCAGCTCAAACAAAAGCGACAGCCAGGCACATCTTTTTACCGTTTATTTCCGCCGCTCGGCACGCTGGACGAGTTGATTTCGCGTTCGCTCGGCGCCGGCTTCGTGTGCATCACGATCAGCATCATCATCGGCAGCGTGTGGTCTTACATCAAAGTGGGATCGCAGTGGATCGACAGCGGACTCATCGTGACGGCCTTCATCACATGGGGCATTTACCTGGCAATGATTTTCTTCCGCGTGAGCGCGGGGTGGCGCGGGCGTAAAGCGGCAATCCTCGCGATTGTGGCGCTGTGCTGCTCGGCGATGACCTGGCTGGCGCACGCGCAACTGGAGCGGCACCTGCTGCAATGAAGATCCAGCTCACAGGTCTGAGCCACAAGACCGCGCCGGTCCACCTGCGCGAGAAACTGGCGATTCCCGAAGCCGGACTGCCCGAGGCGCTGCGCGAACTGCAGAATCTGGGAGCATCCGAGGCGATGGTACTTTCCACCTGCAACCGCGTGGAGATTGCCGTCAGCACGCCGGACAACGGTGAACCGGGCGCGATCATCGAGCGTTTTTTTGAACGCTGGCCGGGCCTCGGCGGCGCGACGACGGCGGCATTCGAAGGCCACCTGTATCACGTGGAAGCCGGCGCGGCGATTCGCCATGTCTTCCGGGTGGCGGCGTCGCTCGATTCCATGGTGGTGGGTGAACCGCAGATTCTGGGGCAGCTGAAGAGCGCCTACGCAATCGCCAAGACCGAGGGCACCGTCGGCGGCCTGCTGGAAAATGTTCTGACTCGCGCGTTCAGCGTGGCCAAGCGCGTGCGTACGGAAACGGGCATCGGGCAGATGGCGGTTTCGGTGAGCTACGCGGCCGTGGAACTGGCGCGGCGAATTTTCGGTTCGCTCGACGGGCACTCGGTGCTGATCATCGGCTCGGGCAAGATGGGCGAGCTGGCGGCGCGGCATCTGCGGCGTTCAGGCGCGCGGCGAATTTACGTCACCAACCGGACGTGGGAACGGGCCGAGGAAATGGCCGCTCAGTTCAGCGGTCACGCGGTGGAGTACTCGCGTTTTACGTCGATGCTGCACGATATCGACATTGTGATCGCATCGAGCGGCGCTCCCCACTACATCCTGAAGCGCGAGGAGATGCAGAAGGCGATCGCGGCGCGGCGCAACAAGCCGATGTTCCTGATCGATATCGCGGTTCCGCGGAACATCGATCCGGCGGTGAACGACATTGAGGGCGTGTTCCTCTACGACGTCGACGATCTGGCGGGCGTGGTCAACGCCAACCTTAAGGAGCGCGGCAGACAGGCTGAACAGGCCGAAGCGATCGTGGCCGAGGAATTCGACCGCATGATGGTGCGGCTGAAGATCGAAGAAGTGACGCCGACCATCGTCAGCCTGCAGGAGCAACTCGAAGAGATCCGCACGGCGGAAGTGGCGCGTGCCCTGCGGAGACTGCCGCCCCTGCCGCCGGAACAAAGGCAATTGATCGCCACGCAGATCGAAGCTATGACGAAATCGATCGTCAATAAGATCGCGCACGGGCCGATCTCGGAGTTGCGGCGCAATGCGGGCGATCCGGAAGGCCTGCAGGTGATCGACGCCATCCGCAAAGTGTTTCACCTGCAGGACTGAGTCGCGTGCGGCCCGCACTCATACGGCAAAGCTAAACTGAAACTTATGTTGGTCATCGGGTCCCGCGGCTCCCAACTCGCGCTCTGGCAGGCAAATTACACCAAGGACCGGCTCGCCGCGCGGGGCATCGAATCGCGCATCGAAATCATTAAGACCACCGGCGATAAGATCCAGGACGCGCCGTTGAGCAAGATCGGCGGCAAGGGCCTGTTCACCAAGGAAATCGAAGAGGCGCTGCTGGACAAGCGCATCGACCTGGCCATTCACTCGCTGAAAGACCTGCCGACTGAACTGCCCAAAGGCCTGGTGGTGGCGGCATATCCGCAACGGGCCGATCCGCGCGACGCCATCATCGGCGGCAAGCTGCGCGACCTGAAAGTCGGCGCCACGGTCGGAACCAGTTCCCTGCGGCGCATCGCGCAACTGCGGAGGCTGCGGCCGGACCTCAACATCCAGAACATTCGCGGCAACGTGGATACGCGAATCAACAAAGTCGAGCGCGGCGAATTCGATGCCATCGTGCTGGCAGCAGCCGGACTGCGGCGGCTGGGTTGGGGCGACATCATCAGCGAGGCGTTCCGGGCCGACATCATCTGCCCGGCCGTGGGACAGGGTGCGCTGGCCATTGAGACGCTCGAAGACGGACCCGGCTTCGACGCGTGCGCTCCGCTGGACGACCCGTGGACACGGCTTCCCGTGAGCGCAGAACGCGCCATGCTGGCCGAACTCGGCGGGGGTTGCCAGGTGCCCATCGGCGCCTACGGCACGCTGGAGAACACCGAACTCTTTCTCACCGGCGCGGTCTTTTCGCCGGACGGCACCACGATGATCCGCTACACGGCCGCCGGTGACTGCACGAAACCGAACGAGCTCGGGCGCAACGTGGCCAGGGTTCTTCTCAACCGCGGCGCGCAGGCCGTTCTCGATCTTGTGTACGAGAACGAGCCCGCCCGCGACGGTGCGGTGTAGGCGCGGTCCGGACAGGCGATGAGCGATGCATCCAGTCCGCGCGGCGGCATGACGAAGAAGGTCTATCTGGTGGGCGCCGGCCCGGGCGATCCGGAACTCATCACGCTCAAAGCCAAACGGCTGCTCGAACAGGCCGACTGCGTCCTCTACGATCACCTCGCGCCCGCCGAACTCCTTACGCTGGTGCCGGCGAAAGCCGAACGAATCTACGTCGGAAAAAAGAAGTCCGACCACGCGATGACGCAGGAGGAAATCTGCGAACTGCTGGTGGAGCGCGGCAGGCTGGGCATCAACGTGGTGCGCCTCAAGGGCGGCGATCCGTTCATGTTCGGCCGCGGGGGCGAAGAGGCCGAAGCGCTGGTGGGCGCGGGCATCCTTTTCGAAGTCGTCCCTGGCGTGACTTCGCCGCTCGGCATCGCGGCCTACACGGGCGTGCCGCTCACGCATCGCGATCACACCTCGGTTGTCACGTTCGTGACGGGACACGAGGTCGATAAGATCGACTGGAACCGGACCGGCCTGGCGGAAACGCTGGTGGTCTTCATGGGGCTTTCCCATTTCGATCAGATTGCCGAACGGATTCTCGCCGCCGGCCGTTCGCCAGACACGCCTGCCATGGCTGTGCGCTGGGGCACGCGTCCGAATCAGGATGTGCTGCGAGGCACGCTGGCCACGCTGCCGAAGCTGATACACGAGCGCGATCTGCGGCCGCCGGCGACGATCATCGTGGGCGAAGTCGTGGGCCTGCGCGACAAGATCAGCTGGTTCGAACATCTGCCGCTGTTCGGCCGCCGCATCGTCGTCACGCGTACGCGGGAACAGGCTGGCACACTGACCCGGTCGCTGCGTTCGCTGGGCGCCGACGTAGTCGAACTGCCGACGATTGAAATCCAGCCCGCGCCCGACTACACCGCGCTGGATCGCGCCATCGCGAAACTCGATGCCTACGACTGGCTGATCTTCACGAGCACGAACGGCGTTCGTTATTTTCTGGATCGCCTCGACGCCAGCGCGCTTGACCTGCGTGCCATCCGCGGACGCATTTGCGCCATCGGACCTGCCACCCGCGAGGCGCTGGAACGCTTCCACCTGAAAGTAGACGTGATGGCGGAACAGTACGTGGCCGAAGGCCTGCTGGCCGCCCTCTCGGGGTACGAGCTCAAAGGCTCGCGGGTGCTGATCGCGCGGGCGGCTGTGGCTCGCGACACGCTGCCGGTTGAGCTCACGCAGCGCGGCGCGCACGTGGAAGTAGTGGAAGCTTATCGTACGGTACCGCCGGAAGACCTCGCCGCGCGCGCGGCCGCACTGCTGGCGCGCCGGCCGGACTGGATTACCTTCACCAGTTCCTCGACGGTTCGCAACCTCGTCAACGCAGCCGGCGCGGAAGCGCTGCAGAACGTGCGCACGGCGAGCATCGGACCGATTACCAGCGCGACACTGCGCGAACTCGGCGTGCCGGTCACAATCGAAGCGGCTGAATTTACCGTACCGGGGCTGATCGAAGCGATCCTGCAGGCGGAACGCGCAGTCTAGGCTTCGAGCAAAACTTTCAGGACACCTTTTTTTGCGGCATGGTCGAAGGCGCGCGGCGCGTCGGCGAGGCGCATCCGTTCCGAGATCATCGGCTCCACGTGAATCACGCCGCGCTGAAGTAAAGCGAGCGCTGGTTCGAAGCGGCCACAGCGCGACCCCACCAGCGTAATCTCATCGACAATCACCGGCGCGGTATCGACAGGCACTTCGCCATGTACGGTCGATTTCAGAATGACCGTGCCGCGCGAACGCGTCATCCGCACCGCGGAAGCCAGCCCGTCGCGCGAACCGGTGGCATCCACAACCCAGTCGTATTCGCGTTGCGGCAGATGCTCGCCGGCGACCTCCGTAGTGACGCCCGCCCGTTCGGCAATCCGCAGCTTTTCGCGATGCCGCCCGAACTGATGCACCTTCGCGCCGTTAACCTGCAGCACCTGCGCGACCAGCAACCCCAGTTTTCCATCGCCGAGCACCGCCACCGGCGTACCAGCCGGAATCGTAACCTGATCCAGAATCTCGCAGGCGGCCGCGACGGGTTCGGTAAAAACGGCGATATCGTTCGCCAGTCCGTCCGGCACCACGTAAAGATTGCGTTCCGGCAAAAGGAAGAACTCCTCAAAAGCCCCGGCCTGCCGGACAATGCCGAGAACCGTCCGGGTGGGGCAGTGCCGCTGCAGTCCGCGCCGGCACCATTCGCACTCGCCGCACGCGAGGTTGATTTCGCCGACCACGCGTTTACCGGCCAGCGCTGGTGAATCGGCCGCCACCACCTCGCCCACAAATTCGTGGCCCGGCACGCCGGTGAAGCCGTAGTAGCCGCGCTGCAGTTCCAGATCCGTGTTGCAGATGCCGCCGACCAGCAAGCGGATGAGCGCGTAGCCCGCCGGTCGCTCCGGGATCTTCGCGTCGCGAATTTCCACGCGGCCGCCCTCCAGATGAACAGCAATCATGACAGACCCTGAATCCCGATGGTTTCGATGGAGATGAACAGAGAAATGGTGAGCCGGGCGGGGCTCGAACCCGCGACCACCGCATTAAAAGTGCGATGCTCTACCAACTGAGCTACCGGCTCTTCCTGTGATTGATTCGCAAGGCCCCAGAAAGAACCCGCTTAGTCAGATTAGCACGCGACAACGCGCCTCGCCCTGAGCGGCGCGCTGCTAAAATTGAACCAACTCCACGTGCGGATGTGGCGAAACTGGCAGACGCGCCAGATTTAGGTTCTGGTTTCCGAAAGGAAGTGGAGGTTCAAGTCCTCTCATCCGCACCAATTCTCTCTCCCTACCGCTGCGCCGCCTTTTCCGGCGCGATCTGATCGGCAGTCACAAAGGCCGGATTGATATCCACCGGCACGCCGCTCACCTTTGCGATGCTCGCGCTCATCTCCGGCCGCAGCACGCCCAGCGTGTCCAGCATCTTTTTCGCGCCCGCATAATCGCCGGTTGCCTCCAGCGTCAGCAGATCGTGCGCCAGATCGCGAACCGCGCCGCGCATCTTCGCCTCATCCACTTCCCACACGCCGTTGCGCGCAACAAACGCGCCCTTGTCGGTCAGATAGTTGAACTGCAGCGCCATACCCTTGCCGTGCGCCTCATGCAGTCCGAACCGCAGCGTGCGGAATGACGACGCCAGGTACGTCGTATGCAGTGCCTTCTCATCGTTCTTCAGATAACCGCGATCGTAAAAATGCTGCAGCATGAATAGCCCCAGCACATCCGCCTTGGCCTCTTCGATCGCGCTGTACAGTTCCTTCAGCTCCTGTCGCGGCGTCGTCTTCCTTCCCGCCACCGTAATCTGTTGCGGCCCGATGCCGTGGCTCATCTCGTGCGCCAGAATGTGCGTGAAGAACGCCTCGAAGCTCACCGCGCCCTGGGCCGACTGCGCCAGCACCGATTTTGAAATCGGCGTCAGCGTGGTCCGGAACTTCGCCTCCTGCACGTTGCGCAGCATCACGCGTTTGCTGCCCTTTTCCCGCACCACGCGTTCGTCGTTGGGAAGATTGTACGCAGCCGTCTTTACGCCGTGGTCGGCGTCGCCCGAGGCAAACACCTGGTTCACCACCCGGATCGGCGCCAGCGCTCCGATCTTCGGATTCCGGTACTTCGCCTCCATCGGCAGGTTATTCTCCATCTCCTGCATGTGATCGCCAAAGAACTTCAGCTTCGCGGTCTCCGCCTCGTCGCGGATGTTGATGTACGCCTCGTACGCGGCCTTGTAGCCGAAGAGTTCGTCATTGTAGGTCTCGTACGGCCCGAACGTAATGTCCAGCGGCGCATCCAGATCCATCCACGCCACATCGCTCGCGTAGTAATCATCGTTGAGCAGTGCCGCCGCCCGCGCCTGCAGGAAGTGCTTCAGCGACGCGTTTTCCGTCAGCCCGGCCGCCTCCCGCAGCAGCGAAGCGCACTCCCCGAGCGGCTTGCTCCAGATCTGCGAATAGCTCCATGCCCGCAGCTTTCCGTCCGGCCCGCGCCCCACAATGCTGAAGAACCCCTCCGCCTTCGCCTTATCGGCCGGCGGCAGGGCGTGCGCCCATGTCTCGAACTCCGCCTTGGTCAGATTGGCCGGATAAAAACCCGCGCCCGCTGGCTTGCGCGCCGGAACGCCGGCAATGAACGCCTTGTGATCGTCAATCTCCGACCACGGGCCTTTATTCAGCAGGAAATACTCGAGGCGTGCCTTGCCGGCTTCCGAATGGTCGCCGCGCAGTTGCTGCTCGGCCAGCGGGTTGCCGCTCCAGAGTTGTTCGAGAAAGATGCGGTTCAGGATCCGCGCCGCCTCGATCAGCTTCGCCAGCGCAGCCCGGTCACCCGCCGAAAGATGCGAAACATCCACGCGCAGTTCGACCGGCGCAAACCTCGCGCTCATCGTTTTCAGTTCCGCCAGCGTCGCATCGGCGCCGTAAAGGTTCATCGTCATCGCGGCAGTCACCAGACCAGCAAGTATTTTTCTTCTCATAATCGAACAACTTACGAAGCCAGCCCGCCGGCGGCGCCGACTCAGCGCAGTAGCATCGGATCGGGACAGAAGATGCACGCACACACACGCGCCGAACGGCTCCAGACGATTGGCTCGGCAGCCGCCGGCCTCGCCCACGACCTCAACAATCAGCTGACTCTCATTGTGAATCATCTGGAGGCGCAGGATCTCGAAGCCGCCCGCGCCGCCACGCGTCAGTGCTCGGATCTCGTCGACGCGCTCCTGACTTACAGCAAGGGTACGGTGCCCGATCTGTGCCCCATCCGCCCCAATACTTTCCTGCGCGAATTTCTCGATTCGCTCCGCCTGCCGCCGGAAATTCTGCTCGTGCGCTCCGTGTTGCCGAACCTGCCCTGCATCTGGGCCGATCCCGTCGCGCTGCGCCGCGCGCTCTACAATCTGATTCTGAACTCCTGCGAAGCGATGAACTATCGCGGCATCGTCAAGGTCAGCGCTTCGCCGATGGTCATTCAGGTTCGCGACTCCGGCCCCGGCATCCCGCCGGAGATCGCGCGCCGCGCTTTTGAACCCTTCTTTACCACCAAAGGCGACGCCGGAACCGGCCTTGGCCTCGCAGTCGTCCGCGAAACCATGCGGCAGTGCGGCGGTACGGTGCAACTCGATCCGGCCTGCAAGGTGGGAGCGCGCTTCACGTTGCGCTTCCGCCGGCCCGATGGCAAAGAGCCGCCCGCCGACTGGCGGCGCCGTCCGTCAGGATTCCCGTCCTGAGTATTTGTGTGTGTGCGGAGATTAATTCTTCGCGGTGCCGCTCAGCAGCGCGCCCGACGCCTGAATCTTCTTCACGCCATCGCCGACCTGCAGCATCACCTGCCCGTCGCTCTGCGTCTCCCCGCTGCCTTCATAGGTGCGGGTGCCGTTCTTCAGAGCCAGATCGGTGAAGCGCATGCGCGGCGCGCTGCCGGCCCACGCCCACTCAAAGCCGCCGGTCACCGCATCCCAAACGCCGCGGGATGCACCTTCGAGCCGCGCCAGGTCGAACGCGCTCAGATCGATCCGCCTCGCCTGAAACTTACCCGAAACCTTGAGGTTCGCCAGCAGTTGCGCCCCCGTCCCTGTGGTCACCAGATCGCCCTCGGCGTTGACCATCCCTCCGCGCCACGGCCAGCCTGCAAGGTGCCCTTCCATCTTGTATACCGGCTCCCGATTGGCCAGTTGAATCGCCCCCGTGCCGGAAAAGCCTGCCGTTCCCCGCTGCCACTGCAGACCGCTCAGTTCCACCGATGCGCCATCCCACAACACGCGCGAACGCACCCGCGTCATCTCAACGCCCGCCAGCACGAAAGACGGCGTCTGAATCACTCCGTCCGCCTTCATTTCGCGCAGCCAGTCCGGTTGCGGCGCGCGCCCGAAGTTGAACGCATAAGTCAGCAGATTGCCTCGCCGCAGCGTGGGCATCAGCAGTTTCTCCAGCGCCGCCGCGTCCACCTTCGGCGCGGTGAGATGAAACTGATGCGGATGCTCAGCGCCCGGCACGTAATGATAATCGCCCTGCGCCTGCATGCCGCCCGCCGCCAGGCTCATTTTTTTTACCAACAGATCCGCGCCATCCAGCACGGCATCGGCCGACGCCACATGCAACGGTTCGGCAAAAGCTTCAAACGGGATGTCGGTATCTTCCAGATGCAGGTCGCCGCTCCACTTGCCCGGTTCGCCGGAATGAACATCGCCCGTGCGCCGGAGCTTTCCCTTCCATCGCCCGGCCGTGGCAAAACTCAGCAGCGGAATCTTCGCCGCAAGAATGTTGCGGTGCAGCGGCGCAATCGCCATCCCGTCGCTGGCCAGTTCGACTGCCGTTGTCGACGCCCCGGCGTCCCACACCGCCGCCAGCGTCGCGCTGTCGTCCGGCCCGTTCGTTACTTTCGCGGGAGCAAGGCGCACACTGCTGCCGGAAAGCAGCACGGAGGCCTCATGGATTTCCAGCGGCTGCGTGCCCGGCGTTATAAGCTGCGCGTTCATGACGTGCAGCGCTCCATCCATCCGCGGGGTGCCCTCGGGCAGCGACCATCCGAACGCACCTTCCGCGGTGCCGCTCGCCCGGAGTTCGGCCGGCAGCGCCACGCCAAGGTTGCGCAGCACCGCGGGGAGCGGCTCCAGCGAAAACGCGTTGACATTGACCGTCACGCCCCAGCGCGGCCGCTTCAGATAATCCGACACGCGATATCGCAGCGCCAGCGGCGATTTATCCCCCGGCAGCTTCGCATAAAAATCGATACTCTGGCTCGGCGCATCCATCGTGCCCGAAACCTCCAGCGGCCACGCCGCCCCGCCCGGTGGCTTCTGATCCCAGCCATGCAGGTTCGATACCGCCAGGTGCCCCGCAAGGCCCAACCGGCTCAGCGGGCCGGCCAGATGTGCATCTCCGGACACCGTTCCTTCGATGCCCGATTCATAGCCGTTGAACAGCGTGATCATGTCGCCCAGTTCGCTGCGCTCCAGCTGGACGTCGACCGTCGCCGTCCCCGCTTTCGACAGCCATTCGCCGCGCGCAATGAAATTGCCGAAGCCGCGCGAGGGACGATCCGTCCGCGCCGGCTCGCCTTTGACGCGCACCGTCCAGGGGCCGTCGGCGGCGTCCGGCGGCCAAAGATCAACGTCCGTATCGAGCAGATAGAAGATCGACTTGGTGTCGTCGAATTTGAAATTGACACGCCCGCCGCGCAGATGCACGCTCGGAAAGGTCGCCAGCAGTTCCGGCCGCAGCAGCGAGGCGAAATTCCAGCGCACATCGGCGCCGGCGCGATCCCCGCGCGTCAGATTCACGCTTGCATCGGTCAGGTTCACGGAGGCGAAGGAAAGCGGCCCGCCGAGGAAAGTCCGCAGCCCCGGCACGGCGCGCATCGTGTTGACATACACCGCAGGTTCGGCGCCCACCGCGGGATCTTCGCCGATCGTGACGTTTTCCACCGTGAAGCCCGGTTGCGGCCACACGCCCAGGCGAACGTCGCCCACTTCCACATGCCGCCCCAGCGCGTCCTGCAGGGCTTTGCGGATCGGTTCCCGCAGCGCTCCCACCGGCACGCGCGGCAGAATCGCCGCCAGCAAACCGTACACCGCAGCCACCCGGATGAAGATCTTCAGCCCGCGCTTCACGCCGGGCTTCATCGGCTGCCGCATTTATTGGCCGGCCTCGCGCGCCAGCAATTGCTCATACAATTCCGGCGTATCGATGTCGTCGGAAATTCCGCTGTCCTCCACTTCAAGGTAGAGAATCTCCGCGGCGTGACGGTCGATCACATCGCGAACCATGTGTTCGGCGGGTTCGGCGAGGAACTCCGCCACAATCGCGCGCCGGATCAGCACCGGATGCCCGCGCCTGCCCTGCCGCCGCGGAATGACAATGGGCGCATCGGAGCGCGCCGCCGCTCCGTACAATGCCGCCACCGTGGAGGACTCAACCGCCGGATGATCCACCAGCGTGAACATGACGGCGTCGCAATCCGCCGGCACCGCCCGCAGACCTGCCTGCAGCGACGTCAGCATTCCTTTTCGGTAGTCGGGATTTTCCACCCTCGTGAACGGGCCCTTGGCCTGCCGGATGACCCGCGCGGCGTCGAATCCGAATACCGCGATCACCGGCGTACACTGCTCGCCGAGCACGGCCGCGATCTCGGAAACAAACGTCCCTTCACGGAATGGCAACAGCGCCTTCGGGCGCCCCATGCGCCGCGATTCACCTGCCGCCAGAATGATCCCCGCAGCCTTCAACTCTGTGCTGCTCACTTCAGGTGGGCGCTCAGGTGCTCATCGGCGAACACCGACTTCGACAGCGTGCGCCACCCGCCTTCCGGAATCCGCCGCATCGCCACCATCTCGGCCCCCACCGAAATCGCAATCTCTTCCGGCGTAATTGCCCCGATCTCGAAGCCCATCGGCGCGTACACCCGCTCGAATGCCTCTTTGGGCGTACCTTCTTTTTCCAGCTCTTTGATCACCGAAATCACTTTCCGTTTGCTGCCAATCATCGATATGTAGCGGGCCCGCGTGGTCACCGCCCATTTCAAAACCCGCATGTCGTCGCGATGGCCGCGCGTCACGATCACAATGTAAGTGGATTCGTTCACGTTCAGCTTCGGAAACACGGCCTCGTAGTCTTCGGCATGCACTTCGGCGGCTTCGGGAAAACGTTCGCGATTTGCAAACGCCTCGCGATCGTCGATCACCGACACGCGGAAGCCCGCCAGATCCAGCACCTTCGCCAGGCTCTTCGAAATGTGGCCGCCGCCGAAGATCATCGCGGCCGGCTGCGGTGAGATGCACTCCACGAACACGTCCAGTTGGCCTCCACAGATGAGCCCGTTATCGTACGCCGCATCCTGCCCCAGGTTGAACGACATGTGCCGCGGCTTTTCCGTCGCAATCACCTCGCGCGCCGCATTCCACACTTCCGCTTCCACGCAACCGCCGCCGATAGTACCCACCATCGACCCGTCTTCGCGCACCAGCAGCTTGGCGCTTTCAAAGCTCGGAATCGAGCCGCGTACCTGCACAATCGTCGCCAGCGCGCACTTTTGCCCGTCGTTGCGCAGCCGCGTCAGTTCGTCGAAAACATCCATTACAACCTGATTATATCGGGAACCGGGCCTGTATTAGTTCAGATCCCGCGACAGCATCAGCTTCAGCGTTACTTTGTCGGACGCCGCCGTCAACCCGAAGCCGATTCCCGTCTCGACGTTGATGGTCTTGCCCTCATGATTGACCACGGCCCAGATCTGGTGCGTCTGCTCGCTCGCGCCGTGGATGTCGCGGAACTGGCCGTAGTCGGCATAATGCTCTGCAGCCACTTTCCACTTTTCCGACACTCCCCAGGCGACGCGCATAGCGGGCGCGAAGTCGAGGCCCCGGAATCCGCCGGTGTACGACGTGTCCATGATCGGATTAACGATGATATCGACAGGCTTCAGATGCCAGCCCACGATAGGCCGCACTTCCGAGGTGATTCGCCGCGAGTCCCACTGCTTCTGGTTCACGCTGAATTCAAAGTTCACGCCGTAGAAAAACTTCCGCTCATCGGCGTGCGGCGTGACGAACAGGGAGCGCAGCTTGAAGCCGTTATACGTCGCGCCGTCGTTGGGCGAAAAGCTGTAAAGCGGCAGATACAGTCCCTGTTCAAACCAGTCCGTCACCCCGTAAGCCCACTCCGCCACACCGACAAAGGTATGGTTGGACTGCACGGCGCCGGGAAACGACGGCTCCTTCTGTCCGCGCGGGGTAAAGTTGCTGTGGATCATGAGATTGGCCTTGCCTTTATCGGCGATGGCGGCGTCGTACACCTGGATCTCATCCGTCTGAGCGAAGCTCATCACCGGCGCGGCGAGCAGGCCAAGCGCCACCAGTCCCAAAAGAGAGATTTCGAGTTTCATTGCGGCTGCACTATTTTATACAGAAGGACTGAAGTTTGCTTGAAAAACAACTCGTGACGGTTGGGGAGGGCTCCGTGAGCGGTTTCCTCCATGAACCCGCCGAGGCCACCGGCGAGGCCCTCGTCCTCACTCACGGCGCCGGCAGCAACGCCGCCGCGCTCCTGCTGGTGGGCGTCGCCGACGCATTTTGCGCCGCCGGATGGACGGTGCTCCGCTGCGACCTGCCATTTCGCCAAAAGCGACCGTCCGGTCCTCCGCACCCCTCGGCGGCCGCGCAGGATCGTGAAGGACTCCGCGAGGCCGTCGCGATGATGCGCAGCCGCGGGGCGAGCAAAGTCGTGCTCGGCGGTCACTCGTATGGAGGGCGTCAGGCGACTATCCTCGCCGCCGAAGCCCCGGGGCTCGCCGATGCCCTGTTGTTGCTCTCCTACCCGCTGCACCCACCGAAGAGGCCGGAGCAACTCCGTACGGCTCACTTCCCCGCCCTGCGGACGCCGGCCCTGTTCGTGCATGGCACAAAGGATCCGTTCGGCTCGCCCGAAGAAATGCGCGCCGCGTTGAGTCTGATCGAGGCACGAACGGAGCTCCGCACGGTACCGGGGGCAGGTCACGACCTGGCGCGCGGAAAAAACGAAGCCAATTCGTTGGTGCCCTGGTTCGGACATTAGAAGCTCTGATACAAAATGCTCTGACGTAAAAAAGCCGCGACACCCTTGCGGGGGCCGCGGCTTTCGTCGTACAGGATTGCCGGACAGGTTCAGCGCCGAAGCGCCGCGCCGTCCGGCAGGCTTCTTAGTAGTCCATGCCTTCGGGACCGTGGCCGCCGGGACCGGCCGGAGCAGCCTTCTTCTCCGGGATCTCGCAGACCATGGCTTCGGTCGTCAGCATCAGGCCGGAGATCGAAGCCGCGTTCTGCAGCGCCGAACGGGTCACCTTGGCGGGATCGATAACGCCCGATTCCACAAGGTCTTCGAACTTATCGGTCTGTGCGTTGTAGCCGAAGTGGCTGTTGCTGTTCTCGCGGATCTTGCCGATGATCACCGCGCCCTCTTCGCCCGAGTTGCGGACGATCTGGCGGATGGGTTCTTCGCAGGCCCGGAGAATGATGTTCACACCGATCTGCTCGTCGCCTTCCAGCTTGAGCGACTTCAGTGCGCCGGCCGCGCGCAGCAGTGCCACGCCGCCGCCCGGAACGATGCCTTCTTCAACGGCCGCACGGGTGGCGTGCAGCGCGTCTTCCACGCGAGCCTTCTTTTCCTTCATTTCGGTCTCGGTGGCCGCGCCGACCTTGATCACCGCAACGCCGCCCGCCAGCTTGGCGAGACGTTCCTGCAGCTTTTCACGGTCGTAATCGGAGGTGGTTTCTTCGATCTGCGTGCGGAGCTGTTTGATGCGCGCTTCGATCATCTTGCCGGCGCCGGCGCCGTCGACGATCGTCGTGTTGTCTTTGTCGACAGTCACGCGCTTGGCCTTGCCCAGATCTTCCAGCTTCACGCCGTCCAGCTTGATGCCCATTTCTTCGAAGATCGCCTTGCCGCCGGTCAGGACAGCAATGTCTTCCAGCATCGCCTTGCGGCGGTCGCCGAAGCCCGGAGCCTTCACCGCGCACACGTTCAGCGTGCCGCGCAGACGGTTCACAACCAGAGTGGCCAGCGCTTCGCCTTCCACTTCTTCAGCAATGATCAGCAGCGGACGGCCCGAACGCGCAACCTGCTCCAGCACCGGCAGCAGATCCTTCATGTTCGAGATCTTCTTTTCGTGGATCAGGATAAAGGGCTCTTCGAGCACCGCTTCCATGCGATCGGCATCCGTCACGAAGTAGGGCGAAAGATAGCCGCGGTCGAACTGCATGCCTTCCACGGTCTGCAGTTCGGTCTGCATCGTCTTCGACTCTTCGACGGTGATGACGCCGTCTTTGCCGACCTTCTTCATCGCTTCGGCAATCGTGTCGCCGATCGTGTGGTCGCTGTTGGCCGAAATGGTGCCGACCTGAGCGATCATGTCGCCCGAAACCGGCTTCGACATCTTCTTCACTTCTTCCACTGCCGCCGTCACGGCCTTGTCGATACCGCGCTTCAGGGCCATCGGGTTGGCACCGGCGGCCACCGACTTCACGCCTTCGCGGAAGATCGCCTGGGCGAGAATCGTCGCCGTCGTGGTACCGTCACCGGCGATGTCGCTGGTCTTGGATGCCACTTCGCGCACCATCTGCGCGCCCATGTTTTCGAGCGGATCCTTCAGCTCGATTTCCTTCGCCACCGTCACACCGTCTTTGGTGATGTTCGGTCCGCCGAACTTCTTCTCGAGGACCACGTTGCGGCCCTTGGGTCCGAGCGTGACTTTCACCGCATCGGCCAGCTGATTCACACCGCGCAGGATTGCCTGCCGGGAATCTTCTGCGTAAACAATCTGTTTTGCCATGGTTGTCTGAATTTCTCCTGGTTACTGAGGGACTGAACTAGCTGGCCTTTTTGGCGGCCGCGGGCTTGCTGTCGAGGATGCCGAGGACTTCATCCTCACGCATGATCAGGAACTCTTCTCCGTCCAGCTTGATTTCGCTGCCGGAGTACTTGCCGAACAGGATCTTGTCGCCGGGCGCAACGTCGAGCGCCACAACCTTACCGTCTTCGAGGCGCTTGCCCTTGCCGACGGAGACGACGAGGCCTTCCTGCGGCTTTTCTTTTGCACTGTCGGGGATGAAAAGCCCACCACTGGTCTTTTCAGCTTCGTTGTCGAGACGCTTGACCACGATGCGGTCATAGAGCGGACGAATGTTCATTACGTTGAACCTCCAAATAGGTTGAGTTGAGAATCGGTAAACTTGTGAAATCTTAGGGGCCGAGCCCAATTTGGGAATACTGCGGACGACCGCAGCCCTTCCCACGACCATTATTAGCACACTCCCCGGGCGAGTGCCAGACAACAGAGCGCAAGCGATTGATATGACAGGGAAAATATTTATTGACTTGATAGAATCAGACTCAGGTAATCTTACCAAATGGCCGCACCGACTGGCGCGCCGATCCTCTATGCTCTTGTACTAACATGCGCTTGTGCGCTCCACCCTCGACATCCCAGACGAGGCCGACTATATTACCAGGGCCACGACCCGCGGCCGGAACCACGCTCATCATGGCGCTTTGAGCGAGCCACCCGAGTTGGCTATTTTTTCTGGCTATAATCAAAGTTATGGATGTCTCCGTCGCCGACGCCAAAAACCATCTCTCCGAACTGCTTCGGTCCGTCGAAGCCGGCGAAGATGTCCTCATCACGCGTAACGGCAAGCCCGTTGCGCGACTCGTCCCGCCGCCACCCGAGGGCCGGTCTGTCCGCTTCGGAACGATGCGCGGACGAATCCATCTCAAGCCCGGCTGGGATCAACCGATTGACGTCGATACATTTCTTTCGGGTGGATTCTGACGGGTGGATCTTGAAAGGCTACTTACTCGATACAAACGTCGCGCTGCTCGCGATGAGTACACCGGAACTCCTTTCCGCGCCGGTGAAAGCGGCAATCGAGAAGGGGCCGGCATTCCTGAGTGTGGTCGTTTACTGGGAAGTCACCATCAAATCCACGAAAGGAATGATTGACGTAGGCGATCCGCGGCAATGGTTCACTCATTCGCTCGATGCCCTCGGGTTGCGACCGCTGCTGCTTCGCCCCGAACACATCGCCGCAATCTCCTCGCTGCCGCCGATCCATCAGGACCCGTTCGATCGCGCTTTGATCGCCCAGTCGATCGCGGAAGACATGACCCTCGTGACCACGGACGGCGCGATTCCGAACTACGCGTCGGACACCGTACGAGTGGTTCGATAGCGGCGCCCGCCGAGCGCTATGGGAAACACTATCATCCGGGTGCGCCTGGTTTCAGCCAGGCAGCGATAGATGAGCATTCGGGCCCGGAAATGGCGTCGAACTTTTCCCGGGACTCGCTTACTATTCAGGAAATGCAGTTCGAGCCAGCCGCTCGATCTCTCCCCAAACCGCGTCCAGCGTCTCGCGCTTCGTCCACATATTGCCCACCGCGATCCGCAGCACCACGCGCCCGCCCAGCACCGTCTGCGACAGGAAGAAGCGCCCGCCGCGGTTGACCGCTTCTAATAACCGCGAATTGGCTTCGTTCGTTCCGCGTAAACGGAAGCACACCACCGACAAGTTGCACGGCGCGCAAATTTCAAAGCGCGAATCCGCCGCAATCCGGTCCCGCAGCTCCGCCGTCATTGCCACCTGCTCGCGGATCACCTGCGCCAGCCCCTCTCGCCCGTAGTAGCGAAGCACGAACCAAAGTTTGAGGGACCGGAAGCGCCGCCCCAGCGGAACTCCGTAATCCATCATGTTCAGCCCGCCGTCGGTTGTGTTCAGGATCGGCGGCACCAGGGAAAACGCTCGCTGCAGGGTTTCCGGATGCCGCGAATACAGCACGCTGCAGTCCACCGGCACCATCAGCCATTTGTGCGGATTGAAGACCAGCGAATCGGCCCGCTCGCAGCCATCGAGCAGCCAGCGCAGCTCCGGCGCCACCGCCGCGGACCCCGCGTAGGCCGCATCCACGTGCAGCCACAGCCCCTCGCGCTCGGCCACCTCGGCAATCGCGCGCACCGGATCCACGCTCGTCGTCGAGGTCGTCCCCACCGTCGCCACGACGCAGCACGGCAGCAGCCCCGCCGCGCGATCCCGCCGGATCGTCTCCTGCAGCGCATCCGCGCGCATGCGAAATGCTTCGTCCGACGCGATAAGCCGTACCTGCCGCCGTCCGAAGCCCAGCGCCATCGCGCCCTTCTCCACGGAAGAATGCGCCTGATCGGAGCAGTACACCACCAGGTTCGGCGGGGCCCCGGCGTCGCGCGTCTCCGGCGCCACATGCACGCGCGCCGCCGCCAGCGCATGCAGCGTGCTGGTCGACGCCGTATCCAGAATCATGCCGAACCATTCGGCGGGAAGTCCGAGCCAGTCGAGCAGCCAGCGCAGCGTAACGACTTCGAGTTCCGTCACTGCCGGCGAAGTCTTCCACAGAATGCCGTTCGCATTCAGCGCCGCCGCCACGAACTCCGCCAGAATGGCGGGCGGCGCCGACGTATTGGCAAAGTACGCCAGAAAATTCGGGTGATTCCAGTGCGTCACGCCGGGCAGAACGATCTTCTCAAAGTCGGCCCAGATGCGCTCCATCGGTTCGCCCTGCTCCGGCCCGCGCGCCGGCAGCGCGTTGACGATGTCATTGGGCCGTACCGAATGCAGCACCGGGCGCTCGCCGGCATTTTGCAAGTAATCGGCCACCCAGTCGACGAGCCTGTGGCCCCATTCGCGAAACTCTTCCACCTACCGGCCCGCCTTTCCACTGCCCGCCTGCCGGGCTTTGAACCATTCCCGGAACCACTCGGCAAACTCATCCATCGCCTGCCCGGTTGCCGGCGACAGCGGCACCAGCGGAGGCCCCGCCTTCTGCCCGCGCAACTCCACCGCGCGCTTGATCCCCGCCGGCGCAGGAAACCGCCCGATCCAGTGCATCAATTCATCGAACGCCGCTTCGGCCTCCACGAGTTCTTCTCCCCGCGCGATCGCCTCCGCCAATCCCGATGCCAGTTCCGGCACGGCGCATGCGGCAGGCGACAGCCACGCGTCGGCTCCGCTTCTCAACGCCCGCGCCGCGGTCGCGTCGTCGGCCGTCACGAGGGCGAAATCCCGCTCGCGTTTCAGCCCTGCCAGCTCTTCGAAATAAGCAGCATCGCCGCTCGCATCGCTCACGCCCGCAAATCGCCCCGTATCGAGCAACCGCCGCACGGTGTCCACCGCAAGGCCCGTGGCATTCCGCGGGGCATTCGCGATCAGCAGCGGCACCGCCTCGCGCGTCTCGGCCGCAAACTCGCGATAGAACGCCTCCACCTCCGGCTGTTCGTACCCGAAGAAGTAGGGCGGCATCAGCAACAACCCGTCCGCGCCGGCCCCGATCGCCTCCTCGGCGAGTTGGACTGCCCCGGCCAGCGTGGTGTGTCCAACACCCACCATCAGCGGCACGCGACTGCGCTTGGCCGCCAGATACACCAGCCGCTGCCGGTCCGCAAAGCCGTAGTTGAAAAACTCGCCGACGCCGTCGAGCAGACAGATCGCCTTCGCCCCGCCCGCCGCCAGAAAGTCCAGCATGTCGAGGCAGGAGGAATAATCCGGGTCCTCTGACCCGTCGCGGTGCGGCGTCACCGCCGACGCGATTACGCCCTTCAGTTCGAGTTGTCGCCCCGCGCGTGCCATCGTCTCTATGCGATTGTCAGGCTACCACCGATCCGGTGAATCCCGCAGCCGCCGCACAGCATCCACATCACGTGCCCACTGATCTGTTCACGCAAATTGCTCTTGGCGACTACACTCTTCGCAACCGAATCGTCATGGCTCCGATGACCCGCTCGCGCGCCGACGCGAAGGGCGTGGTCTCACCGCTCACCGCCGAATACTATGGCGCGCGCGCCGACGCCGGCCTCATCATCACGGAGGGCACCGCGCCCAGCGCCGCCGGCCTCGGCTACGCGCGCACGCCCGGCATCTATGACAACGCCCAGATCGACGCCTGGCGCGCCGTCACCGCGGCGGTCCACGCGCGCGGCGGCAAAATCTTCCTGCAGATCATGCATGTCGGCCGCATCGCCCACTCCGCCAACCGCACGATTCCCGATGCGCCGGTTGCGCCCTCGGCCATCCGCGCCGCCGGCCAGATGTGGACCGATGCCCAGGGTATGCAGCCCAACGACGAACCGCGCGCGCTCGAAACCGCCGAAATCCCGGCTGTCATCGCCGAATACGCGCAGGCCACCCGCAACGCGCTCGCCGCGGGCTTCGACGGCGTCGAACTCCACGCCGCTTCCGGCTACCTGCCCAACCAGTTCCTCGCGCCCGGCAGCAATCAGCGCACCGATGCGTACGGGGGCTCCATCGAAAACCGTATCCGCTTCGTCGTCGAAACGCTTGCCGCCATGATTGCCGCCGCCGGTTCGTCCGGCAAGGTCGGCATCAAGATCAGCCCCGGCATGAACTTCAACGACATTCAGGATCCCGATCCGATCCCCGCCAGCATCGCGCTCGCCCAGGCCATCGCGCCACTGCATCCGGCCTACCTTCACGTGATGCGCACCGGAATCGGAGCCGAAACCAAACTGCGCGAAGCCTTCGCCGGTACGCTGCTCGTCGGCGGTGGCTTCGGGAAGGCGGAAGCCAACGCCACACTTGCCGGCGGCAGCGCGGATGCCGTGGTGTTCGGCACCCCCTACATCGCCAATCCGGATCTGGTGACGCGCCTCGAACGCGACGCTCCGCTCGCCGAGGCGGATAAATCTGCTTTCTACACGCCCGGACCCAAAGGCTACACCGACTATCCGACTCTCGATCCGGCCTGAACACCGCGCGCCGTCACACCGACTGAATCGCCCGCATCACATCGACCAGTCCGTGTCCTTCGAAGTACCGCTCGCGCCCCAGCGGCGTCGCGCTGTCGAGAAAGATTTTCTTTACTTCTTCCGGCTGTCAGATAAACTCCCGCCGCACCGAAAGAAACGCCGCGATGGCGCCGGAGACGTGGGGCGCTGCCATGCTCGTGCCGGAGTCGTCGATGTAGCAATTCGCCGCGGGCGGATTCTGCACGCCCAGCCGCCGGAGATGCGACGCGGCCGCGGCCGAAGTAATTCGCTCCCCGGGCGCCACCAGATCCGGCTTCAACCGGCCGTCAGCCGTCGGACCCTTCGAGGAAAAGAACGACACGCCGTACGTATGCGGGGAATCGCGGTGGGCGGAACCGACGGTGATGGCCAGCCCTGCGTTGCCCGGATCGTTGATCGAATTGGAAATCGCCGCTTTTGTATAACGCACATCCGCCGCCACCGCGCCGTAGCCGGTGTTGCCGGCGGCCGCCACCACAACAACACCGCTCTTCACCAGGCGGTCCACCTCCACGCACAGCGGACTCTGCCCGCACGCGAACATCTCCGCATCGAACTCATACCCGAGGCTGAGATTCACGCCGTGTACACGCGGCAGCTTCGGATCTTCGTTGAGATTTTCGCGGATGTAGCGCAGCGCCCGCATAATGCTGCTCGTCGAGCCGCATCCGTTCTGATCGAGAACCTTCAGGCTGATGAGCCGGCACTGCGGCGCCACACCGCGCAGCGCGTGGGCCGGGACCGCGCGATTCTCAATATCCACGCTGTGCGATTGCCCGTCCGGACTGGCGCGAAACACACGCTGACAAACGCGAACGTCGACGGGCGCCGCATTCGTACCCGGCTCGGCCAGGCCGCCGGCAACGATTCCGGCCACGTGCGTACCGTGTCCGAAGTCGTCCCGCAGTGCCGACTGAATGCTTGCATCCAGCGCCGCATTCCACGCCGCGTCGTCGGCAAACGCCGCGCGCTCCGGAAACGGATTCTGCGTAAAGTCGCGATGCAGCCACGCCACCGAAGGGTCGAGCAGCGTGTTGCAGAAGCGGTTCGCGCCGTTGCCCTCAGCGCCGGGGCCGAAGTGAATGTGCGTCGCATCGATGCCCGAATCGAGAATCGCCCAGACAATGCCGTCGCCGGTTGCCTCGAAGGCTCGAACGGCGGCATCGGCCTTCACGGTGGCAACGGAACGGTCAATCAGGGCACGCACCGGAAAATCGGGCCAGATTTTATAGATCGCGCGCGCCGCGTCTCCGCCCGGAACTTCTCCGCCCCTTGCTTCATCCGCCGCCGCCAGTTCGCGCAATTCGCGCGCGCTGAGGCGGACCTTGTAATAGCTCCTCGAGATCAACACCGCGCGTCCTCGCTCACCGGTGGTGGCCTCGCAAAGCGAGAGAAGTTCCGCCGCGGCGCGTTCCACGCCACCCGCGTACCGGAGGTTCAGTTCCACGATGTAGTCGCCCGGCGTCTCATCGTCCGCCGGCAGTCCCCAGCGGCGGTTTCGCTCCTGCGGATCGTGAACGAACGGCGAAACGGTGAAGCGCCCGAGGCGCGCGCGAAAATCCGGCTTGTCAGACATACTGTTTCCGCCGTGAACGTAGCACGAGGAAATCCTGACATTTTCCACAATTCACGTGTTTTCTGGCTTTTTTCGCCAAAAATAATTGTGACTGCCGCGCGCCGTAACAACCACGGACGATCCGGTTCGTGTTACGCTATCCGAGTCCAGCGCAACAAAAGCAGTTCGAATCTTCCATATTTCCCGAGGAGATGACCATGAAATTCGTGTTTGCCGGACTGATTTTTCTTTCCGCATTCTGCACGACCCTGCCAGCCGCTGAATCACGCTTTCACTCGATTGTGGCGGGCGGAGCACACTTCTGCGCGCTCTCGGCCGATGGCAGCGCGTACTGCTGGGGGCAGGGAGTCCTGGGCCAACTGGGCAACCATTCCACAGCCAATTCCGCCAGCGCGGTGCCGGTGGCGGGGAATCTGAAGTTCTCCATGCTCGCCGCCGGCTCGGCCACCACCTGTGGCATCACGGTCGGGGACCGCCACGCCTACTGCTGGGGCCAGAATGCCAACGGCCAGCTGGGCGTCAAAACCACCGAGCTATGCAATGAAGGAGCGGGCAAATCCGCATGCGCCCTCGTTCCCGTCGCCGTCTCCGGATCGATGCAGTTCACGCAGATCTCGACCAGCCGCACGAACTCCTGCGCCGTGACTCCCGCCGGCGACGCATACTGCTGGGGCGACGCCGGCAGCGGCGAACTCGGGCAGGATAGTCTGACCGCGACGGATCAGTGCCAGTCCGGTCGTCCCTGCTCCTATGCACCGCTGCTCGTGAAAGGCGGTTTGAAATTCACGAGCATCATGGCCGGCGACAGTACCGCCTGCGGCATCACGACGGCCGGCCCCGCCTGGTGCTGGGGTGACGACCAGTACGAACAACTCGGCGACGGGCTGCCGCAGCACGCAAACGCGAAGGTCCCGGTGGCGGTCGCCGGCGGCCTGAAATTTACATGGCTGACGAAAGGCGCCAATGCCGTGTGCGGCGCCACCGCGTCAGGTCCGGTTCATTGCTGGGGAGGCAATATCGAATTCGCGCTCGGCGTGCCGGCCGTGTCGGAAACCTGCTACACGCAGGGCAACCTGCAATTCAACTGCGCGAGCAAACCTCTCGCGGTGGGAGCACAATGGCATGCCTCACGACGTCCCCGCAGCGTCAGTCTGATCCGAACCAACGCCTGCGCGCTCGATCGCAGAGGCCATGCGTTTTGCTGGGGACCGGGAACAGACGGCGTACTCGGCACCGGCTCACCCGAACTATGGGCCTACGTGCCGGTTCCTGTTGCCGGCAATCAGCGGTATCGGGAAATCGCGGTGTCAAGCGGCAGCGCCTGCGCGGTGGCGCGTGGCGGCGGCATCTCCTGCTGGGGCCACGATTTCAGCGCCAACGCGCCTGTCGCCTTCCCCGTCACCGGGCAGCCGAAAAATCCCCAACCCGCGGGCGGTGCGAAAAAGTAGCCGTGACCCGCTCCGCCATTCGCGCCCACTGCATGAAATTGCCGGGCGCCACGGAAAACGTGCAGTGGGGCGATAATCTCGTCTTCAAAGTGGGGGGCAAGATATTCGCGGTGCTCAATCTGGAAACAGGAACAGCGCTTTCGTTCAGGTGTTCGCCCGAAGATTTCGCCGAACTCATCGAACGGGAAGATATCGTCCCGGCCCCTTATCTGGCGCGCGCGTACTGGGTGAGCCTGCTGGATGCTGACGCGCTGCCCGCCGCCGAACTCCGGCAGCGCCTCAGTACGTCTTATGAACTGGTCACCGCCAGGCTGCCAAAGAAGACCCGCGACGGGCTGAGCCGGAATCCTGTCCGTTGAGTGCGCGCCGCACCTGATGCCGCGGCGTTACGAGAGCCACTTCAGAATGCGGATGACGCCCATATCGGCCGCCTGCCGGTGCGCCGAAGCATCCTTGCGGACTTCAATCTCGCGCCGGTTCTGATCGTAGTAAAGATACGCCCGGTACAGCATCTCTTCGTTGGTCAGCGTGGGCTTCCACGCCAGTTCCGCCTTGATCTTCGTCGTGTCGAACAGGAAGTTTTCGGCGATCATCTTGTAGTGATACGGCCCGAGCGGCGAAATCCGCAGATGGTGCGCGATCCGCATCGCCATCAGCGTCGCCTCCTTCGGCAGCGCCGAAACCTTCGCCCCGGTGCCCGCGCGCTCGATAACGTGCTGGTAGATCTCCCGCATCGATTTCACGCCGTCCGAACCGATGTGGAAGAGATTCGAACGCGGATGCTCGGCCGCGGCAATGCACGCATCAGCCAGATCCTGCGCGTAGATGAACTGGTAGCGGTTGTGTCCGCCGCCCACGGTCCACACCCGCCGGCCTTCGTTGATGAATTCGAACAGAATCGAAAGCAGCCCCAGTCGCCCGAAGTCCAGAATCGTGGGGCAGCGCAGCGTGACGATGTTCATGTCCGCCGAGTACTCGCGCAGCACGCGCTCCCCGACCCATTTCGAGCTTCCGTAAATCTCCACCGGCGCCGGCCGCTCGTGTTCCGCCAGCGCGTAGTCGTAACCTTTGCCCCACAGGCAGTTGGACGAAGTGAACACCAGGTTCGAAACACCCGACTGGCGGGCGCCCTCGGCCACGATCCGCGTGCCGTCCACGTTGGAAGTCCAAAGCGTGTCGCGGTCGCGCACCTCGTGCGCCAGCATCGCGGCGCAATGGTAGACGGCGTCAAAGCGCGTCTCACTGTAGATCCGCGACATCAGCGCCTGATCGCGGATATCGCCCTGAATGGAGGTCAGGCCGGGATGCTGCAGATCGTCTGGCTGCAGATCGATATTGACCACGCGGCATTCCGCGTCCAGCAGACGGCGCTTGAGGATGCCGCCAAAGAATCCGGAGCCCCCGGTGACGAGAACAGTGTTCTGATTCACCCCCCGATTCTAGGGCTTAACTCTTTTGTTTTCTAAGTTCCTTTTGGTTAGCAGGAGAATGTTCCCCTTGGAAAATCCGCCCGCAGCGGCCACACTTATAGGGCCGTTCGCCCCATAAGCTTTGCAGAAACATCATCAGTGTCTTTCGCCTGCGGCGGCGAACAAAGCTGCTCTTACAGCTCGGACACGTCATGAACACTCCCCATTCGCTCTATCCTATAACCCGTGGTTCACGGGACACCAGTCAGGATTTTTTCGTAGAACTAATTACGCATAATAATCGGTCCATTCCGGCCTCGTCCGGATTGACCCTTCGCCTATAATGGGGCATACCCCATGGAACAGACGCTAAAGGAACGCACGGCCAACCGGAATCCGCTGCATGAACTGAAGCAACGCATCGCCGACCTCAACCCCGAGGAAACGGCCGAATGGATGGAGGCTCTTGACGAGATTGTCGAGCAGGCGGGGCCCGACCGGGTCAACTTCCTGCTCAAGCGCCTCAACGAACACGCCCGCGATAACGGCGTCGATGTTCCCATCCAGTGCACCACCGACTACGTCAACACCATTCCCGCCGATCAGGAAGTCCCCTACCCCGGCGACCGTATCCTCGAACGGCGCATCAAGAGCCTCGTCCGCTGGAACGCCATGGCAATGGTGGCTCACCAGAATAAGCTCGACGACGGCATCGGCGGCCACATTGCAACATTCTCCTCGCTGGCCACCATCACCGAGGTCGGCTTCAACCATTTCTTCCGCGCCAGCTACGGCGACCAGCCCGGCGATCTGATTTACTTCCAGGGCCACGCCTCCCCCGGCATCTATTCCCGCGCCTTCCTCGAAGGGCGACTTTCCGAAGAGCATCTCCACAACTTTCGCCACGAACTGCGCGACACGCCGGGCCTTTCCAGCTATCCGCATCCGTGGCTGATGAAGGACTTCTGGCAGTTCCCCACCGTCTCGATGGGCATCGGCCCCATCAACGCGATCTACCAGGCCAAGTTCATGAAGTACCTGGAAAATCGCGGCCTCATCGAGCCGACGCCCCGCAAGGTCTGGGCCTTCCTCGGCGACGGCGAAATGGACGAAGTGGAATCGGTCGGCGCCATCCGCATCGCGGCGTGCGAAAAGCTCGATAATCTGATCTTCGTCATCAACTGCAATCTGCAGCGCCTCGACGGCCCGGTGCGCGGCAACGGCAAGATCATCCAGGAACTCGAAGGCGTCTTCCGCGGCGCCAACTGGAACGTGGTGAAGTGCATCTGGGGCTGCGACTGGGATCCGCTCCTGGCTAAGGACAAGTCCGGCCGCCTCGTGCAGTTGATGAACGAGTGCGTCGACGGCGAATTCCAGGCCTTCAAGGCACGCGGCGGCGCCTACGTCCGCAAGGAATTCTTCGGCCTCTATCCGGAAACCGCCGAACTGGTGGCGGATATGACCGACGAGCAGATTACCGACCTGCACCGGGGCGGCCACGATCCGCGCAAGGTCTACAATGCCTTCCGCGCCGCCTACGCCCACACCGGCGGCCCCACCGTGATCCTCGCCAAAACCATCAAAGGCTACGGCATGGGCGACGCCGGCGAAGCCCGCAACTTCTCTCACCAGCAGAAGAAGATGAGCGAAAAGGCCGTCGAATACTTCTGCAAGCGTTTCGATATTTACATGACGCCGGAACAGATCCGGCAGCAGCAGCTCTACCGCCCCGCCGAAGACAGCCCGGAAATGATCTACCTGCAGGAGCGCCGCCGCGAACTGGGCGGTTACCTGCCCGCGCGCAAACCGTGCGCGTCGCAGATTACGGCCCCTGGCCCGGAAGTCGTCGACGAGTTCCGCACCGGCTCCAAAGATCCGCACCCTTCCACCACCATGGCCTTCGTCCGCCTGCTCGGCAAGCTGATGAAACTGCCTGAAATCGGACGCCGGATCATCCCCATCGTTCCCGACGAAGCGCGCACCTTCGGCATGGAGTCCATGTTCCGGACCTACGGGATTTACGCGCCCACCGGCCAGCTCTACCAGCCGCATGATTCCGACATTCTGCTCTATTACAAGGAATCGCGCGACGGCCAGGTTCTCGAAGAAGGCATCACGGAAGCCGGTTCCATGGCCGAGTTCACCGCCGCCGGCACCGCGTACGCCAACTATGGCGTGGACCTGATTCCCTTCTACATCTACTATTCGATGTTCGGCTTCCAGCGCATCGGCGACATGGCCTGGGCGTTTGCCGATTCGCGCGGCAAGGGCTTCATGCTGGGCGGCACCGGCGGGCGAACCACGCTCTCCGGCGAAGGCCTGCAGCATCAGGATGGCCACTCACTGCTGCTCGCTTCCACCATCCCGACCCTGGCATCTTACGATCCGGCGTTCGCGTATGAAATCGCCGTCATCGTGCGCGAAGGCATCCGCCGCATGTATGAGAACCGCGAGGACCTCTTCTACTACCTGATGCTCTACAACGAGGCTTATCCGCAGCTGGCCATGCCGGAAGGCTGCGAAGAGGGCATCCTGAAGGGCCTGTACCTGTTCCGCAAGGCCGCGATAGCCAAACCGAAGGCGCGCGTGCAACTGCTCGGCAGCGGGTCTATTCTCAATGAGGTACTGAAGGCAGCCGACATCCTCGCCGAAAAGTACAACGTTGCGGCCGACGTCTGGAGCGCCACCAGCTACAGCGAGCTGCGCCGCGAAGCTTTGCGGGTCGACCGCTGGAACCTGCTCCATCCGGCCGCGCCCGCTCAGGTGCCCTACGTCACCGAAGCGCTCGGCTCCACCGATGGCCCCATCATCGCCGCGTCCGATTACATGAAGGCGGTGCAGGATCAGATCGCGCCGTGGCTGGCGGGCCGTCTCGTCTCGCTCGGTACCGACGGCTTCGGCCGCAGCGACAACCGCGAGCATCTGCGCCGCCACTTCGAAGTGAACGCCGCATCCATCGCCGGGACGGCCCTCGGCCGCCTCGCGCGCGACGGCAGGTTCGACGCGAAAAAGGCCGCAAAGGCGCTGGTCGAACTGGGCATCGATACCGAGAAAATCGACCCGGCGATCGCGTAACCACTAACGGGTAATGGGCCAGGAGATCGAGCCAGGAGATCGGGCCCGATTGACTGGACCCGATTGATTGGACCCGATTAACTGAACAAAGCAGGCAGCGCGGCGCGCTACCTTTCGTGCACGTCTTCCAGATACGTGTATCCGTGCAGGCCTTCTTCGTAGTAGCGAAGTAACTGCCCGGATTCTTCGTACGTCAGCCGGCCTTCGCGCACCGCGGCTTCCACGTCGCGCCGCAGGGCCTTCACCAGGTTGTCCGACTTGAACTGCACGTAGTCCAGCACTTCGCGCACGGTGTCGCCCTTGATGACCTCGTCGAGCATCACCTCGCCATCCGGGCCCAGCCTGACGTGCACGGCATTGGTATCGCCGAACAGGTTGTGCAGGTCGCCCAGAATCTCCTGGTAGGCACCCACCAGAAACGCGCCGATGTAGTATTCTTTGCCGTCGAAATCGTGCAGCGCCAGCGTACGCTTCACGTCGCGCCGGTCGATGAACTGATCCACCTTGCCGTCCGAATCGCAGGTAATGTCGCCCAGCACCGCGTGATGAGTGGGCTTCTCCGCCAGCCGGTGGATGGGCATGATCGGGAACAACTGCTTGATCGCCCAGCTGTCCGGCATGCTCTGGAACAAGGAGAAGTTGCAGAAATAGGTGTCCGACAGCATCGAATCCAGACCTTCCAGCTCCTCGGGGAAGAAATCCAGTTCGCGCGCCATCTTCTGAATCTTGCGGCAAATCGCCCAGAACAGGTTTTCCGCCGTGCAGCGCTGGTCGAGCGGCAGATAGCCGAGGCTGAACAGATTGAGCGCCGAATCGAGCGCCTGCTGTGCGTCGTGATAAGCCTCCAGCAGATTGCGCGAGTTCACCGAACGGTACGTCTCGAGCATGTCGATCAGCGGCTGCTCCGGATCGCCCGTCAGCTCCTGCGGCACTTCCTCTTCGCCGAGGCCCGACACGCCCAGCACGTTGAATACGAGCACGCTGTGATACGCGGTCACCGCGCGGCCGCTCTCCGTAATGATCGTCGGATGCGGCACGCCGGCTTCGTCGCACACGTTCTGAATGTGATAGACGACGTCGTTGGCGTACTCCTGCAGCGTGTAGTTCACGCTCGATTCGAAGTCGGTCTGCGAACCGTCGTAATCGATCCCGAGTCCGCCGCCGACGTCCATGAATTCGAGTCCGGTCGCGCCGGCCCGCCACAGTTCGGCGTAAATGCGCGCCGCTTCCGTAACCGCGCCCTTCACCTGTCGAATATTGGTGATCTGACTGCCCAAATGAAAATGGAGCAGCTTCAGGCAGTCGCCCATGCCCTTGAGCTGCAGTTCCTGCAACGCCCGCAGCGCTTCCGTGATGCTCAGGCCGAACTTGGAACGATAACCGCCCGACGACTTCCAGCGCCCCGAACCGCGGCTGGCGAGCTTGGCGCGAATGCCCACCGTGGGCCGCACGCCCACGCGCGCCGAGTATTGTTCGATCAGGCCGAGCTCCGTGTACTTCTCCACCACCGGAATGATCTTGCGGCCCATCTTCTGGGCCATCATCGCCATTTCGATGTACTCGTCGTCCTTAAAACCGTTGCAGATGATCTGGGTGTCGTTATCCACCAGCGCCATCACCGCCAGCAGCTCCGGCTTCGAGCCGGCTTCCATGCCGAATCCGTAAGGCTTGCCGAACTCCAGAACTTCTTCCACCACCTGGCGCTGCTGATTCACTTTGATCGGATAAACCAGGCAGTACTTGCCGTTGTACTTATGCTCGGTGATGGCCGTTTCGAACGCATCGTGCATCTCGCCGAGGCGGTGCTTCAGAATTTCGGCGAAGCGGATCAGAATCGGCAGCGGAATGCCACGCAGCAGGAGCGTGTCGATGAGCTTCTTGAGATCGATGGAGCGCAGCGCGTCCTTTTCCGGATGAACCAGGACGTGGCCTTCCTCGCTCACCGAGAAGTAGCCCTTGCCCCAGCTGGCGACGTCATAAAGATCGCGCGCGTCCTGCGCGGACCAGCGATCGGTGGGTTCCAGAACCAAAGTGCCTTTGCGGCCGTTTTTTTCCAACTGTTTCTGTGCCTCTTTTGTAACAATCCGGACCGCTCGCACGCGGCGGCCTCGCGACTAAACCACGAAATTATTAGTGTCCTTCGGATTGACGGCGGGAGCAACAAAAAGTTTCCTCCGGCCTGCGGCGTACCGTAATCCGGCCGCACCGCGCGGGCCGGCCGCGTCGCCGCCGGATATGATCGGTTAGAGCATGGCGGAAGAATCCCTGAGCGAAAGGCTGGAGCGGGTGCGGGAGCGCATCGGACGGGCGTGCGCGCGGTCGGGACGAAATCCGGCGGACGTGAAGCTGCTGGCCGTAACGAAGGTCTTCCCGGCCGAAGTGATTCTCGAAGCGTACGCGGCCGGACTGCGCGAGTTCGGCGAAAACTACGTGCAGGAAATGGAGCGCAAGGCCGCCGCGGTCGCGGGCCTCGGCGGCGCGCGCTTCCATCTGATCGGGCATCTGCAATCCAATAAGACGAAGAAGGCGGCGGAACTGTTCGCCTCCGTCGATACCGTGGATTCGGTCAAGCTGGCCCGCAGGCTCGACGCCGAGGGCAGGCCGCTCGACGTCATGATCGAAGTCAAACTGTCCGCGGAAGAGGCCAAGTCGGGCGCGGATGCAGCCGAGGTGCCGGCGATTGTGGAGGCGATCCGCGCGTCGGCGAATCTGCGGCTGACCGGGATGATGACGGTGCCGCCGTGGTCGGAAGACGCCGAAACGGCGCGGCCGTATTTCGCGACGCTGCGCGAACTGGCGGCAAAGCACGGCGTCACGGAACTTTCCATGGGAATGTCGAATGACCTCGAAGTTGCCATCGAAGAGGGCGCCACGTGGGTGCGGGTCGGAACGGCGCTGTTCGGCCGGCGTCGCAAACCATGACCGTCGGCTGGCATGCGCCGCCGCCCGGTTCGGCAACCGGCGTCGCCGATTACGCCGAAACGCTGCTGCGGGCTTTGCGGCAACCGGGAGACGTCCGTCCCGGCGACGGCGACGTGAATCTTTATCACATCGGCAACAACCGCTTTCATCAGACGATATATGCGGCTGCGCTGAGCCGCCCCGGCGTCGCCGTACTGCACGATACCGTGCTGCAGCACTTCTTCCTCGGCACCCTGACGCATGACGAATACATGGCCGAGTGGCTCCACAACTACGGCACCTGGCGCCGCGATCTCGGCGAGGAGTTGTGGCGCGGCAGCGGGCGCGCCGGCGTCGACCCGCGCTATTTCGAATTCCCCATGCTGCGGCGGATTGCGGAAACCTCGCGCACCGTCATCGTCCACAACCCCGGCGCGGCGGAGATGGCGCGGGCGCACGGAGCGAAGCGTGTCGAAGTGATTCCGCATTTCGTCGAACCGGTGACCGTGCCGGATGCCGCCACCATCGCTGCCTTCCGGAACCGCATCGGCGTCGCACCAGGGGCGCGGCTGTTCGGCATGTTCGGCTACCTGCGCGAACCCAAGCGCGTCATGACATGCATCTCCGCCTTCCGCGAACTGCACGCCGCGCGACCCGACACGGCGCTGCTGATTGCCGGCGACCCGGTGTCGAAGGATCTGGCGCGCGCGCTCGATCAGGAACCGCCGCACCGGGCCATCCGCCGCCTCGGACACCTGCGTGAAGAAGATTTAATGATTGCCGCGGCCGCCGTCGACTGCTGCCTGAATCTGCGTTATCCCGCTGCCGGCGAAACGTCCGGAATCGCGGTACGACTGATGGCAATGGGCAAACCGGTGATCCTGTCGGACCTCGCGGAGAATGCTGCTTACCCGGAAACCGCCGTGCTGCGCGTGCGTCCGGGCATTGCCGAGCGCGGCGAATTATTCGACCATATGGTTTTGGCGGCGGCGTTTCCGCAGGTGGCGCGCGACATCGGCGAACAGGCGCGAAAGTGGATCGCCGGGCATCACGCAATAGAAGCGGTGGCGAAAAGGTACTGGCAGGTCTTGTGCGATTCGGCATGATCATTTTCGGCTGCGGACTGGCGGCGGGCACCTTGTCCCTGACCGCCTCCACCGTCCGTCCCGCCCCGATGGTGCCCACCACAAGCGAATTCAACATCACCGCGCTCATGCGCGACGGCGTCCGGCTCAGCGCCAACGTGTTCCGCCCCGCCTCGCCCGGACGCTATCCGGCCATCCTGCTGCGAACGCCCTACGGCAAGGGAAAGTCCGCCACTGCCAATTACCAGTCATTCGTCAACCATGGCTACGCCGTCGTGGTGCAGGATGTGCGCGGGCGCTACCAGTCCGGCGGCGTCTTCGAGCCCATCAATCAGGAAGTGCGCGACGGCGACGACACGATCAACTGGATTGCGGCGCAGGCGTGGTCGGACGGTTCAGTCGGAATGTACGGCGGCAGCTATCTGGGGATCGCCCAGTGGAAAGCGGCGCTGTCCCACAATCCGCACCTGAAGGCGATCTTCCCCTACGTGGCCGGCGACGACGATTACCGCGACCGATTCTACTCCACCGGCGGCGCCATGAAACTGGGGCACCGGCTGATGTGGCTCGCCGACAACATGCACGCCCCCGGCTTCGTGCCGCCCGACTTCGTGAAGTACGTGCAGGCTCTGCCGCTGCGCGATGCCGACCGCCTGGCCACCGGACACCGGCTCGACGTCTGGAAAGAAGCCACGGCGCATCCCGCCTACGATGATTTCTGGAAGAGCGTGAGTGTGCGGGAACACCTCCGTGAACTCCGTTTACCGGTGTACTCCGTCGCCGGCTGGTACGACAACTTCGCCGAAAGCGATCTCGAAGCGTTCGAGGAGATGAGCCGCCACGACACGCGGGCGCGCATCATGATCGGCCCGTGGGCGCACATCTTCAACACAAAGTTCGACGCGCTGGACTTCGGCAAAGACTCCCAGGTTTCCCTGCGTACCGAACAGATCGCCTGGTTCGACCGCTGGCTTAAAGGTCAGAACGCCGATACGCCGTCACACGCCGTCCGTTTGTTCGTTATGGGCAGCAATCAGTGGCGCGACGAAGACGAGTGGCCGCTCGCGCGAGCCAAACCGGTGAAGTTTTACCTCACCAGTTTCGGGCACGCCAACACCCTGCAGGGCGATGGCGCGCTGGCGACGCGTCCTGACGCCGGCGTGGCAAAGGACAGCTTTGTTTACGATCCTCACAACCCCGTGCCCACCACCGGCGGCGCGGTCTGCTGCGATCCGAAGATCTTCCCGTGGGGCCCTATGAATCAGCGCGGCGTCGAACAGCGGCGCGACGTGCTGGTCTACACGAGCGGTGCCATGGTGAAGGACACGGAAGTGACCGGACCCGTGCAGGCCGTGCTTTACGTGGCGTCAACCGCGCCCGACACCGACTTCACCGCAAAGCTGGTGGATGTCTATCCCGACGGCCGCGCCATCAACCTGACCGATGGCGTGCTGCGGCTGCGGTACCGCGAATCGCTGAGCGCGCCCAGGCTGCTCCCGCCCGGCGAGGTGGCGAAAGTGAACGTCGACGCGGGCGTGACCAGCAATGTTTTCAAAGCGGGGCATCGCATCCGCGTAGAGATTTCGAGCAGCAATTTCCCCCGCTTCGATCGCAATCCCAACACCGGCGAGACGGAAGCCGACGCCACACGCTTTCAGCGGGCGACGCAGACGTTGTACCATGATCGAGAGAGGGCTTCTTTCGTTCTGCTGCCGGTCATTCCGGCGGCGCCTGCCGAAATTACCACGCGGCACGGTACAACGATCAGGACCGCTAAAGCGGCGCGGTAGCCAAGTGGTAAGGCCAGGGTCTGCAAAACCCTTATTCGTCGGTTCGATTCCGACCCGCGCCTCCAACCTCACCCCGGATTTTCGCTCGTAGCTCCCTTATTTCCGGCTTCGGATCACTGGACCGTTATCGTTGTCAAAGCGGCCAATAACTGTCGCTCAGATCATCTCTGCGCTCCGCAGGTTCGTGCTTCATTTCAGGAAGAACGAACTTTCGGACCACACGACTGTCCCGACGACCCTGCCTGATCTCAGTGACGAGCGGAATTATCTTCCAGCCGGAAGAGCGACTCCAGCAAATAGTAGTCCCCGTATATGAGAGACACGTCGCTCGGCCGGGTCGAGGAACCGTGGCGAAGTGTGCCGGCAGGCGACAGGTATCGCTCGATCAGGGATTCCGTAATGCGCTCCGCTTCGCGGCGATACACGGTCGCCCGCGCGGAATCCGGTGTCAGTTCCGCGAGGCGCAGCAGGCCACTCGCCAGAATCGCGCCGGCCGAACTGTCACGATTGCGGAAGAAGACTCCTTCATCGGAATAGTCGTACCAGGGGACGCCATCGTCCGGCAGGTGATCGATGGCAAATTGGGCTGCGTGCTCCGCCGTTTCGAGCAACCTCGCTTCGCGTGTCGCGCGATATGCTTCCGCGAATCCGTAGACCGCCCAGCCCTGACCTCTCGCCCATGCCGAATCGGCCGCGTAGCCCTGGTGGGTGTGGTTGAATACCAGCTGACCTGGCGCCGTCTCGTTTGCCAGCGTCAGTATCTTTCCACTGGATGTGAATTTCTGGCGATTGTCGCCGGGATTGTAGTGTACCGAGTGATACGCCGAGCCGTCGCTTCGCATCAGCCACTCCGCCGCGCGCAGCGCGTGGCTGCGGCCCGGTTCGCGCCACTTCGGGTCACCGGTCTCGTCGGCAGCCCACCACCAGATCTGCAGATTCATCATCGTATCGATGATTGAGTCGTCTCCGTTCGGCGCCCAGGCTGCAACGAGGCCGGTCCGCGTGTTGAAGTGCTCACGCAGTCGCTCGGCCGCGCGCAATCCACCCTCGCGGTATTTCGCGTCGTGAGTAATTCGATATGCGGCCGCTGACGAATTAAAATTCAGCATCCCGGTATCGTGGTTCTGTTTCGACTCGTTGCCCAGCAGCCGTGCCGTCCACAACTCGGCCCATCGCCGGAACTCCGGGTCGTGGCTTCGTTCATACAGCGCCCACAGTTCCCCCGCCCAGAAGCCGGCCGTCCAGAAGTAACCTTTCTGCGGCTTCCATTCACCCGTCGCAGCGTCGCCTTCGGTGAAAAAGCCCGCGCCCGCATATTTGTCGGCGGCCTTCGGATCGGTCGCGCCGATCAATGGTTCAAATTTGCGTGCGGTGCGGGAAGCGGCTTCCTGCATGAGCGCGATCGCCTGAGCACGGCTGCGGCGCACGGGTGTCAGCGTGTCCGGAGGCGCCGACTGTGCCGCACCGGAGCGCGACAGCAACTGCACCCGCGCCGGCGGATCGACGGCCGCCACCCCGTCGCGGAATACGGCAGCGGGGTGAAGCCGTGTCGGTGAGGCTGCGCCGGGCAGGAGGATTCCGGTCTGGTTGTCCGCGCCATTCTGTCTGAGTCGAAGGATCGTTGTTCGCTCGCCCCACGCAACAGTCACGATCCGGGTCTGATGCGGCGCAAGACCAAGCTGCACGATCAGCTCTGTCGGAGTCACACGAAACGGAATTTCGCTCGCCTGCAACACCGCCGCATCTGCCGCCAGGGTGGCGGCTTCGGTGGCGGTTACGATCGCATCGGCTGGCGAAAAATCCGGCGCAATTTTCCGTATGTCGCCAATCTTCAGCGCGACATTCCCGTCCACCCGCGGCTGATCCGAGGGATTCGAGACAGAGAACTTCACGACCTTCACGTGCGGTGCGGCCGCAAGCTGCCCAGCCAGCGTCACCATCGCAAAAAGACCGACGAGACCTCGCATCTATGCGATCCTCAGAAACGCCGATCGCAACCCCTTCACCGCGGCACTGACTTCGGAAACTCCGCCGTTGGTGCGCAATGAAATCATCGCCCGGCCGTTGTAAAGTTCAACCTCGCGCGAACCCGTCGAAGTCCCCAGATTGTCGAGTAGTGTTCCGTCTCCCGAAAGCGCAAAACGCACACGCTGGCGCGCGTCGAGACAAGCGATACCCGCCTCATCGAAGAGCCGCGCTTCCACCGTCGACGCGCCGCCGCTGCGACTCACCTCGGTCAGCTCAAGCCTTGCCGGCGCTCCCCACTTCTCGGTCTGATAAAGGAACGAGATCTCATCTGTGACCGTAACGCCGTTCCGCGCGGCCACCACCCGAAGCCGGTTTTCTCCGGCGCGAAACTGCACCGACCACCGCAGCCCCGCGGCAGGAAAGTCCTGACTGTTGCGATTCCTGACTCCGCACGTCTTGCCGTTCAGAAAAAGCTCCGCGGTTGCGCAATTCGAATAGACCTTCACGAGCTTCGCCTCACCGGCCTCGCCCCAGCGAATCGGCCACGTATGTCCGTAGATTCGGACCATCGGCTTTTGCGCCCAATAAGACTGAAAGACGTAGTAGCTCTCTTTCGGCGTGAGATCGCGCTCCACCACCCCTTTCTGGTTCATGCGCGGGACGGGATTTTCCGGCCGCAGCGGCGTCGAAAAATCCTTGAAAATCCACTGCGCCGCGCCGGTCAAATTCGGGATCGCCTCCTGCTCTTTCAGGTGCCAGTCGAACAGATTGCAGATATAGGTCTCCGACCAGTCTCCGTCTTTGGACGCCCGAGCCTGTCCGCCGGTCAGCAGATAGTCCAGGCTGCGCTCCTCGGTTCCCTGGCCGGTGGCAATCTTCGCCAGCCCTGCGTCGGGATTTTCCGAATGGCGGCGGGCGTGGCTGTCGCCGCCCCATTCGGCGTGGAAGAAGTGTTTCACCTTCTTCATTTCTGCTTCAACCGACTTCCGGTACTCCGGGAACGTTCCGCTGTACCAGCCGGCCCAGATGGATGGCGAATAAACATCCGGTATATCCGCCGCGAACGGGCAACGCCGGATCACCGTCTTGCGCGACGGATCGGCGGCGTGCGCAATTCCGTTCAGCTCCCGCATGAAGGACTTGATCCCTTCTTCATCGAACTTCGGGAAATCGCCCGGCCAGTCGTTCTCATTCCCCAGTCCCCAAAGGATGACCGACGGATGGTTATAGTGCTGGTCGATCATGTTGCGCAGCATGCGGCGGGCCTGTTCCTTGTATTTGTCGCCGCCCACGCCGCCCCGGCACCACGGAATCTCTTCCCAGATGAGAATGCCCAGTTCGTCGCAGAGATCCAGCACCAAAGGAGACTGCTGAATGTGCGCGAGGCGCATAAAGTTGGCCCCCATCCCGCGGATCATGAGCAACTCCCTGCGGATCAGCTCTTCGGTCATCGCCGCCGCGACTCCGGCGTGGTCCTCATGACGATGCGTGCCGCGCAGCAGCAGTCGTTCTCCATTCAGTTTGAACGGGCCGTGCTCCACCCATTCGAAGTACCGGAGGCCGAATCGCTCGCTCGCCGCCGTCTCACCATGCACGCTTTTCAGCGTCACCTGGCAGCGATACAAAGCGGGCCTGTCCGGAGACCACAGCTGCGCATCGGCGACAGCAAAACCAACGAGCTGCTGCTCACCCTGCCACGGCGCCATCCGTCGCGAGGAAGTGTGGATCGCCTTCCCCGCGGGATCCAGAATTTCAATTCCGATCTCGACCTCATCGGTCAGCGCAGACGGATTGTACAATCGCACGCGCACCGCGGCGGACGCTTTGCCTCCTGCCTCCGCTTTGCTTTCGATGTGGACCCGCTCCAGCGAAATGGCGGGAACGTAAACCAGGTTCACATAGCGGTAGAGCCCGCCATACAAATTGAAATCGCTCTGGCTCGACGGGATCATCTCCTGATCCCGCGAATTGTCCGACCACACTGCCAGCCGGACGTTGCCCTTATTCGCCCTGACTTCAGCGGCAACTGCGTCGGTAATGTCGACTCCCCACTCGTCGTATCCGCCGACGTGTTCGGCAACCGGATTCAGGTAGACAAACACCCGTGTCTTCTGTCCGGCCCCTTCGAAGTGAAGCAGCGTGCGGCCGTTCGCGTAAGGATTCTCCGGCTTCAGCGTCGTCCGATACCAGCCCGGACCCTGATAGTAGCCCTGGTCCGGATCGGCCGCATCACGATCGTTGAAGCAATGCGGCATGGACGGGATCGCGGTCCATTCCACGTTGGCCGCCGCCGCGCTGCCCCGAAATGCTTCCCACGGTCCGCCCAGATTTCCGCGATAGCACTCCCAGCCTTTAAGCAGACGCTGCGAGTAGGTCTTCACCCCGTCCGTTGCGCCGCGCGCGAAGGAGGCAAGCCGGCCCGCAATCGTGGCGCCTGTAACACCCTGCAGAAGAGTTCGTCTCGTCATCCTTCTCGCCGTCCTTCGTAACCGGCCATCACACCCAAAGCACGGGCTGGCGAATAAAATAATTGCGGATCACTTCGTCAACACCGGATTCGGCCGGAAGTTTCTTCCACACCGCCAGATATTCCGCCCGATCCCATGCCAGCCCGCCGAATAACAGAGCCGCCTGCCGCATCGGCCAGTATTCGTCGTACATCACATCCGGCGGCAGCGGCCAGCGTCGCTTGTCTGCGATATAGGGGAACATGTACTCCACCGCTTTCTTCATTCCCCGCCCGTCCGGCGTAACGAAGTTCCAGAGATCGTCGCCGTCCGCTGACACGATCCGGCAGATCGTCGCCAGCGCATCCAGATTGAAAAGGCAGTAACCGTAGGGCTTGGTTCGCGCCAGTTCGAGCGGCAACCTGCCGTCCGGCGCAATCTGTCCGGGAACGATCACACTGCGAAACCGGTTGGCGCACCAGAGGAGCATCGGGCGGTTTCCCGCGAGGCTCGCAAACGCCGCCGCCTGCATGACCCAGCACGTGGTGTGGTTGTTCTTCGTGTCGCGCTCTTCAATGCCGTTCGGGCTGGTGCTCATCCAGTTGAGGTAGTCCGCAAACCAGGCGCGCGCCGCGTCGAACTCTCCGCTGCTCATGGCCCGCGATTCGGCGAGCCAAGGAATTGCCCTTGCGACCTCCACCAGATGAATGGTGTCGATCACGCCGGTCCCTCGCCCGCTCGTCTTACCGTGGATCGCCTGCGCAAACTGCAGATTCGGATTCATTCGCGTGGCTTCGTCCACAAACCACGCGCGAACGTGCCGAGCCGCATGCTCCGCAAACGCCTTCTCGCGCGTCAGCTTCCACGCCGCGGTCAGAGCCGGCACCGCGACGCTGAGCTTCATCAGGGACTGACGATGAGCGACAAAGTTGTCCAGGTTTGTCAGCCCGTCCCGCTGCACATACGGTCCGGAGGGATTTTTCGGATCGGGCCACCAGTAATCGCCCTCGGAGAAAAAATCATGCAGCCCGCCGGCGCTGCGCGGACTCTGCGCTGCCGTAACCGTGACCGGATTCTGCTTCAGCAGCAAGCGCGCCTGGCGCAGAACGCGGGCTCTGTCGAACGCCGCCGCGTCGAACCGCTCACCGGCGATTGCGCGTCGCGAAAGGTTCGCCGCTGCCGCGGCCAGAAAGACTCTGCGGTTCATGGCCGGCAGTCTTCCTTTCCTTTGGCCAGGCAGAAATCGTTGAAACGCACGATTTCATCCCGCAGCTGTTCTTTGTCCTCGAGGCTCCGGTAAATTCCCCACTTGGGCCGCACGAAGGTTGTGCCGCTTCGCCACAGATCCAGGCTGGGGTTCACGTATTCCAGCAGCACCTTGCCGGTCGCCACATCCGTCAGACTCAGCCGGTATGTTCCGGACTCGCCGGCCCCATGCGTCGGTCCGCCGTACTGGATTCGTTCGTAAGCCTCAATCCAGTGGCCGACAAAGGGATCGAGCGGCTGCTCCTTCAGTATCGTCGTCGTGTTTTTGGAATCGATGCCGATCACCCGCAGCGTGTTCGGTTTCCCCGCCTGAGCGCCCCCGGCGTGAGCGCTGATCGTGATAAGCGCAAAGGCATCGTCCCCGTCCGCGGCCTTCACCTGATGAAGGTGGGTGAATACGCCGGACGGGCGGAATCCCGCTTCCAGACGAAACTTCCAGCGAAACGTAACCGTGTCGCCGTAGAACCCCTTCAGAGCATCCGGCGAAGGACCGTACGTCTTGATCTCATTCCTTTGCCTGCCGAAGTTGCTGCAGCGGTCGTTATCCGGCGTCAGGTGCATGTGAAAAAGGAAGACCGGCCGGCCGAGTTCCGCATCCGCGTCCTGTGTGATGTGCGGACCGAATGCCGGATGCCCACAGTCCGGCGGCTCTTCCGCCGATCCGCCGAAAGCCTTGTTGATGAGCGTGTAGGTATCGGTATGCCCGTCCGCCACCAGCATTTTCTGGCCAAACACGGCCGGCGTCATCAGCAGCAGAAGCGTTAAGCCGAAGGATTGCGATTTCATCTTTGCCTCACCGGCCTTTCGTCTTTGCGCCCCACCGGCGGCGACGGCCTCATTTTGCGCGGCGCCCCGCGGGCCGGCGCGTCACTCTGAGCAAAGAATATAGCACTGTGAAGACCGGCGATGCCGAGTGCCGGGACAGAACCTGGCCGGACAGATTTTGCGCGGGCCGAATCAGCGCGAGATCAGCCCGTGGGCTTCGTACGAATAGGAAAGGAGTTGCGCATCCTGGCTGGCGCGGCAGCGGATGATCACCTGATACGAGTGCGGGAAGCCGTTTATCCCTTCCCTTTCAAAACGCTTTTTAAGCTCCTGCATGGACTTCGCCGAGCTGAAAAACGCGGCAGCTCCATGCGTCCCCACCGACGTCAGACCGGAGAACAATACCAGCGTGCGCGGATCATCCGGCGCGGCATCGTTATTCAGAACAGTCAGCAGCCCAAATACCTCCTGATACTCACGCCGTTCACCCCGGGCCGGAAGATATTTCTGCCCCGCGCGCGGCCCCTGACCGAAAATCCCGATCTCGTGGATGTCCGGGTCGAGACGCATCGTCCACGGCGTCTGCTCCAGAAGCGTCGTCGCGCTGCGGCTGTACCACGGCGAGCCGACCAAAACCGCGCTGCGCTTCCGCATCGAAGGCAGCGGGGAATTCGATTCCGGCAGAATGCGCGATTTTGCACCAAGACCATTCAGCATCTCGGCAACCTGAGCGACGGCCTGTGCGTCCCCCATCTCCAGCGACTTTTGGACCGGTTGCATTTCCAGCTTTGCGCCGGACGGAAGAGGCCGGAATCGGCTGAACAGTTCCTCCAGCCCGGGGGGCGCCGGGTATTTGGGCAGACTTCCCGGGGTGGTGCTCATGAACGGCGACACCAGCAGGTGGAGCGGGGCGGCAACCGCTATCAGCACATCCGGATCCCTCCCCAGCAGTGGCGCCCAAGCCTCCCGCAGCACCGGACCCGGCGATACATCGGTCACCAGCGACGCTTTCCACCACCAGATGCCGGACATCAGCAGCACGCCGAGGAGAAACCCGGCCGCCCACCCCGGCACGCGCGTCGGCAAAAGCTGGCTCTGATTTACTGAAGTCGAGACAGGAATTGCTGAAGTCGAGACCGGCACCGATTCAGCTTCGACAAATGCAGTTTCTGTGCGTCCGGTGATTCGCTGAAACCTCGGTACATACGAGCCCTTCGGCAACTCGATCTGTAGCGGAAGCTCCGGCCGTTCCTGTTCGTAGAATTTTTTCAGTCGCTGACGAAGTTCATACGCCCTGGTTCGAACCGATGAATCCTCCGTCGGTGAATAATCGGCGGGACGCCCCAGGGCTTGTACTCCGATGACGTATTCGGTGATCTCGGCGCTTCGCCCCTCGAGTTCCAGTTGGCAGACAACGCGCAAAAATGAACGCAGCTGTTCGGCGCGGGCGAAGGTTTCGCTGCTCAGAACGGCCGCCAGCGCCTCGAGCTTTTCAGCCTCCAGCACCGGCGCTTCGTTGCACTGGTCCAACTGCATGCATTGATTCTACAGCAATTAACGATTTCGTAACGTAGCTCGTAACGTCTTGAGGCTTGCCTGTCGCAAGGCTCTGGGCGATAAATGTAAGCTGGACTTTCAATTGTTTGGAGTAACGATGCTACGTTTTCGCAGCCGGTCGCCCTGGATCGCGACGCCGTCTATTCTTCTTTTATGCGCAGGAGCCGGATTGCTCCTCGGCCAGACCAGCGCCGGTCGTATCTCCGGTTCGGTCACCGATCCGAGCGGTGCCCCGGTCGCGGGGACGGCCATAACCATCCTTGACACCGACACGCAGGAGGCCCGCACCGTGGCCGCCGACGCCGCCGGCTTCTACGTCGCCACCAACCTCCCGATTGGCCACTACCGGGTCGAGGCAGACCAAAAGGGCTTCAAGCGGGAAGTTCGCAACGACCTCGAACTCTTCGCCGACTCCCGCCTCACCGTGGACTTCGCCCTCCAGATCGGCGCCGTCACCGAAACCGTGGAAGTCGTGGCGGGGCAAACCGAGCAGATCAACACCGTCTCCGGTGAACTGGCTCGGGTGATTGACAGCAAGGACGTCGCGAACCTGGCGCTCAACGGCCGGAACTACATCCAGCTGCTGACGCTAGTTCCCGGTACTGTCGTCACCACGATCGATTCCTTCGGGACCACAACCAGCCTCGCTTCCAACACGCAGTCAGTCAACGGCAATCGTGTAGACTCCAACAACCTCACGGTAGACGGAGCCTATAACCAGGTCGCGGGCAGCAACGGAAGCTTAATTAATAATGTAGGCGTCGACTTCGTACAGGAAGTGAAGATTCAGACTTCCAATTATTCCGCCGAATACGGCCGCAAGTCCGGGGCCGCGTTTAACATCGTGACCAAAAACGGCACCAACGATTTCCACGGCGCTGCGTTCGAATACCTGAGGAATGACGCCGTCGATGCGCGCAACTTCTTCGCTCCTTCCAAAAGCGAACTGCGGTTCAACGATTTCGGTGGCGATGCCGGCGGCCCCATCCGCAAAAACAAGTTTTTCTTCTTCGCCGGAATGGAATGGAAGCGACTGCGCCAGAATCAGGACGCCAAGCGCGTCACGCTGCCGAGCACGGCCCAGCTAAACGGGGATTTCAGCTCTTCAAAGACCGCCATCTACCAGCCGGGAACCACCATCCCGTTCCCCGGCAACCAGATCTTCAAGTCCCTCCTCACGCCGGATGGCCAGGCAATCGCCAATGTGTATCGCTACATGCAGCAAACGCTGGCCGGCTTTACTGATCAGGCCGTCACGAACAACGCGGTGACGGCCCCGGCCAGCCCGCTGAATTTCCGCGAAGCACTGATCCGGCTGGACTACAAGATCAACGATAACCACATGATTTACGGTCGCTGGATTCAGGACGCCAATGATCTGATCGATCCCTTTGGAACCTTCTCCAGTTCCAACCTGCCCGTAATTGAATCCAACCGTCTCCGCCCGGGCGAAAGCTTCCTCGTCGCCGAAACCTGGGTCGTCAATCCCCATCTGGTCAATGAAGTGCGTGCGAGCGTGGGCTGGTCATCCCAGAACATTCCGCCTTACGGCACTTCCTGGCAGCGTAGCAACTATGGCTTCCAGTACCCGCAGCTCTTTCCCAACGGCGGACCTTATGAAAGCGGCATCCCCAGCGTTTCGATCAGTAACATATCGAATTTCAAGGGCCCGGGCTTTTCCCTGCATTCGCCCGGCACCGACATCCAGTTCAACGACACCGTCTCGTTGATCAGGGGCGACCATACCTTCAAGGCCGGCTTCGTCCTGATCCGCGGCCGCAACGATCAAAATGGCCGCACCGATTACACCGGAAACCTCACCTTCGCCACCACGGGAAACACCCACACCAGCGGTAACGCGCTCGCCGATGCGATGATGGGCAACTTTGCCACCTACCAGGAGTCCGCCAGCGATCCCCTCGGATTCTTCCGCTACACCGAGCCGGAAGCTTTCGTTCAGGACAGCTGGCGCGTCAACCGCAAGCTCAGCCTCGAACTCGGCGTCCGCTACCAATCCATGCAGCCGTGGCACCTTCAGGCCAACAATGCGGCAAATTTCCTGCCGTCCCTCTACAATCCGGCCACAGCGGTGAGAATCACCACGACCGGCACCATCGTTCCGGGATCGGGCAATCCGTACGACGGGCTGATCCTCGCCGGCAGCGGCGTTCCCGCCGATCAGCAGGGCCGGGTCCCGGGCTCGACCGGCGCCGCCTTCTCAGCTGTTCCGGTCGGCGCGCCTCGCGGCTTCTATAACTCGGAAAACACCTTCGCCCCGCGCGTGGGCTTTGCCTATTCGGTCAACGATAAGACGGTGGTTCGCGGCGGCTACGGCATCTATTTCGACCGCCCGCAGGGCAATCTGATCTTCAGCCAGCTGAATGTGCCGCCGGTCACACTCAGCGGCATCTTCCAGAACGGCAATCTCAGCAATCCCAGCGGCGGCACTCCTTCCACCTCCACGGTTCTCGGGACCATTACGTCCATCGATCCCAACCTGAAGTTCTCCTACAACCAGCAGTACAGTTTCAACATCCAGCGGACGCTCCCGTGGGGACTCTTCCTCGAATCCTCGTACGTCGGCAACCTCGGCCGCCACCTGATCCGCGAGGTAAACCTCAACAAGCCGGACTTCGCCGCGCTGGCTGCCAATGCCGCGCTGCCCACCTCGCAGCAGGTCAACACGATTTACCTCAACCCCTACAAGGGCTACTCGACAATTAATCAGTTCCGCAGCGATTCCACCTCCAACTATCACGCGTTGCAGGTCTTCCTCGCCCGGCGCAAAGGCTCCCTGACCTTCAACACCGGCTATACATTCTCCAAGGTACTGAGCGATTCGAGCGCCTACAACGACACCACCAGCGGCACCGACGATCCCAACAATCGCCACTTCAATTACGGCCCCGCCACGTTCGACCGGCGTCATCAGTTCGTCGACACAATCGTCTGGGCGATGCCGAAACTCTCGCACCAGAACGCGTTGATCCGCGAAGCGGCCGGCGGCTGGCAACTGAGCGCCGTCGTCAGGATGCAGTCCGGTCCCTACCTCACGCCCACAGCCAACACCGCAATCGGAACCCGCCGCGCACAGTACCTCGGTGGCCCGGTCCTCGCGGCCGACCGCGGGCCGAATGGCTGGGTGAACCCCGCGGCCTTCGGTCCGGCGCCGGCCGGCGCATACGGCAACGCCGGCGTGGGAATAATTGAAGCCCCCGGTCTTCGCAATTACGATCTGTCGCTCGCCAAGCACTTCCCGATTCGCGAACGCTACGATCTTCGCTTCCAGACCGATTTCTTCAACGCCTTCAATAACGTCAACCTGAACACCCTCGGCGTTGTGCAGACGAGCGCAGGCTTCGGCACGCTGACCGGTGCGTACCCCGCCCGCAATCTCCAGTTCGGTTTACGCCTGGGCTTCTGATGCGTCTCGCCTTCGCCGTCCTCCTGTGCTGCGCAGCGCCGGCGCTGCTGCCGGCGCAGCAAAGTCCGGCGTACGATTTTGTCGACGGCCTCGTCTGGGCGTCACCGCAGGGCGTCGCACTGAAAGCCGACTTGTATCTGCCGAAGGGCGCCGGACCCTTCCCCGCGGCTGTCTATCTTCACGGCGGCGCCTGGAGCAGCGGTGACCGCACGCAGCTTCGCCGCCAGGCAGCGCGAATGGCGGCGCTCGGGGTCATGGGATTTGCCATCGATTACCGGCTCGCTCCCGAGTGGAAGTATCCGGCGGCTGTCGACGATTCCCGTGCGGCCGTCGCGTGGCTGCGTGCCAATGCGGCGAAGTATCGGGTGGACCCGAATCGCGTCGCCGCCGTGGGCAGTTCAGCGGGCGGCCATCTCGCCGCGCTGCTGGGCGTTACCGGCGAAGGCGACTCTCGCGTACAGGCCGTGGTGGCATTTAATCCGATCGTCGATCTGTTTCAGCACAAAGACGTATCGAATGCAAAGTTCCTCGGCGGCACCTGCGGCGAACTGCCGGAGCTGTGCGGCAAAGCTTCTCCCACCAACTATGTAACGCGTTCCGCCGCGCCATTTCTGATTCTGCACGGTACAGCCGATGAAACGGCGCCCTATCGGCAATCGCCCGAAATGATCGCAAAGCTGAAGGCGGCCGGAGTGCGCGCCGAACTCTTCACCGCCGAAGGCGCGCCCCATACTTTCTGGTCGCAGGAAAAGTGGATGGAGCCGTCGTTCAAAGCCATGGAAGTCTTCCTGCTCAGCGTATTTTCCGGAACCAAATGAAATATCTTCTGCTGACACTCATACTCCTTGGCACGACGACCGGAGTTCGCGCAGACACCCCGGTCTTGATCGGCAACGCCCCGGCACGGGCCAGCCAGAGTCTCAACGGAAAGTGGCGCGTCATCGTGGACCCGTTCGAGTACGGGCTCTACGACGCCAGGATGCAGCCCAGCAAAGAGCCGTATTTCAACGACGCCAAGCCGAAGGACAAGAGCACGCGCCTCGAGTACGACTTCGACACCTCGCCGCAGCTCGATGTTCCCGGTGACTGGAACAGCCAGATGGACAAGCTCTTCTTCTATGAAGGCACCGTCTGGTACCGGCAAAAGTTCGACTATTCCCTGAAGCCTGGCAATCGTGCATGGCTGCATTTTGGCGCGGTGAACTATCAGGCGTCCGTGTGGCTCAACGGCGAAAAGCTGGGCGATCATACCGGCGGCTTTACTCCGTTCGATTTCGAAATCACCGGCAAGGTGAAACCAACCGGAAACTCCGTTGTCGTGAAAGCAGATAACACCCGGCACAAGGAAGCCGTCCCGACGACGAACGCCGACTGGTGGAATTATGGCGGCATCACCCGGGAGGTCTCCGTCATTCAGCTTCCCGCCACGTTCATTGAAGACTATCTGATCCAGCTTCAAAAGGGTTCGGGCAATGTGATTGCCGGCTGGGTGCGGATCAACGGCGGGAAAGCCGGTCAAAAGGTGAGCGTGCGTATTCCGGAAGCCGGCATCGATGTCACAACAACTACCGATGAAACAGGCTACGCGGCGCTGCACATCCCGGTGTCCAGTCTGAAACTCTGGTCGCCCGAAGAGCCGAAACTTTACGAAGTAACCGTTTCCACCGGGACCGACAAAGTCACCGACCGCATCGGCTTCCGCTCCATCGAAACACGCGGCACCGATATCCTTCTCAACGGCAAGCCCGTGTTCCTGCGCGGCGTTTCCATCCATGAGGAGGCGCCCTTTCGCTCCGGCCGGGCTTTCAGCGACGAGGACGCCAGAACGCTGCTCGGCTGGGCAAAGGAATTAGGCTGCAATTTTGTCCGTCTGGCACACTACCCTCACAACGAGTTCATGCTGCGCGAGGCCGACCGCCTCGGCCTCATGGTGTGGTCCGAAACGCCGGTTTACTGGACCATCGCCTGGGATAATCCCGCCACCTTCGCCAACGCCGCCAATCAGATCGACGAAAGCATCAGGCGGGACAAGAACCGCGCGGCAATCATTCTGTGGTCCGTCGCGAATGAAACCCCCATCGGTGCCGCGCGCACGGACTTTCTCACTCGTCTGGTTCGTCAGGTGAAGCAGGCAGATCCCACCCGTCTCGTCACTGCCGCAATGCTTCATGAAGCCGACGCGAAAGCCACCGCCACTTCGAACTCAATCGTGCTCGATGATCCGCTCGGAGCCGTACTCGATGTACTCGGCTGCAATGAATATATCGGCTGGTACGACGGCACACCCGAGAAGGCAGACCGCACCACCTGGTCTTCGCCTTACAACAAGCCCCTGATCATGAGTGAATTCGGAGCCGATGCGCTTTTCGGAAAGCATGGGGACGATCAGACCCGGTGGACCGAGGAGTATCAGGAAAAGGTCTTTCAACACCAGCTCGCCATGCTCGACCGCATTCCCTTCCTTCGCGGCACCTCACCCTGGATCCTCATGGATTTCCGCAGCCCGCGCCGCACCCTTCCCGACATCGAAGACTATTTCAACCGCAAAGGACTCGTTTCGATCCGCGGCGAAAAGAAGAAAGCCTTTGGCGTGATGCAGGATTACTACCGCCGCAAGGCCGCTGAAAAGTGACAAGCGTTCGCTGCGGAATACAGTTCGCCGGAACTCGCGTTCCCCGCTGACCTGAACCCCGCTTGACGTCGAACCGGCCGCCTTCATACCGTTTGCAGTGCAGTTGTGCCGCACGGCTTCGTGCAACTCCCGCACGGCCCCCGGCGCCCTACAGGAACGTGCCGGACCCGCGAGCGGCAAGCGAGGTGCGCAACGAACTCTGTTGCGCATCCTCGCGCCACATTCTCCAAACGCCGGCTGCTCAGAAGCCGATTCTGATCCCCAGCTGGATCTGCCGGGACGTCCCCACAATCGAGGTAATTCGACCGACGTTCGGGTTGAGCGTTCCATTCGGTCCAACGCCGTTGTTGAAAACGTTCTGGTTCGGCTGGCCCCAGTTGGGATGATTCGGCAGATTGAAAAACTCCGCCCGCAGCTGAATGTTGAACACTTCCGAGACCCTCTTGACTGGCGTGTTCTTGAATACTGCCATGTCCAGGTTTGAGTACCCGGGTCCGCTCAGCGTGCTGCGGCCCAGGTTGCCGAGCGTGCCCAGCGGCTGCAGCGAAAATGCGGCCGGATTGAAGTATTGGTTTGGCCCGCCCAGAATCGGGTTGGGGCTCGCGCCGGGAACCAGGTTGGGACGGGCATCAGCGCCGCCCCCGAGACCGGAACGATCGAAGCCAGTGAACGGCGTGACCGCGGTGCCCGTGGTCCGCGTATACAACCCGGTGATCCTCCAACCGCTCAGCAGCATCCCGCGCCCCGGGAGTTCATAAATGACGCTGATCCGTGCCGCCTGTGTGCGGTCAAAGCTGGAGCGTCCGTAGTCGGCGGCGGCGTTATAAGGGTTCGAAGGATAGTTGGGCGCGTTGGGACCGGCTTCCGCGCCTTGTCCGGCCGAACCGTTATCCAGCGACTTGGAGTAGGTGTATGAGATCTGCGTCTGCCAATGGTTGGCAAAACGCCGGTTCAGGCTGACGATGAGTCCGTTGTAGTTTGAGTTGCCAACGGTGTTGCGCATCGTAAAGCCGGAAAAGTTTGGATCGAGCCGGATGTTCGGCGTCGTGGTGCCATTGGGGCCGGGCGTTCCCCACGCGCCATTGATCAACTGCGGCGTGTTGTAGTCACGCGGCAACAGCAGATGCATGCCGCGCGACCCTGTGTACCCGAGCGTCAGGATCAGGCCCCTGCTGAGATCCCGCTGGATATTCAGGTTGTACTGCATTGTCAGCGGCGTGCTTGCTGAGCCGTCATAGATCCCGATACCTGTGCCGGGAAGCGGCGCGGCAGGACCGGTGCCCACGAAGGGGTTCGGGAAACTCGGGTTGTTCGCCGTGCCGCTCACAAACGGCGGCGATCCCCAAAGAGCCTGTACAACGTCCTTGGTCTGCAGCAACTGATAGAAGATGCCATAGCCGCCGCGGACGGAGGTCTTGTGATCGCCAAAAAGATCGTACGCAAAACCGGCACGAGGAGCAAAGTTCCGGCTCGTAATATTTTTGAGGTACAGGTTCGGCGTATTTACATAGCCGGTACCAGCCACGGCGCCATTCACCACGTTGACGTTGTAGAGAAGATTGTTGACCTCGGTCGGGTCCGATCCCCACTCATACCGCAGTCCCAGATTAAATGTCAGTCGCCGGTTGTATTTCCATTCGTCCTGCACATAGGGAGACAAAAACCACGTACGCACGCCGCGCGTGGCGTTGGTCTGCCCCTGCAGCGGTATCGTAACCTGGTTGGGCGTGGCGGTCAGCAGACCGACCAGATTCGGGAACGTATAGAGACCACCCAGCGTTCCCACGCCGGTTGTATTATCGTCCACGCGCTCCAAAGACACGCCGGCGCGGACGGTGTGCGCACCCCGGGTCCAGATCACGTCTTCGCCTTCCACAAAGTGATTCGGCTTCAGCGAATTTGGAGCCAGCCCGTTCAGCCCGAGGGTCGGGCCGCCGGTCAGTGCGACACGGCCATTGGGCCGCCCCGCGGCGAAGACCAGCGCTGCGATGTTCGGCGATTCCTGCGTCTGCGTTTCCGTAGGCCGCGTGAAACTGACATGGGCCAGGTTTACGAGGGTGGCCGAAAAAATGTGCCGCTCTTCGATCGTCGCGAAGTTGTTATTGGTGGCATCCAGTTCAACGAAGGGTGCGATCGATTGCGGCGAAAAGTAAGTTGCCGTGTCCCGCACGTAGCGGACGAAGATATTGTCTTTTGTGGAAAGCGTGTAGTCGGCGCGAGCCAGAACATAGTCCTCGTGTGTGATGTTATTCAGCACCTCGGTGATGTTGCCGGAGCCGCTCGGTGACGCCGCAGCTGACGGGAACAGCGCCAGGATCGGCGCAATACTCGGCGCTACGCCGACGTAGGCGAGATTCGTCGTACTGTTACACGCAAAGGCGGCGCCCGCCACGTTGCATGGCAGGTAGCCCTGATGCGCATTCACATCCGGCGTGTTGGTCACAACCGTCGAGTTTCCCTGCGCTGCGCGCACTCCCTCGTAGTCCACAAAAAAGAACGCCTTGTCTTTCTTAATGGGTCCGCCAATACTTCCCCCGTATTGATTCCTCCGGTACTCGGGTACGTGCGCGGTTGTCTTTCCCGGCAGCACCACCGTGTCGAACGGACTGCGGGAGTCCATCGCGCTGTTTCTCAGGAACTCAAAAGCGGAACCGTGAAAACTATTGGTGCCCGATTTGCTGGACGCGTTGATCACTCCGCCATTGCCGCCGAACTGCGCGGTGTACGTGTTGGTCAGCGTCTGGAATTCGGCGATAGCTTCCAGCCCCAGCGACGAACCCGCTGCGCCGGATCCGGTCGAATGGCCCCAGAAGCCCATGAAATTCGTATCGTCGATCAGGATCTGCTGACCCAGCGGGCGCGAACCCGCGATCGAATAGTTATCGTTCTTGCCGTAAAAGGGACCGCCTGTATTCGGGATCGTAATCACTCCCGGAGCCAGTGCGATCAGCGACTCGAAGTTGCGCCCGTTCAGTGGAAGGTCTTCCATCTGGGTTCTTTCCACCAGCGTTGAAACCGCCACCGAAGAGGTTTCCACCCTCGATACCTGCGATTCCACGGTCACGGTCTGCTGCGACTGCCCGACCGGAAGCGAAATATCGACGACCACTTCGCTGCCCACCGTAAGAGTCAGATTCTTGCGCAGCACCGTTTCAAATCCGGTCTGCGCGGCCTGGACCTCGTAAGTACCGACCAACAGTTCACCGACGCGAAAGCGCCCCTGTCCATCGGCCGCCGTAGCCTGAACGATTCCCGTCTGGATGTTTTTCGCTTCCACTTTCGCGCCCGGCACTGCGGCACCAGAGCCGTCGGTCACCGTTCCCGAGATGGTCGCCGTGGATGTTTGGGCCGGCAGCAGACCCGCCCCCATCAGGAAGGTCGCAAATACTAAAGCTGCCGCCCTGGGCAGGTTTAAACCAAAACTCGCTTTCATATCGATCCCTCTCTCAGCCGGACATAGTTGCTTGCAAGGGTATCTCCGGAGCGTAAGTAAGTCAATCGAAAACAGGAGAATTGCAAATTAACTTCGCCGCGGGATTGAGGACTCGCTCCTGTACCCCGTTGCTCCCGCCAGCATGCTTCTCTCAACGTTCGCGCCGAATAAGTCCTCAGTAGAACGGGTAACTATGTGATGTAATCGGGAGCATGCGTGGCGGTATGTGGGTTCGCTTGGCCCTGTTTGGAACCTGTTTGCACCTGCAGGGGCAGTGGCTGAATTATCCGGCGCCTGGCATTCCCAGGACCAGGGATGGAAAGCCGGATTTGCGCGCGCCGGCGCCCCGGGCAGCAACGGGCAAACCGGACCTCGGCGGGTTGTGGGTGGTCGAGGCGACGCCAGTGGCCGATCTTCCTCCTCAAGCCGCCTCGGGGACTGCGTTCGAGGCGCCTTCGGCCGCGCCCATACGCAACCGGTATTTGTTTAACATACTCGCGGACTTCAAGCCGGAAGATTCGCCCATGCTGCCGGCTGCGCAGGAGATCTACCGGCAGCGGCGGCTCAGTGAATCGGCGGACCTTCCTTCCAGCCGGTGCCTGCCGGGCGGAATTCCGCTCAGCATGACTCTGCCTTATCCGTTCAAATTGATTCAGACGCCTGAGCTCCTGGTTGTGCTGTACGAAAGCGACTCCGCGGTCCGGCAAATCTACACCGACGGCAGGAAGCACACCGCCGATCCGCAGCCGACCTACATGGGGTACTCTGTCGGAACCTGGGATCGGGACACGTTGGTTGTCGATACGGTTGGATTCAAAGACAACGGGTGGCTCGACAACCGGGGCAGTCCGCGAAGTGACGCGCTGCATACGGTGGAACGGATCTCCCGCAGAGATTTCGGCCATCTGAATATTGAAGTGACGCTGGACGATCCAAAGATGTATAAGAAGCCGTTCACGGTAAAGTTTGTCGCCAATCTGTTGCCGGATTCAGACCTGCAGGAGTCGGTTTGCACAGAGAACGAGAAGGACCGGCAACATTTCCGGTAACATCACTCCCGCGGATGCTGCGGCGTTGGTGTGTGTAAACGCAGACATCTTCGGTGGACCGGGAAGACTTCGTACGGCGTTGCCGGCAGCGCCGTGGCCTGCCACATGTTTGCCGAACGACTTCGTCCAAAACAGCCTAATATAGAAGCACCAGCCAGGCCGGAAGAATACTTGAAACGGTCAAAAACATGAAACCTGCAGCGCTTTCTTTGGTCGCGATACGTCCGTTTATTCTTCTATGCTTCGCGCTGCCGGCGGCCGCCCAATGGGTTAGCCATCCCACACCGGGCATCCCGCGCACGCAGGACGGCAAGCCCGACCTGTCGGCGCCGGCGCCCAGAACGGCGGACGGCAAGCCTGACTTATCCGGTATCTGGGAAACCCCAACGGGTAAGTATCTGGGGAACCTCGCCGCCGACGGAATCGAAGTTCCTCTGCAGCCGTGGGCCGCGGCGCTGTTTAAACAACGGCAGGACGCTGCGGGAATCGGACGGCCCAGCGAGCGCTGCCTTCCACACAGCGTCACCGATTACGACGCACACTTCACGCCCCGAAAAGTATTGCAGGATCGAACCGAACTGACGATGCTTTTCGAGGACTACCATTCCTTCCGCGAGATCTTCATCGACGGACGCAGTTTGCCGGAGGTGATAAATCCCGCCTGGTTCGGTTACTCGGTTGGTAAGTGGGAGGGGAGCACGCTTGTCGTAAATACAATCGGCATTAATGAGCGGACCTGGCTCGACGACGCGGGCCACCCGCACAGCGACGCGCTCCACATAATCGAACATTTCCGCCGCCCTGACTTCGGTCACATGGAAGTCGAAATTACCATCGACGACCCGAAAGCCTACGCAAAGCCCTGGACGGTCAGAATCCCATGGGTGCTGCGGGCCGACACCGAATTGCTGGACGGCGTCTGCGAAAACGAAAAGGACTTCTCACATCTCGTCGGTAAATAACACGCGCAGATAGTAAGTGCGGGCCACAAACGACAGCCCCGGGGGCTCACCGGTTCGGGAGATCGCACGCATCACGCGTGCGTTCGTGCCGGATTGCAGGGCGAAAATCAGGAGTATACTGGCCTCTTACCGGGCGCCAAAATCTAAATCCCGTGTAACATCGGCCCAAAAACATGCGACTCACCTACAGCTTGATTTCGTCTCGCGCGCGTTTAATTGCCTTCGCCGCGGCGTTGCTCTTCGCATTCGTGCCACAGGCCGGTGCTCACCACTCCGGCGCGCCGCACTACGATCTGGAAAAAAAGATCACCGTGAAAGGCACGGTCACCAAATTCGAGTTCGTCAATCCGCACTCGTATGTGTTCTTCGATGTGACCGGAGCCGACGGTAAAAAGACACCCTGGCGCTGCGAGATGGCGGCACGCGTTTCACTGGCCCGCAATGGCTGGACGCAGGAGACCTTCACGACCGGCATGACGATTACCGTGAAAGGCTCGCCCGCCCGCCGCGAAGACAACGTGTGCGTGATGTCTTCCTGGGTTCGCGACGACGGCAAAGAGTTCTCGGCCCGCGACACCGTTACGCCGGAAGCCGCCCGTGGTCCGCAGTTCATTACCGATGCCGGCAACCGGCCTGCCCGCCTGCCCAACGGGCAGCCGAATATCGCCGGCAACTGGCTTGCCGTGGGCGGAGCCGGCGGCTTCGGCCGTCCGGCCGCAACACCGGGAGCGCCCGGCGCCGGCCGAGGCGGCGGCTACCCGGAACTCAATGCAGCGGGCCAGGCCATTGTGGCGAAGTATGATGCGCGATTCGACGATCCCACGCTGAAATGCGCCATTTCCAACATCTTTCTCGCCTGGCCTTATGACCTCCACGTCAACCTCATCACGCAGACCGACAAGGAGATCGTTCTCAACTATGGGTTCATGGATTTTGTACGGACCATTCGTCTGAACTCACAGCACCCCGCGGTCATCAAGCCGAGCCTTGGCGGCGACTCGATCGGCCACTGGGAGGGAGACACGCTGGTGGTGGATACCATCGGCTTCACCGCCGGAACGCTGGCGCACCTGATCGGAACGCCGTTCAGCGAGAAGATGCACGGCGAAGAACGGTTCGTCTTCGATCCAAAGGCGCTCACTCTCACGCGAACTTATAAAGCGCAGGACCCGGTGTACTGGAAAACCGAATTCGCGGGTGCGGACGTTGTGCGCCTCACCGCCGAGCCGCACGTCGCATATGGCTGCAAGGAACTTTCCGGCAGGAATAACATTCGCCCGAACTAAGTGACCTGAAAGCGCCCGGCCAGTGCCGTCGACGCGGGACTTTGCGTTGTTGAATACCTGCCGGTCGATTCCTGCTGACTCGTGCTACGAAACGTGAAGACTCAGTTGCAGCCGTGAGGCCGACTGCGTCTGCGTCACGAGCGCCTCGATGGCCGAAACCAGGGGCTTGATGTCGAGCGTCCCGGGCATCACCGCGTCCAGAAAGAGCCGGACTTCGATTGCCCAGATCAGGAAGACGAATCTGGTCCGCTGCTCAGTTATCTCCAGCAGCGCTCCGCCGTCATCGCCGCGATTGCGCACGGACGACGCAGTAAGAACAGCAAAGATGCCGTTCAAATCGATCCACAGATCCCGCAGATATTCGCGCAGGAGATCTCGCTGTATTCCGCGGTAGACTCCGGCGAGCGTTTTGCCGTGCGCCTGCTTCACGTATGCGCTATCCATCCGGGCCGCAAGGCGCAGCAAGGGGCGATAGCGGGAAACCAGGCACTGGGCGTTAAACGATGCATCTGTCCCCCGGTACGCGACGGCATCTCCGGCGGGCGCGGATAACCTGACTGGGTTAGGTAAGGTGACAATCCCGAGCGAATTCCGGCCAGCGTCCACGGACTGGAAGGAACGCCGCTCTCCGCCCAACGGTCCACTTGTACTGCCTGCGTGATCGCTCCCCGGCAGGGCTTTAACCAAACGCCGGGAATGGCCACCGGAAGGATCGCCGAAATGATCGACGAACTCTGCGTCGCGTTGAGCTGCGTCCGATTCCGGCGTCTTCGGGATCAGCCATGCGCTTGTACCGAGACCCGTTCTGCTCTTTATTGGAGGTTCAGTGGAGAGCACCCGCTTCATCCGCGCCGGTCCGTCATCCCAGGGGTTGACAATGTCACGCGCAAAACGCCCTGCCGCCGATGTCGTTTCGAGCGTGATACTGCGCTTCCCTCGTGACCGGTTCCCATGCTCCCGACTTTACGTTGCAATCCGGACTTCGGAAAGCACCAGAATGCTATGGATGGTGGATTTTGGTTCCGGTACCGTCCTGAAAACCGCCGCCACGCGGACGGATATTGCGGGTGGCGACCTGCTGTCGCCCGGCCCATCCTGTGCGAAAACGCGCAGACGATTTCACCTGATTCCGTCAGCGCCGCGGGACCCGAGCCCGCCGGTTCTTCGATTGGCAGTGCATGTGCACCTCTCCCGGGCAAATGGCCCACGCTTCCGGTGCGCACATTCCGGTTTCGCCGGCGGACGAAGCAACCCCGCGACTGCTTTCCGCCGTTCCGCTTGTGGTCGATCTCGACGACACCCTCGTCCGAACCGATCTCCTGATCGAATCGATCCTGTCGATACTGCGAACCTCCCCGTGGCGTCTGCTTTCCCTGCCCTTCTGGATGGCGCGCGGCACCGCGTGGCTGAAGCAACAGACGGCCGCCCGCACCTCGCTCGACGTGAGCATTCTGCCCTGGAACACGCAGCTCATCGAATATCTTGCGTCACAGCGCGCACAGGGCCGTTCGCTGATCCTCGCAACAGCCAGCGACGAACGCCTCGCCCGTCAGGTCGCCGATCATCTGGGGTTGTTTGACGCAGTCTTCGCCAGCAACGGAGCCGACAACCTCAGCGGCGACTCCAAACGAGACCTGCTGGTCCGGCGCTTCGGCGACCGCGGCTTCGACTACGCGGCCGACGGCGGCGGCCTGCGCCACTCCGATCTCGCCATCTGGGCCTCGGCGCGGCGCTCCATTCTGGTCAACCCCGCGCGCAGCGTCAGTGCCGAGGCCACCCGAACCTCCACCGTCGAACGCATCTTCGGCAAACAAAAGCCCCCGGCCGCGCTCTGGCTGAATCCGCTCCGTCCCGCCCACTGGCTGAAGAATCTGCTGGTTCTGGTGCCCGTCCTGGCAGCTCAGCGCGTCCCCGTCGACGGCCTGCTGCTGAAGTCGCTCCTCGCCTTTGTCGCCTTCGGCTGCTGCGCATCGAGCGGCTATCTCTTCAACGACCTCATCGATCTGGACGCCGACCGCCACCACCCGCACAAGCGTCTCCGCCCCTTCGCAGCCGGCGACCTGCCGCTGTCATACGCCCTCGGCATGATTCCTCTGCTGCTGCTCCTCGGCTGCCTTCTGGGCATGCTCGCCTCGCCGGCGCTGTTCGCCGTTCTGCTGCTCTATTTCCTGATGAGCGCTCTCTACACGCTTCGCATCAAGAAACTGGTCATCCTCGACGTTTTGTTCCTCGCGGGGCTTTACACCGTGCGCATCCTCGCTGGCTCGGCGGCCACCGGCATCTGGCCGTCTCACTGGCTGCTGGCCTTCTCCACCTTCCTGTTCTTCAGCCTCGCGCTGGTGAAACGCTACGGCGAACTGGTCGTCATGCGGCAGGCCAACGGCAACAGCGCCGCCGCCCGCGCCTACCAACTCAGCGACGGCGAACTGCTGGCCGCCATGGGCGTCGCCAGCGGCTATCTCGCGGTGCTGGTGATGGCGCTCTACATCGCCACCGAGAAAGCCCACACCCTCTATTCCACGCGCCAACTGTTGTGGCTCGAGTGCCCGCTTCTTCTCTACTGGATCAGCTTCGTCTGGCTGACGGCGCACCGCGGCCACATGCCCGACGATCCGGTCGTATTCGCCATCGGCGACCGCACCAGCCGGATCCTGATTGTTCTGATGCTGATCGCAGCACTGGCGGCCGTATGATGTCTGTCCGCTCCACGCCTGCCCGTTCCACACCTGCCCGTTCCACACCTGCCAGGCTCCTCGCACTGAGTCTTCTCGCCGCGGCCTCCATCCGTCCCGCTGCCTCGCCCGCCAGTCCGCCGGCGCAGGACAGCACCGTACTCCCGAAAACGGTTGTCGATCTGCAGCCATTCCGCCAGTCGGTTTCCGCCCGCATCCGCGCCAGCGCGGGCCGCTCCGGTATCGCAACTCTGGTCAATCTCAACCCCGCCATCAACACCTGGTACGTACTCAGCGTGAACTGGAGCGGCGGCGAGCCCGCGTCGTTCTGGCATCTGGAAAATCCCCGGCCGCGGGTGGCGCAGATCACTCTCGACGAAACCTACTCCGCCGGGCTCGTGATCGTAGACGGCGCGCGGCGCATACCCTGCGACCTGTTCGGCTCCGCTACGGCGCCAGGCGCGCTGGAGACCGGCACCCGCTCGCAGCATATTTACTACCCCTTGTGCGACGGCCGCCTCTGGCTGCGCAATCCCGCCAAAGGCGCCCGCACCCTGCTGGAATCCGCCACCGACTTTCTCCGCAACCAGGTCTGGGGCGGAGAGAAAATGATCGACCTCTTCCACCACGTCTTATCGGATCGTTATCGCGAAACCGCCGAGGCGGGCACCGCGGAGCGCAGCGCCGAGGCACCTGCAGCCGCCGCCGGCAGTCCGGCGCCGGCGCTTCTCGATCCCGCTCGCACGGGCCGGCCGGTCAAGCCCGCCGGGCTCGGCATCGCCCTCGAATCGCACGACGCAACCACGAACGGCATGAACCCCGGCGCCTGGTACGCCGCCGCCGGCAACCCCGGGATCTACGTCAGCATCGTTCAGCCCAGCCTGATTGCTCCGGCGATTCTCGCCAGCTACCCCAGGCTCGTCAGCCGCCTCGACAACGTGGAAGCCACCTCGCTCGTCTATCTCATCGCCTTCGATGCCGACCGCTTCGACGTCGGCTTCGCGCCGGGCACCGAGCATCCGCAGGTCAACTGGTCCGATCGCGTCGTCGCTCCGATGAAAGATTCCCGGCTCCCCGGACCCGACGGCATCGGCGCCATTTCGCCGCTCATCTCCACGGGCCTGATCCGGCCCGACGAGGCCCTGCGCACCGTCGCTACCTTCACCGGCGGCTTCAAGCGCAACCACGGTGCCTTCCGGAGCGGCGCGCTGGCGATGAAGAACAGCGGCAGCCATTACGGTTTCATCGTCAGCGGCGTGGTGCTCAGCAGACTGCAGCCCGGCCTCGCGACTCTCTTCGTCACCGACGACGGCTCGCTTGAAATGAAGACCTGGCAGGATTCCGACAACACTCTTCTCCGCCGCATCCGGTATGCGCGGCAGAACGGAGTCCCGCTGCTGGAACCCGATGCCGCATCCGGCGCCGCCGCGCCCGGCGGTCTGGTGAACCGGTGGGGAGCAGGCAACTGGTCGGGTTCGGAGGACGAGAAGCTGCGGACCATCCGGGCCGGCCTCGCGCTCGCCAGGCGCGACGGCAAGCGGTTCCTGATCTACGCCGTGTTCTCCGACGCCACCCCGTCCGCCATGGCCCGCGTCTTTCAGGCCTACCGGTGCGATTACGCCATGCTCACCGATATGAACGCGCTCGAGCACACCTACCTCGCCGTATACCGTCGTTCCGGCGGCGTCATGACGGTCGATCACCTGCTGACGGGCATGAGCGTGCTGGATAAATCGGTGTCGGGCGAAGTAGTGCCGCGCTTTCTGGGCTATCCGGATAACCGCGATTTCTTTTACGTCATGCGGCGCACCGACAGGGAGGCCAGGCCATGAAGTTCCTGCTCGCCATTCTCGTCACTCTGTTTGCCTTTCCCGCCGTGACCGGTTTCGCCGCGTCTTCCGAAGCCTCGGCTTCCCTGCAGGCTCTTCGCGAGCAGAATGAGATTCTGTTCCGCCAGCTGAAGCAAATCCGTGGATTGTCCGACGATCAGATCGCCGCCATCCGCCGCATCTTCGAACGTTCCGGCTATATCGGCCAGGGGAATCCGGCCGTGGCGAAGCATCCGCTGACGCCCGAACAGTGCGCCGCAAAGCTGAAACAGCAGGGCGCGCAGTACGGGAATCCGCGCTTCGAAAAGATCTGCGGCGGCAAGTACCTGGCGCCGCTTTACGATCCGAAAACGCAGCAACCGGAAGACGCGAAAGTCTGCATCGACCAGTTCGAGTTTCCCGACATCCCCTGCGCTTACCCCGTCGTGTGGGTGAAGGCCCGCGAGGCCGCCGAGATCTGCTGGGCCGAAGGCGAGCGCCTCGCCGATGCGCACGAATGGGAAGGCGCATGCCAGGGCGATCTGGAGCCGCCCGATTATCGTTTCGAGTTACTAAAGGGACTCAGTCCCGAGGCAGCCATCGCGCGCATGCGTGCTGTTCATAACCAGGCCGACGCCGCCACCAAACGCTGGAGCTACGGGCCGGAATACAAAACGGGAATCTGCGCCACCGGGAGCGTCAAGACCGATGGCTGCAACGGAGGCAACTGGTCCGGCTGCGGTTCCAATACCTATCCCGCGGGCAGCTTCCCCGCCTGCCGCAGCCCTCTGGACGTTTACGATCTCAACGGCAACGCGGCGGAACATATGAACCTGCCGATCAGCGAAAGTCAGATGTCGAGCCTCGGCAGCCGCACGCTCGGCTACACGGAGATGAAAGGCAGCTGGTTCATCTTCGACAAATACCGGGCGCACGAGGACTGGTGCCGCTGGCGCGCGCCGTTCTGGCACGGCTCGCTCGTGATGGATGAGCACAGCCACGCCAACTATCACCTCGGCTTCCGTTGCGTGAAAACGCTGAAGTAAGAATTAAAACAGCCGCGGATGCGGAAGGGCGGTCGCGGAACCTGCGACAGCAGCGGTCTGCGACTGCCCGCAGGACTGGTCCGCCGCGCCCGACAGCAGCGAACGAACATTCGGCATCGGACCCTCATCGCTCAGAACGCCGGCCAGCGCCGGATCCTGCAGCAGGTCATAGACCGAACGCGGCGCGCCATCCACCAGAACCGTCTCGCTGATCAGCCGGATGCCGTGACTGTAATCGGCATAGCACGCGCCGTGAACCGTGCTGAGCGGCTGGATCGGCGCCCCGCCGGGCCGCTGCCATCCGTAGATGGCAATTCGCCCGGGGTTGTGGTCGAGCCGATTGGTAATCACCACGTCCTTCTTGTGCCCGGACACCAGTGCGCCAATCGTAACTCCGAGCGAGCGGGACTGCGCCTCCACCTTGCCGTTGTGGACAACATAGTAACGCGTGGACCGCATCTCCGGCCCCGCCGTCATCGGCTCCGGCGAGTAATGAAATGCCGATTGTGCGTAGATCGCATCGACCATCTTTCGGGTCGGCAGGATGAAGCCAAGCCGCCGCGCAACAGCCGACGCGGTGTAGAGATTCATCGGAATACGCAGGAAATTCGTATCGGTGCCGATTGCCAGATACTCCGGCATGGTGAAGATCGTTGCATGGACCGACTTACCCTGCGGCGACGTGTAACTCAGCGTCACCGGAATGAGGTTGCGCAGGAAGCCCGGCATGTGACCCGCCAGGATCTCCTTTTCGATCGCCTGCTCGCGCGCGCCCGAATCCAGCTTGTCGATGCGTTCGGCGAACTGCGAACCCGTGAGCACACTGGCCGGCTCCGCGGGAATGCTCCGCGTCAGCGCGGCCGCAATGCCGGGCATCAGCAGCGCCGGACCATCGGCCGTGCCGCTGCCGGCGCCGGCGAGCACCAGACACAGACACAGGAAAGCGGGTCTCCGGATGGGAAGGAAGGACTGCATGGACAGCAAGGGCGACAGAACCTTCAGCATACCGGAGATTGTTTAGTAAGTGGCGAACAGCTTTCCCCAATCCGATTGCATCGCCGCCCGCACGCGGCGCCGGCCCACGAAGTTATACCAGTACACGTCGTGATAAAGCCGCGACGCCAGATAAGACCACGGAGCGATGGATGTGCGCAGCAGAAGGTGTTCGAGCGGCTTCAGCGCGCCCCAGTAGATCAGCTTCTGCCCGCGGCTGGCCAGCGTATCTTCATGAGCGGCAAAGTGAAAATTCACTTCACTGATATCTTCGCCGGCGATTTCAATCTCGCGCACGTCGCCGCAACCGAGGCCGCGTTCATGGGCGAGGCGGATGAACGGGATCGAAAGCGGATCGAATCCCATCATCTTTGCAGCCACCGCGTCAAGCGCCACCATGTCGCCGCCGGCCAGAATAAAATTTTTTATTCGCGGGATCATGCACCGCGGACCGGGCCCGTCCCCCGCAAAAGTCCCGTCCATGACGGCGAACAGACCAGGGTGAATCTCTTTCTGGATCGCCAGGAGATCTACCAGTGTTTCGTGGATCACGCCGTGCGTCCAGTGACGCTTTTCGAAGAGAAGTCCACCGAAGGCGTTCTTCATCGCGCCGGTCATCTGCGTGAAGACGTGGGTCTTCATGGTGGGTAAGTGGATGATGTTCGAGCCCACCAGCCGCTTCGGAATGCGGATGCCTTCGGGATAGATTCCGTCCAGCACCAGCAGCTTCGCCTTCGGTTCGAAATGAATCCACTCCTCGCCGGCGTCGTAGAGATGGATGTTCCCCAGTCCGTATTTGCCGACGATGACCTGCTTCTGCTTATTGGCGACCTCGCCGCGCCGCGCGTCCACAACAACGGTGCGGTTATGCGCCGCCCACAGTTTCTCTTTGCTGTAGCCGTCTTCGAGCAGCGTCGAGATGACGCCGTCGAGCTGCCACGGCGTGGTGGAGCAGGCGGGGTAATAGTGGTGCCAGCTGACGTTGACTTTGAGTGCAGTCTCCTTGTCGCGAGGAAGAAAGTTCCCATAATCGGCCAGATGCATCAGGCGCGAGTAATCGCTGACGACCGTGGCCGGAGTAGTCCGGAGCACCGCAACTTTGGATCCTGCCATATAAACTTACTCCGCTCGGGCGGTACGCGCATTAGTTACTGCAATTAGGAGGCCGATGGAGCACACGCGGCGTAGAATACTTCAAGCCGGACCATTTCGATGGGCCGGTCTGGCGAAACTTCCATTCGCTGCCTCGCGAATGACACACTGGAGCCAGATCAGCGACGCGCCCCATGAATAAACTCGATCTCAGCCTGCTGCGGCGCTCCCTCGCACTCGCGAAGCCTTACTGGTTTTCGGCAGAGAAGCGGCAGGCCCGCTGGCTGCTCGTTCTGATCGTCCTGCTGCTGCTCGGCGACACGGAGTTCAACGTGCTGTTCAATGAGCAGTCGGGCGAATTCACGTCGGCGCTGGCGGCCCGCGATGCAGCGCGCTTCTGGCATTCCATCCGCATCTTCTTCGGCCTGATTCTGGCTGCCGTGCCCATCTACGCCTGCTACTACTACGTGCGCGACAGGCTGGCGCTCAACTGGCGGCGCTGGCTGAGCAATTCGTACCTCGAACGCTACTTCGGCAATCATTCGTTCTACAAGCTGCTGGCGAGACCGGAGATCGACAACCCGGACCAGCGCATCTCGGAAGACATTGCATCGTTCACGCAGCAGTCGCTGACGTTCCTGCTCATTGTCACCAGCGGCCTGTTTCAGTTGCTGGCGTTCAGCCGCGTCTTGTGGTCCATCTCCGGCTATCTCGTGTTCTTCCTGATTGTTTACGCAACGGTGGGGACGCTGGTGACGTTTGGCGTTTTCGGCGAGAAGATGAGCTTCCTGTACTTCAACCAGCGCCGGCGGGAGGCCGACTTCCGCTTCGGACTGGTGCGCATCCGCGAGAATGCCGAAGCGATCGCGCTGTATCACGGGGAGCGGCAGGAACTGGCGCAGGTCCGCCGCTACTTCGGGGAACTGTTCGCCAATTCCCTCATGCTGATCCGCTGGCAGCTGCGTCTGAATTTCTTTCAGTACACGCAGAGCCTGCTGATGATCATGCTGCCGAGCATCGTGATCGCGCCGCGGGTGCTTTCCGGCGAGCTCGAAGTGGGGCGCATCGTGCAGGCCGAAGGCGCATTCGCGGCCATCATGGCGGCCCTCACGCTGCTGCTGAACAACGTGGAGTATCTGAGCCGTTTCGCGGCGGGCGTCAACCGGCTCGATACATTCGCCGACAGCATGAAGCCGGAGTACCAGCAGCCGGATCCGGGACGCAGCAGAATCGTGACGCGGAAAGGCGAGCATCTGCGGTTTGAGGACATCACGCTGCAGACGCCCGACTACGAACGAACGCTGGTGAAGGGACTGAACGTTTCGGTGCCGCCGGGCGAAGGGCTGATGATTGTGGGCGAAAGCGGGCTCGGCAAGAGTTCCCTGCTCCGGCTCACGGCGGGCCTGTGGGACGCGGGCGCCGGAATGATCGAGCGCCCCGGACCCGAGGACATTCTGTTCCTGCCGCAGCATGCCTACACGATCGTGGGCAGTCTGCGGGGTCAGCTGGTTTATCCCAACCTGGAGCGAACGGTTTCGGATGAAGAACTGCGCGAGGTGCTGGAGCGCGTGAATCTGCCGGACCTTGTGGAGCGCAGCGGCGGCTTCGACATTGAGTTCGACTTCGAGAAGATCCTGTCGGTGGGCGAACGGCAGCGGCTGGCGTTCGCGCGGGTACTGCTGAAGCATCCGCGGTATGTGCTGCTCGATGAAGCCACCAGCGCGCTGGATCACGAGAATGAAGCGGCGCTTTACCGGCAGCTGATCTCGACCTCGACTACGCTGGTGAGCGTGAGCCATCATCCGGCGCTGGTGAAGTTCCATTCGCAGGTCCTCGAACTGACCGCGGACGGCGGCTGGCGACTGCATGCCGCGAGCGATTTCCGGTTCACCGAAGAGCTGCTGTAATGCGGCCGCGACGCGTATATTCACGAGCTCCGGCAGGCGGCCGCGTTCCCTTATAATCAGCCGTGAGTAACCAACATGACTGACGCACGAAGTGAAGAGCCCGGCGCGGAGTCTCCGTTCAGCCGCCGTGTGTTCCGTGTGCTGTTCGATCTGGCCAGACAGCACCGGCGTCAGTTTCTGGTCGTCAGTCTGTTTTCGTTTCTCTACACGGGTCTCGATCTGCTGCAGCCGCTGGTGTACCGACGCGCGATCAACGATGTCGCGGGGTTGTTCGTGGGGCAGACGATTGCGGCGGCTCAGGGCGCGGCGGTGGTGGCATCGCGCACGCCGCAGGAGACGCTGCGGACGCTGATCGAATCGGTGGCGATGCTGTTCGCGATCGGGCTCAGCTCCTATTACTTTTACCAGCGGGCCAGCTACTACGGGGCGCGGGTTGCGAGCCATATCGAGTCGAAACTGATCGTGGATACGTTCGGCCACGTGCTGCGGCTGCCGCTCACGTTCTTCAACCGGCAGGCGAGCGCCGGGCTGGCGAAGAGGATCGATCAGTGCGATCAGGTGGCTCCGGTGGTGCATGCGTTCTCGCAGCAGATTGCGCCGGAGGCGATGCGTCTGGTGGGCATCTGCGCGATTATGCTGACGCAGAACTGGGAGATGTCGCTCGTCTCGGTATGCATGCTGCCGCCGTACATCTGGCTGGCGCGGCGCAGTGCGCTGCGGACGCGGGCGAATCTGGATCCGTACTACCAGCTGTGGGAGGACATTTCGGCGCGCATTGCGGACGCCATCGGAGCGGTGAAGACGGTGAAGCTTTCGGGGGCGGAGGCGCGCGAGGAAGAGCGGCTGAGGGCGCAGTCGATCCGGGCGTACGACGTGTATCTGGAGCGCATCCGGACGGCGCAGCGCTACTACATCTCGCAGAACGCGCTGAGCAACTTCAGCAAGTCGCTGGTGCTGGGTTACGGAGGGTGGCTGGTGCTGCGGCACCGGCTGACGCCGGGCGATGTGGTGATGTTTGCGGCGTATCTGGATCGTTTGTATTCGCCGATCGATGCGCTGAACGGGCTGGCGGTGAGTCTGCAGCAGAACCTGACGTCGCTGCGGAGAGCGGTGAATCTGCGGGACACGGGGCCGGTTGAGGCGCAGGGGCAGCCGCTGAAGGAAGGGCAGGGGCGGGTGGAGTTCCGCGACGTGCGCTTCGGATATGTGCCGGGCCGGGAGGTGCTGCGGGGGCTGAGTCTGACGCTGGAGCCGGGCAAGATCACGGCGCTGGCGGGCCCGTCGGGCGCGGGGAAGACGACGACGGCGGATCTGCTGCTGAAGCTGTTCGAGCCGTGGTCGGGCGAGATTCTGGTGGACGGGCAGCGGCTGAGCGAGGCGGGCTGCTCGGCGATACGGGCGGCAATCGGCGTGGTGGCGACGGACGGCACGGTGTTCCGCGGGACGCTGGCGGAGAACATCCGCTACAAGAGACCGCAGGCGACGGACGAAGAGGTGCGCGCGGCGGCGATGGCGGCGGATCTGGGGCGGGCGCTCGAACGGCTGCCGGAGGGACTGGCGACGGAGGTTGGCGAGAAGGGCGTGGGGCTTTCGGCGGGCGAACGGCAGCGGCTGCAGATTGCGAGGATGCTGGTGGACAGGCCGCGGGTGCTGGTGCTGGATGAGGCGACGGCGAATCTGGATTACGCGACGGAGCTGGAAGTGCGCGCGGCGCTGGAGCAGATTTCGCCGCGGCCGACGATGCTGATTATTGCGCACCGGTACACGATGATGAAGAATGCCGATTACGTGTACGTGATCAATGAGGGCGCGGTGGCCGAGCACGGTCCGCCGGAGAAGCTGATGACGGGCGACGGCTGGTTTGCGAAGCTGGCGCAGCAGTCCACTAACGGCGAGGCGGCAGTGCTGGAGGCGGCAGCGCAGGAAGCGGCAGTGCAGGAAACGGCGGCGCAGGAGTAGCAGCGCCTGTGAGCCCCGATCATTGCGGAACACGGCGGGTCTCCGTGGCTGCAGTTTCGCCGGTGTCGCGGAAAGGCATGTGGAGGCGGCGGGCGATATCGGGCCAGAATTCGCGAAGGACATCGAAGCCGATGCCGGTGAGCATGGAGTAGCCGCCGGCGCGTACGGCGGGACGGAGGCCGCGCTGGTTGCCGGGATGATACAGATCGTCGAGCGAGGCGACGGTTGCGGTCGACAGCCACGCCGAGACATTGAACATGCGAGCGCCGTTGTCGCGATGGGCGACAAACGTGTGCGCGACGGCGTGGAGGAAGCGGCGGGTGGCGGCGCCGTGAATCATGCGGTAGTAGCGGGGGTCTTCGGAGAAGAGGGTGGGGTAGGCGAAGTCGCCGAAGAACCGGCCGGCAGTGGCGCCGACGAAGGCAGCGCCGTAGCGCTTGCCGTAGCCGGACCCGCCTGGCCCGAAGGAGGGATCGCGGGCGGAGGCCTGATCCATGCCGGCGTCGAAGGCAGACTGAAGCACGGAGAGGGGATTGGCCGTGTCGCGAATGAAGAGCACGAACTTGTCCTTCGCTTCGAGTGAGCAGAGCACGGTTCCCGGCTTGTAGTGGGGAGGATGGGCGGCTTTGAGTTCCAGGGCGCCGGCGAAGATGCCGACGACTTTCTGCAGGGGCCCCTGGTAGTCCTGCCAGCGGAGCAGCGGGGGCGGTTCCTCGCAGTGCGGGGCGGAGGCGGGAGAAGCTGCGTCGGGCGCGGTCGGGGCGGTCGCGGGTTGGGCGAGCGCGGTTGGCGCGAGCGCGGGCTGGGCGAGCGCGGTTGGCGCGGGCGCGGTCGGAGCGGGCGCGGGTTGGGCGGGCGCGGTCGCGGCGGGCGCAGGCTGGGCGG
>CAIKMJ010000079.1 GCA_903828455.1 uncultured Acidobacteriia bacterium | reverse complement strand
TCGACCGAGTTGGCGCGTTCGAGACGCCAGGTGTCGGCGACGATGCGCGCGGCGAAGGAGTGTTCGAGCGCGGTGGCCGGCGCGAGATCGCGCAGCAGCGCGGACTCGAGAGCTGCGTAGGCTGCCTGCTCTTCGGGCGTGCGCAGGACGACCTGGCCGGTCAGGCCGTGCTTATACGCGTTGAGACTTGCGGTGCGCGGGCCGGTGCTCTGCTTTGAATTCGCCTGGTTGGCTGTGCGTTGTTTTGGAGTAGCCATGCGCCCCAGCTATAGCAGCAGCGGAGGGGGATGGGGCGGCGGGCGGGATCGAAACCGTTGATGGCGCGGGGAATATAAATTTCGGGGGCTTGTGATTGGAGGATGGCGAGCGCGACGGGGGCGAACGCGAAAAAGGCTGCGGCCAGAGTGCGCCGCAGCCTTTATTCGTTCGTGAAGTGAGCCGAGCCGGTTTAGAAGGTGAAACGGGCCGTCATGGTGCCACTGCGCGAGCCGGCGATCGGAGTGCCGGGGCGGGTGGTCATGACGCCGAAGCCGGAGCTGTACACCTTCAGGCCGTTGGCCAGCGTCTGGGTCGAAATCGCCGTGGTGTAGTTGGTGGTCGACGGCGTGTCGGCGGGCTGGTTGGCCGTCGTGGGGCCGCCCGAGATCGGGTCAGGGACCTGCGTCCGGTTGAACGGATTCTGGAACTCGGCCCGGATCTGCAGGGTCATTTTTTCGCGAATCCGGAAGACGCGGCCGAAGCTCATGGATTCCTTCGGGTGACGCGCGTAGCGGTAGTCGTTGTAGTAGGCGGCGCCGGGCGAGAAGGTGCCGGGTGCCGGGTCGGTCCAGGCCGCGGGGTTGAGGACCTGGGTGTTGGCGGGATCGAAGCAGTGGCAGTTCAGATCCTGCAGGTAGAGGGGCTGCCCGGGCACGCGCACGGCGTAGGTGCCGCGACCGCCGAGAGCCGAGGAGAGGCTTGAGGTGGCGGTGGCGGGAACCGGAATCAGGAAGCCGCTGGCGTACTGCAGGACGGTGCCGACGGTCCAGTCGGAAAGGGCGGCACGGGCGTACTTCTGAATCTGGAGCTTCGGCGTGGAGTAGGTCAGCGAGATGACGCTGACGAGGGGACGGTCGAAGCCGGCCAGCTGCTTATTGGTGTCGCGATTGAAGACGTCATTGATGTAGCCGCCGCCGGTTTCGCTTTCGGTGCCCAGCTGGAGTTCCTTGGACCAGGTGAAGGCGTAGTTGGCCTGCAGCCCGTGCGAGAAGCGTTTGGTGACCTTCATCTGCATGGAGTCGAACCAGGTTTTGCCGAGCGGGGCCGGGCCGGTGATGGAGCCGAACTGCGGGAAGGGCCGCAGCGACTGCGCCACGGTGAAGCTGGCGGGGAAGCCGGGGAAGGGCAGTTTGTTCTGGAATTGTTTGGCGGCCGCCGAACCGATGGGAGCCGAGAGGATGGCGACGTCCGCCGGGTTGGCGACATCGAGGCCGTACTGGCTCTTCAGGACGGACGGCTGCAGTCCGTTGAGTTCGGTGAGGGAGGACGTCTGCCACCAGTTGCCGCGGTTGCCGACGTAGGCGACTTCGACCAGCAGGCCGGAGACGATTTCACGCTGCACGCCGAAGCTCCACTGGATCTGGCGGGCGGGGCGGCCGTAGTTGGAATCGATGAAGGGCGGGGTGCCGGAGAACGTCGAAGGATTGGGGAAGAGACTGGCGGAGAAGACGGGCCAGGTGGGGGTCACGGGGAAGCCCTGGCTGAGGATCATGGCCGGGTTGCCAACGCCGGGGGCCGAGAGGGTCTGGGTGGCGCCGGCAGCGGGCTGGATGCCGCCATCGGGCAGCGAGTAGGAGATGCCGATGCCGGCGCGGATCACGGTCTTGGGAGCGACCTGGTAGGCGACGCCGACGCGCGGACCGAAGGCCAGCGGATAGTTGTGTGCGAAGGAGCAGTTACAGCGGCCGGGACCGCTGCCTTCGAAGATGGTGCCGCCGAGGTGGCCGCCGGCGACGGCGTTGGGCACGCTTGCCGAGAAATCAGGAGTGCGCCCGTATTCTTCCTTCGGGTAGGTGAAGTAATCCCAGCGGACGCCGTAATCGAGAGTCAGCTTGCGGTTGACCTTCCAGGTGTCCTGGGCGAAGGCGGCGACATATTTGCGACCGCCGCGGGTTTCGGAGAGGGCAGCGATGGTGACCTGACTGGGCCGTCCGATGAGGAAGCTGGCGAAGGGGAAGCCGGTGGCGCCGCCGCTCAGGGTAATGCCCGCGTTGGCGAACCAGGGGTTGCCGGTCTGATCGGCCGCGAAGGCGAACTGGCCGTCGGTGGACTGGAAGTTCTGCTGGATAAAGCCTTCGGTCATGAGTTCGCCGCCGAACTTAAAGGTGTGGTTGCCGCTCACCTTCGTGATGCTGGCGTTAAACGTGGGCTTTTCCTGAATGCTGGTCTGCGGGCTGGCGGAGTTCATGGCGACCATGCCGCCGGTGGAGTTGGCTCCCAAAAAGTTACCGAAGATGGGAAATTCGCCGCCCTGATTGGGGCCGCGCGGGGCACCCTTGATTCCGGTGACCGCGGCGACGTCGACGTTGGTAACGAGGGCGGTGACGCTGCGGTTATTGGACAGGTAGCCGGCGCCGAGGTGGAGCAGGGTGGTGGGCGAGAGGGTGTAATCGAAGTTGACGCGTTCGGTGATGCCGCTGACGTCGGTGGGCTTGGCCGGGTCGATGAGCAGCGGGAAGCCGGCGTTCAGGCCGGAGGTGTAGGTGTGGGTCCGGCCCCAGTAGACGGAGAGCTTGGCTTTTTCGGAGAACGAGTGATCGATCTTGACGCCGGGAAGGACGGTATCGCGGCCGCTGGAAACGTTGGCGGTGAAGTTATTGATGAGGCCGCCGCCGGGCACGTTGGCCTGCGGAATAATGCTCAGGATCTTGAGGGCGGAGCTGTCCCAGAACTGCTGCGGGATCTTGTTGCCGGGGTAGGGGGTCCGGTAGGGCAGGCCGTCTTTTCCGATCGCGGTGGAGTTGGGATCGTAGATCATGCCGCCCACGGCAAGCTGTCCCTGGGAATCTTTGGTGACGCCGCCGGTACCTTTGAGCGTGGCGCCCATGGCCGCGGAGAAATCGCCGTTGCGATAGGCGTCGGTGGGGACGGTCTGGAAAGTGGTTGTGGTGGAGCGGGTGTAGTACTTTTCGTAGTTGAAGAAAAAGAAGGTACGGTTTTTGCCGTTGTAGATTTTGGGAATCCAGACCGGTCCGCCGATGTTGAAGCCGAAATCGCTTTGCCGCAGTTTGGGAGTGATTCCGGTGTAAGGCTGGGAGGCGTTGAAGAACTCGTTGGCCATGTACTCGTAGGCCACGCCGTGGAACTGGTTGGTGCCGGATTTGACGGTGTAGTTAAAGAGTCCGCCGCCGGCTTTGCCGTATTCGGCGGAGAAGTTGCTGTTCTGAACGGTGATTTCCTGGAGGGCGTCGACGCTGGGCTGCACCTGCGCCTGATCGCGGGTGCCGGTGACGTTGGTGACGGCATCCTGACCTTCCACGCGGATGGCCTGCGTGTTCTGGGGCGCGCCGTTGACGCGGACGATGCTCTTGCCGGAATCCTGCAGGGTGGCGGGGCTGAGCTGAATGGCCGCCACGGGATTGCGTACGCCGAGGTTACTGGCGCCCGCGCCGATCTGGAGCAGACCGAGATCGACCAGAGTTTTGGTTTCGACGTTGGTGGAGATGTCGCTGCTTTCCGACTTGAGCAGGCTGACTTCGGCGTTGATGGTGACCGATTCGCTGGCGGCGCCGACTTCGAGAGGAACGTCGATACCGAGCACCTGCGAGGCCTGGACGGGAAGGTTGGTGCGGACAAACTTCTTGAAACCGGGAGCGGTGGCGGTCAGATCGTAAGTGCCGATGGGTAACTGCGAGAACGTGTAGTTGCCGGTGGCGGAACTAACGCCGGGATAAGTTACGCCGGTTTCCACACTCTTCAGTTCCATGGGAACGTTGGGAATGATGGCACCGGAAGTATCGGTGACCTGTCCTGTGATGGTGCCTCTGTCTGTTTGTGCAAAGACCGCTGTGGCAGCGGCAAGGAACAACAGCAAACGTCCGATTGTGCGCATGAAACTCCCCACCTCGAAAATTGAGTGACTGAAAAACGACTGGGTGGGAGTATATCGCTGCGAATCGCCGGGAGCAAGGGGGGGTGTGAAGGCGATTGTGATGTTTGTGTAAAGTTGCGGCCGCGAAATTCCGGCAGCCGGGCGCGGCGCGAAGGGGGAAATCGCTGAATTTTGTGTGAGATGCCGCGCAAGGAAGACGGGGGGAGGGGATTTTCCCGCGGGTCCGAAAAAATATTACAAAAAAACAATCCGCGCGCCGGTCTTAACACAAGAGCGCGACCGGTGCACGCACGAGCGCGAGCGGTGAACGCGAGCGGCCGCGGCGAGTTGGCGACGCGGCGGGCGCGCGAAAATGTTCGTTGCGCGGGTGCGAGGCGGTCGCGATCAGACGCCGAGGGCTTCGGGCTGTTCGGCCTGCTGCTCCGCCTGCGCGTTCTGGTTGGGTAGTTTCATCGGCAGGATGCCGGCTTCCTGGTCTCCGTCAATGTCGAGGACGTCGCGGAAGGTGGCTTCGAGGGTGCGGACGGCGTTGCTCATTTCGTGCAGCCAGTTACTCCAGAACTGATCGATGGAAGGGACCTGTTTGGTGTAGCGGATTTCGCGCAGGATGTCTTTGCGGAAAGACGAGAGGCCGAAGCCGCGTAACATGGCGGCGCCGATTTCGGTGATGTTCATGCGGTCGTTTACGGCGATGCAGAAGAGATCTTTGCGAAAGGTATATTCGCCGCCTTTCCTGCTGGTCGCCGAGACGATCTCCTGGACGGTGAGCGCGCCGGAGAGAACTTTGGCGTCACTGGTCATGTTGAGCAGAGTGGTGGCGCTGGTGGGCGGCTTTACCGCGATGGGCGGGCTGGCGTGGTGCATACGGATCTGCGCCGGGCCGGAAAGACCGGCCCAGAATCCGTTGGGAAGCTCGGTCATGGAAAAGAAGTTGGCGACGATGGATTCCAGCTGGCGGTCTTCCAGCTTTTCGATTTCACCGGGCCGGAAGCGGGCGGCGTCTTCGGCGCGCTTCTGGAATTCACGCTGGTAGGGAGTGTTTTCGTACAGACGATTGAGGATGTCGGAGGGCCAGTGGGGACGGCCGGGATAAGTCCACGCGACGGGGAAGATGTCGAGGCCGAGGAGCCGGAGGCGGACGGTGATCTGGTAGAGCAGTTGTTTGCCCGAGTTCTCGATGTAGAGGCGGCCGTCGTTGAAGTCGAGGAGGACGGGGATCTGTTTGCGGACGGCGGCGGTGATGCCGGCGGTGTCCTGGTCGATGGTCTTCTTGTCGGTGGCGGGAAGAAATTTGTAGGGGCGCTCCATCAGGCGATAGGAGCGCTGTTCGCGGATGGAGGAGACGTCGCTGACATCCTTCCATTCATTGGAAACGGCCCAGAGGCCGTACCAGGGCATGGAGGGGTGGAGGCGGAAGTGCGCCTCGGTGGCGCCGTAGCCCTGGCAGTCGAGGATTTCGGGCGAAAGGACGATGGCGGGGCGCTCGCCGGGCTCGGCTTTGGCGTAGGCGGCGAGTTCGGGCTCGTGGTCGGGGCCGACGGGATGTTCTTCGTCGAGACGAGGGCCGCTGAAAGGGTTGATGCCGATCGTATCGACGCAGGAATGCCGGGTGTGGGCATCGGCGGCCAGCTGCGATTCGCCGAGCATGAGGGCGCGGTCTTCGAGGTTGGTGCGAAAGGTTTCCAGCGATTCCTGGCCGAGGCCGAAGATGGCCCAGGTACCACGTCCAAACATGTGTTTTTCCTGCTTTTTAATGAGATGTGGTGAATGCGAAGCGGAGCGGTGAACCCCGGAAGCGGGCAACCCGGGCCGGCGATCGAAACGGAAACCGAGACGACTATGCCCGGAAGATTCCGGCCCGTGCGCCTCTGCCAATCGGGCGGTTGGCGACTGGCCGCTCCACCCTTTTGTACCACGGCAAATGGCGTGACCGGGCGTGGCGGGCGAAGGGGTTGACCGGCGCGGGAAACGCGCCGCCGGGCCTGAATGCGCCAGGTTGGGGGCGGAAAGCGTTCCTGATCCGCTTCAGGCCACCGCTTCGGTCCGTGCCGAACGGCGCGCGCGCCCGGTTTGCCGGGGCGCAAACGCAGCGCCCGCACCGGGCGCGTTGCAGCAGGAACAGCGGCAGCAATCGCACGCTGCGCAGCGACAAAGCGGATTTCTTCGAGTCACGGCTGTAGTATCATCCCTATCTGTTGGTCTGTTGGTCTGTTGGTCTGTTGGTCTGTTCGTCTGTTGCTCTGTTGCTCTGCTGGTGTTCTTCGGGGAGGAAAAACCAAATGAGACGCATTCGTCTTTCGTCCCTTCTGCTGGTGTTGGCCTGGGCCATGGCGGGCACACGGGCCAATGCGCAATTGAACGATCTCATGAACGCGGCTGAAAACAGCGATTTGGCCGGCGTTCAGGCTTTGCTTGCCAGGGGGGCCGACGCCAACGCCAGGCTGATCAACGGTGCCACAGCGCTGATGATAGCCTCCCGGCACAACAACGCGGAGGTGGTGCAGGCATTGCTCGCCAGGGGAGCCGACGTGAACGCGAGACGGAGCGACGACGGCACCACCGCGCTGATCGTCGCCTCTCTGAACGGTCACGGCGAGGTAGTGCAGGCATTGCTCGCCAGGGGGGCGGACGTCAATGCGAGGCGGAGCGACGGCGCCACCGCGCTGACGATGGCGTCCGAGGCCGGTCACGGCGAGGTGGTGCAGGCGTTGCTCGCAAGGGGAGCGGATGTCAGTGTCAAGGCGAACAACGGCGCCACCGCGCTGATCATCGCCGCCGAGAACGGCCACGCTGAGGTGGTACGGGCTTTATTGGCTAAGGGCGCCGACATCAACGCCAAAGCGAACGACGGCGCCACGGCGCTGATCATGGGCTCCGAGGATGGCCGCGCCGAGGTGGTGCAGATTTTGCTCGCCAAAGGGGCCGACATAAGTGCCAGGTTGTACGGCGACGGTGGTACCGCCCTGATCATCGCCTCACTGAACGGCTACGTCGAGGTGGTGCAGGCGTTGCTCGCCCGGGGGGCCGACGTCAATGCCAGGCGGAACGACGGCGCCACGGCGCTGATGATGGCCTCCGAGGAGGGTCACGGCGAGGTGGTGCAGGCATTGCTCGCCAGAGGGGCCGACGTCAACTCCCGGCTGAGCAATGGCGCCACAGCGTTGATCATTGCCGCCGAAAACGGCCACGCTGAAGTGGTACGGGCATTGCTCGCGAAGGGGGCCGATGTCAATGCCAAAGCGAACGATGGCGCCACGGCGCTGATGATGGCTGCCGAGGACGGCCGCAGTGAGGTGGTGCAGGCACTGCTCGCGAAGGGAGCCGATGTCAACGCCAAAGCGAAAGACGGCGCCACCGCGCTGATCATCGCCGCCGAGAACGGCTACGCCGAGGTCAAAGACTTACTGGTTCGGGCAGGCGCAAAACCATGAGGGCGCCGGCCCGATCCCGCAGTATCGGTGAAACGGCCGCCGGACACACTACGGCGTCCCGACCGGCAGAACGGCGACGTTACTCTGGACCCCGTTCTGCGTAATCGCCAGCTGTATGTTGCCTGGCGCCAGACCGGCCGGAACCTGGAAATTGATCTGATAGAGACCCACCAGGCCCGGCGTTAAGCCGGCAAACTGCACCGGCGCCGGATTGCCGTTCAGCGTCAGGACCGGCACGTTCAGCACGTTCGCCAGAGGACTGCTCGGCGCCGCCGCGCCGCTCGGGACGCTGATGTCGGTTGCGCCCAGACCGGTGAGGAAGATCACGATGGATTCTCCCGGCGCGGCCGGCGACGTATCCGAAATCAGGCTGCCGTCGGCGTGCAGCGCCTCGACCTCACCGGAAGTAAACTGCAGCACGGCCGGCGTTCCGGTGTTGAGCTGAATCGGTTCCGGCGTGGTGAGCGCTCCGTTGGCGCTGACGATGAGCTGATACTGATTGCCCGGAGTCAGCTCAAAGGGAATCTGCGCATTGATCTGCGTGGGGCTCACGTAATACAGCGGAGCCTGCACGCCGCCAATCAGGACGCTCGTGCCGGTGAGTGCCGTCGGCAGCGGCAGCGAGGAGGGCGTGGCCGGCTGATTGGCCAGATTCGCCCCGTAGATCTGGACGATATTGCCCGGTCCAAGGCCGCCGCCCACCTGAGGATGGAAGATGTCGGTGGTGCCGTTCGGATTCAGCACCGGCGCCGCGTTGGGCACCACCTGCCCGCCGATCTGCACCGACGCCGCGCTGTAGCCCGGAGCCGTGGCGCGCGCCGCAATCGTCACCTGCGCCGCCGACTTGCGCGGCGTCCAGGTACCCGAATACAGCCCATGCTTAGTGTCGATCGGGTTCAGAATCAGCGGCGGATCGCCGTTGGAGAACGTGGTAATGATCTGGCCGTTGCCGACGAGCGTCCCGCACGTATCCACCAGTGTGATGGCGAGCGGCGTCGGCCACGATGCCGGGGCCGAGAAACTGTTCACCAGACCGGTCTGCGTGGGCGCAAGCTGCGGACTGGAGCACGTTGTGCCCAGCTGCCGGCTCGTGCCGGTCTCGGAAACCTCGTTGGGCTGGAAGAAGGAAGTGGCGCCGCCGGCCAGCGACGGCGAAACAACCACCGTCACGTTTACGGCGGGGACGGCGGAGCTGGAAGCGCCGAACGTCACGCGGCCGCGGTGTACCCCGGCCGACAAGCCCGCGGGATTGACCGACACCGCCACCTTGCCCGGCGACAGCGCGGACGCCGAACCGGCCGAGGGCGAGATCGAAAGCCACCCGCTGCCGTCATCCACAGTCGCAGCCGCCTGATAGGTGAGCGGAGCCGGAGACGCCGCGAAGACCTGAATGGTCTGGGCCGGCAAGCCAGCCGTTCCCCCGCTCAGGAAAAGAAGTCCGGCCGGTTCGGGGTCGATCGCGACCGATTTCGTTGCCGGCGCGACGTTCAGGATCACCTGGTAATCCTGCGGCGAGTTCACAACGCCCGACGCCGTCACCCGGATCGTCCCGTAGAACGCGCCGGTGGCAAGCGCCGCGGCAGCCGCCGGATCGATGGAGAAAGTCACGGTTCCGGGACTGGAGCCGGTGGCGCTGCCCGCGCCGTTGCCGAGGCGAAGCCAGCTCGCTCCGGGCAGCACGGAAGCGCTGTAGTTCACGTTTGTGCTCGAGGACACGCTGACCAGGAAGGAGCCGCTCGGATTGCCCGGCGCGCCGCCCTGCGGCATGGAGAACTGACTGCCGCTCGGCCCGAGCGTCATGGTTCCGCCGGCGGAGATCAGCAGGTTGACCGGGACCGCCGATGTCCCCGCCGAGGTGGAGATAAAGATCGTGCTGCGATAGAAGCCGGCCGACAGACCGGCTGGATTTGCAGTCACGTTAATCGAAGCGCCCGGCCCCGGCTGGACCGCGGCGGGAAGCGGACCGATCGTAAGCCACGGATCGGCTGCCGTGACCGAGATTCCCTGGATCGTGCCGCCGCCGGCATCCTGAATGCTGATCTGCTGCGAGGACGGCTGCGGATCGGCCGCCGAAGCGGTAAAGGAAATCAGGTCCGGACCGGCGCGGAGTACGGGCGGCAGGTCCGTCACGCCCAGCGTTACGCCGATCGACTGCGAGTTCCCCGCGCACGCGGTCGACTTGCAGGTGACCACGACTGTGGTGGTGTAGGGCGACCCTTTCGACGTCAGCGCGAGGCTCGCCGCCGACAGCCCGATCGAAACCCCGGTCGGCGTTGACCCGCCCGCGCTCACCGTCAGCCAGGGCGCCGGGGGATTGACCGAAGTAGTGAACGTGATCGCCTGCGACGCCACGCTGGAACGAACGTTCACGTTGTTCGAAGAGGGCACGTCCGACGAACCGGACACGAGGGTGAACGACGCGCTGTTGGTGGAGATCACCAGATCCGGAGAATTGGGCTTCACCAGAATCTGCGTCTTCAGACTGCCGGACAGCGGCGGCGTTGCCGAATCGGCGACCGTCAGCGTAAAGCTGTAGGTGCCGGCGGTGGTGGGAGAGCCGCTGATCTGGCCGCCCGAAAGCGAAAGTCCCGGAGGCAGCGTACCGGTCACGCCGAACGTGTAAGGCGCCGTGCCGCCAGTGGCCGCCAGGATCTGGCCGGGGTAGTCGACCAGCGCCATGGCGTTCGGCAGACTCGCTCCGTTCGTGATCACCAGCGGGGCCGCCACAATATTCAGCGAAATGGTGGCCAGCTTCGTTGTGCCGTTGGTGTCCACAACCTGGACGCCGAATGAGGCGGTGCCCGGGTCGTTGGAGAGGCCCGAGACCACGCCCGCCGGGGAGATGCTGAAGCCCGCCGGCAGCGCTCCGCCGGTGAGAGACCACGTATAAGGCGGCTGGCCGCCGGTCGCCGTGAGCGTCTGCGAATAAGGCGTTCCGGCCGTACCGTCCGGCAGCGCGGTTTTGGGGATCGCCAGCGGGCCGGGGCCGGTGACGGTCAGCGAGTAAGATACGGTGGCGCTCAGGCCTTTGGCGTCGGTCACCACAATGGTGATTGTCGCGGTGCCGGGATTCACGGCCTGTCCGGTGAGCGTTCCGCCGTTGAGGCTGAGGCCGTCCGGCAGCCCGGTAGCCGCGTAACTGAACGGCGCGGTGCCGCCGGCGATCGTAATCGCCGAATTATAAGTGGTCAGCGTCGAAGCCGACGGCAGCGATGTCGTGAGGATTCCGAATGCCGAGACGGATACCGATACCGTTGCGGTCGTCGACAGCGCATCGGTGACCTGCACGGTAAATCCGGAACTGCCCGGTGTGGCGAGCGAGCCGCTGAGTTTGCCGCCGGCATCGATCGTGATTCCGGCCGGCGCGCCGGCGAGCGACCAGTTATACGGGGCGAGTCCGCCGGTTGCGGTATACGCTCCGGACACGGCCTGACCGGTCGCGACCGAGCCGAGGCTGGCAGGGCCGCTGATCAGCAGCGGCAGCGCCGTAACCGTCAGCGTCAGGCTCTGCACCGCCGTGGCGGCCGCCGTGGTGTCCGTTACGGTAAACGTAACGCTGCTCGATAAGCTCGTCGGCGTTCCGCTCAGCACGCCGGCCGCGCTCAGCTTCAGGCCGGTGGGCAAGCCGGTCGCCGCCCAGGTGTATTTAGTCGAACCTCCGGTAGCTGCTAATGTGACCGGACCATACGCCACCCCGGCCTGCCCGTTCGGCAGCGAGGTGGTGGTGATGGTCAGCGGCGGGTACACAACGGTCAGCGCCAGCGTCTGCGTGGCCGAGGAATTCGCCTGCGTATCGTTGACCGTGACCGACACGTTGCCGGTGTACGACGCGGTGGGAGTTCCGCTCAGCACGCCGCCAGCGCTCAGCGTGAGGCCGGCGGGCAAGCCGGTCGCCGACCAGGAGAACGATCCCGATCCGCCGGAAGCGCTCAAAGTGACCGGCCCGTAGGCCGTGCCAATCTGCCCCTTCGGCAGCGTGGAAGTGGTGATCTGCAACGGCTGGAAGCTGATGGTCACCGTCTAGGTCTGGGTCGCCGATTGTGGCGGAGTGGCGCCGTCCGTGGCCGTGACCACGAAATTGTAAGTGCCGCCGGCGGTGGGACTTCCCGCGAGGCTGCAGGGCGTGGCATTGAGTTGCAGGCCCGGGGGCACGGTTCCGCCGCCGAAGACCGAACAACTCACCGGCGGCAGTCCGCCGGTGGCCAGCGTCGCCGAGTAGGGAACGCCTTGCGTGCCGCTCGGCAGAGTTTTCGCCAGACTCAGCGCGGAGGCCACCACCAGAGTGACGTTGACCGATGCGCTCTGCGCCGGAGTGTCGCTGTCGACAACCCGCAGCGTGAAGGTCGAGGTGCCGGTTGCCGATGGCGTGCCGCTGAGAAGGCCGCTCGCCGGATCGAGCGTAATGCCCGCCGGAAGCGAACCGGAGCTCACCGACCACGTGTAGGGCGCCTGACCGCCCGTGGCCGGGCAACTCTGGCTGTAGGTGAGACCTGCCGCCAGCGGCCGCGTCGCCGTCTGGCAACTCACCGAAGGCGTCGGAACACTGCCCAGAAACACGCTGACGCCGGGCAGCGGCGTTGCCGTGCCCTGATTGACGACGACGAGGTCGGACCGGCCATCGCCGTTCAGATCGCTCACCGACAAATTGACCGGAGTGCCATTTACCGTTTGCGTCGGCCCGGCCGTGAACGTGCCGTCGCCGTTGCCGAAAAACAAGGTTACGGCCCCGGTGCTGACTACCGCCAGGTCGGCCTTGTTGTCTCCGTTGAAGTCGCCAATGGCTACCGACTGGGGAGCGGTGCCGGCCGCGTAGCTCACGGCGGCCTGGAACGTGCCGTCTCCCTTGCCGAGAAGAACCACAACATTATTGCCGCTCGCGTCGGCGGCAACAAGGTCGGCGAATCCATCGCCGTTCAGATCGCCCGCGGCCACGAACTTCAGGGACTGGCCCGCTGCCTTGCTGGCCGCCGTCTGGAACGTTCCGTCGCCATTGCCCGCCAGGATCGCGATCGTGCCCTGCGTGTTTGCGGCTACGATATCGGCTTTGCCGTCGCCATTAAAATCGGCCGCCGCGATCGACTGCGGACTCCCCTGAACCGTCAGGCTCGCCGCCGACCCGAACGTGCCGTTACCGGCGCCCGTCAGGACATAGACGGCGTTCCCGCTCGCGCTGGCCGTTGCCAGATCGATGATGCCGTCGCCGTTGAAATCCGCCGCCGCAAGCGTTGAGAGGCCTGCGCTGCCCGCCGCGTAACCCGACGCCGCGCCGAATGTCCCGTTCCCGTTGCCGGCCAGCACGCTGATGCCGGAACCGGCCGTGGCAATGTCGGTCTTGCCGTCGCCGTTGAAATCACCGGTCACGATTGCGACCGGGCCCGCGGCAGTCGTGTAATTGACCGGCGCCGCGAATGTGCCGTCCCCGTTGCCGAGCAGAATGCTCACGTTGCCCGCGCCGGAATTCGCCACGGCGAGGTCGGCATGGCCGTCGCCGTTGAAGTCGGCGACCGCCACGGCGCGCGGTTGCGCTGCCGTCCCGCGATCCGCCTCCGCCGCAAAGCCGCTTTCCAGCAGCACGTTCACCGTCAGCGGCAAGGCCGCCGCAGCGGTCGGCGCGTAGCCTGGGGCTCCGTTATATCGCGCCGTTATGGAACGCGTACCGGACGGCAGCAGCGATGTCGTCAGTTTGGCCTGGCCGGCGGACAAAGTGCCGGTTCCAAGCACATTCGTGCCGTCGTAGAAGGTCACGGAGCCGGTGGCTGCCGAGGGCGAGACCGTCGTTGTCAGCGTCACCGGCTGCCCCAGCGTCGCCGGGTTCGCCGAGGAAGTCACGGTCGCCGTTACAGGAATCTGATTCACCACCTGGTTGAGCGCCGTTGACGTGCTGGCCATGTAATGGGTGTCGCCGCCATAAGCCGCCGTCACCGCATGCGTCGCCACCGAAAGCGTCGCGGTCGAGTAGGTCGCGACGCCGTTGGCGAGTGTTCCCGTGCCCAGCGTCGTCGTTCCGTCCTTAAACGTCACCGTCCCGGTCGGGCCCCCGCCGCCAGTCACCGTGACTGTGGCGGTAAACGTCACGCTCTGCCCGAACCGCGACGGATTCGGAGCCGCCGAGAGCGTCGTGGTCGTCACGGCGCTCGTGACCGTGAAGCTCTGGTCCACCGGTGCCGCGGCGGAATACGTTGTATTCCCGGCCTGGGTCGCTTCAATGGTGCAGGTACCGGCGGCGACCAGCGTCACCGTGCTGCCATTCACCGTACAAACGGCGGTTGTTTTCGAGGCGAAGCTAACCGGCCCGCCGGGCGCGGTTGCCATCAGCGTGACCGGCCCGCTCAGCAGGTCAACGGAAGCGGGCTGGGCGAAGGTGATGGTCTGGAAAGTCTTGCCTTGTCCGCTGTCGAACGTGACAATACCAATGCCCGAGCTGCCGGGCGGGGATGACTGAGCGATGCCCTGAATATGAAAAACATCGCCGGCGTTGGCTGAAATATTGAAAAAATACCAGTCGCCGTTCCGGGTGCCGGCCGTAGTAATCAGACCGCTGTCGGCCGTTCCGCCGCTGACCTGGTAGACCCGGAGCGCGGACGGCGAAATTCCCGCGTAGTCCGTATTGTCGCTGTAAATCCCCATGACGTATTTCGCGTTGGCGCTGAAGCTGACCGAAACGAAGTCGTAAGCGGCGCCGGGAGTAATTCCCCCGAAATAGCCGACGCCGCTAATGATGGTCGAACCCGGCGTGGCCGGATTATCAATCACGGTGTAACCGCCATTTCCGGGATAAAGACCCGGCGCCAGCTGTGTGACGCTGACTCCGGTCGGCAGGCTCTGCAGGTTTCCGTTCTGGCTGTAGAGGACGTCGTATCCGGCCGTCCCGTAAACGTTATCGCCGTCCGGGTCGAGCGGCTTCGTCCGGGAAGCGGTACGCCACGCACCGTCTCCGAGGTCGGGACCGGCGTAACTTGTTGTCGACGGCGGATTCACGGTGAAGCTCTGGTTCACCGGCGTCGCCGCCGCGTAGTTCGCATTCCCGGCCTGCGTCGCCTGAATCGTACAGGTCCCCGGGGCCAACAGCGTCACCGTCGCGCCCGACACGGAACAAGCCGACGTTCCGGTTAACTGGAACCCGTTGACGTCGCCCTCGCTGCTGAGCGCCGACATCGCGACGTTCAGCACTCCGGTGCCGTCCGCGGTCACGTTCAGCAGCGCATAGTTCTTCCCGCTGATCATGGTATTGGCAGTGTTGCTGCCATCGGTCGACACCGGGCTCCCGCCATTCACCGCGAACTGCGTGGGACGCGAAGGCGCTCCGGGTTGCGCGATCATGTACAGGGAATACCCGGCGTTGGGCGTCAGGCCGGCAATCGTCAGCGTCTTCGGCGTGCCACCGAAGAAATACAGGTAGCCATAGACCAGATTGGCCCACGGCGTACCGGTGAACGCACCCGGCCCGTTGTTATAGAGCCCCGTCCCATTCCAGCTGACCGTAACCGGCGACGGATTCCCCTTGCTGTCCACCACCGCCACATTCGATCCCGTGACGCCGTTCCCGCCGGTACCTTTCAGTAAATTCCACGTATCGCCCGAATTCCCGATGGCGCCCGGCCCGGTCTGCTGCGGCGTTCCGCCATTGCCGAACTGAACGTTGATCAGCGTATTGACGGTGGCGAAAGTGACCGGCAGACCCGACGTCGCCGTCGCGCTGATTGTGAAGGGCGCCGCTCCGTAAGTCCGGGCCGACTGCGTGCCGAAGCTGATCGTCTGGCTCCCCTGCGTTACCGTAAAGCTCTGGTCCACCGGCGCAGCGGCCGCGTAATTGGAGTCCCCGGGCTGGGTCGCCTCAATCGTGCAGGTTCCCAAAGCCAGCAGCGTGACGATTGCGCCCGACACGCTGCAGGTTGTCGAGGTCGTCGAAGCAAAGCTCACGGGAAGTTCGGAACTCGCCGTTGCGCTCACCGAAAACGGAGCCGTGCCGAAGGCCTCGTTCGGCAACGCGCTGAAGCTGATCGACTGGCTCGCGCCGCCCACCGTCTGGCTGACTGCCGCCGACGTGCTGCCCGGGTAGTTGCGGTCGCCGCCGTACACCGCGGTGATCGAGTGCGTTCCCGGCGACAGCGCCGCCGTCGAGTAGGTCGCCACGGCGCCGTTGAGCGTTCCCGTTCCGAGCGTGGTCGTCCCGTCCAGGAACGTCACGGTTCCGGTCGCGTCCGACGGTGTAACGGTCGCGGTAAACGTCACGTTCTGTCCCGCAATCGAAGGATTGGGTGCGGCCGAGAGTGCCGTGCCCGAGGCCTGACTTCCGCTCATGAACGCGGAGTAGTTGCGGGCTCCCCCTGTATACAGGCTGAAGTTCCCGCCGCCGCCAAGCCCGAAGCCGTAACCGAGATTCAGCGTAATCGACGGGCCGAAACTGGAGGGCGTGAAGTACCACTCATTGGTTGTACCCTCCCCGCCAACGCCCGGGCCCGTGAGATTGTTCGAAGTGAAGTCCACCGCCCCGGCGCTGGTTGCACCCTGCACGCCGCTGGCGTTCACCGAGGAATTTACAAAGCCCCACGTGAAATTGCCGTTCGTCGTCTTGTCGGTGCCGTACAGCAGGACGAATGGCGCCGTCTGCGGCGACGTGGAGTTCGTAGAGTTTACCGTCGCCCCAACGCCCCGGATGGTGTACACGGCAGGACTGGTCCCGGTTTGTTCGAAGAGAATCGGCGTAATAAGAGACGCGCCGCCGGAGAGATTGCTGTACCAGGTGATGCTCCTGACCTGGACGCCGGAATTGAAGTGGCCGCCACCGTATATATATACCTGCCCGTAGGCGCCATCGCTGCTGTCGCCAGGCACGGTTGCGGAGCCTTCGGCCGTCCCGATTTGAGGCGGAGCCACGCCTCCGAGCCCTCCGACTTCACGAACCACCTCATTGAGGGCATCGGCAATGTACAAATTGCCATTCGAATCCAGCCCGATGCCGTACGGTCCGTATAGCTGCGCTGATGTCGCCGGTCCTCCGTCGCCGCCGAAGCCGGCGGCCTGCGGCGTACCGGCCACCGTGTTGATGTTGCCGGTGCTCGCCGATACCTCGCGAATGATGGCGTTGCCGATATCGGCGATAAACAGGTTGCCTGCGGCATCCACCTTGACGTCAGTCGGTCCATTCAACTGCGCTCCGAATGCGTATCCGCCGTCTCCGCTATAACCGGCGCTGCAGGGCGAACCCGCGGCCGTGCTGATGATGCCGCTTCCCGCCAATACCTGGCGAATCAGGTGGTCCGCGTAATCGGCAATGTACAGATTGCCCTGTGGGTCGAGCGCGACGCCTGTGGGCCCCCCCAGTCCCGCGTTGATTGCCGGTCCATCATCGCCGGAGCAGCCCGGGATTTGCGGGATTCCGGCGACCGTGCTGATGTAACCGGTTTCGGCCGATACCTCTCGAACCACGTTGTTTTGATAGTCGGCAATATACAGGTTGTCAGCTGAATCGAATGCGAGGCCCAGCGGGTAGCCGAGCCAGGCGGCGGCCGCCGGAATACCGTCGCCGTTGTAGCCGGACTCTCCCTGGATGCCGGCTACCGTACTAATGGTGCCGTCGGCCGCCGAGACCTTGCGAATCACATTGTTGCCGGCATCGGAAAGGTAAAGGTTTCCGGTGGAATCGAACGCTATACCCCAAGGGCTGCTCAGCAAAGCGCTGGTCGCCGGTCCGCCGTCCCCGGAGTAACCACACTGGCCCAGGATCCCAGCCACGGTGGTGATAACACGGGTGCCCGCCGACACCTTGCGAATCGCGCAGTTTGCGTAATCGGCCACGTACATATTGCCGCTGGCATCGAATGCAACAGCTATTGGCTCGTTCAACTGAGCGTTGAGCGCGCTTCCGCCGTTCCCGGTCGTACCTCCGCTGCCCGGTATCCCGGCTATCGTCTGGATGACGCCCGTAGCGAGTTGGGCTGAGGCGAAGACGCCAAACGACAGCAGTAAAAATACGACCAGCAAGGGAACGCGCAATGCTTCCACCGCGGGATGTATTCTGCCTCGTCGGGCGGGCCGACCGGGCAGGCGGACCGACGTCGGTGAACAGCATTCGCCCGTCCGGGCAGATTCGCATTCGTGACTGCGGTGCGTGCTCAGGGTCATCAAGCTTTTAGTATCCTTCAAGCGCCTGAATCTCACCACATTTCCGCATACAATTCGCGCATTCGGCCCGGAACTGCGGGGTACAGGCGACGATACAGGCGACGATACAGGCGACGATAAATGTGACGAAGAACGTGCGACGAAGCTCACGCTCCGAAGCTCACGCTCCGAAGCTCACGCGAAGAAGAAACGGTGGAAAGCCGTCAAATGACTGCAAGCTGTCTTCCGAGTCCGCGCGTGTGAGCCCGGTCGCGTGATCGCCATTGCTCCGCCAGCATTTCTGTTTCGCGGATATTTTTCAATCGTTTCACGGCCCTCGCTTCATAGTTTTCGTGAGCTGCCGGCATCTGAGAGGCACGGTCATCTGAAAAGCAGAGGCCGCGGCGAGCTACGGCCGGAGTCGATCATGGTCTGCCGGGAAATTGCGTCGCGGGAATGCTGTGCACGGCACCGGCGAATTGGCTCGGCACGGTAATTTTTCCAGCTTCCGGCTGAAGAGCGTTCAGGACCGGCTGAAGAGCGTTCAGGAAGCGATTACGCCGTTCGTCCCGCTGTATCCAGGCGTCGCTGCGTGCTTCGCAATGGCGTTGCCGGCCGCCGGACCGCGGGGACGGGGGAAGCCAGATCGGATCGTCGGAACCGGCTGTGCGAGGCCGACTGCGGGCGGTGCTGCCGGTGGGCTGTCCGGCGGGGCGGTTTTGCTATGATCGTGTGCATCCCAATGAAACAGGCCAGCCGCATTATCGCGCGATGGGACGGGGCCGCGGATCTCATCAGTCAGGAGAAGATTGCCTGCGGGGCGTGGAAGCGCGCGGTGGGAAAAAAGATCGCGGCGCGGACGCGGGCGGTGCGGCTGAAGGGCTCGACGCTGGTGGTCGAGGTGGAAGACGAAATCTGGCAGAAGAATCTGCGGAGTCTGCGGTATCAGATTCTGCGGAATCTGGAGCGCGCGGTGGGGCCGGAAATGGTGGCGGACATTCAGTGCATTGTGGTGCCGCCGCGAATCGGGCCGGGCCGGGCGGGTGCGGAAGAGCTGGAACTGGAACTGCGGCCGCCGGCGGGCAGCGTGGATGAGGCCGACGGGATTGCCGATCCGGGGCTGCGGCGCATTTACAAGGCCGCGCGGCGGCGGGCGACGGCGTAGAGGAAATCCAAAACATTGAAGCTGACAGAAGAACAGGTGAGATACGTCGCCAGGCTGGCGAATCTGGCGCTGAGCGACGAAGAAGTGGGCCGGATGACTCACGATTTAGGAGCCGTGCTGGAACATATGGACCGGCTGGCGGAGATCGACACCGATGGCGTCGAGCCGATGTCTCAGGTGCTCTACGACGCCGGCGAAACGGCGACGCTGCGTCCGGACGTGGAGCGCGCACCGCTCGGCAATGAGGCGGCGCTCGCCAATGCCCCGCTGGCGGGCGGCGGCTATTACAAGGTTCCGAAGGTGATCGAACGATGAGCCGTACGGTCACCAGTATTCGCGAAGGGCTGCTGAAGAAAGAGTTCAGCGCCGTGGAGATTGCGCGCGAGGCGCTGGCCTTTGCCGAACGCGAAAACCCGAAGACGAACGCGTATCTGATGCTTTCGCCCGAGCGCGCGCTGGAAGCGGCGGCGCGGGTGGATGCGAAGATTGCGGCGGGCGAGGATCCCGGGCGGCTGGCGGGAACGCCGGTTGCCGTCAAGGACGTGATATTGACGAAGGGGCTGCGGACCACCTGCGCCTCGAAGATGCTGGAAAAGTTCGTGCCTCCCTACGATGCGACGGCCATTGAGCGGCTGGAGGCGGCCGGCGGCGTGATTATCGGCAAGACCAATTGCGACGAGTTCGCCATGGGTTCGTCGAACGAGAACAGCGCGTTCGGGGCGGTGCGGAATCCGGTGGCGCTCGACAGGGTGCCGGGTGGATCCAGCGGCGGTTCGGCGGCGGTGGTGGCGCAGGATACGGCGGTGGTGTCGCTCGGTTCGGATACGGGCGGCTCGATCCGCCAGCCGGCGTCGTTCTGCGGCGTGGTCGGCGTAACGCCCACCTACGGGCGCGTTTCGCGCTACGGCCTCGTGGCCTTTGCCAGTTCGCTCGATCATATTGGACCGTTCGCTCGCAACGTACGCGATGCCGCCACGCTTCTCGAAGCCATCGCGGGGCGCGACCCCATGGATTCCACCTCGGCCGACGCGCCGGTGCCGGATTACGCGGCGGGCCTCACGGGCGACGTGCGCGGGATGAAGATCGGCGTCCCGTCCGAGTACATGAAACACGCCACCGGCGAAACGGCCGACCTGGTCGGCAAGGGCATCGAGCGGCTGAAGCAGCTCGGCTGCGAGGTGAGCGAAATCAGTCTGCCGGCGACCGATTACGCGGTGGCGGCCTACTACGTGATTTGTACGGCGGAGGCGAGTTCGAACCTGGCGCGCTACGACGGCGTGCGCTATTCCTACCGCTCGCCCGATGCGAAGACGCTGAACGACATGTACACCCTGAGCCGCGGCGAAGGCTTCGGCGCGGAAGTGAAGCGGCGCATCATGCTGGGCACGTATGTGCTGAGCCACGGGTATTACGACGCGTACTATCTGAAGGCGCAGAAGGTGCGGGCCCTCATTACACGCGACTTCACGCGGGCGTTTGCCGGCGTCGACGCGATCGTGGCGCCGGTGTCGCCCTTCCCGGCCTTTAAAATCGGCGAAAAGATGAGCGACCCGATGGAGATGTATTTGTCCGACATCTACACCATCACGGGCAGCCTGGCGGGCATTCCCTGCATGAGCGTGCCGTGCGGCAATACGCAGGACGGGCTGCCGGTCGGGATGCAGATTCTGTGCAACCATTTTGAAGAGCAGAAGATGTTCCGCCTGGCCGACGCGTTCGAACGGGCCGGTTCGTAAAACCGGTGAGTCAGCCGCATTTGCCGGCATCGGCGCGAAGAGTTACTGCATCGAAAGTTCGTTAGTCATTTTAAGGAGAAAAGACATGGCATTTACACTTCCCGCACTGCCCTACGCGCATGACGCGCTCGAACCGGTTATCGACAGGATGACGATGGAGATCCATCACGGCAAGCACCACAACGCTTACGTGACCAACCTCAACAAGGCGCTCGAATCGGCCCCGGAACTGGAAGGGAAGTCGATTGAAGAGCTGCTGGCCAACGGCCTGAGCGCGGTGCCGGAAGCGATCCGGACCGCGGTGCGCAACAACGGCGGCGGCCACTACAACCACTCCCTGTTCTGGCAGATCATGCAGGCGCCGGGCGGCGCGGCGGCTCCGGCCGGCGAACTGGCGGCGGCCATCGACCAGGCCTTCGGCAGCTTCGACGGCTTCAGGGAAAAGTTCAACGCGGCGGCGGCCACCCGGTTCGGCTCCGGCTGGGCCTGGCTCTCGGTGAGCGGCGGCAAACTGGAAGTCTCCTCCACGGCGAATCAGGATACGCCCCTTTCGGAAGGCAAGTTCCCGGTGCTCGGTCTCGATGTCTGGGAGCATGCCTACTACCTGAAGTATCAGAACCGCCGTCCCGATTACGTGGGCGCGTGGTGGGGCGTGGTGAACTGGGCGGAAGTGGAAAAGCGCTTCGCGTCGGCGAAGTAGAAGCGAAGCAGAGCAGTTCAGGAGTTGAGAAGTTCGGCGGCGGCTCGGCAACGGGCCGCCGTTTTTTTATTGCCGCGCGGCGGGCCGGTTTCGTAAACGGCATAGAGGGCGGGCACGGAAAACAGACGCTTCCCGATGGTGTTAGACTCCAGGCATGAGCCGAGTGGAAGAGATTGAAGCGGCCATCGAAGGGCTTGCGCCAGCGGAGTACCGGCGGATTGTCGAGTGGCTGCGCGTGCGCGAGGAGGCCCGGTGGGATGGGCGGATGGATGCCGACGCGGCGGGCGGAAAGCTGGATGGCCTGTTTGAAGAAGCCGAACGCGAAGCGGCGCAGGGGTTGCTTCGGGAGTGGCCGCGGCGGGGGTGAGATCCGTCGCGACGCGGCGGTTCTGGACGCTGTTCCGGGAATTGCCAGGCGAGGTGCAGGATCTCGCTGTCAAGAACTACCAGCTGTGGCGGGAGAATGCGAGGCATCCGGCGCTGCGGTTCCGGCGGCTTCAGGGCAGCGAAGATCGTTATTCGATTCGTATCGGGGATCACTACCGGGCGATCGCATGGCAAAACGGGGACACCGTCGTCTGGGTGTGGATCGGTACCCACGCGGAATATGACCGGTTAGTCAGCTGACGCGCGGCGCGATCGCCGCACTAGCTACCGCGTCGACATCCGGTAGACGTAAACCACGTGCGGCCGGCCTTCCACCACCATGTGGGAAACCGTCTCCGGCTTCCAGCCGCGGATCTCGTAGTCGTGTGAAACAACGCGCGCGGTGGGCTTGAGATAGTGTTCCAGCTCCGGTTTCAGTCTGTCGTTGGAACTTGTTAGCAGGTAAAGAGTTACCACGTCAGCCGGACTGATGTCGTAGTGCAGCGCATTGCCCAGCACAATCCTCACCTGATCGCCGAGGCCCAGCGCCGCAACGTTTGCGGCAGTCTTCTCATAGATGTCGCGGCGGATTTCAATGCCCACCGCCCTGGCGTGGAACTTCCGCGCGGCGGCGATCACGATTCTTCCGTCTCCGCAGCCGAGGTCATACACGGTTTCGCCCGGCTTCACCTGGGCGGCGGTCAGCATCTGGTCGACAACGGTCTGGGGCGTCGGGTAGGCCGGGGCCAGCGTGTCGGGGTCGGTGAAACGCTGGGGCACGGCCGGGGTGACGGCGCCGAGGAGCAGGAGTGCAGCGAGCGTGGCCGGAAGCGTACGGCCCAAACTGAGTAGCATTGTCTACCGTGATGACGCGACGGAGGGCATATTGCGTTTCAATTTAACCACTCGGTTCATTATATCGGACCAGGACGCCCACAGATCCCGCGGTCGGCTGATGGTGTATTCGTAGCCCCGCAGCTTCCGGACCACGTTGCCGATCGAGTCCCGCCACGGGTTTTTCACCGGGTCGAGGTTGAAATTCATGTAGAAAACCGGGCAGGGGAGTCCGGCGATGTCGCGCAGGCTCTCCTGCGGGATGCCCTCATCCAGCATCACCTTGGGGCCGGCGAAGATGACGGCGTCGGCATCGGGGTTGGCCAGTTCGTCGTTCAGCAGTCCGGCGAGGAAATCGCTGTCGGAGTGCTTATCCACCAGGCGCTTGTAGTCGACCATGCCGAATTTCGCCTGCGACAGGGCCTGGCCGAGCTGCGGGAAATCGATCTGCTCGGCATCCTCGTTCTTATAAAGCACCCGCTGCTCCTGCATATTGAACGCAACCACCGAAAACCGGCCGATGCGCGGCTCGCGGGAGATGTTGCGCAGGATAGAGATGAGGGCCGAGGTGTCGACCGGCCGCATCGCCGAGGCTCCGCTGGTCTGCGGGGCGAAATTAATCAGCACCTTTACTTTCAGGGCGTCGGAGGCCGCACGTTCAACCGCCGGTTCACTGTAGAAAAAGTTGTCGGCCGAGGCTTCGATGGCCTCGCGCGTGAGGCTGAGGCGGGTGTCCTTATCGTGGCCGGGGAGGGCCGCGGTGGAATCCCACGAACTGGAACAAACGCGTTCCGATTTGTCACGCATCAGCCAGTCGATGTGGTATTCGCCCTCGCCGATGTCGAAGCCGCCCTGCAGCCAGGCATCGCCGCGGGCCTCTTCATCGAGGGAAGGCACGGTGAACTTCTGGCTGAAATAGATGGGCGCGTCTTTGCGGCTGGCCGGGGCCACGCGGAAAATGACGGTGAGCAGGTTGCCGCTGCCGGCGATTTCGCGCAGCGGCACGTTGATTTCGTAGCCGGCGTGGAAGCGGAGGTCGAAGCCGAGCGTCGGCTTGACGGGGTTCAGGGTGCAGGGCAGATCCTTGCGGGATTCGTTGAGTTCGAGCGTGGCGGCGTCGGTGCCGAGCAGATGAACCGGGCCGTCGGCGCCATGCAGAATGTATTGCGCGCACAGCGGGGCGGGCGCCAGTAAGGCGGTCAGCGCGAGAGCGGAAATGAATCCGAACCTCGTATCCACGGTATCCTCCGTAGCAACTCGACAACCGTTTGCGGCGCTTCCGATTTCCGGAAGCGGAATCCCTCTCTGTGCCGGAATCCGGATGCGGGATTCCGTTCTGTGCCGGAATCCGGATGCGGGATTCCGTTCTGTGAAAGAGGAATTGGTTCCATCCTACACCCGAAAAGCCTGAAGCGGCGAACGTTATTCTCGATGGGGCGGATCCAAAAATACAGAGGCAAGACGAGACTGCGGCCAGACGAGACTGAGGCAAGACGAGACTGCGGACCGCTGGCGGCTGCGGCGGGCGCGTGCGGCGGGCCGGGCGCCTGCGGCGGCAGCGACATCGCGCGGGCGGGCCGGCGCCGAGGGCAGCACTGCGATGAGCGGGCGGGCCGGCGCGTCCGCCCGCGACGGCGCCCTGGCGGTCAGGCGCGGCGGCGCATCCGCCAGAAGGCAAAAGCGAGCCCCAGCGCCGCGGTCAGTGCCGTGCCAGGTTCGGGCGCCGACGATGTGAGTTCGTAAACGGTGCCCGTTCCGGCGTCGGTGAAATAGAGGGCATTGGCCGTGGAGGAAAGCCCGATGATGTTATCCACATTGGTGCTTTCGATGAACTGCGTGTACTGGTTGGTGGCGAAAGAGTAGTAGGCCATGCCGCCGTTGTTATTCGGACCGCCGTCGCCGGTGAAGCCGACGAAAATGCCGTCGTTGAATCCGGCCGGAAAGCTGGCGGGGGCGAGCGCAACCTGTGTGGCGCCGATCAGCTGGTGGACTCCCGTGCCGTCCGTGACGGGCTGAAAGGCCATCACGGGCTGGGTGCAGCCGCTGCCCACCGGGACGCCGGGAATGCTCCCCCAGGCGTACTGGATGTAGCAGGTGGGGAAACCGTAGTTGGGCGGGCTGCCGGAAGCCAGCTGGGCCGCGGAGAGCACGTTGAGTTCGTCGGCCTGGGGCGGCTCGCCGGAGGGCGGCACGGGCTGGGTGCTGCCGGGCGGGAGAAAGTCCATCCCGTTGTCGGCAAACCACAGGTTTCCGGAGCTGTCGAACGTCATGCCGAAGACGTTGCGGACGCCGGTCGCCACCTGCCGGACGGAGGTGACGGCGGGCTGGGCACCGGTCTCGCTGATGGTCAGCATGTAGAGGGAATCGCCCTGCAGGCTGGTGGCGGGGATGGAGGCAAAGCCGGTTCCGCTGAGGGCGACCGTGGCGGTGGACGGCGTGGCCACGTTGTCGTACTGCGAGCCGACGTTGATGACCAGATTGTAGGAGCCGGGCACGCCGGGCGTGGGTTCGGCCGCCAGTCCCACGCTGGGATGTTGCCAGGGAGAGGGATAACCGAGCTGAATGGTGGCGACGAGCGAGGCCGGGGCGCTGGCTGTGGCTCCGGGCTTCAGCAACTGGATGGTGCTGCCGAGGCCGGGGCCGATGACGCTGGTGTCGGCGCCCACGGCGTAGTAGTTGCCCACCACCGCCGAGCCGGTCAGCAGCCCGTTGGTGCTGCTGGTGTAGACGGTGCCGCCGCCGGCTCCGGTGGAGGAAAAAGCGAGCAACTGGCCCGGCGTGCTGCCGTAGCCGGGGCTGGTTTCCACCACGATGGAACCGTTGCCGAGCGTTTGAACACCGGCGGGGAAGGCGAGGCCTGAAGCGAACGGCGTGAGGTCGAACAGTGACGTATCGACGGCGCTGGAGTTGATGAGGCCGGCCGGGGCGAGGGCGGCGCATACGCCGAGCAGAAGAACGAGGCGGATCCAACTGGAGAGCGGCCGGGCCCGCCGGGAGAATTGTTGGACCCGGCTGGCGCGCGGCGGGTCCAGGCTGGTTCCGGCTGCGGCGATCGGGAAAGGCAGCAAGACACTATGTTGAACCGGGAAGCGGATTTCGTCAATCGGCCCTCCGTCAATCGGCGCTGAGGAGAACGAACGATTCAGAGGATAATCGTAGCCGGGGCAGACAGCGAATCGGCGATGAGCTTCTGGATGGACAAAGAGCGCGAGCAGGGCGAACGGGTGCCGGAGCCGGGGGATGCGCCGGAGGGAGCGGTGATCAGTCCGGATGCGCGGCGGGAGAAGCGGTTGCCGCCGGGGCAGTCGCGGACCAGAAAGTGGCCGGTGCTCGATGTGAGCGGCCCGCCGCGGGTGGAACTGGACGCGAGCGGCCCGCCGCGGGTGGAACTGGGCGCGAGCGGCCCGCCGCGCGTGGAGCTCGAAAGCTGGCGGCTGCGGATGTTCGGGAAGGTGGGACACGGGGTGGAGTGGAACTGGAAGGAATTCTCTCAACTGCCTCGTGTGAAAGTGTTTGCGGATTTTCATTGTGTGACGCGCTGGAGCCGCCTGGGCAATTTGTGGGAGGGTGTTTCGACGCGGGAACTGGTGGACCGCGCGGGCGGTATCGCGCCCGGTGCGGGGTTCGTGGTGGCGCATGGCTACGACCGCGGGTTCACCACGAATCTGCCCCTCGATGAGTTCCTGGCGGAAGACGCGCTGGTGGCGATTCTGCACGACGGCGAGCCGCTGACCCTTAACCATGGCGGGCCGGCGCGGCTGATCGTGCCGCGTCTGTATGCGTGGAAAAGCGCGAAGTGGCTGGCGGGGCTTGAGCTGACGGAGAAGGACGAGGCGGGATTCTGGGAGAGAAGCGGTTATCACATGCACGGAGATCCATGGCGCGAGGAGAGGTACAGCTGGTGAGGCAACTATCGAGGAGGACCTTTCTCGGCACGCTCGGCGCGGCGGGCGCGGCGCTCGCGAGCGCGGGCTGCACCCGGAAACGGGGCACCCGCTACAACGGCTGGCTGCTGGTGGCGGGCGGCGCGGAAAAGACGGTGGCGGTGGCCGACCTGAATGAGTTTCAGCCCATGGCGAGGATCGCGCTGCCGCTGGAGCCGGACCAGCTGTTGCAGGCCGGCGAGCGAGTGTACGCGGTTTGCCGCGAGGGCGGGGCGCTGATCGAGATCTCGCTGGGAAGTCTGCAGGTGACCGGGCGGATCAACCCGGGCGGCAAGCCGGTGGCGGCCCGGGTGCTGGAGGGTGGCAAGTCGGCGCTGGTGGCGCTGGCCGAGCCTGCCGGCAGGTCCGACGCCGGCGCGCTGGTGCTGGTGGATCTGGAGTCGCGCAAAGTGACGGCGCGGATGGCGCTGGCGGGAGCGGCGGGCGATCTGGACGTGAATGGCGCCATGGCGGTGGTGACCGTGCCGTCGAAGAATCAGCTGGTGCGGGTGGCGCTGCCGGAATGGAAAGCGGCCGGGACCACGGAGACGGGCGCGCAGTGCCGGAACGTATTGTTCCGCAGGGACGGGAAGACGATTCTGGCGGGCGCGCCGGCGACGCATGAAGTGGTGACCGTGGACGCCGCCACCGGGTCGCTTCTGGCGAGGCTGCCGGTGGCGGTGGCGCCGGAGCGGTTCTGCTTCAATCCGGATGGCGGGCAGATGTTTGTAACGGGGCCGGGCGGGGACGTGGTGGCGATCGTGAGTCCGTATCAGAACGAGGTGGGCGAGACGATGCTGGCGGGGCGGACGCCGGCGGCGATGGCGGTGGCGGAAAAGCAGAACCTGCTTTGCGTGACCAATGCGGAGAGCGGGAGCCTGACGATTCTGGACATCGACACGCGGCATCTTTCGGCCTCCGTGCATGTGGGCGAGACGCCGGGCGAAGTGGTGGTGACGCCGGACGGCGAGTATGCGCTGGTGGTGGACCGGCGGAGCGGGAGCGCGGCGGTGGTGCGGCTGTCCACGGTGGTGGACAAAAAGGTGAAGACGAAGCCGCTGTTCACCGTGTTTGCCACCGCGCGCGATGCGCGGGCGGCGCTTCTGGTGGGGCGGGGCTAGGCGCGTTTCCATGGTCGGCGTGCAGATCTTCGGGGTGAAGAATTCGCAGGAGACGCGGGCGGCCGAGCGTTTCTTCAAGGAACGCGGGGTGAAGATTCACTTCGTCGACGTGAAGCAGAAGCCCATGGCGGCGGGGGAGATCCGGCGATTTATTGAGAAGTTCGGGCTGGCGGGGCTGGTGGACCGCGAGGGCAAGGCCTTTGAAGACGCCGGGCTGAAGTACATGAAGCTTTCCGATGGCGAGATGCTGGGCCGCATCGAGCGCGAACCGAAGCTGCTGCGGCTGCCGCTGGTGCGCGGCGGCAACCTGCTGAGCGTGGGGAAGGACGAAGAGGCGTGGAAGGCGATGGCGGGGGCGAAGTAAGTTTTCGGACGCGGGCGGCGAAAAGTTCGCTGCCCGCCGGCTGGCTCGCGAAACGCGCCGGTTGCCCCGGTTCATCGTGACGGGATTCGCAATGCCCCGAATCGCAATGACCCGGTTCGTCGTGATCAGGTTCGTCGTGATCAGGCTCGTCGTGATCAAGCTTGTCGTGACCAGGTTCGTCGTGATCAAGCTCGTCGTGATCAGGCTCGTCGTGATCAGGCTCGTCGTGACCCGGCGCCACAGAATTGCCGGCGCACTCACGGGTCTGAACAGGTTGGCGTTTTCATCGTGCCTCGCGCTCGCTGCCGGACGGGATCGCGAGACGCTTGAAACCGATTGGCCGCGCCATCCCGCGCGCGCAATGACGTGCAGGCGGCATAATGGGTCCAATGGCTGGTAACGGTGCAGGCGGCGGGGTCAGAAAGTTTCTCGATTTCTTCGGCAACATGGGGTTGCTGGCGCGCGGCGACCGGCCCAAAGTGGTGGACCTCACCGGGCGCGAGTGGGGCGCGGCAGCCGGCGGACTCTCGCTGTCCGTGCGCCAGGAGGCCAAGCAGGACGACGAGGAACTGGCGACCATCGCCGTGGTCTTGCGGAACCAATCCCCCGCGCCGGTCAACATCGCGGCTGCCGGGTGGCTCGCGTTTTATGAAATTCGCGTCACCGGACCCGATGGCGCGCCCGTGCCGCTCTCCGGTTACGGCGAGCAGTTGATGAAGTCGAGCCACGCGACCGAAAATCTGGAACTGGCGCTGGCGCCCGGCGCGGTGACGGAGGCGATTCTGCCCGTGGGCTCTCTCTATTCGATACGCGGGAGCGGCGAATATCGCGTTCGCGTTGCCTGCCGGGTGGAGAACGAAGCGTCGGAGATTCTTTCCAACGAAGCAGTCGTCAGGCCGTAAGGCGGGCCGCCGGCAGGCATTTACTCCGGCCACCGGCGGGCATTTACTCCGGCCGCCGGCGGGCAGTTACTCGAAGTGTTGCCGCGCCCAGAGCGGAAAGCGGTATTTCAGCATGTACAGCGCCCACGCGGCCTGGACGGTGGTGTGGCCTGCGTTGGACTCCTGCGTGCCGAACTCGGCAATTCCCCGGCACCATCCGTACCAGCAGTAGCTCCAGCTTCCGTCCGCATGCTGGTAGTCGAGGAGGCGCTCGATCCAGCGAGCGCGAATCAGATCGGGCCGGTCGGCGCCGAGGACGAAGGCGCTTCTCTGCGGATACGCGTCGTTGACGCGAAAATCGAAGTGAGCGTCTCTCGCCACCTTCTCCGCCAGCTGGTTGATCGAATCCCGGAGGTCGCCTGAGTCGCCATTGTAGTAGCGGTACATATCGAGCGCGAGCAGCTGATGTTGCCGTTTGCCCCAATAAAATTTCGTGGCGGAGAACATGCTGGCGCGTTGCGCGCTGCTGATGAGCACACGGTCCGGCGCCACGGCGTAGGCGTCCCACAGCGTTTCCGCGCTGTCGCCGGCGGGAATCCACGTCAGGTCGAAGACCGGCACCGGAGCGTGGCGATCAATGATGCGAGCCCAGACGGCGCTGAACGGATCGCCGGGGTTGTTGACGAATTTACTGTGCAGGTAACGTTCCGTGATTTGCCGCAGCCGCGGATCGCCGGACAGACTCGCCATATCCGTCACCATGAACATCAGCGAAGGGTTCGCGAAGATTTCGTCATGCTCCGTCATCCACTTCGTGGAGGCCTCGATTGCCTGATTGACGCGGCCGTCGAACTGGACGCGCGACATCTGGCGGAGTGAATAGTTGTTGCAGAGGATGGCGAACGCGAGCCCGCAGAGCAGCAGCACAGCGCAGCTGCCGGCCCCGGCAAGCACGCGACGGAGCAGACGCCGGAGCTGGTGCCCGCGGCGAGTGGCGCCCGCACCATGGGCAGCGGGAACGGCGGGATCCGTCGCGCGGATTTCGTTGCTCTCCGGATCCGGCGCTTCCATTCGGTCTCCCGTGCCTCCGTCGCCTCAGAACTGGAAGCCGAGCTTCTGCAGTTCGATGTTGATTACAATCTGCAGATCCGGCCACTGCAGTCCGCCGATGCGCCGCCCGTTGATCACCAGCGTCGGCGTGCCGCCCGCCCCGATCGCGTGCGCCTGCGCCGTGGCTGCATCCACCTCCTCTGCCGCCGCCTTGCTCTCCATGCACGCCTTCAGCTTCCCCGCATCGAGCCCGGCCGTTCCCGCCCACCCCAGAATTCGTTCGTTCACGTTATCCGGCGTCACTTCCGACTGCTGATCGTAGATCCAGTCGTAATACTTCCAGAAGCTCTCCGCGTTCTGGCGAAAAACACAGCGCGAGGCAATCGCCGCCGGCCGCGCCCACGGATGGATCGATTCCAGCGGAAAATTCTTGAACACCACCCGCACCTTGTCGCCATACATCTGCGGCAGCGCGCGCCTCAGCACCGGAGCTTCGTTCTTGCAATCGGGACACTGAAAGTCCCCGAACTCCACCAGCGTCACCGGCGCGTGCGCGGGGCCGAACGACGGATCGTCGTTCGTCGTCACTCTGTCGAGGTTGGACTGAAACGGATTCAGCCCGAGGTTGTACGCCGCCCCCTTGATAATCGTCTCCCCATCCGCCGACGCGAAGTAAATGTCGTCCCGCGTCCCGCCGTTTTCAAACGTCAGATGAACCGTGAACTCCCGGTAGCCCGGCAAATATTTCGACGGCTTCGGCTCGCCGATCTGCACCTCCACCTTGCCGCGGAACACGTCCACATAGCGGACCAGAGCTTCGATCCTGGCTTTGTCGAAGGTCGGCTTTGCGGCGGGCGCCGGGGCCGACTGCGCGCGGCAGGCCGCGGCGAGAGCGAGAGTCACAATCAGGGAACGAAGTTTCATGCGCGTCTCCGATTCTATAGTGTGCCCGGCGCGATTGTCAGCGGCTCTTGTCAGCGGCCGTTGTCAATGGCCGTTGTCGGGCGGTGTCCGCTGTCGTTATCATCTGAACCATGACCATGCCGTCTGCGCCGTGCGCCCGCGGATACCGTTCCGCCGTTCGCGCCCTCGCCCCGATCCTGCTCGGCGCCGCGCTTTTCGCCGGCTCGCTTTCGGCTGCCGTGCCGCCCGGACAAGGCCCCTCGGCCGGCGGGTCGCAGTCGCAATTCAAAGTCACTTTGCTCGGCACCGCGGGCGGCCCCTCGCAGATGGGGTTCGAGCGCGTCGAAACCGGCGTCCTCGTCCAGGCCGGCCCGGAAACCCTGCTGTTCGATTGCGGCCGCGGCGTCCCCGAGCGCCTGGCGCAGCTCGGCTCTCTCGGCGTCAGCAAAGTGTTTCTCACGCACCTCCACTCCGACCACACGCAGGGGCTGCCCATCCTCTGGATGAGCGGCTGGCAGGGGCGCAATCAGAATAATTTCACCGTCTACGGGCCCGCCACCGGACCGAATCAGCCGGTGGGAACCATCGGCATGGGTACCTCCATCGCCAACGCCTGGGCCACTAATACTTACATTCGCGAAAACCTGGTGGAAAAATATCCGGCCGGCGGCATCGTGTACAACGCGCAGGAGATTTCCCAGGGTGTGGTTTACTCCGCCAACGGCGTGAAGGTCACGGCCTTTCTGGTGGACCACGATCCCGTGATGCCCGCCTTCGGCTACCGCGTCGATTATTCCGGCTACTCGGTCACCCTCTCCGGCGACACGCGCCCCACCGCCAATCTCATCCAGTACGCCGCCGGCACCGACGTGCTGATCCACGAAGTCTTCAACGCGGCCCCGGGCAGCGCCGCGCCCACCGCCGCCTATCACACCGTGCCCGAACAGGCCGCCGCCATCTTTCAGAGCGTCGCCCCGCGCATGGCCGTCTACTATCACATCGCGCCAGCCGTGTTCGACCCCACGCCACGCACCCGGGCCGCCGGCTACGCAGGTCCGCTCACGGTCGGCACCGATCTGACCGCCATCAACATCGGCCAGGCCGTTACCGTCACCACCTGCCCTTCGCCCGACACGCCGGCCATCTCGGCGGTCGACAACGCGGCCGACGGCACTCCGGCCCTCTCGGCGGGGGAAACCATCGTTGTGTGGGGAACCGGATTCACCGCCACCGGCGGCAATTCGCTCACCTTCAGCCAGACCGACAGCAGCGGCAAAGTAACCTCAGTGACGGCTGGAGAATCTTCGGGCGGTTACTTCTGGGACGCGTCCTATACGCTCATCGGCACGGCGCTCGGCAGCAGCATCGGGGCAGGGAACTGGAACGTCACGGCGAAGAACGCCTGCGGCATCTCCTCGCCGGCGTTTGCCGTCACCATCCACTGAAAGCTTACTTCGGCGCCGCCGGCTGCGAGCTGTCCTCGATCCGTCCGGTCGTGACCGTGTGACCGTCCGGAAATGTCACCGCGTCCGTCTTGGCCGAATTGGCGCGGTCCTTGGCCGTGAAGGCGCGAATCGTCACCACATCGCCCGCCTTCAGCGACTGCTTGTACCAGCCGAGCCGCTGCAGATAGTTCGGCGCCGCGCTTTCCAGCAGCCAGTTGGTCACCTTCCCCGCCTCGTCCGCCACGTCGATCCGAAGGTACACATGCGGATTCATCCACGCCACCTCGGTCACTTTGCCGTGCAGCACGACCGGCCTCGCGCTGTCGAACTCCGCCGCAATCGAATGATGCGCAGCGAGCGGCAACGCCCGCAAAAGCAGCAGCGACGCCAGCACGGTCCTGGTCAGTCTGTTCTTCGTGAGCATTTGCGAGCCGGCCATATTCCGCTGAAAATTATTATCGGACGCCGCTCCCCCGCCGCACCCGCCACTGCGCTCGGCACTGCGCCCGCCACTGGTGGAAATCATCGGAGGCTGGTGGATATCCACCACTTCACGACGGCTTTCCCGTCTGCCCTGCGCAGTGGTTTCATCGACTTACATCCTGGACGCAAAATTGCCTTGCCATGGAGCCATGGACCGAACCGCAACGTGGATACTGGCCGGGCTGGGCGCTATCTGCATTTATGCCGGCTACCGGCTGTTCTTCGCAGCGCCGGCCGCGAAGCGCCAGGGCTTTCTCCCCCGCCGCGCGGCCCTGTTGCTGATGAATATGCTGCCCGGCGCAGTCCTGACGCTGTTCGGCGCGGCCATTCTGACCACCGCTGCATCCACCTTGTTTTGGCACCGGCAGCCAGTGATTCAGCACACGCCCGCCGCCGGAACATCGCTCCGCCTGCGGCATCTCCGAACTGAATTTCGCGCGTGATGGGGGCGTCAGCGAACCGGTTGCGCGGCTTCCGCCGCGGCGTTTGCTGACTCTGGCGCTGTTGCTTTCGGCGCCGCTGCTTCCTCGGCAAGAAAGCGTTCGAGGATCTCCGTGATCTCCTCGAAAACATACTGGGTCGAGCGTTCGCCCGGAATCTGGAAGTAACGGTCGCCGGGGTAGTGGCTCAGCACCGGGCGCGTCACGTCTGCGTAGGTTTTCAGCCGGTCGCGGATGATGTCTTCGCGGTCGTCGGCACGCGTCGCCAGCGCCGTCCCGTCGTCGTCGCAGATGCCATCCACCTTCGGCTTCATCGTGAGGACGTTGTACATGCGTCCGCATTTCGGGCAGTTGCGGCGGCTGACCATCCGGCCCACCAGCACATCGGCCGGCACGTCCAGATGCAGCACCACCGGCGTCGGCATGCCCAGTTCCGCCAGCACCGTGTCAAGATATTCCGCCTGTTCCACCGTGCGCGGATACCCATCCAGCATGAAGCCGTTCTGGCAGTCCGGCCGGCTGATGCGCGCCCGCAGGATCTGGTTCACCAGCTCGTCGCTGACCAGATTGCCGGCCGCAATCACCGACTTCGTCTGCAGCCCCAGCGGCGTGCCCGCGGCGATTTCGCCGCGCAGCATGTCACCGGTCGAGATCGTGGGAATCCTGGCGGGAAGCCATTCCACAATCAGCTTGCCCTGTGTGCCTTTGCCGCATCCCGGCGGTCCGAATAGAAGAATAACCAACAAATACCCCTGTTAACTGAATGATTATAAGGCGGTTGGGAGTATGGAATCACCTGAGCACGTCCGAATCGGACGTGTTGCCGTGCTGACCCATCACATCCGGTCCCCACTCGGCACTCGGGCGTCAATTCCCGCGACCTGAATTATCAGGATACAGCAGGGGCGCAATTGGAACGGGTCGGCAAGGCGGCCGGACGGAGTATACGGAAGCCGTGGTACCCGGGCAAAATGATGATGGAATTGATCTTACCCTCATCCGCCGGGTGCTCTTGCTTAACCCGGCGCGGCGGCTCGCTCTCCTGCGGGATCAGCTGGTTTCATTGCTCATACTCCGTGCAGACTTCGAAGCCCCGTTTTTTGCAGATGCCGAAGGTGCTCTCCCTGCATCGCGTTGATTTCATCGTGGTGGGCGGTGTCAACTGCGTGCGCTTGAGGAGTTGAACGCGGTCTGCGATCCTCTGCTCCCATTCCCGCCTCGACGAGCCCCGGCCCAACCCGCGCCAGATTACCGGACGCGCCTCCGATAGCTGCTTCAGGTCCCGGCCCTGAACGGGGAATCGCAGATTGCCAATTGCTCCTTCCACCGCCCGGATTGCCTGATAAAATGCAAACGTTTTTTCAGCCGCGAAAAACGCCGCCGCCCCTCCCGGCCTCACCCTCTAAATCGCCCCCCGAATATGGATAAAACCACCCACCCCACCTCCCGGCGCCCCTTGCCGAACCCGCCCCGCCCACCAGGCACACCCAAGCTCCGTCTTCCCGCCTCCCCGCGTCTGTCTCCGCGTCCCTTCGCGCCCAACAATCTGCCGCTTCCCGCGTGCCAATCCGCCACCCGCACGCTATCCTGTCCTTTGGCCCCCGCCATCACTTTTAAACTGAAAATTTCAAATGGGTAACATCCTCCAATCTCTCCCCGCCGGCCAAAAAGTCGGCCTCGCTTTCTCCGGCGGTCTCGATACCAGCGCCGCCATCCACTGGATGCGCGCCAAAGGTGCCATCCCGTACTCCTACACCGCCAACCTCGGCCAGCCCGACGAGCCCGACTACGACGACATCCCCCGCCGCGCCCTCGCCTACGGCGCCGAAAAGGCCCGTCTCATCGACTGCCGCAAGCAGCTCGTCGCCGAAGGCATCGCCGCCCTCCAGTCCGGCGCCTTCCACATCTCCACGGCGGGCGTGCACTACTTCAACACCACCCCCATCGGCCGCGCCGTCACCGGCACCATGCTCGTCATCGCCATGAAGGAGGATGACGTCCACATCTGGGGCGACGGCTCCACCTTCAAGGGCAACGACATCGAGCGCTTCTATCGCTACGGCCTCCTTGCCAACCCCGCCCTCCGCATCTACAAGCCGTGGCTCGATCAGACGTTCATCAACGAACTCGGCGGCCGCAAGGAAATGTCCGAGTACATGCTCTCCCAGGGCCTCAGCTACAAAATGAGCGTCGAGAAGGCGTATTCGACAGACTCCAACATCTGGGGCGCCACCCACGAAGCCAAGGACCTCGAATTCCTCAACAAAGGCGTCAAAATCGTCGCCCCCATCATGGGCGTCCCCTTCTGGCGCGAAGACTGCGACGTCAAGGCCGAAACCGTCACCGTGCGTTTCGAAGAAGGCCAGCCCGTCGCCCTCAACGGCGTCACTTATGACGACCCCGTCGCGCTCGTCTACGAAGCCAATGCCATCGGCGGCCGCCACGGCCTCGGCATGTCGGACCAGATTGAGAACCGCATCATCGAAGCCAAGAGCCGCGGCATCTACGAAGCCCCCGGCCTCGCGCTGCTGTTCATCGCTTACGAACGCCTCGTCACCGGCATTCACAACGAAGACACCATCGAGCAGTACCGCATGAACGGCATGCGCCTCGGCCGCCTGCTCTATCAGGGCCGCTGGTTCGACTCGCAGGCCATGATGCTCCGCGAGACCGCCCAGCGCTGGGTCGCCCGCGCCATCACCGGCGAAGTCACCGTCGAACTCCGTCGCGGCAACGATTACACGCTGCTCGATACCGTGAGCCCCAACCTCACCTATAAGCCCGAACGTCTCACCATGGAGAAGGGCGAATCGACCTTCTCGCCGCAGGACCGCATCGGCCAGCTCACCATGCGCCATCTCGACATCACCGACACGCGCGACAAGCTGCTGCTGTATACGAAGACCGGCCTCATCGGCCCCTCGAGCAGCAGTTCCATGTCGCTGCTCTCGGAAGGCGCGCAGGAACCGGAAACGAAAAAGTAAGCGCGGCTCCGCCGCGCTACGAGTAATGCACGGCGCTGCCCGTGCTGGAAGCAAAGCGCGGCCCCGCCGCGCGACAAGCAAAGCGCGGCCCCGCCGCGCGACAAGCAAAGCGCGGCCCCGCCGCGCG
>CAIKMJ010000078.1 GCA_903828455.1 uncultured Acidobacteriia bacterium | reverse complement strand
CTTCGATTCCACCTGAATAAAGGAGTGCGGATTGCGATACAGAAACTGCACCAGTTCGCCTTCGACAGTGACTTTCTTGTCTTCAAAGTACGTCGCGGCAAACGAGTGATGAGCGTAGCCTTTCTCGGTGGCCAGAAAGACCCCGGCAAACAACGCCATCAGCAAAGCAAACTTACGCATCATGACTTTCTCTCCGCCTTTCACTGGCCTCAGCTTCACTGTACTCAGCCGTCCGGTCACAAATTCGCGTTCGCCAACCGACCGCAACATGTCGCCGAAATCGCTATTCATAATACAACCAACCGGGATCCGCCGCATCCGGCAGCGGGCAGTTCCGCCGCCCGTAACGAGCCTCACGGACGGCGGAAGCAACTCCCGCTCAGCTCATGTGCATGAGCCGCTTCGCATTCCCCTGCAAAATGCGCTGACGGTCCGCCGGCGAAAGGTTGAACTGATCGAGCACCGCCGCCGGATACTCCACATCCACCGCCGCGTAATGATCGGTGCCGACCACAATGCGGTCCGTCCCCACCATCGTCATCAGGAAGCGGAATGCTTCCGGATAGTAGATCAGATAGTCGTAATGGAAGCGGCGCAGATATTCGCGGAACGGCCGCTGCGCCGTCACGCCCTTCTGGTTCATGTGGAACAGGAAGTGCTCTTCGCGTCCGGCCAGATACGGGAACGCTCCGCCGGCATGCGGCAGCACCATCTCGAGCGTCGGGTATTTATCGAGGAAGCCCGAGTAAATCATCTTCGTCGCCATGAACGCGTGCTCAATGGGGGCGTCGATGCCGGCCGCGAGATTCGGCGGGCCCACTGTCCTCGCGCCGCCGAATGCGTTCGCCGCGCCGTCCATCTGATGGAAGATGATGGGCAGCTTCAGCTCCTGAATCCGCGCCACCACCGGCGCAAAGGCCGGCTCGAAAATATAGTCCTTTTGTTCGAGCGAATCCGGCAGGTGGATGGCCACCACGCCCGGCTTCCCCGCCACGCGGTTGAGCTCCTTCAGCGACAGTTCGCCGTCGCGCACCGGCAGTTCCGCGCCGAACACAAACCGGTCGGGATACTTCTGATGCACCTCCATGCCCGTGTCATTAATCACCTGCGCGAGGCGCGCGGCCTGCTGCGCGGTCGTGTACTGCCACGGCATCAGGCCGGAGAGCGTCAGCACATGCATCAGCTCGCCGTGTTCATCCATCCACTGCCGGCGCTTATCGAAATCGTGATCGAGCAGATTGGGATTATTGACCGGATGCCCCAACTCGGCCAGCACCTGGTTGTACGGCGTCGGCGACCAGTGGGCATGCATGTTGATCGAACTCGGCTTGCCCACGCCCCCCTTGCCCGGCTTCACGTCCCACCAGGGAATGCCCTGCGGCTTCGGCGCCTGCGCCCAGGAGCGGACTCCGTTCGCCAGTCCGATCGCCGCCGCAGCACCTGCGCCGGCGCGGAAAAAGTCTCGTCTTCCGATGTTCTTCATGGTGTTTGAACTCTCCCTGTTACGGCTTCAGTGTTGCCAGATAGGCGGTGATTGCGATGAAATCGTCGCCGGTCAGCTTCTCCACCACCGGTTTCATCAGCGCGCTCCATTCGCCCTTGCGCGTGCCCTGCTGCATGTCGTACATCTGCCGCGCCATGTAACTGGGCGAGCGGCCGGCAATCGGCGGCACCGGACCGAGCCCGCGCAGATCCGCCCCGTGGCACTGCGCGCACGCCTGCGTGCGTCCGCCGCCGTTCTTCACCAGCGCTTCGCCCTTCTTCACACTGCCCGGCGGCGTGTAAACAATCATGCCGGAATGCGGATTGCGCAGCACTTCAGTAGCCTCGGGGTCAATCGGCGTTTCGATGAGGCGTCCGGCAATCGGCTCCTTCTCGCCGCCCGGCAGCGTGACGAACATGCCGAAGTTCAGCCGCGTCTTCGGCACCGTTGTCGTCTCCACCACCTTCGTCATCCACGTGCCGTACGGAATCGCCGCGAAATATTCGGCCGAGGCTTTGATCTCCTCCTCCGTCATAACTTTCACAAAGCCCGCCATCCGGCCCGTGTTCGCCTTGCGCGTATCGGCGCTGGCGCGCTTGCCGTCGCGGAAATCATGCATGGTCTGGATGAAATAAGATACCGAGAGTCCCGCCACCGGCGCATTCTCCGGCTTGCCCCTTCCGTTCGGATAGTGGCACAGCATGCAGGCCGCGATCATCGCTTCCTTGCGGCCGTGCGAAACAATCTCCGGCATGGCCGGGTGATCGCCGGGGAACCAGTCGGCCGGTCCGTAGTTGTCGCCAACCTGCGCGCGCGTGAAGCCTCTGTCGCTTCCTTCAATGTGGTGGACCGTCGTATCCGGCACGCTTGCCGGAGGCGTCGAAGCCGGCGCCGCCGGTACATCCACTCCGGGCGCGGCGGGAAATCCATACGCCCATGGCGGCGGCCCCGCGGCCGAAACGGCAATGCTCGCGACAATCATGCTCGCGGCAAAAACACACGCCAGCGCAGTGAACGAAATAACGATCTTGGTCCTCATCCAGGGTCTCCTTGAGTACGCGGTTGCGGGCGCGACAATACCGCGAACCGGGCCGGCCTCGTGCCGAGCCTCTGTCTAATATATCCGTTTATTCCGGCGGACGGGCTTTCGCACTATGGCTTGCCGCCCCGCACGTGTCCGCGCCGCTTCCGTTATCGGCCAGTGCCGATGAGGCTGCGTATCTGCTTCACCGCGGCGGCGACGCGCAGGTCAATGATCTTCTGCCCATCCTCCAGCGCCTTCGCCGTGGCCAGATCGATGCCATTGATCGCCGTCCGCCCCGCGGCCTTTCGCTCCGGCAAACGTATGCTCTCCGCATCGATCACCGCCGATATCGCCGCCACGTAGTAATCGTCGTGATACCCCTCCGGCGTTTCAGGATTGCCCAGCACATCGCGCGAGTAGGCCGCCACCGCGTCGTAGTCGTAGTAATCGGAGACGTAGGCGACCGTCGCCCCCTGCCCTTTCCACGCCGCGTTCAGCGCGTTGACTACCTCGATGGCCGGCGCCTGATCGGGGCCGTGATCCGCCAGAATCATGATGTGGCGGAAGCCCTGCGCGCGCAGGCTGGTCGCCATGTCGGTGAGCACGCTCTTGTAAGTCGCCGCCGAAAGGACAACGCTGCCGGGATTGGTCGCGGCGGCGGGATTTGCCGGCGCCAACGCGATCGCCGGCGCGCAGAGCGCATTGCCCAGCTGCCGCGCGATGCGCTCCGCCATGGCGCGGACAATGCTGTTGTGCTGGCTGACGGCGACGTAAGGGCCGTTGTCTTCCATGCCGCCGGCCGGAATGAGCACCGTCGTCTTCCCTGCCCGCAGCGAATCGCGAACCTCCAGCTGCGTCATCTCTTCGATCCAGACCGTATCCAGCATCGCCACAGGCCGCGGCAGCGTCGCCATATCGACCGCCGGAGGCGACGGCGCCGGCGCCTGTGCGAATCCGGTCAGCGCGCATCCGCCGGCCAGCAGCACGAGGCGACTCATCACACAACGGCGCTTCTTCACAGGACCCAGCGCTTCTTCACAGAACTATGATGGACGCTGCGCGGAGATCGCGCAAGCTGCCGGCCGCGCCCCGCCGATTACCGCGCTTCGCGGGCCGCCAGCAGCGCTCTCGCCTCGCCCACCAGAAACAGCGAACCAGTGATGAACGTTGTCATCGGCTTCGCGCGCGCCAGCCGGATGGCATCCGGCAGGGTCGGGGCAATCAGTACGCTCGCGTGATCGGTCGCCTCGGCCAGCGTCTCCGGGCTGAGAGCGCGCGGCTGCTCCGGCGCCGTCAGAATCACTTCGGCGGCAAGCGGGAACAGCGCGCCGATCACCTCATCGATCGCCTTATCGCGCATCGCGCCGTAGATCAGCCGCACCGGCTCGTTTGCAAAGAAGCGCCCGATGTAAGCCGCCAGCGCGCGAGCCCCGGCCGGGTTGTGCGCGCCATCCAGAATAAACCCGCCGAGAAACTCCAGCCGCCCCGGCCACTTCGCCCGCGCAAGTCCTTCCCGAATCGCCGCGGCGGAAATGCCGAATATGCTGAGCGCCGCCGCCGCCGTGCGCGCATTCTCAACCTGATGTTCGCCCGCCAGCGGACACTCCACCGGAATCGCCTCGTCCGCCGTCAGCGTGAACCGGCTCCCGTTCGGCAGAATTTCCAGCTCGTCCACACGCCACGCCGAGGACAGCGTCACCGGCGCGTCCAGCTCAAGCGCCCGCCGCTCCAGAACGCGGAACGCCTCGGGCCGCTGTTCGGCAAACACCACCGGCCGCCGCGCCTTGATGATGCCCGCCTTTTCCGCCGCAATGGATTCGATCGACGACCCGAGGAACGCCTCGTGATCGAAGTCAACCGGCGTGATCACGGCCACTTCCGGCGTCACCACATTCGTTGCATCGAGCCGCCCGCCCAGCCCGACCTCCAGCACCACAATATCGACCGCCGCTTCGGCAAACGCCACAAACGCCATCGCCGTGAGGCTCTCGAAAAAGCTCGGATGCGTGTCGATCGCTTCGCGGCCCAGCAGCTCCTCGGCCGCCGCGTGAACCCGGTCGAATGCCGCAACCCAGGCCGCTTCCGCAATCAGTTCGCCGTCGATGCGAATCCGCTCCCGCGCCTCCACCAGATGCGGCGATGTGTACAGACCCGTGCGCAGCCCCGATGCCCGCAGCGCCGATTCCAGCATCGCGCACACCGAACCCTTGCCGTTCGTCCCGGCCACGTGAATGAAACGGCAGCGCTCCTGCGGATTGCCCAGCACCGCCAGCAACGCGCGGACACGCTCCAGATCCCACTTAACGGTTTTCAGTTCCGGACCGAGCGCGAACAGATACGCGAGCGATTCGCCGTAGGTCATGCCGCCGCGCTGGCGGTGCCGGACGTTCCGGTCTTCATCGCGGCCGGAGCCATATCGCCCAGGAAGAAGTCGAATGCGCCGGCGATGTAAGCCTTCATGTCCGCGCGCGGCACCACGGCGTCCAGCATGCCGTGCTTCAGCAGAAATTCGGAACGCTGGAAGCCCTCGGGCAGCTTCTGGCGGATGGTCTGCTCAATCACGCGCGGGCCGGCAAAGCCGATCAGCGCGCCCGGCTCGCCGATATTCAGGTCGCCCAGCATGGCGAAGCTGGCGGTCACGCCGCCCGTGGTCGGGTCGGTCAGGACGCTGATGTAGGGCAGGCGGGCCTCGTCGAGCCGCATCAGCGCCGCCGAAATCTTGGCCATCTGCATCAGGCTGTTGGCGCCTTCCTGCATGCGCGCGCCGCCCGATGCCGACACAACCACCAGCGGCATGCGGTGTTCAATGCAGCGCTCAATCGCGCGGGTGATCTTTTCGCCCATCACGCCGCCCATACTGCCGCCAATGAATTTCGCTTCCATCGCGCAGATGTGGGTGGGGCGGCCGTTCACCTTGCCGCTGCCCGATACCAGCGCATCTTTCATCTGCGTCGCCGCCTGCATCTGCTTCAGGCGGACGGCATACGGCTTGGAATCCACAAACCCGAGCGGATCGGCCGAAGCAAGTTCGGCGTCGTGTTCTTCGTAAACGCCGTCATCGAACAGCATGGTCAGCCGCGCCCTGGCATCCATGCGGAAGTGGTGGCCGCACTTGCCGCAGCAGTTCAGGGTCTGTTCGAGATCTTTCTTCCAGATGATTTCCCGGCAGCCGTCGCACTTCAGCCACAGTCCTTCTGTCTTAACGGTGCGGGCATCGGTAACGGGCCGGTGCCGGGCGGAACTGGGGTCTCTCGTGAACCAGGACATAAATTTAACCGGGCAGCGCTGCCGAACTGCGGTCAGCGCGGATAAGGATGCCCTCTCAATATAGTAAACGCCCGGTAGATCTGCTCGGCGAGGACCGCCCGCGCCAGCTCGTGCGGCATCGTGAAGGCGGAAAGGGAAAGCAGCAGATCGGCCCGTTCCCGCCACGCCGCGGGCAGGCCGTCGTGGCCGCCAATCACGAACACCAGGTCGTGGCCCAGCATCTCGGCGGAAGCCACGATTTTGGAAAACGCGGTGGAATCGAGCGACTTGCCCGCCGGGTCGAGCAGTATCTTTTTAGCCGTCGGGTGACGCGTCCAGAAGTCGGCCTTGTCCGGACGAATTTCAGCCATCCGCGCCGGCGCGAAACGGGAAATGCGTTCCATGTAGTCGTCGGCCATCCCGTTGGCATGGGCGTCTTTGGCGCGGCCGATGTAATAGACGAAGACTTTCACGCCAGCCGCCGCACGGGCGCTATTCCGCCGAAGGCTGCGGCGTGGCCGGAGACAGCGGCTTCAGCTCTTCGGCCGGCAGTTCCACCACCTTCGCCTCGCGCCAGAGCCGCTCCAGCTGGAACGTCTCGCGCGTCCTGGGCTGGAAGACATGGACGAGGTAGTCGCCGAAATCCGACAGAATCCACTCGCCGGTCTCGTAGCCTTCCACGCTGTTGGCCAGATCGCCGTGTTTGTGCTTCACCTGAAGGCCCACTTCATCGGCAATGGCCTGCACCTGGCGCGAGTTGGAACCCGTGCAGATGATGAAATGGTCCGTGAACGAGGTGACGCCGGACAGGTCCAGCACCACAATGTCGGTCGCCTGCTTTTCGCGCGCGGCCCGTACTGCGGTGAGCCAGGCGGGTTCAGTTTGAGCCGCCGCCTCGACTTGAGCCGTCGCCGGTTCCTCGGCTGTCGCCTGGTACTGGTCCGGGTCAGTAATGGATCCTGATTCGCTGATAGTCAGATTCGTTTCCCTAATGTCTATCGTACTATAGAGATAAGCGTGTTTTGGCGAACAGCCGCCTTGGCGGCGCTTTGGATTTCGATGACGGCGGCGCAGGTTCCGGGAACCGGCGCGGCGGCCGACGTGTCTGACTCCCCCGACCTGACCGTCTCCGCTCCCCTGCTCCAGCCCGACGAAAACGACCCGCTGGTGGTCCGTGCGCGGCAGGATCTCGAACGGATCCGCCACCTGGTGGGCATCGGCGCGCTGCCCCTGATCCGCCAGCAGAAGGCTCAGGAAGACGTTCAGGATGCGCTGGATATGTCGCTGCTCAAGCACAGCTTATACGCCAGCGAACTGCTCCCCGAGCAGGCCGATCAGCTGATCCGGGTCGCCGAGCGGATGGTGCTCCGGCGCCAGCTCGCCGTGCTGCGGATGCAGGAACTGATCCGCGCCGGCATCGTTTCGCGCGCCGAAGCCGCCACCTCGGACGCCGATATGGCGCGGGCCGAGACCGAGCTGGCGCAGGCCCGGGAGCGGGCGCTGCTGATCACCCAGATCGCCGAAAATGTGAAGGTCGAAAATTCCATGGCCAGCCTCGAATCGCAGATGGAGTCGCATCCGGAGTGGAACGGCAAGGTTTACACTCGCTACGACGGCAACGGGATCTTCACGGCGAGCGAACGCCGGCAGCTGGAACTCGACTTCCGGGCGAAGTTTTCCCGGTCGCTGCCGATCAGTGCCGACGGCGCGACGGCCACCCACCGGTCCCAGGGCTTCGACCACCGCGGGCGCGTCGATGTCCCGCTGCGGCCGGAACAGCAGGAAGGCGCCTGGCTGATGAAGTACCTCGAGCAGCACCGGATCCCGTACTTCGCCTTCCGCTCGGCCGTACCGCATATGGCGACCGGCGCGCATATCCACGTGGGGCCGGGCAGCCCGAAGCTGAGCCAGGCCGGCTTTTAGCCGCCGCGGATCGCGCTCGGTCAGGGAACAGACGTGACTTCGTCCCCGCCTGAAACGCACGGCATCCTCACCGTCGCCGGCTGCCCGCTGCATTACGACGTGCGCGGCGAGGGGCCGCCGGTGGTGATGCTCCACGGCGTCGGGATCCACGGCTCGGGCTCCGATCCGCAGACGATCCCGCTGTCGGCTCACTACGCCTGCCTTTCCTTCGACAACCGCGGCATCGGCCGGAGCGTACCGCGCGGCGAGCCGGTCACCGTGGACCGGATGGCGCGCGACACGCTGGCGCTGATGGATGCGCTCGGCTGGCAGTCGGCGCATATTGTCGGCCATTCGCTCGGCGGACTGGTCGCGCAATACCTCGCCCTGACTGCGCCCGGGCGGGTCAGAAGCCTCGCGCTGCTGTGCACGTTTTCGCGCGGCAAGGATGCCACGAGATTGTGCTGGCGCACCATCTGGATCGGCGTCCGCACCCTGATCGGCACGCGCCGGTCGCGGCGTCGCGCCTACCTCGAGATCGTGATGCCGCCGGAGATCCGAAAGGCAGCCGATCCGGACCGCATGTCGGAAGAGATCGGGCGCGTCATCGGCCACGACCTGGCGGATAAGCCGCCGATCACGATGCAGCAATTGAAGGCCCTGCGGGACTGCGACGTGACGGGCCGTCTCGGGGAACTGGCAGGCATCCGCACGCTGGTGGTGGGAGCCGACCTCGATCCGCTCTCGCCTCCGCCGGTCGGGCGGGCGCTGGCGGCGGCCATTCCGGGCGCGCGCTTCGTGCTGCTCGAAAATGCGGCACACGGCGCGAGCATGCAATATGCCGATCGCGTGACGGCGCTGCTGGCCGAACACTTTGGCGCAGCCTGACTGCGCGTCGGCACGGATCCGGCACGCGTCCGCTAGCGCTTCTTCGGGGTCAGCCTGCGCCCGGCGAATTCCTGGAAGAGGTTGAACGCGGCGTCGAAGCCGAGACCGATCGCGGAGTTCCGCAGGATGGTTCCCGCGCGATCGCGGTCGGCGGCAGGATACAGGTAGTTAATGGCGAAGCCCGTTCCGAAGCGGGCGATCAGGCTGGAGTAGCAGAACTGGTCACTCTTATCGTCGCCGCGGCAGACGAAGCTTCGGCTGACCGCGTAGAAGGCACGGGAGCGTTTCGTGCCGGTACCGCGGTAGAAATAGCGCGGATCCTGCCGGAACATTGTGGTCATGACGGCCTTTTCGAGCAGCAGCCGGGTGCCGTAGTCGGCGAATCCGGCGCCGTAGCGCTTTGCGTAGCCCTGCGCTCCCTGGCCAAATCCCTTGTGAGTATTTTCGGCCTGCCAAACGCCGGCAATGATGCCCTCAATCGCAAATGAAGACGGGTCGAGCCAGGTCCGCCCGGTGAGTTCCAGCTTCTGCTTTGCGTTCAGCGGGACGGAGTCGCGGTCGTAGGCGGCGAAGAAGTTGGGCACGAGACCGAAGAACCGCTGCTGCTCGGCCGCTTTGATCTGCGCCTCGGCCAGTTCGCTCTGCGTCTGCGTGACCGTCAGGTCCGTTGTGAGGTTCGCCACGGCCAGTATGTACGGCGGAAGACTCAGCGTTTCGCCCGCCCGCAGCTCACCGGAAACGGTTCGCGTCGCCAGCCCCGATGCGCTGAAGGACAACCGGTAGGGGCCGGCGCTCACGTTCGTGAACGAATAGTCGCCCCGTTCAGCCGACCGGGTCTCCCGGTCAGGCGAGCGCCCGTCGAGTGAGAGCCGAACCATCGCATCGCCCACGGCCGCTCCGCTGGCGTCGATGACCGTGCCCGAGATACTGCCCTGCTGGGCCAACGCCAGCGGAGCGATCGCCAGCAGAAGCAAGTGGCGGAGGGCGACGGCGGAAAAGGGCATTCCCTGTAGATGCTGCCGCCGATGCTTTGGCTTCACGCTCGTGGAGGAGCGAAGGCAGCCCGTCGCTCAGAAGCCGCGGGCGATTTCGGCGACCTGGCCGGTCAGCTCGGCCGCTTCGTCGTCGGTCAGTTTGGCGCCGGCTTTGGTGACGTAGAAGACGTCGATGGCCTTCTTCGCCTCGGTATCCACGAGCACGATTTCGATATTGCCGCCGGCCCTGGAGATCAGCGCGGCCACGTCGTAGAGCAGACCGGGGCGATCCTGCGTCACCATTTCGATGAGCGTGGCGCCGGGAGAAGCGGTGTTGTCGAAATGCACGCGCGCCTGGGCGAGAGCGTGAGGGTCGGGCTTGACGCGCGCGCGGCGGGCGAGCAACTGCTCGACTTTGACCTCGCCGCGAATGGCGCGAAGCACGGTGCGGGTCACCTGGCCGGCTTCATCGGGATTGAGTTCGAGACCGCGGGCGGGGTCGGCAAAGGCGAACGTGTCGATGACTTTGCCGTGCGCGTTGGAAAACGCCTCGGCCTTCAGAATGTTGAGGCCGAAGCTGGAGAGCGCGGCGGCGATGGAGGCGAACAGGAAGGGACGATCCTTCGCCACCACACTAAGGACCCATTCGGCGGAGCGAGTGAGCGAGACGGCGGCGTCGCGCGATTCGGACTCGCGATCGAGCCGGAAGTGCTCTTCGATCTCCTCCCGACTGTGGATGCGCAGGTAGCGAGGCGGCAGACCTTCGAGGAAGCGGCGCAGCTCGGGGCCGATGTTTTCGTGCAGGACAGCGGCGGCTTCGGCGGCGGTGGCGCGTTCGGTCAGCTCGCGCGTCAGCTCGGCGTAGGTGGCGGCGTAGAGACGCCACAGAAGCTGGCGGCGCCACGGCGTCATGGCCGCCGGATGGACGGCGCTGATGTCGCCGTAGGTCAGCAGCGTCAGCAGCCGAAGCCGTTCCACGGTGCCGGCGCGGGCGGCGACATCGCGGGCGGTTGCCGGTTCGGAGATGTCGCGGCCATTCATGGCGCTGGACATTTCGAGATGCGCATCGATCAGGAACGAGACGACGCCGAGCGCGCGTTCCGAGATGCCGGAGCGGCTCAGGGCGGCTTCGGCGATGCGGCGGGAAATGACGACGTGGCCGGTTTCGGGATCGCCCTTGCCGACGTCGTGAAACAGCAGCGCCGTGACGAGAAGGTCGAGGTCGTTGGTTTCGAGCGCAAGGTCGCAGAAGCCGTCGCCCTTCCGGCCCTCGGCGCCGGCTTCGCGCAGACCGAGGATGCTTTCGATGGCGACCATGGTGTGCTCGTCGACGGTGTAGCGGTGATAGAAGTCGCGAATGACCAGCGCTTCCATTTCCCGCAGCTCGGGGAAGATGGCCGAGAGCGCGCCGGTTTCGAGCATGGCACGCAGCGCCTTGCCGCCTTTCGGCTGGCGCAGGATGGCGCGGAAGGCGGGCCAGACGGGCTGGTTGGCGGCCACCCACTTTTCAAACGCGGGCACGGCGCGCTCCACGCGCTCTTCGGTATCGGGCGCGAGCGGCAGACCGTGGCGGCCGGCGAAGTCGAACAGACGCAGCAGCAGGCCGGGGTCGGCTTCGAGGGTCTGGGCCGAGCGGAAGAAGATGCCGCCGTGGATGACGGAAAATTCGGAGTTCGACAGGCGCGAGGTGCGGTCGCGGAACTGGCTGAAGAGCGAACTGCGTTTCGATTCGAAGCGGTCCAGGCGGCGCGTGGCCAGCTTGGCGATCTTGCGCACGGCGCGGTAGTAGGCGCGCATCAGCTCTTCGGGCGAGGCCGCGCCGTCGAGCGCGGCGATTTCATCCTGGCGCTCGAAGGTGAACTTATTGTCGTCGCGCCCGGCCAGATAGTGCAGGAAGCAGCGGATGCGGAAGAGCAGAGGCACGCCGGTGGGCAGATCCTGATCGCCCGCGCCGAGTTTGCCGAGCCAGCGCAGAACCTGCAGATCGCGCAGTCCGCCGGGGGCGTCCTTCACGTTGGGTTCGAGGTGGTAAATGGTGCTTTGAAAGCGCTCGTAGCGCTCCTTGGTCAGCGCCACGATGTTGCGGCCGAGTTCGGGCTTCGGGTCGCGAATCTGCCGAAAGAGCGCTTCATTGCCGGCGAGAAAACGGCGGTCGAGCAGGCTGACGGCCAGTTCGGCATTGGTGGCGTCGATGTGGTTGCACTCCTGCGGGGTGTGGACGGACTGGCTGATGCGCAGGCCTTCATCCCAGAGATCGCGCAGGTACAGCGCCAGCGGCTCCCTGATGACCCGCTGCATGTCTTCATCCGGCGTGAGGATCAGCAGATCGACGTCGGAATACGGGAACAGTTCGGCTCGGCCATAGCCGCCCACGGCGACGAGCGCAAGGCCTTCGGGCATTCCGGTCCAGCGGTTGCGGACCAGTGCATCTACACGTTCGGTGCGGCGGGCCAGCAGCGCGGTGGCGTCGCGCGTGCGGAAAAAATCGTCCCGTATGTCCTGTTCGGTCACGTTAGTGGCAACGGAGCGGAACGAGTTCGCGCGGGTCAGACGGCGGCGTCGCCGCGATCGCCGTTGCGGATACGGATGGCTTCGGCGACGTCATACACGAAAATCTTTCCATCCCCAATCTTACCGGAGCGCGCGGCGGCGGTGAGGGTCTCGACGACTTCGTCGAGGCGGGCATCGGGAATGACGAGTTCGAATTTGACCTTCGGCAGCAGATCGACGTTGTATTCCTGGCCGCGATAGACCTCTTTATGGCCCTTCTGCCGGCCGTGGCCGCGGACCTCGCTGATGGTCATGCCGTCGACGCCGATGTTCTTGAGCGCCTCTTTGACTTCTTCCATTTTGAAAGGCTGCACGACTGCTTCGATTTTTTTCATCTGTGCCTCTTCAACCAATATGTTCGCAGGTCACTCGCGGCCTCGCCAAAACCGCGAGCCGGGGCTGCGCGCGGCCGTGGTTTTCCGCCGCGAAAATTCTAGGCCTCAAAGAAGTAGCCTTCTTCGCCGTGCTGGCTGAGATCGAGGCCGTCCTCTTCTTCCGAGCGTTCGACGCGCATGCCGACGACGGCGTCCACCAGTTTGAGGATGAGCAGGGTGCCGACGATGCCGAGGCCCATGGCGATGGCGACGCCGATGGCCTGGTTGAGGATCTGGCCGGGGTTGCCGTCGACGAGGCCGAGCGCGATGACCTTGTTGTTAATCGGGGTATCGTTGATGGCTTTGGTGGCGAAGATGCCGGTCAGGATGGCGCCGAGGGTGCCGCCGGCGCCGTGGACGCCGAAGGCATCGAGCGTATCGTCATAACCGAACATGTGTTTGACGGTGGACACCATAAAGAAGCAGAAGACGCCGGCGAGGAAGCCGATGAGCAGCGCGGGCATGGGTTCGACGAAGCCCGAGGCGGGGGTGATGGCGACGAGGCCGGCGACGGCGCCCGAGATGCCGCCCAGCATGCTGGGCTTGCCGAGCTTGAGCCATTCGGCGAGCATCCAGCTGAGCGCGGCGGCGGCGGCGGCGAAGTGGGTGTTGACGAAGGCGCTGGTGGCGAGTCCGTTGGCGGCAACCGCGCTGCCGGCGTTGAAGCCGAACCAGCCGACCCAGAGCATGCAGGCGCCGATGACGCTGAGCACGAGGCTGTGCGGCTTAATGGGGTCCTGCGGGTAGCCGACGCGCTTGCCGAGATAGAGGGCGCAGACGAGGGCCGAGATGCCCGAGGTGATGTGGACGACGGTGCCGCCGGCGAAATCGAACGTGGGGATGGCGCCGCCGAGGTAGGCGTTGAGCAGGCCGCCCTTGCCCCAGACCATGTGGGCCATGGGGAAGTAGACGATGGTGATCCAGAGAACGGTGAACAGCGACATGGCGCTGAATTTGATGCGTTCGGCATAGGCGCCGGAGATGAGCGCCGGGGTGATGACCGCGAACATGAGCTGGTAAATCATGTAGGTCAGGTGGGGCACGGTGGCGCCGTAGTCGGCATTCGGCTCACGGCCGACGCCGTTGAGAAACAGGTACTTGAGGCCGCCGATGAAGGGGGTGCCTTCGCTGAAGGCGAGGCTGTAGCCGTAGATTGCCCAGATGACGGTGACGAGGCCCATCATGACGAAGCTGTGCATCATGGTGGAGAGGATGTTTTTGCGACGGACGAGGCCGCCGTAAAAGAGGGCGAGGCCGGGGCCGGTCATCATCAGGACGAGCGCGGCGCTGGTGAGCATCCAGGCGTTGTCGCCGGCGGACTGGGCGCTTTTGGTGGCGCTTTCGAGCGCGGTGAGACGCGCGGACAGGTCTGGTGTGGCTGCCTGGAGCAGCGCAAAGGGGATGGTAAAAGAAGTCGACATGGATGTTCTCGGACGCGGAGAAACGTCTATTATTTCGGAAACAAAGCTCTTAGCCCAATACAAAAACCTGATCCGGTCCATTCAAATTCCTTATGCTGTGACCCGGCGTGCTGTGACCCCGCCGCCGCGCCGGGACGGGCGATTTGAAAAAACGAACCCACCGTTCGCGACGGCGGGCGTGGTGGCGCTTACCGGGCGCGGCGGCGCTGAGCGGGCGCGGAGCCGCGGAAGCCGCGACCGTACGCGGCGGACGAAAAAACGAACCCAACATCCTGGCGAGGCGAGCGGCGTAGATCCCCCCTGGCCGATTCTAACCGAGGCGTGGCCCGAAGAACGCGTAAGTTCTTTGAGGTGAACACAAACCGGCTGTGACTGGCCAGGCGGGGCCGACGAAATCAGAGCCGGATTCCGGATTCGCTGACTGCGCTGGGGCGCCCGGAACGGGGCGATTTGAAAAAACGAACCCACCGTTCGCGCTGGCAGAGCTGGTGCCGCTGGAGATGGTGCCGCCGAGCGACTGTGCACGGCAGACGAAAAAACGAACCCAACATCCATGAGGCGCGAGATTGAGAGGCGGGCGGTGAATGGCTCATCGGGCCGATTCTAACCGGTGCGGGGCGAGGCGGACGCTTAAGTGCTGTCAGATGAACACAAACCGGCTGTGACTCGGCGGGCGGGGGGAGCGAATCAGATGCGAATGCCGGCGCGCCAGAGGGCGTAGGCCAGGGCCTGGCGGAAGCAGAGCCACCATTCGCGGACGACGGTGGTGTCGCCCTGCGCGCGGGGCGAGCCGGAGACGGTGAAGCCCATCTGCTGCAGGATTCGCTTGACGCGGAACATGTGGTAGCCGTCGCTGACCACGATGCAGGAGCGGAGGTTCATGCGGCGGAAGATTTCGGCGGCGGCGCTGAGGGTGCGGGCGGTGGTGTCGCCGCTGTCTTCGACGACGATGGCCTCCGGCGGGATGCCGCGATCGATCAGGTAAGAACGGCCGACGCCGCCTTCGGTGAAGGAGGGGTCGCCGCCGGCGCCGCCGGTAGACATGATGAAGCGGGCGAGGTGGCGCTGATAGAGAGAGGCGGCGTGGTCGAGGCGGAGCTTGAGAACGGGAGAAGGATGGCCGTTGTATTCGGCGGCGCCCATGACGATGATGACGTCGGAGGGGCGCGCGTCATCGTGCGCACTCTGGCTGCCGATGCGCACCGAGAGGGCTACGAGGTAGCCGAGGGCGAACATGAGAGCGAGCAGGGCGCACAGGCGGGCCGCGCGTTGGAACTGCGTTATTCTGATGACAACATTGTAGCCACGTTCTGTAGCGGTGGCGGAAATCCCTATGTCCAGCAGCGAAATGGTGACGAGTCCGGCGAATCCGCTGATCAAAGATGTGCGGCGGGCGATTGCGCGCGGCGGCATGACGGATGAGGGCTGCGTGGTGGCGGAGGGCTTCCATCTGCTGGAAGAGGCGCTGCGGAGCAAACGCGAGGTGCCGGTAGTGCTGGCGAGCGAGGCGGTGGCGTCGATTGTGGAGCGGCACGTGCGCGGGCTGAAGGCGACGCGGACGGTGATAGTGCCGGAGAAGCTGTTCGGACAGATTGCTTCGACCGAAGCGAGCCAGGGCGTGATGGCGCTGGTGAAGCCGCGGGAGTGGAAGCCGGAGCAACTGTTCCACGGACGGAGCCTTGTGGTGGTGCTGGACGGGCTGCAGGATCCGGGCAATGCGGGCGCGATTGTGCGGGCGGCGGAGGCGTTCGGGGCGAGCGGGGTGATGTTCCTGAAGGGGACGGCGAGTCCGCTGCATCCGAAGACGCTGCGGGCGTCGGCGGGGTCGCTGTTTCGCGTGCCGTATGTGGCGGGACTCACGGTGGAGATGGCGGTGGCGGGGTTGCGGCAGCACGGCGTGGAGGTGTTCGCGGCGATGCCGGCGGGGGCGAAACGGAAGCTGGCCGGCGATGCGGACTTCGCGCAGCCGTGCGCGATTGTGATCGGCAGCGAGGGGCGGGGCGTGAGCGAGGAACTGGCGCGGATGGCGACGGAGGTGGCGATTCCGACGACGGGGGTGGAGTCGCTGAACGCGGCGGTGGCGGCGGCGGTGCTGTTGTACGAAGCGCGGCGGCAGCGGGTGCAGCGGTGAGTCTGTTCGACCAGAGCACGGCGGAAGAGGCGGGGCCGGACGCGAGCCGGCCGCTGGCGGACCGGATGCGTCCGCGGACGCTGGACGAATACGCGGGGCAGGAACATATTCTGGGGCCGGGCAAGCCGCTGCGCGCGCAGATTGAGCGGGATCAGCTGGGTTCGATCATCCTGTGGGGGCCGCCGGGCGTGGGCAAGACGACGCTGGCGCAGATTGTGGCGCGGATGACGAAGAGCGAGTTTCTGCCATTCAGCGCGGTGCTGGCGGGGATTAAAGAGATCAAGGCCGTGATGGCCGATGCCGAGCGGCTGCGGAAGCTGGGCAAGAAGACGATTCTGTTCGTGGATGAGATTCACCGCTTCAACAAGGCGCAGCAGGATGCGTTTCTGCCGTATGTGGAGCGGGGCGACATTGTGCTGATCGGGGCGACGACGGAGAACCCTTCGTTCGAAGTGAATGCGGCGCTGCTGTCGCGGTCGAAGGTGTACATGCTGCGGGCGCTGACGGAGGAGGAGATTGCGGGGCTGCTGCGAAAAGCGCTGGGGCTGCTGAAGGCGCGGGCTTCGGATGAGGTGCTGGAGACGATTGCGGCGGCGTCGAACGGGGATGCGCGGTCGGCGTACAACACGCTGGAATCGGCGGTGAACGCGGCGGGCGAAGTGACAGAACAATCGGTTGCGGACACGCTGGGGCGCAAGGTGCTGCTCTATGACAAGACCGGCGAAGAGCATTACAACCTGATATCGGCGCTGCACAAATCGGTGCGTTCGAGCGATGCGGATGCGGCGCTGTACTGGCTGGCGCGGATGCTGGAAGCGGGCGAGGACCGGATGTACATTGCGCGGCGCGTGGTTCGGATGGCGATTGAGGACATTGGGCTGGCCGATCCGCGGGCGCTGGAGCAGTGCATGGCGATGCAGCAGTGCGTGCATTTCCTCGGGATGCCGGAGGGCGACCTGGCGATTGCGCAGGCGGTGATTTACCTGTGCGTGGCGCCGAAGTCGGACGCGGGATACAAGGCGCTGGGGGAGGTCATTGGAGAGGTGCGGAGCGGGCGGGCCGAGCCGGTGCCGATGCAGTTGCGGAATGCGTCGACGAAATCGATGAAGGAGTGGGGCTACGGGGCCGGGTATCAGCATGCGCACAAGTTCGACGATGCGATGAATCAGATGGAGTGTCTGCCGGAGTCGCTGCAGGGGAAGCGCTGGTATTTTCCGACGGAGCGCGGGGTGGAGAAGCGGATCAGGGAGCGGCTGGAGGAGATTCGGAAGGCGAAGGGGAAGGACTGAATTCACGGCCTGAACGGCGCGAGCGCAATCGCGGAAATGGGGCGGAAGTGTTTGGCGTTGCCGGTACACAGGGGCTGCGCCACTTCAATGGCGGTGGCGGCGATCAGAGCGTCGGCCAACTGGATGCCGTGGGCGAGGGAGTGCTGTTCGATGAGGCCGGCGGCAGCGGCGCCTATGGTTTCCGACAGCGGCAACACGCTGAAGCCGAGTTCCCGAAGTGACTTCCGGATTGCGCGGGACTCGAGTTTTGAGCGCGAGCCCTGCAGGAGTTCCATCCACGACACGATGGAGAGTGAACGGTCACGGGCAGCGTCGATGGCGCGGGCGGCGCGGGCGCTGCCGCGCAGAGCCCAGATCAGGACGTCGGTATCGAAGATCATTTGGCGGGACGCGCGGACGAGCGCGGACGGCGCTGCAGGCGGACCCAGGCGGCGGGGTCGGTCAGATCTTCGTGATCGCGCCAGAGGCCGAAGAGGGGCTGGTCCTGGGTTTTCGGCGCGGCTTTCCGGGACCTGGCGGCGGCTTCGCCCGATACCGGCATCAAGCGGGCTTTTTCCTTGCCGCGATAGAGGATGGTGACGGTTTCGCCGCGGTCGATGGCGCGAAGGACATCCTTCATGCGGTAGCGGAGATCGACGATGGTGGCGTTCATGAAATGCCTACATCCAAGTATACATTTGAAATCATTCGATGACGGCGAGGATGGCGCCGGCGAGGACGCTGTCGTTCTCTTTGCAGTCGAGGGAGGCGAGGCGGCCGGCGCGCGGGGCTTTGAGTTCATTCTGCATCTTCATGGCTTCGACGACGACGATTCCCTGCCCCGCGGCGACCTCATCGCCGGCGGCGGCGAGGATGCGGACGACTTTGCCGGGCATGGGGGCGGCGATGGTGGCGCGTCCGTGGGCGGCGGCGGCGCCGGCGTTGCGTTTCCACTGACGCGGGTCGTCGAATTCGAAGGTGAAGCGGTGGCCATCGATGAAGATGTCGTTGCCGAGGAGGCGGGCTTCGCGGGAGACGCCGTCGACGAGAACGGAGTAGACGCCGGGTTCGGTTTCGATCAATGTGGCGGAGGGGTGTGGATCGACGGGCTGGCCGTTGATGAGGATGCGGCGGGTCATCGCGTTCGCTCCTTGCGCATGAGATTCTGGCGGCCATCGGCGAGCCAGCGGGAGGCGGGCGCGGCGGGGGGCGTGGTGGCGGGGGGCGTGGTGGCGGCGGATGAGTTCGGCAGGCGCGAGGCGACGAGAGCGGCGAGCGGGGCGAGTTCGGCGGGCGGCGGGGGCGCGGTGAACGGAGTGCGCTGCAGCATGGCGTCGAGATAACCGGTGTGGAGGTTGCCGGCGCGGAAAGCGGGGTCGCGCAGGATGGCATCGAAGAGAGCGAGGTTCGACTGGATGCCGCCGATTTGGTATTCGCCGAGGGCGCGCAGCATGCGTTCAATGGCGTGTTCGCGGGTGTCGTTCCACACGATGAGTTTGGCGAGCATGGGGTCGTAATCGAGCGGGACGGTCCAGCCGGGGTAGATGCCGGAATCGAGGCGGACGCCGGGACCGGAGGGTTCGGCGAGCTGCGTGATGCGGCCGGGCGAGGGGAAGAAGTTGTTGGCGGGATCTTCGGCGTAGATGCGGCATTCGAGCGCGGCGCCGCGGAGGACGATGTCGCTCTGGGTGAAGGGCAGCGGGTGGCCGGCGGCGATGGAGAGCTGGAGGCGGACGAGGTCGAGACCGGTGACGAGCTCGGTGACAGGGTGTTCGACCTGGAGGCGGGTGTTCATTTCGAGGAAGTAAAAGTTGCCGGAGTTGTCGGCGAGAAATTCGACGGTGCCGGCGTTGTAGTAACCGGCGGCGCGGGCGGCGCGGATGGCGGCTTCTCCCATGCGGGCGCGGAGTTCGGGCAGGCGGGCGATGAGGGGCGAGGGCGATTCTTCGATCACCTTTTGATGGCGGCGCTGGACGGAACATTCGCGTTCGCCGAGGTGGACCATGTTGCCGTGGCGGTCGCCGAGGATCTGGATTTCGATGTGGCGGGCGTTTTCGATGAGCTTTTCGACGTAGAGGCGGCCGTCGGCGAAGGAGCGGAGGGCTTCGGAGGAGGCGGAGTCGAAGGCGGCGAGGAAGTCGGGCTCGCGGTCGACGCGGCGCATGCCTTTGCCGCCACCGCCGGCGACGGCTTTGAGCATGACGGGGAAGCCGGCGTGGCGGGCGGCGGCGAGAGCTTCGGAGGCGGAGGTGACGCCATCGAGCGTGCCGGGGACGATGGGAGCGCCACCGGCGCTGGCGACGCGGCGGGCTTCGGTCTTGGAGCCCATCATCGAGATGGATTTGGCGGAAGGGCCGATGAAGGCGATGCCGGCGTCGGCGCAGGCCTGGGCGAAGCGGGCGTTTTCGCTGAGGAAGCCGTAGCCGGGGTGGATGGCGGTGGCGCGGTGGCGGAGGGCGGCGTCGAGAATGCGGTCGATGTTGAGGTAGCTTTCCGAGGAGGGGGCGGGGCCGAGGTGGGCGGCTTCGTCGGCGCGGCGGACGTGGAGGGCGGCGCGGTCGGCGTCGGAGTAGACGGCGACGGAGGGGATGGACATTTCGCGCAGGGTGCGGATGACGCGGAGGGCGATTTCGCCGCGGTTGGCGATGAGGACTTTGGAGAACACTCTGGTCGATTGTAGCGAGACGGGGCGTGAACATGATATCCGCGGCAGACAGCAGAGGTATTTACGTTTTTGTGCCCGGCTTGAGTGGGGGGCGTTTCTACACCGCGAATTGCGAAGTCGCAGTTTACGGGAGCCGCGGACTCCAATAATGCAAAACCCCGCTGATGGGAGCGGGGTTGGCAAATCTACCGGAGGTGAGAGGAGGTTCAGCCTATGAATCTTCTGGTGCTGTTACTTTTCCCGATCCTGATCAGGAAGAGACGGAGCAGATTCCGGGTCGATATCGACCTGTAATCTGACCGCCATGGGGGCTGGCAGGAGCGAAATGGTGGCATCCGCAGCATCGACTTGGCACGCCGAGGGGGAAGATGGGGAGGGCTGTAGAATACCGGGGTGGTCGTGCGCGTGATGGTCGCGATGCTGGCGGCGCTGCTGGTGCCGGTGGCGGTGGCGGCGGAGGAGTATACGTGGTGGATCGAGCCATGCACGGGCGCGGCGGCGACGGCAACTGGCTGCACGGCGGGCGATGAGCAACTGGGTGAGTGGGCGCTGGCGGCGTGGCAGAGGGAGTCTGGCGGGGCGGTGGCGTTTCGCAGGAGCGCGAGCGAGGCGGGGGCGAGGATTCGCATACGCTGGGCGGGAGGCGGGCGGAACCTGTATGGAGAGACGCGGGCGATTGAAGCGGGAGGCAGGCGCGGGGCCGAGATCTACGTGCTGCCGGAGGTGCGGGCGCTGAGTCCGGAAATTGCGGCGGCGGCGGGCGGGGACGTGCTGCTGCGCGATGCGATTGTGTATCTGACCTGCCTGCACGAAAGCGGCCATGCGCTGGGACTGGCGCACACGCGGGAGTTCACGGATATCATGTACAGTTTCGGATACGGCGGTGACGTGGTGGAGTATTTCGCGCGTTACCGGCGGCTGCTGCGGTCGCGGGCCGATATTGCGGGGCACTCGGGTGTGTCGGATAACGACCGGGCGGCGCTGCGGCGGGTGCTTATCCAATAAAAAGCTGATCCAATAAGAGGGTTATGAAGCTGAGCGGAAAGATTGCGATTGTAAGCGGGGGGAACCGCGGGATCGGGCGCGCGATTGCGCTGGAGCTGGCGCGCGAGGGCGCGGGCGTGGTGGTGACGGCGCGCGACGAGGCGCTGCTGGCGGCGGCGGTGAAGGAGATAGAAGCGGCGGGGGGCAAGGGGCTCGCGGTGGCGTGCGATTTGCGGACGCCGGAAGCGGCGGCGAAGGTGGTGGAGGCGGCGGTGGCGGAGTTCGGGCGGCTGGACGTGCTGGTGAACAACGCCGGGGCGACGAAGCGCGGCGATTTTCTGTCGCTGCGGGATGAGGATTTTCTGGACGGGTTTGCGCTGAAGTTTTTCGGCGCGGTGCGGCTGACGCGGGAGGCGTGGCCGCATCTGAAGAAGAGCTCGGGTTCGATCGTGAATATAGCGGGATCGGGCGGGAGGACGCCGGGGGCGAATTTTACGATCGGCGGGCCGGTGAATGCGGCGATGCAGTCGTTCACGAAGGCGCTGTCGGATAAGGGGATTCGCGACGGGGTGCAGGTGAATGCGATCAATCCCGGACGGGTGCGGACGGCGCGCTTTGCGACGCTGCTGCAGGAGAAAGCGGCCGAGCGCGGGGTGAGTACGGCGGAGGCGGAGGAGATTATCTGCCGCGAAGAGTTTTTCTCGAAGGTGGGCGAGCCGGAAGATATTGCGGCGCTGGTGGCGTTTGTGGTGAGCCGGCACGGGCGGTTCATTCAGGGCGCGATGCTGGACGCGGATGGCGGGTCGACCAAGACGCTGTGACGGGCCGGGCGAAGCAGGGCCGGGCGAAGCGGGGCCGGGCGAAGCGGGGCAAAGACGAGATGCGGGGGATGGACAACTAAGATAGGTAGAGATGAGTTCCGGACAGCCCGCACCACCGAAGTTACCGATAGCAGGAGTGAAGAATCTGATTGCCGTGGGAAGCGGCAAAGGAGGCGTGGGCAAGACCACGGTGGCGGTCAATCTTTCGATCGCGCTGGCGAAGCTTGGCCATGCGGTGGGGCTGCTGGACGCCGACGTTTACGGGCCGAATGTGCCGACGATGATGGGGACGAATGCGACGCCGACGGCGATCGGCGAGCGCATCCAGCCGCTGGAGGCGTTCGGCGTGAAGCTGATGTCGATGGGCTTTCTGAGCCCGGGCGATAAGCCGCTGGTGTGGCGGGGGCCGATGCTGCACAGCGTGATCCAGCAGTTTCTGCGCGGGGTGGACTGGGGTGAGCTGGACTACCTGGTGATCGATCTGCCGCCGGGCACGGGCGACGTGCAGCTGTCGCTGATTCAGACGGCTCCGGTGACGGGGGCGGTGGTGGTGACGACGCCGTCGGACGTGTCGCTGGAGGATGCGCGCAAGGCGGTGAAGATGTTCGAGCAGGTGAAGGTGCCGATACTGGGCATCGTGGAGAACATGAGCTGGCTGCAGTGCCCGCACTGCAATGAGCGGATCGATGTATTCAGCACGGGCGGCGGGAAGCGGACGGCGGCGGCGATGGGGGTGAACTTCATCGGGGCGCTGCCGATGGATCCGCATGTGAGGATCGGCGGCGATACGGGGCAGCCGATTGCGACGTTCGGGGAAACAGACGCGCGCGCGAAGGATTATTTCGGCGTGGCGCGGGCGGTGATGGAACAGGCGGCGGCGGCGAATGCCGTGCCTGGGCCGACGATGACGATTTCGGATTAGGCTCGCGGGATACGATTCCGGCGGGATTCAATTTAAGGAGAGTTTTGACGTTTATGAGAAGAACGTGGATGATTCCCGTGGCGATGCTGGCGAGCACGCTGGCGTTCGCGCAGGGAAAGAACGACGCGGCGCTGGCGACCAGTCAGCTGAAGCCGAATGTTTACCTGGTGACGGGCGGCGGCGGCAACAGCGGCGTGATCGTGGGAGAGAAGGGCGTCATCGTAATTGACGCGAAGATCAGCGCGGAGAGCGGCAAGGAGCTGCTGGCGAGCATTGCGAAGATTACGCCGAAGCCGGTGACGGCGGTGATTCTGACGCACAGCGACGGGGATCATATTAACGGACTGGCGTCGTTCCCGGCGGGGATTCAGATTATCGCGCATGAGAATAACAAGAAAGAACAGGAAGCGGCGCTGGCGGCGGGCGGGCGCGGCGCGCCTCCGGCGGGTCATCTGCCGACGCGGGTGCTGACGCAGACGAAGGAAGCGTTCGAGATTGAAGGCGTGAAGTTCGAAGGCTACCACTGGGGACCGGGGCACACGAGCGGCGATCTGGCGATCTACATGCCGGCCGAGAAGCTGGTGTTTACGGGCGACGTGACGGCGGTGGTGGATCCGCGAATCCACAATGAGAAGGGCGGCACGTCGGCGGGATGGCTGGCGATGACGAAGGGGATGGCGGAGCTGGATTCCGACCAGTATGTGCCGGGACATGGCAATTTGCTGAAGAAGGCGGATATCCAGAAGAAGCTGGCGGAGATTACGGCGAAGCGGGCGAAGATTATTGAGCTGGCGGGTCAGGGCAAGTCGCTCGAAGAGATTAAGGCGACGGTGGGCGACGATCCTCCGGGCGGCGGACGCGGCGCGCCGTTCCCGAGCTTCACGGAGCTGGTGTATCAGGAAACGACGAAGAAGTAAGTTCGGCAGACGAAATGAAACGCCGCGCTTCGGGTGATCCCGGGCGCGGCGTTTTTTATTTGGGAGCGGCTTCGATTATTTGCGGTGCGGGGCGCGGAAGACGACGCCGAAGAGGCCTTGTATCTGCCAGGGCAGCGGGTCGGAGGCAACGGGGAGCACGGCGCGCACGCCGAAATCGAAGGCGACGTAGCGGTTGATGGGGACGAGAAGGCCGGCGCCGGGAGCGACGACGAACTGCGTGACGCCGGGGAGGAGCGCGTTGCCGGAGAGGCGGTGGGTCTGGCTGATGCCGCCGAGATCGAGCCGGATGTAGGGTTCCATGCGGCTCTGTTTGCGGAAGGCGGCGAGGAGGCCGACTTCGAATTCTTTGGCGTTGACGCTGGCGCTGCCCGCGCTGACGCTGGCGCTGCCGACTTTGCCGATGTCGTCGTAAGAGTAAGTGGCGGTGAGGGCGGCGAAGTTGCCGACGCCCCAGGCGGCCTGCACTCCGGCGAGGGCGGAGGCGGTGGGAACCACTTCGCGGTCCTTGCCCGAGGCGGTGACGCCGCCGAAGCCTTCGATGGTGAAGTCGCCCTTTTGGGCGAAGGCGGAACGTTCGGGCTGCGGGACGGGGGCAGCGGCGCGGGCCGCGCCTTCCTGCGCGAAGGCGGGCACGGCGCACAGGGCCGAGCACAGGGCTGCGCCCAGGGTGAGAGCTGCGAATTTATTCATATGCCGCGGTGAGGTGATTTAGACTTTGGGCTTCGGCGCGGGCAGTTCGCGGGCGACGACCGGGTCCTGAAAACCGGTGCGGGCGTGGGCGCCGTCGCAGAAAGGCTTGTTGGCCGACTGGCCGCAGCGGCAGAGGCCGATGGCCGAGCGTCCGCCGAGTCCGAAGGCGGCGCCGGTGGGATCGCAGATTTCGAAATCGCCTTCGACGCGGATGGAGCCGTTGTTGTTAACAGTGATTTTTGTGGTTGCCATGAAGAACCGATCCTAGCATGGCGACGGGCGTTCACCTGCGCCCGGGCGCGAGCGGCGGGGCGAGGGCCGGAGCGGCGGGCTTGCTGCCGGAGGAGGGGTCGGCCACTTCGTCGCCGAAGGTGATGCTGGACTCGGCGCCGAAGCGTTTGTAGTCCTGATACTTGACCACCATGCGGATGTGCTGGGAGTTGTCTTTGAAGTGCAGCACGTCGTCGGCGTGGGTGTAGGTGGGGAACCAGTATTTGCCGTCGATCTGTTCGCGGTAGGTTTCGAAGCGGGGGAACTGGTTGTCTTCGCCCTTCTTGAGGAGGCCGACGCCTTTGCCGAAGGTTTTGACGATCTGGAAGTCGCGGTCATCGACCCAGATCTGACCTTCGAAGTAACGTTCGCCCTTCAGCATGGTTTTGGGTTTGACGGAGAAGAGATAGCAGGGGATTTCGTCGGCGTTCTGGCGGCCCATGTACTGGATGTCGTACTTGCCCACGTCTTCGCTGGTGAGCACGAAGGGCTGGACGTTGCGGAGATCCTGCTCATCCTGCGGCGTGAGGATGACGTTGTGGAGCGTGATGGGCGGGGCGTAGGTCACCTTTTCGGTGCGCTGGTTATTGGCGCCGAAGATGATGTCGGAGTTGATCTCCCATTTGCCGGTGGCACGGCCGCCGGCGTCGAGCTCCTCCATTTTGACGAGCTGCTTGTAAGTGTAGGACTCGCGGGCTTTGCGGAATTCGGATTCCTTGGCGGCGAAGCGGCGGATGATTTCATCCGGGCTGGGGTCGGCGGCGGGAAGCAGCGGCGCGGCGGCCGCGGCGAGGGCGACGAAGATCATCCACTGTTTCATGACGGCTCCAACGTTCGGCTTCAGCCTGTGCGGCAGGCTCCGGATAGTTGACGCTGCCGGTGCCGCCTGAGGTTTCAGGCGAGCAAAGTCCTGGCAATGGTCAACAACTGTATATTAGCGGTTCCTTCGTAGATGCGTCCGATCTTGGCGTCGCGGTAGAGCTTTTCCACCGGGTAGTCCTTCGTAAAGCCGACGCCGCCGTGGATTTCGACGGCTTTGGAGGCGACGCGTTCGGCGATCTCGGCGGCGTAATACTTGGCCATGGCGGCTTCCTTAATGAAAGGCTGGCCGGCGTCGCGCAGGCGGGCGGCGTTGTAGACGAGCAGGCGGGCGGCTTCGATTTCGACGGCCATGCGGGCGAGATCGAACTGGACGGCCTGGAATTCGGCGATGGCCTTGCCGAACTGCTTGCGCTGTTTGGCGTAGGCGAGGGCGTGGTCGAGCGCGCCCTGGGCGAGGCCGGTCATCTGGGCGCCGATGGCGATGCGGCCTTCGTTGAGCGTCTCCATGGCGATCTTGTAGCCTTTGCCGGGCACGCCGAGGAGGTTTTCGGCGGGGATGGCGCAGTTGTCGAAGATGAGTTCGCAGGTGGAGGAGGCGCGGATGCCGAGCTTGTCTTCCTTGCGGCCGATGGTGAAGCCGGGGGTGTCGCGCTCAACCATAAAGGCGGTGATGCCTTTGTGGCCGGCGAGCGGGTTGGCGTTGGCAAAGACGACGAAGAGGGCGGCTTCGGCGGAGTTGGTGATCCAGAGCTTGCGGCCGTTGAGCACCCACGTGCCGAGTTCGTCGCGCGCGGTGGTGGCCATGGCGAAGGCGTCGGAGCCGGAACCGGCTTCGGAGAGCGCGTAGGCGCCGAGCGACTCTTCGGCGAGACGAGGGAGGTACTTTGTCTTCTGCTCTTCGGTGGCCCAGCGGAGGACGACGTTGTTGACGAGGGTGTTCTGGACGTCGATGATGACGGCGGCGGCGGGGTCGACGGCGGCCATTTCCTCGATGGCGAGAATGCACTGGAAGAAGTTGCCGCCCTGGCCGCCGTACTGCTCGGGGATTTCGATGCCCATGAGGCCGTTTTCGAAGAAGTGGCGGAGGAGCGCGCGGCTGAAGGCGCCGGCCTCGTCCATCTGGCGGGAGAGCGGGGCGACCTGCTCGCGGGCGTAGCGGCGCACGGCGTCGCGGAACATGCGGTCTTCGTCGCCGAGGACGGTGAGAGCGGGAGGTAAGAGGGCGGGTTCCACAGTGTCAATGTACCTCGTGAGGAAACGTCACCAGCGGAAGGCCCTGCGATGCGGCGACGCCGGGGTGGGTGACGGCGCCGCGCCAGGTGTTGACGCCGGCGGCGAGACCGGCGTGGCTGGCGGCGGCGCGCTCAATCCCTTTGCCGGCGATTTCGAGCAGGAAGGGAAAAGTGGCGTTGGTGAGGGCGAAGGTGGAGGTGTGGGGCACGGCGGCGGGCATGTTGGAGACGCAGTAGTGGATGACGTCGTTGACGCTGTAGACGGGCGCGGTGTGGGTGGTGGCGCGGGAGGTTTCGAAGCAGCCGCCCTGATCGATGGCGACGTCGACGACGACCGAGCCGCGGCGCATGGAGGCGATCATTTCGCGGCGCACGAGTTTGGGGGCCGAGGCGCCGGGGATGAGGACGCCGCCGATGACGAGGTCGGATTGACGGACGGCTTCGGAGACGGTCCAGACGTTGGAGGCGAGGGTGACGACCTGGCCGTTGAAGATGTCGTCGATTTCGCGGAGGCGATGCAGGTTGCGGTCGATGACGGTGACGTGGGCGCCCATGCCGACGGCGACCTTGGCGGCGTTGGTGCCGACGACGCCCGCGCCGAGGATGAGCACGTTGGCGGGAGCGACGCCGGGCACGCCGCCGAGCAGGACGCCGCGTCCGCCGTTGGGGCGTTCGAGGTAGATGGCGCCGACCTGGACGGCGAGGCGTCCGGCGACTTCGCTCATGGGGGTGAGCAGGGGCAGAGAGCCGTCGGGATCGACGATGGTTTCGTAGGCGACGCCGGTGACGCCGGATTGGAGAAGCTGGCTGGTGAGTTCGGGAAGCGGGGCGAGGTGGAGGTAGGTGAAGAGCACGAGGCCGGGGCGGAAGTAGAGGTATTCGGCGGGCTGCGGCTCTTTGACCTTGGCGACGAGGTCGGCCTTGGTCCAGACGTCGGCGGCGGTGGGGACGATGGTTGCGCCGGCGCGGGAGTATTCGTCGTCGGCGATGGTGCTGCCCTCGCCGGCGTGGGTTTCGACGAGCACGGAGTGGCCGGCTTCGCGGAGGGCCATGACGCCGCTGGGCACGAGACCGACGCGGGTTTCGTGATCCTTGATTTCCTTGGGGACGCCGATTGTCATGCCCACATTATCGGCAAGCCGAGGGCCAAAAGACAGCGGGGGCGGTGTGGCGGGGTTCGGGGGCGGGCGACGGGATTCGGGGCGGCGATGGGGTTCGGGGCGGCGACGGGGTTCGGGGCGGCGACGGAGTTCGGGGCGGCGATGGGGTTCGGGGCGGCGACGGAGTTCGGGGCGGCGACGGGATTCGGGGCGGCGACGGAGTTCGGGGCGGCAGGGGGGCGGGGCGGCGGGGGCGGACGGCGACGGGGTTCGGAGGCGGTAGGGGAGCGGGCGGAGCGGCGGGGCAGGACTGATGGCCTCGCGGATCGGAGCTGGTTGGAGCGCGCGCCGATGTGGCGGGCGGGCGGCGGTATGGATGCGGCGGGGCTAATTTTTCGGTGGTTCGGGCGCTGCTGGTTCGGCGGGCGCGGGTTCGGGTGTTGGCGGGATGGCGGCGGGCGGCTCGGCGGGGCTTGCGGCCTGCGCGGCGGCGAAGGCGGTGGCGGCGGTGGCAGTGTAATCGTGCTTCGGGCCGAGGCCGAGCTGGATGAGCGACAGAGAGCTCAGCTTGCCGGTGGGCGAGAGGTCGTGATCGGCCTGGAACAGCTTGAGGGCTTCGGCGGATTCGGTGCTCCAGACGCCGTCGGGCTCGGATTTGAGATAGCCGCGTTCGGCGAGCGCCTGCTGGATTTCGCGATAACGGTCCGGGGTGGGGGCGGACTGGGAACGGTGAGAGGCAACCGGGGGCGGCGCGGCCTTGCCGGTGCGGCGCGATTTGGCGCTGCCTGATTTAGAAGCAGTGGCGGCGGGCGCAGTCTTTTTCGCCGCCGTGGAGGAGGCGGAGGCAGGGTGAGCGGCGGGAGCGGATTTCGAAGCGGAGCCGGACTTCGACGCCGAAGCGGATTTCGACGCGGGCGGCGACGGAGCGGTTTTCGGTGCTGAGGTTTTGGCCGCGGTGCTCTGAGCCGGCGCGGCCTGTTTTTTGGCGGGCGTAGTGGTCTGCGGCAGCAGGGCGGCCGCGGAGATTGAGAGGAACAGGCAAATGCGGTAGAGCTGCTTCATGGCTGGAAAAATCGGTGCCGGGGAAAATCGCTTCGCCAAAATCGCTGCAACAAAGACAGCAGAACAAAAACAGGAGAACAAAAACAAAGGGGGCATGGCTGCCCCCTCTGTTCATTGCATTGTATAACGCCGCGTGGCGCTTAGTTGCTGGCCGCCGGCACGGAACCGGCGAGGAAGAGCGACTGCCAGTCACCGGAGCCGCGCGCGTTGCGCACCTGCCGCATGACGTGGAAGGCGACCGGATCGCCGACCTTCAGGCTGTTCTGGATCTTGCGAACGTCATCGGGGCTGTTCACCGTCTGGCGGTTGAGTTCCACGATGATGTCGCCCTTGGCGAGACCGATGTCGTCGGCGAAAGAACCGGTTTCCACCGAGCCGACCAGCACGCCGTTCTTGCCGGTGAAGCCGAGGTTTTCGCGATCCGCCTGGCGGAGGCTCTGGACGGAGATGCCGAACTTCAGTTTGGCGCTTTCGCCCTGAGAATCGGGGGTCTCTTCCTTCTTGCCGCCGTACTGTTCGGCGAAGATCTTGGTGCGGTCGCCGACGATGACGTTGAGCGTCATGGGCTTCTTATCGCGCACGATGCCGACCTTGAGCGAACTGCCGACCGGGCTGTCGGCAACGGTATCGATGAGGTCCTGGCCCTTTTCGATCTTCTTGTCGCCGATGTTGGTGATGACGTCCTGCGCCTTCATGCCGGCCTTATCGGCCGGGCCGTTGGGTTCGACGGACTGGACGAACACGCCGTGATCGGCGCCGTAAACCTTCAGCAGATCGGAGATGTTCTTGTCTTCGCTGAAGCGGATGCCGACCGAGCCGCGCGTGACGTGGCCGGACTGGATGATCTGGTTGTAGACCTTGACGGCCGCGTTGATGGGCATGGCGAAGCCGATGCCCTGGTAGCCGCCGCTGCGGCTGGCGATCATGGTGTTGATGCCGACGATTTCGCCGCGCACGTTGGCCAGCGGGCCGCCGCTGTTGCCGGGATTGATGGCCGCGTCGGTCTGGATGAAGTGCTGGAAGCTGGTGGCGTCGCCGGGGATGTCGCGGGCGAGCGAACTGACGATGCCGGCGGTGACGGTGGCCTGGAAGCCGAAGGGCGAGCCGATGGCGATGACCCAGTCGCCGACCTGAAGGGCGTCGGCGTTGCCGATCTTAACGGGCGTCAGATTCCTGCGGTCGACGTGGATGACGGCGAGATCGGTGTCCTTATCGGTGCCGATGACGGTGGCCGGATATTCGGTCTTATCGTTGAGGAAGGTGACCTTGATTTTGGTGGCCTTTTCGACGACGTGGTTATTGGTGATGATGTAGCCGTTGCGGTCGACGACGAAGCCGGAGCCGAGCGCGGCGCTGGGCTGTTCCTGCTGCTGGAACGGCATGGCTCCGCCGCCCTGGCCGCCGAAGAAGCGCTGGAAGAAATCGTTGAGGCCGCCATCGGGAGTGTTGCCGGAGGAGCCGTCTTCTTCATCATCCTGCTGCTGTCTGCGGTGAGGATTGGCCTTGGAGGCGGTCTCCTTTTTCGGGATGTATTCGGTGGAGATGTTGACGACGGAGGGGCCGAGCTGTTTGGCCAGTTCGGCGAACTCGCCGTGCATGGGCTCGGCTTTGGATACGCTGAGCGGGGCGGCGTCGGGAGCGACGGCTCCTTCTTTGGCGGCTTTCACGCCCACTGTCTGCAGCACGGTGCCGATGAGAATACCGATCGACAGCATGAAGACCATCATCGTGATCGACAGAAATTTCTGCCGGCGAACCTTTTCAAAAAATGTCATTGCGAGGCAACTCCTTATTCATTTCGGCGCAAAATATTTACCAGGTCAGGGCAAATCCCCGCTGGCCATTGGATGTCTTTCGGGTTTGGAGCGTTTCAGTTCAACGAGCAGAATACCGCTTAAAATCAACCCTGCTCCCACTTTACCTCTGCCGGAGAGGGTCTCGCCAGCCACCAGCCAGGAGGTGGCCAGGGCGACGACGGGTTCGAGCGAGAAAATCAGCGCCGCCCGGTTGGCAGAGGTGTACTGCTGGGCCCAGGCCATGACGGCGAAGGCAAGCGCCGTGGCAAGGAGGCCCGTCATGAGCACGGCTCCGGCAAGCGGCGCCGTGAGATGAAAGCGGACGGGTTCCAGCAGCAGCGCGGCCGCGCTGAGGAGCGCCGCCGTGGCGGTCTGCACCACGACGAGCGATTCGAAGCCGACGATGGGAGCAAAGTGTCCGGTCACAACAATGTGTAAAGCAAAAGCCACCGCGCAGAGGAAGCTGAGCCAGTCGCCGCGGCCGAAGCTCCAGACTCCCCTGCTCCAGGCTTCGGGAGGGGCGGTGAGCAGAACCGTTCCGAGCGTTGCCACGGCGATACCGGCGGCCTCCAGCAGCCGCGGTCTGGTTCTGTAGACGAGCGAACCGGCTAAAGGTACCAAAGGAACCGACAAACTGGTTAAAAAAGCGGATTTGGGGGGCGTGGTGGTGAGCAGTCCGGTGGTCTGAAAGACGTAGGCGGCGAAGAGCAGGAGGCCGGCGAGGCATCCGGCGGCGATGCCGGCGCGGCGCACCGCCTTGCGGAAGAGAAGGCCGAGGGCGACGGAGGCGAGGGCGAAGCGGAGGGCGAGAAGGAGCATGGGGGAGATGTCGGCGAGGGCGGACTTGACGACGACAAAAGTCGTCCCCCAGAGGACGGTGACGGCGACGAGGGCGGCTTCGGCGCGGGCGGTCTTCATTTGCGGAGCTTTCTCATTGCCCGGGATTGTTCACGGCCGGAAGATTTCCGGAAACGGCCGCCTCACCGGGGCGCATCGGGCCGGTCGGCGGTATCGAGCAGGAGCATGGCGGCGGCGAGGAGGATGCGCTTGAGGCCGAGATCGCGACCGTCGGGCCGGTACCATTCGGCGGTGGTGTGGGCGCCGCCGCCGCTGCCGCCGGCGCCGATGGAGACGGCGGGAATGCCGAGGGAGAGGGGGATGTTGGCGTCGGTGGAGGCGCAGTCGAGGCGGGCGCGGATGCCGAGGTGGCCGTCGACGGCGCGGAGGACGGCGAGGAGCGGGGCGTCAGCGGCGAGGCGGGCGGCGGGGCGGCAGCCGATCTCGCGAATCCGCGCGGCAACGCGGCCGCCGAGGGCACGCGCGTTTTCCACCTCTTCGGCGTGAACCACGGCGGCGTGGAGGGCGATTACCAGCTGCTCGATCTTTTCGTTGCTTTCCGAGCGGACGTCGATTTTGGCGCGGGCGGACGGGGCGATGGCGTTGACGCTGGCGCCGCCTTCGATGAGGCCGACGTTGACGGAGACTTTGGGGGTGGCGCGGGGATCGAGCGGGCGCTCGTCGACGAAATGCGCGAGCGCTCGGTTGAGGGCGTGGACGGGATTGCCGATGCCGAAATCGCTCCAGCTGTGGCCGCCGGGGCCGGTAAAGGAGACTTCGAAGCGGCGGCTGCCGAGGGCGTGGCAGGTGATGTGATCGGTGGCGGCGCCGTCGAGGACGAGAAAGACGGCGATGCGGCTGGCGAGTTCGGTCTGGCCGCAGAGATAGCGCATGCCGCAGAGATCGCCCTCGCCCTCTTCGCCGACGTTGGCGACGAGGACGAGGCGATCCCAGAGACCGTCGGGAGCGGGAGTGGAGCGGATGGCGCGGGCGATGGCGAGCAGGGCGGCGAGGCCGGCGCCGTTATCGGAGACGCCGGGGCCGAACATTTCGCCGTCGGGGCCGAGCGAGATGTCGTCTTTGGTGCGCGGCGCAAGGACGGTATCGAGATGGGCGGTGAGAAAGATGAGCGGCCCCTGCGGGGCGGGAGTGAGGGAGACGAGGACGTTGCCGGCGCGGTCGATGCCGGCGTGCCAGCCGAGCGAGCGGCACTGGGCGGCGAACCAGTCGGCGCGCTGCTGTTCGAGAAAAGTTGGCGAGGGGACGCGGCAGAGCTGGAGGTGAATGTCGTTGACCCACTGTTTTTCGCGCGTAAACCACTGGAGCGCCTCGCGGATGCCGGGACGCCCGGAGATTTCGCCGGCGGTCGCCGGCGCGGAAATGGTATTCGCCGCCACAGAATCAGTTTAGCCGCCATGAAGCGGCGCCGGGAGGGCGTGGCGAGTTCAGAAAATCCGTGGAAGCGGCGAGGGGAAGCGGGGCGCGGGCACAAATGAGGGAGAGCGGAGGCGCGGGGCGATCAGGCGGGTTCAGGAATGCGGGGGCGAGCAGCGGCGCAGGGTCGCGAGATCAGGAAAGCGGAGAGCCGGCGGCGGCGCGGCGCGGATGAGCGGCGGCGAGGTGAGCTTCCGCCGACTGGCGGAGCTGTTCGCGGCGCTGCGCGATGCCGGACAGTTCAGCGACCATGCGGTCCGAGGCGCCGGGGTCGTTCGACAAGGTGGCGATGCGCAGCTGGCCCTGGAGGCGGAACCAGTCCATGGTGGCGGCTTCGTAGCTGGCGGAGAGGCGCTTACATTCGTCGCAATTGTTGGCGAAGTTCAATTTGTGGCCTCCTGTCTCTGTCCGGTGTTGCTTTCTCCGGTGTTGCTTTCTCCGGTGTTGCTCGCTCCGGTGTTGCTCGCTCCGGTGTTGCTCGCGGCCGGCGTCTCGCTGCCGGTGTACCAGTCCCCGGTGTCAGAGCGTTGCGACGCGGTGCGCGCCGGGCATCTCAGTGGAACGACCCACAGGAACTATCTAAGGTGATTTTAGGCCGCGCGGCCGAAGGAGCGCATCAGGGATTCCGAAAATTGTAGTGGAAGACGGGTTGCGCCTGGTAGATTCCGTACCAAATCGGTTGTACGCCTGCGGTCGGGTTCGTGCGTATACAATCTCTTCGAGGGGCTGGGGCGGGCTGGCTTGCCCACACGGGCCCCCGCATTCGCACCGAACGCTATTTTTGCCGGCAGCCCTGGCCGGAGAGCCAGGCAGGAAGCTGATGAGAACCGAATTGAAATTTCCGATACTTCGCATTCGCCGACCGATCCAGAGCGCGATGAAAATCCGCATGGCGCTGACTGTTTTGCTGCTGGCCGGGCAGGCGGCTTTGTTCGCCCAGCAGAAGCCGGCGGCAGCCCCGCCGCCGCCGAGCAGCACGACGTCGGACGCGCAACTGGCCGCGCAGCAGGCCGCCATCCAGCCGGCGGCAGCGCCGAAGAGCACGCAGCCGGATTATCCGGACCCGCGCGGATTATTCACGATCGGCCTCTACTACTGGGCGACGGCCAACGGCTCGGGCCCGGACCTGCGGGGCGGCACGCTGGCGCCGGACTATGAAACGCTGGACGGCGTCGGCAAACCGAAGAACGGCCAGGCGGCCGACTTCGTGATTCCGATCAGCCGCACCGGGGCCATTCACGTGGAGTATGCGCGCATTCAGGGTACGGGCAGCCAGACGCTGCAGCGCAATGCGGACCTGTTTTCCAACCAGTTCTATTCGGGCAACTACCTGGCGAATTCGTACAAGCTGCAGACCGGCAAGGTGTATCTGGACGATCTGTTCTGGCCGCACAAGTTCCCAGTTTCGCGGCTGCGCGTGAAGTCGCTGCTGGGGTTTGAATACCTTACGGTCAATACGTCGATCAACGCGCCGCTGGCAGCGCAGAAGGATTCGTTCGGCAATGCGATTTCCACGTTTGCGCAGGGATCGCGATCGATCTATCTGCCGTCGTTCGGGATGGCGGTTGAATACGCCGTGACGCCGCATGTGCTGTTCCGGGTGGACGCCTCCGGCTTCGGAATGCATCATAAGGCGGAATTCTGGGACGGGTCGGCGACGCTGGCGTGGCGCCGGAAGAATTTCGAAGTGGTGGGCGGATTCAAGGCGCTGCAGTTCAAGACGTCGCCGAACAATGCCGAGTATCTGAGCGGCATGCTGAACGGCGGATTTGTCGGGCTGCGTTACCACTTCTACTAGCTCAGGTGCGGATCCTCGACGTCGGTTGCGGAATCAACAAGTACCCCGGGGCGATCGGGATCGACCGGAATCCGGCGAGCCGCGCGGATGTGATCTGTGAGCTCGACCACTTCCCGTATCCGTTCGCGGACCGGACGTTCGACCAGTTGCGGGCGATCCACGTGATTGAGCATCTGAGCGACGTGATCCGGGCCATGGAAGAGTTTCACCGGCTGGTGCGGACCGGCGGGCGGGTGCGGATCGAGACGCCGCACTACACGGATTTCAGTTCGTTCTGCGACCCGACGCACAAGCACCATCTGAACAGCTTTTCGTTCCGCTACTTCGGTGAAAACCACGGCGGGTTCGGCTATTATTCCGCTGCAAAATTCCGAGAAATTTCCGTCCGTGTCAAGACTCTCAGTTTGTGGAGATGGCTGGGCTTCGAATTTCTGATCAACCGGTTTCCCCGCTTCCGGCGGTTCTGGGAACATTACCTTTGCTACGTGGTGCGGGGCAAGGCGATGGAGTTCGAATTTGAACCTCTTGGACCCGCTGTACCGGCTGGCGGACCGGCTTCGCTATCGGGCACACCGTAACCTCGGGCGGCGCGGCGAGGATCTGGCGCACCGGTGGCTGCGGCGGCGCGGCTTCCGGGTGACGGCGCGCAACTGGCGGCCACCGCAGGGCGGCGGCGAGATCGACATCGTGGCGTGGGATCACGACTGGCTGGTTTTCGTGGAAGTGAAGACGCGCGCTTCGGCGGAGCTGAATGCGCCGGAGCGCGATCTGAATCCGGACAAGATCCGGGCGCTGCGGCGGGCGGCGCGGGATTACCTGCGGCGTTCGGGCGCGGACCCGGAGAAGATACGCTTCGACGCGGTGGCGATCAGCGGCGAGCGCATCGAGTATCTGCAGAACGCGTTTTCATAACGCGGCGAGCGGGCCGCGGTCCGGGGACGTGGGGCACCCGGCATGCGGCCGCGCTCGCGTAGCGTGGGTGCCCGGCGCGGGGGATTCGCGCGCGGCGGCGGACGGGTCGCTATATTTGGTCTATCGCCATGCCGGAATTGCGTAAGGATCCTATAACCGACCGCTGGGTGATCATCGCGACGGAACGCGCCCGCAGGCCGGCCGATTTCGCGCGGGAGCACGTGCCGGCGGCGCCATCGGGGCGCTTCTGCCCGTTCTGCTCCGGCAATGAAAGTAAGACGCCGGACGAGGTGCTGGCGTACCGGAATGGCAGCGGCGCGAATCAGCCGGGCTGGTCGCTGCGCGTGGTGCCGAATAAGTTTCCGGTGCTGCAGATTGAAGGCGACCTGGGGCGCGAGGGCGAGGGGCTGTTCGACCGGATGCAGGGCATCGGCGCGCACGAGGTGGTGATCGAAACGCCGGATCATGTACTGAACATCAGCGAACTGCATGAGAAGACCATTGAGCAGGTGCTGTGGGCCTTCCGCGACCGCGTTCGGGATCTGAAGAACGACCGGCGGCTGCGCTACGTGCTGCTGTTCAAGAACCAGGGACAGGCGGCGGGGGCGACGCTGGAGCATACGCATTCGCAGCTAATTGCGCTGCCGGTGGTGCCCAAGCGCGTGCAGGAAGAAGTGGACGGGGCGAAGGCCTATTACGAATTCAAGGAACGCTGCGTGTTCTGCGATCTGATCCGCCAGGAGGAAAAGGCGGGTACGCGGGTGATCACGGAAACCGATAAGTTCATTGTGCTGTCACCGTACGCGGCGCGTTTTCCGTTCGAGACGTGGATTCTGCCGCGGACGCACCGCTCACACTACGAAGACATCGACGCCCAGCAGCTGGAAAATCTGGCGTGGGTGCTGAAGACGACGCTGCGCAAGATCGATAAAGTGCTGGAGCGGCCGGCGTACAATTTCCTGATCCACACGGCGCCGCTGCAGGAACCGGCGAACCAGTGGTTCCACTGGCACATTGAGATCATTCCGCACCTGACGCGCGTGGCGGGCTTCGAGTGGGGTACGGGGTTCTATATCAATCCGACGCCGCCGGAGGAATCGGCGAAATTTCTGCGCGAAGCCGGACTGGGCTGAGGGCCGGGCCGGGCTGAGGGCCTAGCTGAGAGCTGGGCCGGGCTGAGAGCTGGGCCGGGGACCGGCGCAGGCGTCAGACTTTTTCTTCCCACTGCTCCGAGAGCAGGCGGGCGTATTCTTCCGAAGCGAAAATTTCCCAGTGGAAGCGTTTGGCTTCGAGCGGCTGGAAGCTCTGCGCGTGCAGGAAGCAGATGTACAGGTGATCGGCGTAACGGTGGTAGTTGCGCAGGAACATGGGCGAGAGCGAGGCCTGAGCGGGCGGCTCCTGGAACATGCTGTGGATGCCGATGGCGCGGGAGAAGACGGCGCGGCGGTCGGTAACGCCCCAGGCTTCGAGCTTGGTCTTGACGCCGGCGGGCGGGTCTTCGACCAGCATGGCGGCGAAGCTTTGTTCATTTAATCTGGGCTCGGGGATTTTGCTGTCTGGCGTGCGGGACCCGGAAGCTTTGTCCTGTCCGGCAAATTGACCGGAATCGGCGGCACCCATCTCCCCGCGAACCTGCTCGGTGCACTGCTGTAGCCAGCGGAAAATATCTTTCCCGAGGAAGAGCAGCATGCGAACTTCCTGAAAACGGCCGTTGAGCATCTTCCGCTGCAGAACCGGCTCATCCTCAGACGATTCCATCAGCCCCTGCAGGGCAAGGGACGCCCTTGAGCCTTCCAGCAGTTCCTCCGGGCCGGCGCCGCCACTGAAGGGATGGAGGATCAGCGGAGGCAGGTGCGTGACCGCGCCTGTGTTATTCGCTGCAGCGGCATTACGCGCAGTCAGACCAGACAATTGTGCTCCTGCGGATACATCGGCGCATCCTGAAGAAAACTGTATATCATCGAGCCTCTATTATTTCGCCGCGGCTGTATTCGCCGCGCTTATTTTCGCTGCTTCTACTTTCGCTGCGTCAACTTCACTTTAGCGGAAACGGTCTGATTGCCGCGCAGCACGTCGACCTCCACCTCGTCGCCGGGCTTGCGGGCGCGCAGGGCGTAAGTGAAATCGTACAGGTTGCGGATGGTTTCGGCGCCGAAGCGGACCAGGATATCGCCCTGCTTCAGGCCGGCGAGGGCGGCGGGAGAACCGGGGGTGATGTCGGCGAAGCGGACGCCGGTGGGAGGTTCGGCGAAGTCGGGGATGCTGCCGAAGTAGGGGCCGTAGCCGTCGTTGCGGGTGACGCCGGTGGCTTCGGCGCCGGAGTGGGGATCGAGTTTGGGCTCGATGCGGACGAACTGCGGGCGGGAGGGGTCGCTGTCGAGGCGGTCGGCCACTTCGCTTACGACGCCTAAGACCTGCATGGCGGCGGGGGCGTCGATCTTATCCCACGTGTCGCTGGGCTTGTGATAGTCGCCGTGCAGGCCGGAGAAGAAGAAGAGCACGGGGACCTGCTTCGAGGTAAACGAAGTATGGTCGCTCGAACCGTAGCCGCCGGGATCGGCGTAGTCGAGATGGAGCTGCGGGTAATGCGGGGCGATCTCATCGAGATCCCGGCGCAGCGAGCTGCCGGTGCCGACGCCGCCGACGAACAGTTTGCCGTCGCGAACGCGGCCCACCATATCGAGGTTGATCATGGCCACGGCCTTTTCGAGCGGCAGGATGGGGTGGTTGGCATAGTAGCCCGAGCCGAGCAGCCCGAGTTCTTCGCCGGCGAAGCTCATAAACACGATGCCCCGCGACGGCTTTTTTGCGGCGTATTCGGCGGAGAAGTGGCGGGCCAGTTCGAGGACGGCGGCGGTGCCGGAAGCGTTGTCGTCGGCGCCGGGATGAACGGTGCCGGCGAGCGAGGGGGCGAGGGAGAACTGCTCGCCGAGGCCGAGGTGATCGTAGTGAGCGCCGATGACGACGTACTCGTCGGATTCGCCAGGCAGGTAAGCGAGCACGTTGTGGACGGTTTTGACGGCGCGTTCCACGTCGAGATTGACGCTGACGCTGACACCGGCGAAAGCGAACGAGCGCGGTTTGAGATCGCGATCGATATCGGCTTCGATGGCGGCCAGGTCCTTCCCGGCGGCGCGGAACCAGGGCAGCACGACGTCTTCGCGGACCTGCAGGAACAGGATCCCGGCGTCGGCGGGGCCGGTGGTGTGGCCGAAGCGTTCGAGTTCCTCGGCATCCGGCTTGTGTGCCTGACGGTCGGCGACGACGATGACGCCGGCGGCGCCGTGTTTACGGGCGTTGGCGGCCTTGCTGTAGTACTGGGCGTGGTCGGTGTAGACCTTGCCTTCGAAGACGCTCTTTTCGTCGTTCTCCTGCGGCTCATGGGCGAGGACGAGGACGAAGCGGCCCTTGACGTCGAGCCCGGCGTAATCGTCGTAATTGTATTCGGGAGCGGTGATGCCGTAGCCGGCGAAGACGACGCCGCCCGAGGCCTTGCCGCGCGAAGAGAAGTTAAACGGGATGAATTCCCTGCCCGGCTGCAGGACCTGCAGCTGGCCGCCTTCGGTGACTTCCAGCTTGTTGGCCTTGCCGAGTTTGGCGCTGGTGGTGACGGAGAAGGGCTGCTGGTAGCTCTTGCCGTCCACCGGTTTGAGGCCGTCGGCGCGAAACTGGCGGGCGATGTATTCGGCGGCCTTTTCCAGTTCCGGCGAGCCGGTTTCCCTGCCCTTCAGTTCGGGCGAGGCGAGGAATTTGATGTGATCCAGATAGCGATCCGGCGTGAAGTCGGCGCTGGCCGCGGCGAGCAGGCCGGCGGCGGCACAGGCGGTGCCGAATAACAACAGTCTTCTGGTCATGAGTTCCCCCGCGCCGGACTGGCCGGCGGATTACTTTTTCGACAGGCCCGGTTTGGGCGCCGCCGAGGCCACGCCGGGAGCCGGCAAGGTCACGTCGCAGCCGCAGTTTTCACCGGCATTTTTCGCCGTCTTCTGGTACTCGATTTCGTAGTCGATGACGCGCTTCAGGTCGCCCCATTCGAGCACGCCCACCATGGGGCGGCCGTTGACGTAGAGGGTGGGGGTGGAGGTGACATCCACGGCATGACCCATGGCCTTCGTCTTGTTGATTTCATCTTCGGTGGCGCGCGTCTCAATGCATTTGGTGAGCTGCGGGCCATCGACGCCTTTGGGCGTGGCAAATTCCACGACCTTCGCCTTGAGGTTATCCGGCGTGATTTCCTCCTGGTGGGCGAAGATCCAGTCGTGATAATCCCAGAAGACGTTGGCGTTCTGATGGAAGATGCAGCGCCCGGCGAGCGAGGCGTCCTTCGCCCAGGGGTGCAGCGATTCGAGCGGATAATCCATGTAGTAGAGGCGCACATCCTTCGGATACGTCTGGGTCAGGTTTTCGCGAATGACCTTGGCCTCTTCCTTGCAGTAGGGGCATTCGAAGTCGCTGAATTCGACCAGAACGACGGAGGCGCCCGGGGTGCCGAAGTTGGGCTGGTATTCGGTCTTCAGTTTGTCGATGTTGCTTTTGAAGGGATTGTCGGAGGCTTTGTAGACGCTGCCGCGGATGATGGTCTGGCCGTCCTTCGAGACGTAGAACGATTCTTCCTGGCTGGCGTTGCCCTGCGAGCCGCGGACGCGAACTTCCGAGAAGCCGGCGAGAGGCGAAGGCGTGGGGTCGCCGACGGCGATTTCGATGGGCGGCGGCCAGACGAAGAGGTGGCGGACGTAGGCTTCGAGCTTTGCCTTATCGATGCTGGCTTTATCGATGCTGGCCTTGTCTGTGCTGGCGGGCGCCGGTGCCTCTGCCGCTTTGGTCTTCGCGGTGGACGGGGCCGGAGATTTGGCCGAGGTCTGGGCCGCGAGGGGAAGCGCGAGGGCGGCGACGGCGGTCAGCAGAATGGTCAATTTACGCATGATTTCTTCCTTGAACAAAGTTGGCGCGGCCGGAACGAATTTGGCGAGGCCGGAACCGCACGGTCCGCCGGGAACTGGCGGCGGCGGACACACGCTTACGAAATACGCAGGTGCCGCCCGCACAGGCACACTGGAGCTTATTATAGCGACGCCGGTCGCATCGGCCGGGGGGTGGGGCCGCGGAGGAGGAGGCCGGGCGGCGGACGGGCGAAATCCGCAAAACCGTATTTTCGCAGCGGAGCCGGTGGGCGCGGCGGCGGGAAGAGAGCGGCGGCGCGAAATCGTCGCAATTGTTTACAAATCAGGAAGTTGATCGCGCTACCGACATGTTAAACTCCAGGCAAGAGCGATGAATCGCTCCGCCGATTCCAATTGCGGTAGCCGAAAAGGCCGGGTTTAGAGAGCGAAAGCCCGGTTAACAGAAACGAAAGCAATGATATGATCGTCTACTCATTGCAGTACCGCCCGAACGGCTTGCCAGCATACCGCCCGAACGGCCCGAAGGATTGAACCCTGATGCCCGAAGTTCTGCATAATGACCCGGCTGACACCTCCGTGCACGACGCGAGCGGTGCGGTCAAAATGCAGACCGATGCCAATGACCACCTGGATCGCCTGTTCGCCGCCGACCGGGCCGAGATCCCGTGGTTCGTTTCGCTTTACCAGAACATTCACGACGTCTTTAAGCCGGAAAAACTGCCGCCGCTGGTGCTGACTTCAAAGCCGGTGGCGGTGAAGAGCATCTGGGGGCTTTACAGCCCGGACCGCAAGTCGTGGATGATGTCGTTTTCGTTCGTGACGGCCGTGGTGCTCATCCTGCTGTACGTTGGCGCGACGAATCCGACCGTGCAGAAGGCGATTGAAGCGCACCTGAATCTGATCGATCCGAACATCAAGCCATTCGTGCCGCAGAAGGCCAAGGGCGGCGGAGGCGGCGGGGCGCGCGAGATCGCGCCGGTGTCGAAAGGTCAGTTGCCCAAGCCTTCGCTCAAGCAGTTCGTGCCGCCATCGATCGTGCGCAACGAAGCGCCGAAGCTGACCATCGATCCTTCCATCATTGCCCCGCCGGATACGGTGATGCCCAACATCACGGCGAATAACTGGGGCGATCCGCTTTCCAAGTTCGCGGGACTTTCCAACGGCCCCGGTTCGGGCGGCGGCATGGGCAGCGGCAAGGGCGGCGGCGTAGGATCGGGCACCGGCGGCGGCGTCGGGCCGGGATCGGGCGGCGGCTACGGCGGCGGCGTGTTCAAAGTCGGCAACGGCGTGAGCCAGCCGGCGATCATTTTCAAGGTCGACCCGGAGTATTCCGAAGAGGCCCGCAAGGCGAAGTACAGCGGCACCGTGGTGCTTTCCGTCATTGTGGACAGCGAAGGCAAGGCGCGCGAGATCAAGGTGCTCAAGAGCCTCGGGATGGGCCTCGACGAGAAGGCCGTGGAAGCCGTGGAAAAGTGGAAGTTCAAGCCGGGCATGAAGGCCGGAGCGCCGGTGGCGGTGCGGGCACAGATCGAAGTCAACTTCCGCCTTCTGTAACGCTGCAGCCACATTGTGGAGTTGCGGCGATAGTCTAAAGCCGCAGCAAGAATCGCCGCAGCCGTTCAAGATTCACGCATCGCCGGACAGGCTCGGCGAATCCAATGGAATTCGCCCCTGCCATGCCCGCCAATCGCCTGATCCACGAAAAGAGTCCGTACCTCCAGCAGCACGCCCACAATCCGGTGGACTGGTTCCCGTGGGGCGAAGAGGCCTTCGCGAAGGCGCGCGCCGAGGACAAGCCGATCTTCCTTTCGATCGGCTACTCGACGTGCCACTGGTGCCACGTGATGGAGCGCGAGTCGTTCGAAAACGAAGCCACCGCTGAACTGCTGAACCGGTGGTTCGTGTCGGTGAAGGTGGACCGCGAGGAGCGGCCGGACATCGACCACATCTACATGACCTACGTGCAGGCCAGCACGGGCAGCGGCGGATGGCCGATGTCGGTCTGGCTCACGCCGGAGCTGAAGCCGTTCGTGGGCGGCACGTACTTCCCGCCCGATAACCGTTACGGCAAGGCCGGCTTCCCGGCGATTCTGGAACGGATTGCGAGCGTGTGGAAGGACGACCGCGCGAAGATCGTGGAATCGAGCGAGTCCGTGATGCAGCATCTGCGCGGCCAGGCGGAGGCGGGGGCGGCGGGACCGGACCGCATCGACGCGGCCGTCTGCGACCAGGCCTTCCACCTGTGGCGGCGATCTTACGATTCGGCGCTGGGCGGCTTCGGCGGCGCGCCGAAGTTTCCGCGGCCTTCCATCCTCAATTTTCTTTTGCGTTACTGGAAGCGGACCGCGCAGGACGAGGCGCTCGACATGGTGGTGGAAACGCTGCTCGCCATGGAGAAGGGAGGCATGCACGATCAGCTGGGCGGCGGGTTTCACCGGTACTCGGTGGACGAGGCCTGGTTTGTGCCGCACTTCGAGAAGATGCTGTACGATCAGGCGCAGCTGGCGGGTTCGTACGTGGAAGCATTCCAGATCACCGGCGACCAGACGCTGGCGCGGGCGGCTCGCGGCATTTTTGACTACGTGCTGCGCGACATGACGGCGCCGGAGGGCGCGTTCTTTTCGGCCGAGGACGCCGACAGCGCCGCCGATACCGCGCACCCGCACGAAAAGAGCGAAGGCGCGTTCTATATCTGGCGGTGGGCGGAGGTCGTGCAACTGCTTGGCGACGAGCGCGCGCTGTGGTTCGCTTACAGCTACGGGATCGAGCGCGACGGCAACGTGGAGGCCGATCCGCATCAGGAGTTCACGGGTCGCAATATTCTGTTCGCTTCGCACACGCCGGAGGAGACTGCCCATTACTTCAACAGGCCGGAGCAGGAGGTCGCGGCGGCGCTGGCAGCAGCGCGGGAGATCCTGTTTGCGGCCCGCGCGCGGCGGCCGCGTCCGCATCTGGACGACAAGATCCTGACGGCATGGAACGGGCTCATGATTTCCGCGCTCGCGAAAGGCGGAGCGGCGCTCGGAGAACCGCGCTACACCGGGGCCGCCCGGCGCGCCACCGATTTTCTGCTCGGCACGATGCGCCGCCCGGACGGCGTGCTGCTGCGACGCTACCGCGCCGGCGATGCGGCGATTGAAGGCATGCTCGACGATTACGCCTTTTTCGCGCACGGTCTGCTGGATCTCTACGAAGCCACGTTCCGGAGCGAGTATCTGGACGCCGCGATTGCGATCACCGAAAAGCAGCGCGAACTTTTCGAGCACCCCGGGGGCGGCTTTTATTCATCGGCGCACGAGGACGCGGCGCGGCTGATGCGGTCGCGGGACGACTACGACGGCGCCGAACCCTCCGGCAATTCGCTGTCGCTTCTCACGCTGCTGCGCCTCGCGCGCATTACGGGGCGCGAGGATTTCAGCGCGTGCGCCCGCCGGCTGATTGCGGCGTTTCATCCGAAGCTGGCGGCATCGTCGTACGGACTTCCGCAAATGCTGGCGGCCTGCGAGTTCGATCTCGCCGCGCCGCGCGAGGTGGTGGTGGCGGGCGGGACGGAGGGGCCGCTGCTCGGTCAGCTGCGCCGCCATTTCGATCCGAACCGCATTCTGCTGCGCGCGGACGCGGCGACGGCCCGCTACAATCCGGCCATCGCCGAAATGCGTGCTCCGGCCGACGGCGAGGCCGTCTACATTTGCGAAAACTTCCGCTGCCATGCCCCTGTTTTCGATGAGGCGGCGCTGGTTCGATTGCTAAACTAACATTCAACCCGAAACTTTTTTGGAGGCTTTACCTATGGAACGCGCAGGCGCAACGACAATGAGAGGCAATCCGCTCACCCTGGTGGGACCGGAGCTGAAAGTGGGCGACGAGGCCCCCGACTTTACCGCGATCGACAGCGGCATGAAGGCCGTAAAGCTGGCCGATACCGGCAGCAAGACGCGCATCTTCAGCGTGGTGCCGTCGCTCGACACCCCGGTGTGCGACGCGCAGACCAAGCGCTTCAACGAAGCGGCCAAGGAGACCGGCATCGAGATCTACACCGTGAGCGTGGATCTGCCGTTCGCGCAGAAGCGCTTCTGCAATTCGTTCGCGCTCGATAACGTGAAGATGATTTCCGATCACCGCGACGTTTCCTTCGGTTCGGCATGGGGCACGCTGATCAAGGAACTGCGCATCCTGAGCCGCGCCATTTTCGTGGTGGGCCCGGATAACAAGCTGAAGCACGTGGAGTACGTGAAGGAAGTCGCCGACCATCCGAACTACGACGCCGCGCTGGCAGCGGCGAAGAGCTAGAACGGCCGGCTGAAGACAGAACGGATCGAACGTCTGACAGGCTCCCTCAACAACCTTGTCCGCAAGTATGCCGGCAGCAGTCTGGTACGCGGCGGGGCTGTTGTGGGAGCCTGTATTCTTCTTGGCAACTTCACCGGTTTCTTCCGCGTCGGCGTCACGGCTTACATGCTGGGGACGCACGCGCGGGCGGACTCTCTCGCGGTCTCCATCGGCTTTCTCGACACGCTCAAGTCCGTCATCCTGAACACCATGCTGTTCGCCTTCGTGCCCATGCTGATGCTGCGCGAAGGGGCGGCGCGGGGAGCGTTTTTCCGCCGCGCGCAGGGTGTGTTCGTGACGATTCTGGCAGTGCTGAGCGCTGCGATCGCGCTGTTTGCCGGACCGCTGGTATCGGCGCTCGGACCGGGCCTCGAAGCGGCCGAGCACGCGCAGGCGACACTGCTGCTGCGCATCTTCGCGCCCTCCACGCTGTTTACCGGAGCGGCGGGAATCTTCTCTGCCCTGCTCTATACGGAGCGCCGCTTCATTGTGCCGGGGCTGAACCAAACGTCGCTGAATTTGGGGACCATCGCCGGCGCGCTGCTGCTCGGAAAAATCGCCGGCATCAACGGATTCGCCATCGGTTACACGGCGGGCTCGGCCACGCAGTTGTTTCTCACGTGGCGCGCCGGCCGCGATCTGCACGGGGCGTTTCGCGAGTCCGCACAAAGCGGCGGCGAACGGGCATCGCTCGGCGAAGTTCTGCTGAAGCCCGGCATGTTTCTGCTTTATGCGGGCCTGATCGCGGGCAACGTGGTGGTGACGCGCCGCTTCGCAACTTATTCGGGGCCGGGGATGGCGGCGGCCTTCGATTACTGCATTCGCTGCGTGAACGTCTTCATCGCGTATATGGTTTATCCGGTGGCGTCGACGCTGGTGCCGGAGATCGCGCGGCTCAAAGGAATGAACGACGACCGGCGCGCCTACCGGCTGATCGACCGCGGCGTGGGGATGATGGCCGTTGCCGCGATCGCATCCTGCGCCATCGGCATTACGCTGCGCGAACCGCTCATCCGGCTGCTGTTCCAGCGCGGGAGCTTCACGGCGGATTCGACAGAGATGGTCTCCGGCGTGTTTCTCGGCTTCGCGCCGAGCCTGGTTGGGTGGGCGCTGATGGATCTGATCTCGCGCTGCTTCTTCGCGCTGGACCGGCCGAAGTTGCCGCTGATTGCGGCGTTCATTCCGATCAGCGTCAATCTGGCGATGATGTCGCTGTTTCTGGCGCAGGGACGGCTGATGAGTCCGCCGATGCTGGGGCTTGGCGCTTCGGCGGGGTTAGTGGCGGGATTTCTGACGTTGTTTACGATGATCCACGTGCGGCGCAAGGCGGCAGGCCCCGCGCCGTCGCTCGTGGAATCGGCTGAATCCGGACGGAACTGACTACTTGGCGCCGGCCGCGGCCGCTTCGCTCGCTTCGATCATGGCGCGAACCTGCTGGGTGACTTTGCGAACATGCTCGATGCCGCCGGGCGCGGCCAGACAGACCTTTTCGAGATTCGCCATCATGTTCGGGTTGCCCCACTTTTCGCGGAGGTCGGCAAGGAACGGCTCGATCTTGCCAAAGACGAGAATGTGTTCGCCCGCGGTTTCGTTAAACAGTTCCATATCGATGGCGCCTTTGATGACGAAGGTCGCCGCCATGTCCCAGTACGAAGTCACCTGACGCACGTATGCGCCATTCGGCCCCATGATGGTGGCCATGTAATCGTCAGCGGACTTCGGGTTGAAGCGAAGCACGAAGTCGCGGGCCTTTCGCATGGTTTCTTCGCGGCGCAGTTCATAGAGCTTCAGAATCAGATTTGCGCTGTCAACGGGTGTCGCCATAAGTTCGTTTTGCCTCTTGTGTTGGTGTCCGTCCGCACAGAGCAGACGCATTGTTGAATTTAACAGGCGAGCGCGCGCCATACGGGGCGGACGCGGCGTGGACGAACACTGCTATGCGCCCGCGGCCTTTTGCACCTGGACGGGGTCGGCATCATCCTGTTCGAGCAGCTTCGGCGGCAGCGATTTGGCGGTTTTGGCGCCGAGTTCCTTCAACATTTCGACCTGGCGGACGAGGTTGCCCGGGCCGGTGGAAAGCTTGCCCATCGCACCTTCGTAAGCGAGGCGGGCCTGATTCAGGCGTCCGCCGAGATCCGTCATGTCGCCGGCAAAGTTGACGAACTTGTCGTAGATCTTTCCGGCGCGCTCGGCAATCTCCTCGGCGCTTTTGTTGCGGCGCTCCAGCTTCCAGATGTTGGCCACGGTGCGCAGCGCGATCATCAGCGTGGTGGGGGTGGCGATCGCGACATTGGCGCGAACGGCGTCGCTCGTGAGATTCGGATCCGCCTGCAGGACGGCGGCGAGAGCGCCTTCGATCGGGATGAACATCACCACATAATCCAGCTTGCTGCCGGCCGCGGAATGGTATTCCTTGCCCGAGAGCGTTTTGATGTGCCGGCGGACCGAGTCGAGATGGCTTTTGAGATGGGTCGCGCGTTCAATTTCATCGGTGGCATTGACGTAGTCGTTAAATGCCACGAGCGAAACCTTGGCATCGATGATGAACTTGTCGCTGATGAAATTGTCGTTGCCGGGCAGATTCACGATGACGTCGGTAATGACGCTTTTGCCGTCTTCGGTGGTGTGGCTCTGCTGGACCTCGTATTCGACGCCTTCGCGCAGCGCCGAGCGTTCGAGGATGGTGTTCAGAATCATCTCGCCCCATGCGCCCTGGGTTTTGGTTTCACCCTTCAGGGCGCGCGTGAGGTTGGTGGTCTCGCTGGTCATGCGGGCGCTCTGCTCGGAAAGTTTGCCGATCTGCTCGGCCAGCACGGCGCGCTCCTTCGCGCTCTCGGTGTGGGCGGCGGCGAGGCCGGTCTGAAACTCGGTGAGCTTTTCCCGCAGCGGCGTGAGAATCACGTTCAGCTGATCGTGATTCTGCTTGCTGAAGGTTTCCCCGTGCGACTTCATCACTTCGGCGGCGAGCACCTTAAACTCCTGCGTCATCCGCTCACGGGCCTGCTCCAGCAGACGCAGTTTTTCGCCGGACTGCTTGCCTTCCTGTTCCAGCTTCTCTTCGAGCGCGGCCACGCGGGACTGCAGCCGGCCGACTTCCGCCTCCGCGGCGGCGCGTGCTTTGGATTCTTCCGCGAGGCGTTCGCCGAGCCGCGCAAATTCATCGGTCCTGCCTGCGAGCGTGGCCGAGATTCGGGCAGCGTCCTGCTCCGCATGATGCCGGGCCTCGCGCAGCGCATCGATCGCGCGGTCGCGCTCGGCCAGCGTCTTTTCCAGTTCGGCGGCGCGCAGGGATTTGTGTTCTTCGACGGCAAGACGCCGCTGCAACTCACCGATTTCAGACCGAAGCGCGGCGGCATCGCTATCGGGCGCCTGCGCCGGCTGGCGCTTAATCAGGATGACGAGAAGAGCGACGATGACCGCGCCGAGGACGGCGGCGACTGCGAGAGAAATGGATTCCATGATTGAAGGCGTTTGAAGCGCACAACCATTATCGGCTGGCGCGGATCAGAGCAGAGCCGCCATTTTTTCGCGAACGAGCTGCATGCCCTGCTCCCTGGTTGCGACGCGTCCTTCGAGCTGCGCGTCTTCCACTTCACGGAGCAGTTCACCGAATGCGGGGCCCGGCCGGTAGCCGGCCGCGATCAGATCCCGCCCGGTCACGAGCGGCTCGGGCTTCAGCGCCTCCGGCGGCAGTTCGCGCTGTTTGGCGCGCACAAATTCGTAGCTGCGGAGGTCGCCATGGCTCGAAAGACAGTCCACGCGGTGCAGTTCCATGTGCTCTTCGAACTCAGGTTGGCGCAGGAAGCGCTTCAGCGTGCTCTCGCGCATGCGTGCCACGTCCATGAACTTCATGTGATTGGCGACCAGCGCAACGGCCTGCCCGGCCACCGCATGCGGAACCCGCAGCCGCGCCAGAATCCGCTGCGCCAGCTCGACGCCCTTTTCCACATGCCCGTCGAAGCGGATGCGGCCGGCAACGCGGAACGTGGGCGGCTTGCCGACGTCGTGCAGCAGCACGCCGAGCGCGAGTGCGAGAGATGGTTCGCGCAGCTTTTCGAGCATGAGCAGAGTGTGGATCCAGACGTCGCCTTCCGGATGATACTCGGGCGGCTGCGCGACGCCTTTCATCGCTTCCACTTCCGGCAGGACTTCCTGCAGCAGGCCGGATTCATGGAGCAGTTCAAAGCCCCGGCGCGCGCCGCCTTCGGTCAGAATGCGCGCGATTTCGTCGCGCACGCGCTCGGCCGAGACGCCGGCGATCGACCGGGCCTCGTTCCGCATCGCGGCCATCGTCACCGGCTCGATGCGGAAGGCGAGGCGCGCCGCGAACCGCACCGCGCGCAACAGTCGCAGATGGTCCTCGCGAAACCGCTGCACCGGATCGCCGATGGCGCGGATGATGCCGGCTTCGAGGTCGGCCCGCCCGCCGACCCAGTCCTTCACCTCGCCGGTGGCCGGATCGAGGAACAAAGCGTTGATGGTGAAATCGCGGCGCAGCGCGTCCCGCCGCGGATCGCTCTCGAAGCGAACGCCCGCGGGGTGGCGGCCGTCGGCATATTCGAGGTCGCTGCGGAAGGTTGCCACTTCCACGTGCGCGTCGCCGTCATGCACGAGCACGACGCCGAAGTGGGCGCCCACGCGGTCGGCCGACGGGAAGAGTTGCAGGAGTTGCTCCGGGCGGGCGGAAGTGGCGACGTCGAAGTCTTTCGCGGCGCGGCCCAGCAGCAGATCGCGCACGCAGCCGCCGACGAAGTAAGCCTCGTGGCCGGCGGCGCGCAGCAAGGCCACAATGCGGTGCGCGAATGCTTCGGCTGTCACGCTCTTATCGTAACGGCTGCGGATGGCAGCGGCCGCGGGTGGGTACGGCGGCGGCATGATTTTGATCTCAACCGACAATTGTGTTACGATCCGAAAGTCGAGTTCGGCGCGACACTCTGCGCGTCCGAAACGGGGAACCCAGGTTCCAGGGGCGAAGTCCGGTAAGGCCGGACGGAGTACTTTCAAGCTCTAGCCCGTCAGCTAACCCCGTAGACCAAATTTGAGAGCAACCCTCCCTCCCCGGGAGTTGAAATGGAGTTTTTGTGAACGTCTCAAAGCCTGCGGGCTCGACGGCCACCAAGGTCGTTGTCGCTACGACAGTCATGCTGTCGTTTATTTCCTTTTGGCGCGCCGCCGCCATTGTCCTGAGCGATCTTGCCTCTTCCGCCTATTACGTTGGCGGAATTGCCGAGACCGCCATCGGAAAGTCGGCGCCCTGGTTCATTCTCGGCATCATGCTGTTTTCGTATGCCGTGCGCGCGATTTACATCGAAAGTTGCAGCATGTTCGTGCGCGGAGGCGTCTACCGCGTGGTTCACGAAGCGATGGGCGCGCAACTGGCCAAGTTCTCCGTTTCGGCGCTGATGTTCGATTATGTGCTGACCGGGCCCATCAGCGGCGTCAGCGCGGGCCTTTATCTGGCGGGGCTGATCAACGAATCCATCCAGTATTTCCATCTCGCGTGGGCGCCCGTCCAGCCCGAACATTTCGCGGCGGGCTTTGCCGCGCTGGTCACGTTCTACTTCTGGCGCAAGAACATTATCGGCATCCACGAATCGAGCGAAAAGGCGCTGCGGATCATGCAGGTCACTACGGTGATGGTGGTGATGCTGATCATCTGGTGCCTCGTCACGATTCTCAGCAAGGGTTACCAGCCGGTGCCCTTCCCTTCCATGAGCAATATCCAGTTCGGCCCCGACGCGCTCGGGTGGCTGAAGGGAACGGGCTGGCACGCGATTCCCGCGGTGGCCATTCTGGTGGGGCTGGGCCACTCCCTGCTGGCCATGAGCGGCGAAGAAAGCCTCGCCCAGGTGAACCGGGAAATCGCCTCGCCGAAGCTGAAAAATCTGGAACGCGCCGGTTTCGTGATCTTCATCTACAGCATGGTCTTCACGTCTCTGGTGTCCTTCTTCGCGGTGATGCTGATACCCGACGTGGAGCGGCAGAAGTATCTGGATAACCTGATCGGCGGATTGTCTATGTTTCTCGCCGGCCCCGTCGGCGCGCGGCTCGCTTTCCACGCGTTTGTGGTGCTCGTTGGCGTGCTGATTCTGGCGGGAGCGGTGAACACAGCGCTGATCGGTTCCAACGGCGTGATGAACCGCGTGGCTGAGGACGGCGTACTCACGCCGTGGTTCCGCAAACCTCACCACCGCTTCGGCACCACCAGCCGCATCATCAACCTGATCGCCGTGCTGCAGCTTGTGACCATTCTGGTGAGCCGGGGCGACGTGGGCATGCTGGGCGAAGCCTACGCGTTCGGCGTGGTCTGGAGCTTTGCGATGAAGTCGCTCTCGGTGCTGGTGCTGCGCTTTAAGATGCCGGAGGGGCGGGAATGGAAGGTGCCGCTCAATTTCCGGCTGGGCGGCAAGGAACTTCCGGTCGGGCTGTTTCTGATCACGCTGGCGTTGTTCGCCCTGGCGATCGTCAACGTCCTGACGAAGAAAGTCGCCACCATTTCCGGCGTATCCTTCACGATCGCGTTTTTCCTCGTTTTCGAGCTGTCGGAGCGCTATAACAAGCGTCACAATAAGGCGGTCTCGCACGCGGGCCAGGAAGAAGAAGAATTCCGCCTGCATGCCAGCGACGAACTGTCGCCCGCGCAGATGAATCTGCGGCCGGGCTGCATCGTGGTGGCGGCGCGCAATCCGCACCACCTTGCGCATCTGGAACGAGTGCTGGCCAAGACGGATACGCGGCGTCAGGACATCGTGGTTCTGACGGTTCGCCTGGTTGGCCAGGCCGAGTCCGGCGAGCATGGCCTCGATACCGATCAGGTATTCGCCCGGTCTGAAGTGCTGCTCTTTTCCCGCGTCGTGGCACTGGCGGAAAAGGCGGGCAAGCACGTGGAGCTGCTCACCGTGCCCGGCGGCGATCCGTGGACGGCCATCGTCCAGACGGCTGCCATGCTGAATGCCTCGCGCATTGTGACCGCGCTTTCCGGATCGCTGACGCCGGCCGAGCAGGGCCGCGCCGTTGGCAATGTGTGGGAAAAGCTGCCGGCGCCGCGCCCCTCGCTGTCGCTCGAAATCGTTCTGCCGGATGGCGCGCAGTCGACGTACTTCAACCTCGGTCCGCACCCGCCGCGCTTGTGGCCCGAGGATGTGGATCTCACTCACCGTCTCTGGCTCACGCTGATTGACAAAGGCGCCGGGGACGAACTCCGCCATCGCGACGTCGTCAGCATCGCGCTCCGCCGGTTGCAGCGCGACATCGACTCGGCCGCCGACGACAGGCTGCTTCCGGAAGTCCTGAGCGTCATCCACGAGCACGGGTCGTCCGGAAAGGCCGCCGTCGAAACCGCCGGGTAAGGAGGGGGGCCAGCCGCCGGCTGCGTCTCTTCTATAGCCAATTCCCGGGCGCCTATAGCCAATTCCCCGGCGCCATCGGGCGTCAGGCCGGGCCTCGCGTGCTAGTATCGCAGGTAACCATTGCGATACATCACCTTCGCGAAGGCGCCGGACCCTGACGTCCGGATGGGGCGCAATTCCCGTCACCGACAACAGCGCTCCGGTCTTATCGCTGACAAAGCGACCATTAACTGCAGTCGCCGAATCCGGCGGCAGCAGGAATCAGGAGCCTCCTTGTTGTCAATGAACGCAGAGCTTCGTCTTCCTTCGCCGAGCCACACCCCGGACTTCCCGAGGAGGCTGCGGTAATGAGCACCCAATCGACCGCATCGCGCTCCGCTTCCGGCGCGAAAATCGTTGTCGCCACCACCGTCGCGCTTGCGTTTATCTCTTTCTGGCGCGCGGCCTCCATCGTTCTCAGCGATCTGGCGTCTTCCGCCTTTTACGCGGGCGGCATTGCGGAACACGCCGTGGGCCGTTCCGCGCCGTGGTTCGTGCTCGGCGTCATGCTGTTCAGCTTCGCGGTGCGCTCGGTGTACCTCGAAAGCTCGTCCATGTTTGTGCGCGGCGGCGTTTACGTCGTGGTGCGCGACGCCATGGGCCCGTTCATCGCGCGCATCTCCGTTTCGTCGCTGCTGTTCGACTACATTCTGACCGGCCCCATCAGCGTGGTCAGCGCGGGCCAGTACCTGGCCGGCCTCGTTAACGAAATCACGGCGGCGATGCACTCGCCGATTCATGTTTCGCCGAACTGGTTCTCGGCGGGCTTCGCGGTCATCGTCACCATCTACTTCTGGTGGCTGAATATCCAGGGCATGCATGAATCGAGCGGCAAGGCGCTGCGCATCATGCAGATCACCACCGTCATGGTGGTCATCTTCCTGATCTGGTGCCCGCTGACGATCCTGCTGCGCGGCGGTCCGGCGCAGATTCCGCCGGCTCCGATCCCCTCCAATATCGTTTTTGCCGATGACGCGCTCGGCTGGTTCAAAGGCACATTCTGGCCCGCGATCGGGCCGATTGCCGTGATCATCGCGCTCGGCCACTCGCTGCTTTCGATGTCCGGCTTCGAAACGCTGGCGCAGGTCTATCGCGAAATCGCTTATCCGAAGCTGAAGAACCTGATGATCACCGGCAACATCGTCTGCATCTACGCAGCCGTGAGCACCGGCCTGATCACGGTCTTCGCCGCCCTCATCATTCCGGACGCCATCCGGCCCAAGTACGTCGACAACCTGCTCGGCGGACTGGCGATGCATCTTGCCGGGCCGGAGATAATGCGCCTCGGCTTCCATGTCTTCGTGGTCGCGGTCGGCGTGCTGATTCTGGCCGGCGCGGTCAACACTTCCATGATCGGCGCCAACGGCGTCATGAACCGCGTGGCGGAAGACGGCGTCCTCGTCGACTGGTTCCGCAAGCCGCATGCGAAGTACGGCACCACATTCCGCATCATTCACATCATCTCCATCCTGCAGATCATCACCATCATCATGAGCGGCGGCGATGTCTACCTGCTGGGCGAAGCGTACGCTTTCGGCGTGGTGTGGAGCTTCTTCCTCAAGGCGCTCGGCGTGCTGGTGCTCCGCTATCACCGCAAGGATCAGGAATACAAGTTCCCCGGCAACATTACGCTGGGCGGCGTGGAAATTCCCATCGGGCTCGGCGCCACCACGGTGTTCCTCGGCCTGGTGGCAATCGCCAACCTCTTCTCCAAACGCGTGGCGACCATCTACGGCGTGATGTTCACGGTGATTCTGTTCGTGATCTTCACGGTGTCCGAACACATCAACCGCAAGAAGAAGCACGCCGCGATTGTCCACGGCCATCCCATGGAGGAGTTCAACCTCGACATGCAGGCCGAGGTGGAATCTTCCTCGCTCAAGGCCCGGCCGGGCGCGATTCTCGTCGCCGTGCGCGATTCCAGCAACCTCGAACACCTCCGTTCGGTGCTGCATAAGACCAACATGCGGCGTCACGACGTGGTGGTGATGACGGTCCGCCAGGTCTCGACCGGCGCCGGCGAATATCAGCTCGGCGATAACCAGCTCTTCACCAGCTACGAGCAGTCGTTGTTCTCACGCGTGGTGGAAATGGCGGAGAAGGAAGGCAAAACGGTCGAACTGCTTTGCGTTCCCAGTACCGACCCGTTCGAGGCGATCGTGCAGACCGCGGCCAGGATGAAGGCCTCGCGCGTGGTGACCGGCGTTTCGCAGCGCATGGCGTCCGACGAACTGGCGCGGCGCATCGGTCTGGCATGGGAGCGGCTCCCGGAACCGCGGCATCCGTTCTCGCTCGAAGTGCTGGCTCCGGGGCGGCCGTCGTTCTTCGCCAACCTCGGCCCGCATCCGCCGCGCCTCTGGCCGGAAGATGTGGACCGTCTGCACCAGCTCTGGCTCGGACTGAGCGAAGGCGAATTCGGCTCGCGCATCCATCATCGCGATGTGGTCGGCGTGGCGCTGCGCAGGCTGGAACGCGACCTCGAAAGCGCCGAGCGGCGGCCCGAGACGCTCATCGACATCGAATCCGAACTGCGCCACCACTAAGCGGCGTTACGCCGCAGTATAGATTCCCATCCGCAGCTTCACCAGTTCAACGGTGGAGTTTGCGATGGGAGTGACGGCCTCGGCGCCCTGGCGGATAATGCCGTCCAGATAGCCCGGCTCGGCAACGATCTCCTGATACCGCTGCTGGATCGGTTCCAGCTTCGACACCACCATTTCGGCCACCTGCTTCTTCAGGTCGCCATAACGCATGCCGGCGAAGTGGGCCTGCATCTGGTCGTTCGACCATTCCGCGAACGCCTGGTACACCGTCAGCAGATTCTGCACGCCCGGGCCCATCGTTTCGAAATCGACCGCCGGATTGGAGTCGGTGGTGGCCCGCATGATGGTCTTGCGGATGCGATCCGGCGGATCGAGCAGCGCCACCGCGTGGCCGGAACCGGCCGCCGACTTGCTCATCTTCGCCGTCGGATCGTCAAAGCCCATCACGCGCGCGCCCACGGCGGGCAGCTTCGTCGCCGGCATCACGAAGGTATCGCCGTACAGCGAATTGAAGCGCTGCGCAATGTCGCGCGCCAGTTCCAGATGCTGCATCTGATCTTCCCCGACCGGCACGATACCCGCCTGGTAGAGCAGAATATCGGCAGCCATCAGAACCGGGTACTGGAAAAGGCCGTCGCCGACCGATTCCTGCGCGGCCGACTTCGCCTTGAACTGCGTCATCCGCTCCAGCCAGCCCATGGGCGTAACGCAGGTCAGCAGCCAGGCAAGCTCGGAATGCGCCTGCACGGTGGACTGCACCACGATCTTCGAATGCTTCGGGTCGATGCCGCAGGCGAGAAACAGCGCCGCCAGTTCGCGGATTTTGGCGCGCAGTTCGTCCGGATTCTGATACACCGTGATGGCGTGGAGATCCACGATGCAGAAGATGCTCTCGTAGTCGTACTGGATTTTGACCCAGTTCGAGAGCGCCCCGAGGTAGTTGCCGATATGCAGATTGCCGGACGGCTGGACGCCGGAAAGAACGCGCGATTTCATGAGAATTTGGCCGAAACAAACAGCGTAGCAGTGACCGCCACGCGCGCGTCAGCCGAGTTGCACGGCCAGCATCGACATGGAGCCGCCTTCGAAGCCGTCGACCGGGAATGTGACCGCCTCATCCGGCAGGCCGGCGCCCAGCACATAGAGCAGCGGCAGGTAGTGATCCGGCGTCGGCACGGCGAGCGCGGCATCGCGGCCGAGCTTTTCATAGCCGATCAGCGGCGCATGATCGCCGGACTGAACCGACTCGCGCACCCGTTCGTCGAATGCCGCTGCCCATGGATAAGGGCCCACATCCTGCCCCGGAACGTAGGCGCGGAAGTTGTGCACAATGTTGCCGGAGCCGAGAATCAGCACGCCTTCCTCGCGCAGTGCCGCCAGCCGCCGGCCCAGTTCGTAATGATAGGCCGCCGGCCGCGTGCCGTCGATGCTGAGCTGTACGACGGGCACCTCGGCATCCGGATACGCATGGCGCAGCACGGACCAGGTGCCGTGATCGAGCCCCCACGCTTCGGAAAGATCGGTCTCCACCGGAGCGAGCAGCGCGTGGACGCGGCGCGCCAACCCGGGGTCGCCCGGCGCGGGATATTGGACGTCGTAAAGGGCCTGCGGAAAGCCGCCGAAATCGTGGATGGTTTCGGGCGCGGTGTTGATCGTGACCGCCGAACCGCGCGTGTACCAGTGGGCCGAGACCGCCAGAATCGCCTTCGGGCGCGGCAGTGAGCGGCCGAGCGCTGCCCACGCCTCGGTAAACCGATTCCGCGAAATCGTGTTCATCGGATTGCCGTGTCCGAGAAAGACAACCGGTTGCCGGGTGGACATTGTCAGCTTCGCCTCTCCTTCAGGTTAGATGCTCATTCAGGTTAGATGCTCATTCATTCAGATGCGCGGCGCGGCCAAAACGACCCGGCCCGGCCGCACTCGGCCAACCCGACGCATTTGACAAGACCCGCGCCGTCTTCCTACACTTGAGTGCATAAGACAGAGAGCCGCTATGGCGCTTCGTTCCGGACAGTACACGCACTACCGGAGAATCCTGGCCGCGGGCTGTGAGATGCCTGCACCGGAAGCCCTGCGCCTGTCATGGCGCCACGCGACGGTCGCCCGCGCCGCGGTTTCACACCGAATACGGCCAATTCAGGCCCGACCAGTACAGGCCCGACCAGTACAGGCCCAACCAATACAGGCCCAACCAATACAGGGAGGTGCGCCTTCTCGAGTAGCCTGCTAACGAGAACCGGCGCCTTCGACGTAATCCGCGGGATCCCCCACGGTCTTTTTTCGCTGTTTTTCCCTGACGACTGCCGTCTGTGCAAACGCCCGCTGAACGGCTGGACGCGAGTTCCCGTGTGCGCGGAGTGCATGGTGTCGCCGGCCCCGCTGCAGGCCGAGTTCAGTTGCGCGGTTTGCAACACGCCGTTCGTGAACGACTATCCGCTGGATGAACACAGCGTCTGCGCGGCGTGCCGCGGCGGGCTGCGCGGCTTCGATCGCGCCATCTGCTTCGGCGGCTATGAAGGCAATCTGCGCGGCCTCATTCACCTTTTCAAATATTCCGGCATGAAGCCGCTGGCCGAACCGCTCGGCCGCCTCATGGACCGCGTGCTGCCCATCGAAGACCGCTACGACGCCGTCGTGCCCGTCCCGCTGCACTGGAAGCGCCGCTGGCAGCGCGGCTTCAATCAGGCGGAACTGCTCGCCGCACACGTGGCGAAACGCCGCGCCATGCCGATGGTGAGGGCTCTGCGGCGGAAGCGGGCGACCGCGGTGCAGGCGGGCCTCGCCAGCGCGGGACGCAAAAAAAATGTGAGCGGCGCCTTCGCCGTCCGCTCCGGACTGGATCTCAACGACAAAACCATTCTGTTAATTGACGACGTGATGACGACCGGCGCTACGGCACGCGCGTGCGCGGCGGCGCTGAAACGAGGGGGCGCAAAATCCGTTTCCCTTCTGACATTGGCCAGAGTAGATCGACGATGGAGAGAATAACGAACCACATGCCGACCTGGAGCCGACTGCAGAAACCCGTGCTTGTCCTCAACGCAAGCTACGAACCCATTAACATTTGTGCCGCGCGGAGAGCGCTGGTGCTGGTGCTGAAAGGCATCGCCTCGGCCGAAGAAGTGTCGGCAAGCGCCATCCATTCCACGCGCCGAACCATGCGCGTTCCCTCCGTCATTCGACTGCTCGAGTACCGCAGAATCCCGCACCAGACGCGCGCCCTGTCGCGGAAAAACATTTTGATGCGCGACCGTTACACCTGCCAGTACTGCGCCAAAGTGCTGCCGGCCGGGGAGCTGACGCTCGACCACGTGATTCCGCGCTCGCGCGCCGGCGAATCGGCGTGGGAGAACCTGGTGGCCTGCTGCCATCAGTGCAACAACCGGAAGGGCAGCCGCACGCCGGAGGAAGCGGGCTTCAAGCTGGCGCGCCAGCCGCGGCCGTTCAGCCTGCATACCAGCCGCCATCTGATGCGTCTGCTCGGCAAGGGCGACGAGCAGTGGCGCAAGTATCTGTTCTATTGATTAACGCTTGAGCGGATCTTCGATCCACGGCGGCGTGGCCTGTATGAGGCGGCCCAGTTCGGGGTCGATCTCCTCCACGCGCTGCTTCATTTCCCACGCCACCTGGCGATAGCTGAAGTGGCCCTTCACGCCGCTGCGCACGCGCGCAATGTACTCGGCCTCGGCGAAATCCATCTTAAAGAGGAAACGCGAGCGCGCGCCGAACGGCAGCAGATACTGGCGCGCCGGGTCGGGCAGTGTGCGCAGCGCGGCGAGCGCGGACTCCATGGCATCGGTGTAGGGAACTACAGCGCCGGCGGCGGCCAGCAGATCCGGCGTATCGTAGCCGTGCGTGCCGTCGTACGCCTGGCGGTACTGGTGGCAGCGGCGATGCCGGTGGAAGTCGCGGTAGGCGCCGATGTCGATCAGCATGTCGAAGCAGTACTGGCCGCCGCGGAAGGCCCGCAACAGGTCATCGCGCTGGCCGCGTGACTGCACCGCCACGTCCAGGACTTCGGCCTGGCGCGCGCGCGACCATCCACGCACCGTTTCGTAGATCGAACGGAAAGAGTGCGTCGACACCGGATAGAGCAGCGTCGCCGCAATCTCCGCCAGCACCTCGGCCGGCTTCACCAGATCGACGCGCGGCGCATCGGCGGCCGCTATTTTCAGATTCTGCGCCGCCCACTGCGCCACATCGGCATTCGACTGCCGCAGATACTCATCCGGCTCGGCATGGCGCGCCAGCGTCGGCGCCAGCGGCTCGGCGTCGGCATCGGTCCAGATGCAATCGGGCGGCGCGGCGCAGGCGGCGGCGATCTCCTCGGCGAGGCTCCGCAGCTCGGCGTACTCGGAAACGCGCAGGCGGCGGATTTGCTTCTCCAGCGTGCGGATCGACGTCATCTGCCCCACGTTGGTCGGCACGCCCCAGAAAAGCAGGTACCGGGCAACGTCGAAGGCGCGCGCCGCAATGTTGCGCGCGTACGCGTCCGGCTTCATCGATTCCGGCCGCGGCAACGCCGTCTGCAGATGCTCGTTCACGCGCCCGTGAATGTCCTGATACGCCGCAAGCAGCGCACTTCCGGCCGCCTGATAAGCCGCCGCATCGGCCTCGCTCAGCTCCGGAGGCGTGATGAAGCCGCTTTTGGAGAAGTCCTGGTAGCGGGACGACTTGGCCTGCCCGTCCCACAGCGTTTCATCTTCAATCTCCGTCGCGGCCAGCTCGCTGATGCCTTCAAAGCACAGCACCGTATGGCCCAGATCGGCGATCGACTGATGGCCGTACTGAAAGTAGTAGCTTTCGAGGAACGACTGCGAATTGTGCGTACGGACCCAGTCGATCGACTGACGGATGGAATCGGCCGAGCGCGAGTAGCGGGCAAGCGCGTACGCACTTTTTTCGGGCGGCAGCGGGGCGACGGTGATGACTCGTTTGGTCAAACGGATATCATATCGGGTTAGCTCCGTTCCCCCAAACCATGGCCACACGAGTCCGGATTCGCAAACTTCATGAGTACGCCGTTTTACCGCGCTACGCGCACGGTCCGGACGAAGACGCCGGCATGGACCTTCACAGCGTGGAAGCCGTTGTGCTCGCCGCCGGAGAGACGCGCCTCGTCGCCACCGGCCTTGCGCTTGAGATCCCGCCCGGCTTCGAGGCGCAGATCCGCCCTCGCAGCGGCCTCGCGCTGAAGCACGGAATTACGCTGCCGAACGCGCCGGCGACCATCGACCCCGGCTATCGCGGCGAAGTCAAAGTCATCCTGCACAACTTCGGGAGCGCGGCGTTTGAAATTGCCGTGGGCGACCGCATCGCGCAGATGGTCATCGCGCGCTATGAAGCCGTCGAATGGGATGAAGGCGACCTCGGCGACTCCGTGCGCGGCCACGGCGGCTTCGGCTCGTCGGGAAGGTAACTCGCGGCCGGTCTGCGCGCCGCGCGGCCCTACTCTTCCAGCACGCACAGATCGCGCAGATTGCGATACTGCTCGGCATGGTCGAGCCCGTAGCCGACCACGAATTCATCCGGGATTCTGAATCCCACATACGCCACATCCACCGGACGCAGCCGGCGCTCCGGCTTATCCAGCAGCGTCGCGATCCGCACCGACCGCGGCTTGCGCTGCTGCAGGAGCCGGACCAGATACGACAAAGTCACGCCGCTGTCGATGATGTCCTCAATGATCAGCACATCGACGCCTTCGAGCGAGATATCGATATCCTTGGTGATTTTCACTTCGCCCGACGTCGTCTTTTCCTTGCCGTAGCTGGAGATCCCCATGAAGTCGATGAAGACTTCGCGGCGGATCGCGCGCGAAAGGTCCGCCATAAAATAACAGGCGCCTTTCAGGATGCAGATGAGCCAGAGCGGCGTGGCGGTCGGATAATCGGCGTCAATCTGAGCGCCCATTTCGCGAATGCGCGCCTCGATGGTTTCGTCGGTCAGAAGCGGACGGAGTGCCATCTGGCTATTTTACGCGGTGAGCGTTACGCGGCCGTTGCCGGCGAACCGGCGGGCGCATCGAGAACCGAACGCAGCGCGCGCGCCAGCGAATCGGCCGTAAACGGCTTCTGGATCAGCCGCGTCTGTCCCTTCAGAATGCCGTAGCCGGCCAGCATGTCGTCGGTGTAGCCCGACATGAACAGCACGCGCAGCCCCGGGTCGGCTTTGCGCAGCTCCACCACCAGTTGCGCGCCGCTCATTCGCGGCATGATGACGTCCGTGAGAACAACGTCCACGGGACGTTCGAGCCGCGCCACAATCTCGAGCGCCTCCGCGCCGGACTCGGCCACCTCCACACGATAGCCGATGTCCCCAAGAATCGTGGCGATCAGGGCGCGCAGGCTGGGTTCGTCCTCCACCACAAGGACCAGTTCCGAACCGGGCGCGGGCGCTTCCGCCGAAACCGATTCCCTCGGATGAAAGTTCTCCACCAGCGGCAACCGGATCCGGAAGATGGTGCCCTCGCCCGGAGCGCTTTCCACATCGATCGTGCCGGCGGCCTGCGAAATCACACCGTAGACAGTCGACAGTCCGAGCCCCGTGCCCTTGCCGGCGGGCTTGGAGGTGAAGAACGGCTCGAACAGATGCTCGCGGGTGGTTTCATCCATCCCAATGCCGTCGTCGCGCACTTCCAGCAGCACGCCCGGCGGCGATTCCACGCGGCGGCACTCAATCCCGAGCGTTCCCCCAAGAGGTAAAGCATCGCGCGCGTTGACCGCGAGGTTGATCAGGGCCTGCTCCATCTGATGCACGTCGGCGCGAACCGGGCAGGGCTCGGGATCGCAATGCACCGTCAGCTCGATGTCCTCGCCCAGCATGCGGCCGAGCAACTGTTCGAGGCGCAGGACCAGCCCGCGCAGGTCGAACGCATCCGGCTCCACGTTCTGACGGCGGCTGAAGGCCAGCAACTGGCTCGTGAGCGACGCCGCGCGCCGCGCCGAATTCAGCACCTCATCGGCATAGCTGGTCAGCCGGCTCACCGGCATCGTGGCGCCAGCGGAGGGAGCCAGCCCCTCGATCAGCAGCTGGCCGTAGCCGGAAATGATGGTCAGCAGATTATTGAAGTCGTGCGCCACGCCGCCGGCGAGACGGCCCAGCGCCTCCATCCGGCTGGTCTGCGCCAGTTGTTCTTCGAGCCGCTGCCGCTCCGTAACATCGATGCCGATGCCGCCGATCAGCACCACCCTGCCGTTCTCCACAATGGGAAACTTGTACATCAGCCAGAAATGCCGGCCATCGGCATGCAAGCCGGGTTCGAGGACTTCCACCGGCCGGCCCGTGGCAATCACCTGCTCGTCATGGCTGCGATACAGCGCCGCATCTTCGGCCGGCCAGATCTCTTCATCTCTGCGGCCAATCAGAGCCTCCGGCGGCTTCCCGAACAGCGGCCACGCGGCTTCGTTGTAATAGACGTAGCGGCCGTCCAGGTCTTTGGTGAACGCAACGCCCGGCAGGTGGCGCATGAAAGCGGCAAAGCGGCGCTCGCTCTGCCGCACCGACTCCTCCGAAAGCCTGCGCGCCGTGATATCGACGACGGTGGAAATCACGTTCCTGCTCTCGGCCCCCAGCGGCCGGAAAACGGAAACGTTAATCAGCCCCCAGCGCGGCGACCCGTCCTTGTGCCGGTAACAGATTTCATACTCACTGAGCTGCGCGCGGGATTCCAGCTGGCGCAGCATTTCGACGCGCGTTTCCGCAAAAAAGTGCAGCGCCGCGACATTGAGCCCGAGCAGTTCGTCCTTCGTCGCATAGCCCAGCATGTTCGCGAAGGCGTCATTGCAGTCGATGATGTCGCCCTCGAACGTGGAGTGGACCACGCCCGCCAGGCTCCGGTCGAAAACATGATCGAGCAGCAGCCGCTGGGCTGCCACTTCGGCGTCTTTTTCCTTCACGCTGGTGATGTTGCGGATGGTCAGAATGACGCCCACCCATTCGCCGGTCGGGGTGATGAGCGGTCGCGCGGAGCAATCCAGCCAGAACGGCGGTTGCCCGTCCACCCCGGTAACGAGAAATTCGACACGCGGCTCCGGCTCGCCGCGAAATGCTCTGGCCAGCGGAAGATCATCCACCGTGAGCGGACGCCCGGAAGGCATCTCGAAAAATCGGCCGCTCGCGTGGGAGCTCGCAATGCAGCCCTCCGGCGTAATCCCGAACGGTTCGAAATATTGTTGCCCGGCGGTGTTGGCGAATACGAACTGCGCTTGTCGATCGTAGATAACGATCGGCTCGGGAATCGCGTCCAGCAGAGCGGAGAGCAGACTGTCCGGTGCGCTGCCGGACTGGAGCAGCGCCGCGAGGGGAGCGAGTTTGGCGGAATTCGGCACGGCGCAATATCGTGATGCTGTAACGTCGTCCGGTTCGGCCAGGCGACTCATCCAATTATAGGTGCGTTCCGGACCGGTGTCCTGGCTGCGACCGGCGCGACGAACACCGAAGACAAAAGCCAGGGCACCGCCAGCTCCCGCGCCAAAAGCTCCAGGTCCCGTGGCGGTACCGGCCCGATCTGATATCCTGACTGTTTGCAATAAAAACCGATGCCCGGGCTGCGTCACTGCGCCCCGGCTCACACTTCCGGAGTTTTCTCAAACATGTCAGGTCATTCAAAGTGGGCGACGATTAAACACAAAAAGGCCGCCCTCGATGCCAAACGCGGTAAGTCGTTCACGCGGCTGATTAAGGAAATCCAGATCGCGGCTCGCGGCGGCGGTGGCGACCCGGACGGCAACCCCCGTCTGCGCACGGCGATTGCGGCGGCCAAGGCCGTTTCCATGCCGTCGGACAACATCAAGAAAGCGATTCTGCGCGGCACCGGTGAGCTCGAAGGCGGCCAGATCGACGAAGTCATGTTCGAAGGCTACGGGCCCGGCGGCGCGGCCGTGCTGGTTATGGTTGCAACCGATAACCGCAACCGCACCGTGAGCGAAATCCGCCACATGTTCTCCAAGAACGGCGGCAACCTCGGCGAACAGGGCAGCGTCGCCTGGATGTTCGAGCGCAAGAGCGTGGTCACCATCGAAAAGGAAAAGGCCACCGAAGATCAGCTCATGGATCTGGTGCTTGAAGCCGGCGCCGACGACCTGAAAGACAACGGCGAAACATGGGAGATTCTCTCCGATGTCGGCTCGCACGAAGCCGTGGTGGAAGCCCTGGCCAAGGCGAAGATCGAAACCGTTTCGGCGGAAGTCTCCATGGTGCCGAAAAATCTCATGACCCTCGAAGGCAAGACCGCGCAGGGCATGATGAAGCTCCACGACGCGCTCGAAGACCACGACGACGTGCAGAACGTTTACTCGAACTTCGACGTCGACGAAAACGCGGATCTCGATTAGTTTCGAGGTCGGCTTCGACACAAAGGCGGCAACCCGAACATGCGGGTACTCGGCATCGACTGCGGCACCGAACGCACCGGCTACGGCGTGATCGAAAGCGACGGTCGCGCCCACCGCATGGTCGCGGCGGGCTGCATCCGCAGCTCGTCCAGACTCCCGCTCGAACTGCGGCTGCTCAACATTGCCACCGAACTGCGCGCGCTCATTGCCGCCTGGACGCCCGATTCGGCCGCGGTGGAAGAGGTGTTTTTCGCCGTCAACGCCAAAAGCGCGCTGAAGCTGTCGCACGTGCGCGGCGTGGCGTTGCTGGCGATCGCCGAAGCCTCCGTCGAATTCGCCGAATACTCGCCGCTCGAAGTGAAGATGAGCGTTGTCGGCTACGGCCGCGCCGAAAAATCGCAGGTGCAGGAGATGGTCGCTTCCCTGCTCCGCCTCAGCGAGCCGGTAAAATCCGAAGATGCCTGCGACGCTTTGGCGATCGCCATCTGCCACGCGACCAACGCCGCGTTCCGGGCCGTGACGCAGACGCCACAAAAGGTGCGTGCGTGAGAACACTTCTGCTGATCCATCTCGTCGCAGCGGCCGCGGCCTTCGCCCAGACCGCCCCGCGCATCGTCTACTCGAAATCGTTTCCTGGCAGCGTCCCGGCGTACGTGGAAGTCACCATTGAGAAGTCCGGCGACGGCCTTTACAAGGAAGATCCGAACGACGACAATCCCCTGCCCTTCCATCTTTCGGCGGCGGACACCCAGCAGATCTTCGCCGGAGCCGAGAAGCTCGACCGCTTCGGCCGCCCCCTCGAATCGAACCTCAAGGTGGCGAAAATGGGGATGAAAACCTATCGCTATGAAGGCGACGGCCCCCCTCGCGAAGTAAAGTTCAATTACTCGGAAGACCCGGATGCCAGGGCCCTGCAGGACTGGTTCGAACGCATCGTGGAAACCGAACTCGAGCGCATCGCCATCGAACGCGCCGTGCGCTTCGACAAACTCGGCGTGCAGGACGCCATCCTGCGCATCGAATCGTCGCGCGCGGAAAAGCGCCTCGTCGCCGAGGAACAGTTCCTGCCTTTCCTCGACCGCGTGGCGAAGACCGAAAGCTTTCTCCACATCGCGCGCGAGCGTGCGGCGGCGCTGGCGGAAAGTATCCGGGGGAATAAATGATCCGGCTTCGGACAGCAATTCTGATGACCCTCGCGCTGGCCTGCTTCGGCCAGTCGCCCGCTTCCGACCCCGCCTCACAGGCCCGTCTGATCCAGGAAAATAACGAACTCAGCCAGTCGCTCGGCGACGCCGGCCAGAGCATGATCGACCGCGTGAAGGCCTTCGAGCGCCACATTCAGAAGTATCCCGATTCCACCCAGCGCGCCACCATTGAACGCAGCCTGCTGGCGCTGGCCATGGAGATGAACGACAAGGAGCGCATCATCCTCTACGGCGAAAAGGCGCTGGCGGCCGGCGGCGGCGACGACATGAAGGTGCTCGACAAGCTCACCGCCGCGCTCGTCGAAACCGGCACCGGCTCGCTCAATCAGGCCCGCCTGAGACGCGCGGTGGATTACCCGAAACGCTACCGCAAGGCCGCGGCCGACTGGCTCGCCAAAGGCGCTCCAGGCGCATTCACCCTCGCCGCCTACACCGAGGAACTGAACCGCATTGCCGCGCGCGCCCTCGCGCTCGAAGCCGACGCCACGGGCGGTCTGGGCAACGCCGAAGAAGCCGTGCGGCTCGCCCTGCAGTCCTGGCAAACATTTCCCACCAGCGAAGGCGCACGCACCGCGGGCCTCTGGCTGGAGAAACTGGGCCGCGGTAAGGAAGCCATCGAGTATTACGCCGATGCCTTCACCCTTCAGGACGCCCGCAACACCGATCAGGATCGCGCGCATGACCGGGCCACGCTGGGCGCACTCTACACGGCGCTGAACGGATCGGAAAAAGGCCTCGGCGATGCCATCCTGAACGCGTATGACCGCACCGCCGCGCTGATCGCCGGCCAGAAGGCGCTGCTGCGGGCGAAGGATCCGAATGCCGATGCCGCCGCCGCGATGGATTTCACCCTTCCCGCCCTCGATGGCCCGCCGCTCGTCCTCAGGTCCCTCAAAGGCAAAACCATCGTGATGGACTTCTGGGCCACCTGGTGCGCCCCCTGCAAAGTGCAGCACCCGATGATCGAAGCCGTCCGGAAGAAGCTGGGCAATCCCGCCGACGTGGTCTTTCTCTCGATCGACACCGACGAAGACCACAGCCTGGTGCGGCCCTTCCTCAAAGACATCGGCTGGGAGACCGCCAACGTCTACTTTCAGGACGGCATGGCGGTGAAACTCACCGTTTCCGCCATCCCGACGGTGCTGGTGATCGATCCCTCCGGTGAAGTTTCCAGCCGCCTCGCCGGCTTTGTCGCCGATCGCTTCGAGGAACTCCTGACGGCCCGCATTCAGGAAGCCCGCCAGTCCGCCCGAAAATAGCCGTCATTCTCCAACCCGCCCATCATTCAAATACCCGGTTCGAATACCCGGTTCGAATACATGTGCGGAACCGGCAGTAAAACGCCTCCTGTCCGGCTTGTTTCTTCGCGCGGCAGGCTCTGCGCGACAGCCCGCCGCGGTGTGCGCCCCGCCAATCTGTAATCATTTGCGCTGTTATAGTGAAACAACAATATGCTTGGCTTCGAAACGATCGGTAACGCCACAGTCATCTGCTACGACACCGATCCGGTCCTTGTCACGGACCCCTGGATCGCCGGCAGCGCCTACTTCGGCAGCTGGGCCGCTCCCTTTGAAATTCCCCCCGCCCAACTCGACGCCATCGCCCGCGTCAAATACGTCTGGCTTTCCCACGGCCACCCGGACCACACCAACCTCGCGTCCCTCGATCTGCTCTCCGGACGAACCATTCTGCTGCCCGATCATCACGGCGGCCGCATGGCCCGCGATCTCACCGGCCTCGGCTTCTCCGTTCAGATCATGCCGGACCGGCAGTGGCTCACCCTTTCGCCGCACATCAAAGCCATGTGCATTTCCGACTACAACCAGGACGCCATTCTTCTGATCGATGTCGCCGGCCGCCTTCTCGTCGATGTCAACGACGCGGTCGAGCGCGGCTGGGGCCGTTTCGTCAGAAAGATCATCGCCGGTTACAAAGAATCCTTCCTGCTCAAACTGTTCGGCTACGGCGACGCCGACATGATCAACATCTTCCGTGAAGACGGCACCCGCCTGCTGCCCCCGGCGCCGGGCGCCAGTTCGGAAGCCCGCCAGTTCTGGGATGGCTACCTTCAGGAAAAGATGCTCTTCTGGACTCGTTTCTTCGGCTGCACGCACATGATCCCGTTCAGCATGTTCCACGTCTACCAGCGCGAAGACAGCATCTGGGCCGAAGCCTACCGCACGCCCGGCGAACTCCTCGAATCCGCCAAACTGCCCGGATGCGAAGTTCTCCCCGCGTTTGTCCGGTTCGATTGCGAAAAAGGTGCGCTCTCCCACCTCAGTCCGGTTGCCTGCAGCGCCACGCCGAAGAGTCCCTCCGAATTTGGCGATAACTGGGCCGAAGCTCTCGATCACGACGAAATCGCGGCCGTGAACCGCTACTTTTCGTCCATCGAATATCTTGGCGATCACCTCGATTTCGTGCGCCTGCGCGTCGGCGGCAAGGAACACAGCATCGACCTGAAGCCCCGCACGCCCGCCGGTCGCGGGGTCACCTTCGAAGTCCCCCGCGGCTCTCTCATGGATGCGGTCCGTTACGAGTTTTTCGATGACCTCCTCATCGGCAACTTTATGAAGACCACCATTCACGGCAACTGGGGGACTTCGCTCGCGCCCAACGTCCTGTACCCGCACTTCACCCCCTGGGTGACCCGCTACGCCGATAACGGAGGCTCCAAAACCCGCGAACAACTGGCGGAATACTTCAGCGCCTACCGCAGCCGCGCGCCGTTCGACCATATTCTCCACCGCTTCGAGCACGAAGGCGCGCAAAAGCTGAGAACCCTCATCCAGCCCGGATCCCTGATGTTCCGGGCCGCCACCAGAACTTATTCCATCGTCAAGCGGATGCGCTGAGTCCGGCCCGGACGCCCCCGGTCGCCGCAAATTGACGATTGACTTGGCCGCTCCCCGGCGGGATCATTGTTGCCAGGAGTTCCACCCATGCGTCTGCATCCTGTTTTCGCCGCGACCGCTTTGATCGTGCTGGCCGCGGGGCTCGGCTCGGCGCAGAATGTAACGTCGGCACGCTCCGGCACCCTGCATTTTTTCAGCGGCTCGGTCTCCATTGACGACGCGCCCCTGCAAATGAAGCCCGGGTACTTTCCGCAGCTCCGCGAGGGAAGCACGCTGCGCACGCAGGTCGGCAAGGTGGAAATACTGCTGACGCCGGGCGTGTTTCTGCGCCTCGGCGATAACAGCGCCGTCCGCATGGAAGATGCCGATCTCGGGCACACAAGCCTCGAAATACTGAGCGGAACCGCCATGGTGGAATCGGACGATCCGCAGATGTCGGTGAAGAACGCGCCCGTTACCCTGGTGTACGGCCAGACGCAGATCCGGATCGTGAAACACGGCCTCGTCGAAATCGGCGCCGACGCAGCCCAGGTCAACGTCTTTCGCGGCGAGGCGGAAGTGGCCGACAACAGCAGCCGCGTGCTGCTGAAGGACGGCCACTACACACGGCTCACCGGCGACCTCAGGGCCGAAAAGTTCAACAATAAGGTCTCCGACGATCTGCTGGCCTGGTCGAAGGACCGGTCGCAGGAACTATCCACGGCCAATATGTTTGCCGCCGGCGCCATCAACACCGGTTACGGCTACTCGTCGCCCACCCGGTGGAGCGGCGGCTGGTTTTACAATCCGTCGTTCGGCATGTTCACCTACGTGCCCATGGGCGGCATGATGTACAGCCCGTTCGGCTATGGCTTCTACAGCCCGGCCACGATCTTCGGCGACAACGGAATCACGCCCGCGGTATTCATGGCCGCGGCGCACAACACCGGCGCGCCTTCGTTGAAATCGTCCGGCCTCGCTCCCGTGGCGGGACCCGGCGCCGGTATTCCGCCGGCCCTCGGCAACACGCTGCGCAACGGCGCCGCCGCAGTGGCAGCCCAGCGCTCCAGCGAAGCCTCCATGGCCGCGGCCCGGGCCAGCGCTCCGGCATTCCAGTCTATCCATTCCTCCGCCGGAATCCCTTCGGCCGGAATCGCGGCTCCGGGCAGCACGCGGGCCACTCACTCCGGACCGAGCCACGCCGCCGCCACAACCGCGAAGTAAACGGCGCGAAGTAAACGGCGAGGCGAGCTTCGCACACAGCGGCACAGCGCCCGCAACAGCACCGCTCACGCAACAGCACCGCTCACCCGATTGCGGCTAGCCGCAGACCGACGTGATATCCTGGTGTTTCGCCTCCTGTTTCCGGCAAGGCGTTGCTTCCCAAAAACGGAGAGATGGCCGAGTGGTTGAAGGCGCACGCTTGGAAAGCGTGTTTAGGGGAAACTCTAACGTGGGTTCGAATCCCACTCTCTCCGCCAGTCCCCGCTCCGCCAGTCCCCGCCCTTAATCTCCCCAGCTGCCCCGATAGACCGGCTGTTCGCTCGCAGTTGCCTGCGGTGCCGCATGGCTGACATGCCTCGCTTCGAGCAGCCCCGTGTACATTTCGGCGTAGTTCCTCGCCAGCAGTTCCAGCCCGTAGTGGCTGCAGGCAAAGCCCGCCGCCGCCTGTCCCATGGACGCCAGCGAATCCCGCCGGCCCTGCAACCGGTCCAGCACCGCCGCAAACGCGTCGGCATCCGGCTCCACCAGCACCGCGTTTGAAAACCACCGCGACCCCGCCGAACCGGCCACGCCCTCTCCCGCCACCATATCCACCACACCGCCCGCCGGCGTTGACACGAACGGCCGGCCCGCGGCCATCCCCTGAATCAGCGCCACCGGCGTGCCTTCGTTGCGCGACGTCTGCACCAGCAGGTCGCAGCGCGCAATCACTCCCGCCACATCGTGCGTCCAGCCCAGCCACTCGAAACGCTCCGCGCCCCACCGTTCCGCCGCCGCTTTGATGCAGTCGCCTTCGGCCCCGTCGCCGGCCACCAGAAAGCGAATCCGCTGGTTGCGCGCCAGCGTTTTCTCCACCACCTCCACCAGCAGCGGCAGATTCTTCACCCCCACAAAGCGCCCCAGCCACCCGACCGTCAGCACTCCATCGGCCCGCGCCACCGGCGGCGCCAGCCTGCGGAACTGCTCCAGCTCCAGCCCCAGCGGCACCACCCGCACCTTGTCCTCGCCCGCGATGCGGAACCGCTCCACCAGATCCCGCCGCTGCTGCGGCGCCAGCACGCAGATCGCATCGCTGAGCAGCGCCAGTAAGCGTTCCGCCATGCGGATCGCGAAACTCACGTGCCGCGGAAAATAGCCGCTCATCACATGCCCGTGGAACGTATGGATCACCACCGGCACGCCCGCAAGGCGCGCCGCCATGCGCCCCAGCGCTCCCGCCTTCGCCGTATGCGTCTGCACAATGTCCGGCTTTTCCGCGCGCATCAGCCGGTAAAGGTGCCACACCGCCGCCAGATCGTTGCGAACCGAAACCGAGCGCGACATCTCCGGAACCCACTGCACCGGATCGTCCCCGCGCAACAAATACGACATATCGAGATCGGCGTGATCGCACTTCCCCGTCACCAGGCTCGCGTTGTAGCCCAGCCGGTTCAGCTCCCGCGTCAGCAGGATCACGAACAGCGGCGGCCCACCCGCGCCCAGCCGCGTCAGCACCTGCAAAACGCGCGGCCCCGCACCGCCGCCCATCGGACCGGCCGCGCCGCTCATGAGCAAACCTCCGTGGCCGCGAACCGCCCGGCGGCCCTCGCGCGCCCCGCGCACCAGAGCGCGGTAATCTCCTGCAGCCGCACCAGAAACTCCCGCCGGCGTCCGCGCAGAGCATCGTCCCGGAACTCACCCGCGCGCCCCAGCGAACGCTCCGACATCCGCCGCAATCGCTCCGGCGACAACGCCACTTCCGCGATCCGCGCCGCCAGCTCCCGCGCGTCCCCCGGCGCCACCAAATCCTCCGCATCGAGCAACTCCGGAATGCCGCCCGTCGCCGACCCGATGCACGGCAGCGCGCGCGCCATCGCCTCCACCATCGCCCGCGGCAGCCCTTCGCTGCGCGACGGCATCACGAAAAGATCCGCCCCATCCAGCGCTTCCACACTCCTCGGCCCCGCCGGCAACGCCCCGCGAAACTCCACCCGTTCGCCGATGCCCAGCTGCGCCGCCAGCTCGGCCAGCTCCGCCCGCAGCCGCCCGTCGCCCACAATCGACAGCCGGAAATCCAGACCGCCCGCCGCGCAAACCGCCAGCGCGCGCAACAGAACGTCGATGCCCTTGTACGGCTGCTCCAGCGCACACACCGCAATCAGACGCAGCGGCGACGCCTCATCGCGAACGGCCCGCGGCTCGGCCACAAAGGCATCGTCCGCAAGCTGGACATCCGAAACACCCGTGCGGAATGCCAGCTCCGCAGCCGGATAGCGCGCCTGCAGCGACTCGCGCGTCACATAGCTCACCGCCGCCGCATGACGCGCCTGCGCCGCCGTCAGCCGCGTGAGCACGGAGCGAAGAACCGGCCGCAGCGGATGCCGCGTCGCGCCCTTCGCGTAAGTCCCCCAGGGATCGCCAATCACCTGCAGCGCAAACGGACGGCCCATCCGGTGCAACGCCGGCTCAATCAAACAGGTGAGTGGCGACGGAGCCTTCAGCAGCACCGCATCCGCCTCGCCCACAGCCCGCAGCGCGGCGCGACGCACGGCCCGCGCGCGCAGGCAGAACCCTCCGAACCCCACGTAGTAAGGGAGCGGCGCGAAACTAACGCCGTCACCATCGGCCCGCGCGGCTCCCGGCGCAGCCGCCGCGACATCGCGCACCCTCGCCAGAACGCGCACGTGTCCGAATACTTCGAGGTAGCGCTGCGAATCCGCATAGCTGTGGCTGCTGCCCGTCCACACGGCGCCATCGGGCGTGCGTTCGAACCGGTGCTCCACTACGACGCAGATCGTCATCGCTGCCGCGCCTCCGTCGGCTCGGTTGCCGCCATGGCCAGTGCGGAAAGGAAGAAGAACCACCAGAGCGCCGATACTCTCGGGCCTTTGAAAAGGATCAGATCGGCGAACATGCCCAGCGCCGCGCAAGCCACTCCGATCGCAGCGAAGGCGTTCTGCCGGCCGATCACGGCGCGAAGCACCATGCGGCCAAGCGTGACCCACAGCATCAGGAAAAACAAAAGCCCCACCATTCCCAGCTCCACGCCGAGCAGCAGCAGCACCGAATGCGGCTGGTAGAGCATTCTCCCGTAATCGGTCGCAACCAGCATGTCGCCGCGCGAAATACGCTCGCCCATCTCCCATTCGCGCATGTACCAGGGCCAGACCGAGCCGTAACCGGACCCGGAAATATTCAGCGCCACTTCACGTTCCTGCACCGCCCGCAGCGACGTCTCGTAAGTTTCGCTGCGCTGCGGATCCGAAAAGGACTGCAGCCGTTCTCCCGTCGCGTAATGAAACACCACGCCCGCGCTCACCGCAAGGCCCGCCAGCGCAACTCCGGTAAGCAGGAAGCTGCGCGCCCCGCGGCTCGTCACCGTGATCAGCACCAGAAACAGCCCGACCACAATCAGAGCGAAGCGCGAGCCGAGTCCGATCAGCGTGATCGAAAGCGCCACCAGTCCGATCGCGTTCGTCAGAGCATGCCTCGGCCTGTCGAACCAGTCCTGCAGCAGGAACGCCGCCGCCGGCAGCAGAATGATATGTCCCGTGCTCGACTCAAACATCGGTCCCTTCACCCGCTCCAGACCGAATCCGCCGGTGTAAAAATGGCCCAGCTCACTGCGCACGCTCAGGCCGAAAAATGAAACCGCGCAATAGACCAGTCCCACCACGGCGAGCCCCAGCGCGACCCAGCGCGTTACCGATCGAACCAGCTCCGGCGAAAGCGAAGCGATCACCGAAAACGGGAGTAAGAATGCCGTCGCCGCCAGCAAAAGGCTGTACAGCATCGCGCGGCTGTTGTACTGATCCAGTCCCGCCCACGCCGTTGAAATCGCCGCGTACCCGACAATCAGCGTGAACCAGAGCGGCAGACCGCGGTGCCAGTGCGACCGCCGCGGCGATACCTGACCGGCCAAAAACCATCCGGCAAACGACACCAGCCCGGCGAACGGGACCATCAGGTCGGACGCGCGCATCGGCACACCGAAAAACACCGGCTTCGGCACAAGCGTGTCCGGCAGGAACGCACTCACCACGAACCACAGCAGGAACGGCGCCGCGCTCAGCAGTGTCTGCGAACGCACCCGGCTGTCGATGGCCATCGAAGCCGTCATGCCTGCCCCCGCACCGCGTTCGAAACCGGACCCACCGATGAAGTACCGCGCGCCGCACCCTCCGCCCGCGCTCCACCCTCCATCCGCGCGCCACCCTCCGTCCACGCGCCCGCATAGATCGCCCGCAGTTGCTTCGCCACCGCCTCAACCGAAAACTCCTTCGCCCACCGCACCCCTTCGTCGCGCAGCACGCGATAAAGCTCCGCATCGGATAAGAGCCGCGCAACATTTTGCGCCGCCGCCCGGGTGTCGTTCGGCTCGAACAGGAACGCGCGCTGCCCGGCACAGCAAGCCTCGCGGATCCCCGGCAGATTCGTCGCCACCACTGGCAGCCCCGCCGCGGCGGCTTCAATCGCCACCACGCCGAAGCCTTCCTCGGTCGAAGGAAAGAAGAACAGGTCCGAGGCGCGCAGCAGCGGTTGAATATCGGCGTGGTTGAGGAAAACGGAAAAGTCGCCGCGCCCCGCGACGCGCTGCTCAAACGCCGCGCGCGCCGGCCCGTCGGTTCCCGCTGCCACGAAGTGAGCCCGAACGCCCATCCGCTCCAGCGCATCCGCCAGCTCCGCCATCAGAACGTGATTCTTGTGCGGAACAAAGCGCGCGACGTACGCAATCACCGGCCGGTCGGCCGGCAAACCCAGCTCACGCCGCACCCGCATGCGATCCACCGCGGCCGACATAGCGACTGCATCCACGCAGTTCCGCACCACCGCCTGCGCTTTGCCGCTCAGATCGGCGTACTGCGCAAACGCCTCGAGGCTCGCCTGCGACGGCGCCACAATTCTGTCGCTGTAGCGCACGATCCACCGGCTCATCCATCGCCGGTACAGCCCCCGAAGCAACCGGCCGTCTTCGATGTCGCGCACCGGATGCATGTGCGCAATGCGCTGCGGCACCCCCGCGTACGCCGCCAGCCGCATATCGACGCCGCTGAAAAAATAGTTGTGGCTGTGCACCACATCCCACGGCCCCTCCGTCCGCAGTACCCGCAGGAAATGGCTCGCATAACGCCAAGGCCGCCGCGGATGCGGGCAGCGAAAAATGCGCGCGCCCAGTGCGCGGACCTCGTCGTCGTAATCGCCCGCTTCGTCCGAATAAACCAAAATGTCGATGGCAATCTCGCCGCGGTCGAAGTGCCGCAACAGATGCATCAGCCACGTCTCCACTCCGGCGCGCTTCATCACGCGCACAACGTGAAGCACCCGTATGGGCCCAGGCACCCGCATGGACCCAGGCAACCGGATGGGCCCGGCGCTCATGCGGCGAGTCCCGCGGCGGTCTGCTCAGTGTTTCCGGATGCTGCTCCGTAGACCTGTGCGGACGCGCTGCGACGCACGGCAAAAAGCAAAATGATTGCGCTGCCGGCCAGTTGCGCCAGCGCCGTGACGATCTGCCCGGCCGCCGCGCCCGCCAGCCCATAGCGCGGGATCAGAGTCGCCGACGCCATCGCCGCCACTCCGGCCACGCCAATGAACAGCGGCACCTGTTGCCGGAAACAGCGCGCCGCGGTCAACCCGTAACCCAGCACGCACGCCGCGCAGGTAATCGACGCCGCCGCCATCACCCAGATCGCCACGTCCACCCGCGCCGCGTACGCCGGCCCGTAGAGCACGCGCAGCAACGGTCCGCCGCCCGCCGCCAGCAGAATCACGCCGGCGATCCCCGGCACAGTCGACAGCAGACAGGAGCGCAGCAGCACGCGCGGAAACGCCGCGCGGTCTTCGGCCAGAAACAGCCGTGCCAGCCGCGGCGTCGCCGCCAGCCCCACCGCGTTCACCACCGTTGTGGCCGCTATGCCGAGGTAGCTCAGCGCGGCGAAAATCCCCAGCGACTTTGCGCCCAGCGAGCCCTCCACAAAATAGCGCGGCATGTTGGCCGTCACCGAAATCATCATCATCACGAAGCCCAGCGGCAGCGCGGTGACGCACAGTCGCCCGAACGCCGCCCGGTTCCATACCGGCCTGGCCGGAGCAAGCGCAAACCGCGCTTCGCCGAGCAGAAGGACACCGGCGAACACCGCCGCCATCGCCATCACCGCAATCTCCACGCTTCCCGTGAGCCGGAATGCCAGCCCGATCGCCGCCACCGACAGCACGCCCTTCCCGATCACGTAGCGCGCCACCGAATCCATCCGCTCCCGCCGCTGCAGGTCGCCGTGAAAAACATCGCTCACCGCTTCGAACGCCTTGGCCAGCGCCACCGCCACAATCACCCGCCGCAGCGCCGCATCGTAGCCCGCCACAAATACGAAGCCCGTCACAATCAGCAGCGCCGCGCCGCTCGTCAGCAGCCGCAGCCCCAGATACTCGCCGAACGAATGCTCTTCCGCAATATCGGTCGTCTGGAGCGCGCGTATCTGCAGGTTCGCGAACAGGAACACCGGCGCGGCCACCGCCAGTCCCATGGCGAACTGGCCCACCACCGCCGTGCTCCCCGCCTTCGCGAGAATCGCCACCATCGCCCACTGGCAGACCGCGTAGATCGCACTCCCCGCCACCGACCAGGCCGAGTTGCTGAAAAAACGGCGTGGCGGCATCTCAGGCGCTCTTGCGGTATCGCTGGTAATGCTTCAGATAGTTGCCGTAGTAGCCTCCGTGGCTGTTCGACGCGGTAACTTTATTCAGCACCAGACTCAGATTATTCGCGCCCACCTGGCGCAGCGACGTAATGCACTGCCCCAGCATCCGCGAATTCGTCTCGCCCGCCACCGCCACCAGCAGCACGGCGTCCGCACACGCCGCAATCTCCAGCGGCGTCGCAAAACCCACCAGCGGCGGCGAATCCACAATCACCAGATCGTACTCATGCCTCGCCTCGGCCACGATCCGCGATATTTCGTGACTCTCCAGATCGATCGACGGCCCGTTCGGCGCCGACGCAGACTTCTTAGTCACCACCGACAGCACATCCAGATTCGCGATGCGCCCCGCATCGCAGCGCAGCCGCAGATTGCCCCACTGCCCCTTGCCCTTCAGCACCGTGTCCGACTTGTCGGCGGCGTCAATCCCGAGGCACTTGTACACCATCGGACGTCGCAGATCGAAGTCGATCAGCAGCGTTCGCCGCCCCTTGCGCGCGTTCGCCGCCGCAAGGTGACACGCCGACAGCGTCTTGCCGTCCCCCGGCAGCGCGCTCGTCACCGCCAGACAGCGCAGATTGCTGTTCTGCGGCGCCAGCAGCAGTCCGCTGCGCAGCGCCAGCACCGCCTCGTCGAACATCGCCCGTTCCAGCGACTGCGGCTCTTTCGAATTCGCCTCCGCAAAAACCACCGGCGAAACTCCGCCCTTCTGCCGCACCAGCGGCAGGCTCCCCACCACATTCGTGTAAAACGCGTTGTAGACGACCTCCGGATCCTTCACCGTCGAATCCCGCCGGTCCGCCGCCACCGCCAGCACCACCGCCCCGCACAGCGAAAAACAAAACGCCAGCAGCAGATTCAGCCGCATATCCGGCGACACCGGTTGAATCGCGGGCCGCGCCGGATCCGCCAGCCGGATCGAGCTGTTCTGGAAGCCCGCATTGATCCCCGCCTCGCGAATCTTCTGATCGATCTCGTCGTACAGCTTCTTGTCCGCCTCCGCATCGCGCTTCAGCGTCTGGTACTGGAAGGTGCGCGCGTTCAGTCCGTCGAACTCGTGCTTCAGCCCCGCCACCGTCGAAGCCAGCATCGTCTCGCGATTCACCGCCTGGTGGAACTCAATCTCCACCCGCTTCGACACGCTGTCTCGCGCCTGCTCCAGCTGCGCCTGCAGCTCATCCACCGCCTGCGCCGCCTTGCGATACTCCGGAAAATTCTTGCCGAACTGGCTGCGTACCGCGGCGAACTTCTCCTTCGCCTCGCTCAGCCGCTCCGTCAGCTGCTTCAGCGACTCGCCCTGCGTCGAAGCCTGCGCCGCTTCCATCGACCCGTTTTGCATCGAATGGAACGCCGCCTCTTTCCGCAGCCGGTCCGCCTCCGCCGCCGCATACTCGTTGTTCAGCTGAATCAGCCGCGATGAAAGGATCGCCGTCTTCTGTTCCGGATCGGCTACGCTGAGGTCGCGCTCGAACGCCGCCAGCTTGTCGCTCGAACGCTCCATCTTCGCCCGCAGCTCTTCCAGCTGCTTCTGCATGAACGCAGAGAGCCCTTCGGTCGACTGGAACCGCAGATCGTACGTATGTTTGATATACGAAGCAGCAATCTCATTCGCCACCTTGCTCGAAAGCTCGCGGCTCGGCGAGCGATAACTGATCTCGATCAGAAACGTATTCGGCGGCCGGCTCACCCGCAGCTTCTTCAGCAGCACCGGCGCATTTTTGATCGTCGACGCGGGAAGCTCGGCCGTCGCCGGATCCTGCTTCTCAATCTCCGGCAGCTTGTACTTCTCCGCCACCGCGCGCAACACCGAATCGGACTGGATCAGCTTCATCTGCGTCGCCATGAACTGATCGCCGTCGAGCGAGGAAAGCTGCCGCGAGTCCGCCCCCACAATCCCGGCCGGCATCCGCAAATCGATATCCACCGTCGCCACCGATTCGTACGACGGCGTGATCAGCCGCGAAACACCGTACGTTGCCGCCATTGTCAGCGCCACCACGGTAAAGATCAGCCACGCGCGGTCCCGGATCGCCTGCAGGAAATACGCCACCGGCGTTTCCGCCACCACCGCCGGCGGGACCGAAATCACGGCCGGCGACGCGGCAGGCACGCGAATCGCTTCCGCTGTCGGTGTCTGGATATCTGGGTTCATGCGAATCCTCTCACTTCCAGATCAGAACTCCCGAGGCCGTCGACGAGCCAAATGAAGCCATCCGATTCAGAATGTCCGCCGAAAGCCGCTTCGTCTTGTTGTCCGGCACATAAAATATGTCTTCGGGCTTCAGTTCCATGTCCGGGCTCTTCCGGCTCATAATGTTCGCCAGCGGGACCGGAATCTGCTCCTTTTCCGACGACCCTGCCTTCGGCCGCAGAATCCACGCCTCGCTGTTCGAGTACGGTGCCAGCCCTTCGGCCAGCGCTACCGCTTTCATCACACTCGTGGCCGAACTGTCCACCAGCGGAATCGCACCCTGCTTGCGCACATTTCCCATCACGAACACGCGCGGCGCGCGCGGCACCCGGATCTCATCGCCCGGATAAAGCTGCGGATTCGACTCATCGTCCGGATGCCCCATCAGCTCTTTAACGGATATTCGCCGCGACGACTCCGCGCCGCTCTCCGCCCGGCTCTGCACCAGAACCTCGGCGCCCGCGTCTTCCGTCAGCCCGCCGGCCCGCGCAATCGCTTCCAGCAGCCGGATGCTCGTGATCGCCTGGATCGTCGTCGGGTTATGCACCGCGCCGGCGATCGTGACCTGCCGGCTCACATACTCGGTCACCGTAACGGTCACCAGCGGACTGACCACTAAGTCATTGGCCCGCAGCGCCGCCGCGATGTCCGCCTCAAGCCCCGATGGCAGCTTGCCTGCCGCCGCAATCGGCTGCTCCACCATGGGCATTTGCAGCTTGCCGTCGCGCCCGATGCGCAGCGTTCGCGAAAGCTCGGGCACTCCGTACACCGCCACCGCCACTAAGTCGTTCGGCCCCAGCGGCACCATCGGCAGCGGAAACGTCCCCGTCGCCGCCTGCGGCAGCGCAGTTCCGCAGCTGGCCCATATCATCCCGGCGACCAGACAGATCCGGAATAAATAGAGCGCACGGCGGCACTCGCGGTAATACCCGCTGTTACACATGATGTAAATCTACTTACAACTCAAGTTATTGCATGGGACTATTATCTTCCGCTATGGATACGGGTCTATTACTACTACCGAAGGGGTGGACTTAGTACCGGTCAGTTACTGACCTTATACTTTTCTTTCAATTACTTAGAAGAATTTAACGGTTAGCTCCGGCAGGAAACACGGCGGGCAGTACTAGAACCTAACTCTACAATTCACTACGGAACGCTGGCGGGAATTGGTGCCGCTCCGGGTCCCGTAGTTGTAAGTACTCCGGGCACCGCAAGCCCTACACCGCCAATCACGGCCGGAGGAATTGCGCTCACGCCCACCCCGACTCCGCCCAGCGTCAGCAGCGGCACAAACGGCTGGCACTTGCCGTCGTACTTCTGCTCCGCCAGCACGTGAACCCGCGCCGCAAGGTTAACCGCGCCCGCCGGCAGCCGCTCCAGCGACGCGGCAACGCCCACGCGCTGCCCCTCCTTGCGAACCTTGTCCTCCAGCAGTTCAATCTTCCGCTTCAGGTGCTCGTCTTCAAGGAACCAACGGTCGCCTTCCTTGGTCAGGCAGCCCTTCACCCGCATGTAGACGCCGCCCGGCCTGTACGTATCCGGCGAAAAGGAAATCATGGTGCCTGCGTCGAACCGCACGTACGGCTCATCGCCCGCCGCATCTTTCACGTCGCCGTTCAGCTGCGCCGAACCGGTCACCACGTTCACCGTCCACAGGTCGTCCAGAAACTGCGTGTTGATCGTCGTCTGCTTGCCGGACTGCACCGCCCCGGGCTGCGCTTCGGCGAACTGCACCTCGGACGATGTGTGCGGAATCCGGAACGGCACCAGACCCGTCGTGCGCGCATCCCCGTGCGTCAGTTCGAACCCGCGTTTGGTCATCGTCACGCCGGATTTATCCCACACCCGGATTTCATTCGGCTCCGTGCCGCTCCCCGGCATGCGAATCGTGCAGAAGCCCGACGCAACTTCAATCTGACTGCCGGCGAACACCGTTGCCGTATTCGGCACACTCAGTCCGTCCAGCAGAAACGGCGCACCGCACGTAATCGTGCCCGCTGCCGTGTCTGCGCCGTTGCTGCTCGCGCAGCACAACAACAACCCACACCACAGCAACGCACACACGGAAATAAGCCGGACAGGCCTTCGCACAGCGACTATAATGGGGCGGAATGTCCCGCTTGTCAACGGCGGCAGTATCCGGTCCGCGTCTGCTGCTGTGCGGAACCATGGGACTAATAGCCCTCTTCTGCGCGCTCGCGGCGCTGATCCCAGGCTACGCCGATCTCCGGTTCCGCCGCGGCGACAGCGCCGGCATCGCCAGCGCCCTCCGCCTCGCCCCGCTCAACGCCGACTATCTCGCCCAGTGGTCGCTCGTCACAGACGATCGCAATCAATCCGTCGAATCGCTGCGCCGGGCCGTCGCTTCCAACCCCTACTACTCCTGGGCGTGGATCCAACTCGCCCTCACTTCGCCGGATGCAAACTCCAGCGAGTCCGCCGAACGCGACTTACTCAAAGCCGCCTCCGTCGATCGCGGCTTCGCCCCTCGCTGGGCGCTGGCGAACTATTATTACGGCCGCGGCGCCGCCTCGCAATCGTTCTGGTACTGGACCCGCGAGGCTCTGGCCTCCCTCGATCCCGGCCGCGACGACGCCTCCGCCCTCACCGCAATTCGCCTCGCCTGGCGCATGTCGCCCGACGCCGCCACGCTGCTCAGCCGCGCCATCCCCTCCACCCCGCGCTCGCGCCACCAATTCCTCAAATTCCTGATGAGCGAACATCCTCTCGAAGCGCCCTTCGCAACCGTCTCCGGCCTTCTTTCCACCGCCGTGCCGGACGATGTTCCCGCCCTCGATTCCTGGACAGCTGCGCTGCGCAACGCCGGCGATGCCGCCAGTTCGACGGCTCTCTGGAACCGCCTCTGCTCGCAACATCTGCTGCCGTTCCCGCCCCTCGGTGCCGACCCCAATAACCTGCTCACCAACGCCGCCTTTTCCACCCCGCCCTCCGGCCGCACCTTCGACTGGCGCCTCTTCCCCACCACCGGCATCGAGCCGCTCGCCGACCCGCCGACCGCCGGCTTCAGCTTCACCCTCTCCGGCGACCAGCCCGAACGCTGGCGACTCCTCAGCCAGACCGTGCCCGTGCAGCCCGGCGCCACTTATGTCCTGAGCTACCGCATGCAGCCCGACATCCGCTCCGGCGCCGACGGCCTTCTTTGGCGCGCCGTCGAAGGCTCCGGCACCGAGAAACTTCTCGCCGCCGCCGGTGCCGCCGCCTCTACCCTGCAATTCACCCCCACCGGCCCGTTCGTCACCGTTGCCCTCGACTACGCCCGCCCCCGCGGCGAAACGCCCCTGCGCGGCTCCGTCCGTGTCGACTCGCTCCGGCTCCGCCAACTCTCGCCGCCTCAGGTGACCCCGCGGTGAAATTCCGTTCCTGGTTCGTCTGCCTCTTCACCGCTCTGCTCATCGCGCTGCTCTGCACCTCGTGGCTGTCGCAGCGGATCTATCTTTCCCTCTGCCAGTGCGGCATCTTTCTGCTCGCTGCCTGCTGGCTCCTCGCTGCCTGCTGGCCGCCGCGCATGCTCCGCCGCAATATCCCGTTCACCGCGCCGCCGCCGCTCGCCCTTCTTGCCGCGATTCCCTGCCTCGGCGTCCTGCAATTGCTGGCGAAAACCGCCGCCTATCCGTGGAAGACTGCCGTCAGCACGCTCGATTGGGCCGCCCTTGCCGCCGCCGCCTGGCTCGCCGTGCAACTGGCCGGCAAGGAAAACTTCGCCGCCACATTCCGCCGCCTGCTCGTCGCCGCCGGCGTCGTCGTGAGCCTCCTCGGTGCCGTCCACTGGTACACTTCACCCGGCCTCATCTTCTGGACCTGGCCCAACCCCTACCAGCTGCGCTCCACCTTTCCCATCCTCAATCACTCCCACTTCGCCGCCTTCCTCGAACTCGCCCTCGCTCCCGCCGCCTGGGCCGCGCTTCGCTCGCCGAAGGCCGACCTGTTTCACACCTGGGCCGCCGCCCTCATGGTCTGCGCCGTCTGGATGACCGGCTCGCGCTCCGGTTCCATCATCGTGCTCGCCGAACTCGCCGCCGTACTTCTGCTCGGCGCCCGCCTGCTGCCTGCCCCATCGTTTCCCTGGCGCCGACTCCTGCTCATCGCCGGCCCCGCCGTCGTCCTCGTCGCCGGCATCGGCTCGCAGGGCATCGCCGCCCGGTTCGCCGAACCCACCCGCGACGACCTCCGCCCCCTCTTCGCCCGCGCCGCCCTCGGCATGATTCACGACCGCCCTCTCACCGGCTTCGGCCTCGGCTCCTTCAGCACCGTCTACCCCGCCTACGAACCCACCGACGTCGGCCTTTACGTCGAACACGCCCACAACGACTGGCTGGAATGGGCTGCCGAAGGCGGTCTCCTGCTCCCCGCCCTCCTGCTCCTTCTCGCCCTCATCGCCATCCGCAAAGCCACCACCGCCCCCTGGACGCTCGGTATCGCAGCCGTCTTGATTCAGGCCGCAGCCGAGTTTCCGCTCCACAATCCAGCCGTGGCCACGTGGTTTTTTGTGTTTATTTACTGCAACTTAGTCGCAGTACCAGAACCGTACCCGGCGACAAGTTATCAGTAGTGATGTTACCCTCTGGCCAGGGTTAGTATCCCTGCCATGGCACCCAGGAATATAGTTCGCCGATTGCTCGGACGCGCCGCCGTTTTTGCGCTCGGCTTCAGCGGCGCCCTGCGCGCCACCGAAATCTGCCCCGTCACCGGAGCCTGCAATTCCGACTGGCAGACCTTCCTCAACCCCATCTACCACGCCGCCGGACCCGGCACCATCGGCACCGCCTATTTCGACGGCTGGTCCTGGGACGGAGTCAACGAAAACATCGCCTACTTCATCGAGGGCGGCGGCGCCTTCACCGGCAATCCCTACAGTCCCAACGCGCACTTGCCCTTCTGGGGGAACCCGGACGGCAGTGCCGTGCCCTCGTTCTATTTCAAGAGCGACGGACAGCTGCAGATCGCCACCCTGGTCCTCGAAAACACCCAGTGGGCTTCGGTCGATTCGCTCGGCTGGTACGATCCCAACTCCAGCGCCTGGGGCTGGATCTTTCAGGCCAACGGCTCCGTGCCCGCCATTCCCACCACCGTCGCTTTCACCCCCACTTCGCAGTTCGGCCTGTTCTTCATCCCCAACAACCTGAGCTTCAGCCCCACCGGCGCGCCCTTTTCCACCGATCCCGCTTACTTCACCAACGCCGCCCTCAACGGCATCGCCCTCGCCGACCAGCAGTACGCCAGCTCCAACAACATTGCGCTCGGACCCGAATCCGCCTACCAGCACTTCACCGCTTTCAATGACCAGAGCGGCGGCATGTATATAAGCGTCAACGACCGCAGCACCCAGGTCAGCGACAGCGACTACAACGACCTCGTCCTGCACCTCACCGCTGCTCCCGAACCCCGCACCATCGGCCTCGCCATCGTCGCCCTCGCCGGCGGAGTCTTCTTCATCCGGCGGCGAACCCGTCGTCGCGCGCCCTCGTCCGCTGAATAGTCACGTCCCCCCGCACGGGGCGTCCCAGCCTTCGCAACCCAGCTTTCGCAACCCAGCTTTCTCAACCCAGCCAGCACGACCCAGCTTTCGCAACCCAGCCTTCGCAACGCAGCTTTCGCAACGCAGCTTTCTCAACCCAGCTTTCTCAACCCAACCAACACGACCCGGCCGTCTCTACCCGGCCACCGCCGCTTCCCGCCGCGGACGCCCGCTTCCCGCGCCGCTTCCCGCCACGGGCCCCAGCAGCCACCGCCACTTCCCGCCACGGGCCCACTCGGCCACCGCCACTTCATAAAACTTCCCCGCGCCGCGCCGATAAGCAGGTCAAATGAAATCCTGCTGTGCGGCCCTGCCTCTGGGGTTGCTGTTGCTGTGTCAGGCGGCCGCTGCCTCTGCGCCCGCCGACCAGACGGCACTCCTGCAGCAGGCCATCGACGCGCTTCCCCCCGGCGGAATCCTCGACTGCCAGGGCGCGTCGTATGTGGTGAGTTCGCTTCTGCTGAAATCCAACATGACGATGCAGAACTGCTCGCTCACCACGCTCCCGGGCGCGCTCGACTTCGCCTCCCCGGTCACCATCGATGGCCGCGGTCAGCCCGTCGCCAACGTCACGCTCCGCCGCGTGCAGGTCTTCGGTGACCGCCACGAGCAGACCAACATCGGCTACGCGGGCCAGGAAGACGGCGGCCGCCACTGCTTCCGCATTCTCGGCCGCGTCTCCGGCCTCGTCATTGAGGATTCCTCCGGCAGCTACTGCGCCACCGACGGCATCGCCTTCGTCTCCTGGGGCGTCAGCACCAGCGACAATCCGGCCGACCTGCCGTTTCAGAACATCGCCGTGCGCAACTCACAGTTTTCTTTTAACCGCCGCAGCGGCATCAGCGCGGACGGGATCAACAACGCCACCTTCGATCACGTCTCATTCCTCAACAACGGCACAACCGTCGCCGGCGGCCTCGCCGAAGGCGACCTCTGCGCCAGCTCGCCCGGCCCCGCTTCCGGCGCGGCCCAGTGTTACGGCTCCGGTTTTTGGTACGAAGACTACCGCACCGGCGTGGCCGGCGAAGGCCTCAGCGACGTGCTCTTTTTCGGCTGCGTCTTCCGCAATAATTTCCAGCGGTCGCTGTTTTTCATCACCCACGAACAGCCGTCGGCGCCAAACTACCAGCCGCGCAGCAATATCCGGATCGTCGATTCCTCGCTCGACGCCGGACTCCAGCCGCTCGCCGAAGACTACGCCGTCCAGTTTCAGGTGGACGCCCCGCTGGCCGGCGCCGGCGCGCTTTACCAGAACATCGCCATCCAGAACACGCAGCTCAGCGGTTCGCTCGGCCTGCATCAGGCGGCCAACGTCTCGGTCATCTCCTCGGCCATCGATACGCCGCTCGCCTCGCTCGGCTACGCCGCCGGCATCACCAACATTTCATTTCGCGACGTGCAGCCGTCCGGCAAGACGCTCGCGGCCGCGCTCGACCCCGCCGGCGGCCCGGCGCCCGTCGTCACTTACAGCAACACTCCGGCCGTCACCTCCGCGGCCTCTCCGCCGCAGTCGGGAACCAATGGGAAAGGGGATGTGGTCTGGAATTCGGCCGCCAGCGCGCCGTCCGGCTGGATCTGCCTCTCCGCCGGAACGCCCTGCGCGCAGTGGCTGGATTTTTAGCGCCCCGCTGCTACGAGGTGCCTTCCGCCGGCGCCGTCCATCGCACCAGGAAGAAATGGTGGCCGCACAGCGAACAGCGGTACGGCAGCAGCAGCCAGTTGAGCGCGCGCTCCATGGCATTGCGGAGCCCGACTCCGCGGAATTCCACCGATTTACAGTACGGGCAGTGTGCGGTAAACATGGCAGCGTGTAGCAGATATGGCAGTGTGCGGCAGATATGGCGGCAGATATGGCGGCAGATATAAACGATGTCGCCGAACCGTCCGGCCTAAGCTGGCTGCCCGCGCCATGCCGCGCCCACGTTCTCGCCCACCGGCTTGTGCGGCGTGCGTTTCCGCTGGATCGCCGCCGCCCGCGCGGCCGCCCGCTCTCCGGCGCATGCCCGCATTTCGGCCTCGGTGAAGATCAGCGCCGGCGCGCCGTCCCCTTCGCTCGTGCGGTCCAGCAAACCGCGGCACAACAGCGGCAGTTCCTGAATGTGGATCCCGTACGTCCGGATCAGCCCCAGATCGGCCTTCACCGTACACTTGGTCCGCACCCGGTCTTCTCCGATTCGCTCAAAGGCGAATACGCGAAACCCCGTATGGTGGGTGAAGCCCGTCAGTATGAACTGCATTTTTGCGCTCCTTCCGGCGGCGACGGCGGTGGCGCTTCTCACGCAGGCACGCCGTTTCCGTACGAAACTCTGTTGCCCTTCACGCCCGGGCCCTTGTCGCCCGCGGCCGCGTGAGAAAAATGATTTTGAGGGGGGATTTTCCGGCTACTGCGGCGAACAACCAAACAGTAGCCAAAGCTTGAGGGACCGGACGCGCAGCTGCCCCGATTTTGCCGGTCGCGATTCTCTGCGGAAAGGCTCATGCAAGGCTGCTCGAAAGACCACGCTGCCCGAAAGACCGCGCTGCCCGAAAGACCGCGCTGCCCGAAAGACCGCGCTGCCCGAAAAAATTGAAGGGGGCCGCGCTCGCGACCCCCTGCCAGAGATCTCTCGATTACCAGCGATTGTTGCGGCGAGGACCGCCGCCGCCACCGGAACCGCCGCGGTCCGTCTTCGGACGGGCTTCGTTCACGTTCAGCGCGCGGCCATCCAGCTCGCGGCCGTTCAGTTCGGCAATCGCGCGATCCGCTTCCGCGTTCGCGGTCATTTCCACAAATCCAAACCCACGCGGCTGACCGCTGTCGCGGTCGGTAACGATGCTGACGCGCTCCACGGTGCCATATGCCTCGAACAGCGATCGAACCCCGTCTTCAGTTGCACCGAAGTTGAGGTTGCCTACAAATATATTCTTCATGTTTTTCCTTTGACTAACTACTTTGGCCGGGAGAATCGGGGCAGGATCGAACGAGGGCGGCTTGGACCGGACTAACGCGAAGATGCCAAAATTTTACAGCTGTCTAACAGTAGCACGAATCCGGCCCGGGTGCCGTCGCGGCAAATCCCGCCGCAAACCTCAGTCCGGATCGAGTGCCGAAGCGTAAAGTTCGCCCGGCGACACCGCCGCCCCCAGCCGCTCAATCCGCACCGACGCCTCCGCCCCCGAATACTCCCGCAGCACCCTTCCCGCCCTCAGACAACCCAGTCACAGGCACTTTTCGTTGCAGCGATTAAGGTTACGCAAACACTCCCCGGCGGCCGACCTATACTCAGTCTTTCCGGGAGCCCCGTCGCTGCCCGGGAAATTGGCTTCGTTTTTTCGTTTTGCCGGCGATTCAATCCGGAGTGAGTCCGCTCCCGGCCCGAGCCAACCGGCCACCGCACGCAGGGCCCGGTCAGAGCACGCCGTCAGCTTGGCTTCGTTTTTTCGTTTTGCCGGCGATTCGATCCGGAGTGAGTCCGCTCCCGGCCGGAGCCAACCGGCCACCGCACGCAGGGCCCGGTCAGAGCACGCCGCCAGCTTGGCTTCGTTTTTTCGTTTTGTCGGCGATTCGATCCGGAGTGAGCCCGCTCCCGGCCGGAGCCAACCGGCCACCGCACGCAGGGCCCGGTCAGAGCACGCCGTCAGCCTGGCTTCGTTTTTTCGTTTTGCCCCGCCAGGTAAGCGGGATTTCGCCGGGCCCGGATCGACCCGCCAAACGGGCCGCCCGGGCCCTGCCCCGGCACCTGGCTTCGTTTTTTCATTTCGCCGAGCCGCCGGTTTTCGATCCCGTTCGGCGGCAAGCGCCGGGCCGCGCCGCCCGTGCTAAACTGGAGACTTCGACCTTACTGCCATGTTACTGAATATCAAGGAGATGGAAGTCCGCAAGCTGCCCTTTGCGGAGACCTGGCAGCCCGGCACGTTCGATCTGGCCGATTCCGGCGCCGTTCAAAAGGGGCCGCTGACCGCCCAGGGCGTCGCAGAACTCCTCCCCGATACCGGCGGCGAAGTCCGCGTGCAGGGAAACATCGTCGCCGACCTCGAAACCGACTGTGACCGCTGCCTCGGCCGCGCCTCTTTTCACCTCGAAACGCCCTTCGATCTCTTCTATTGCCCCGCCGAAAAAGTCCGCGCCGGCGCCGAAGAGGAAGTCGCGCTGGACGAAGGCGCGGCGGAAATGGGATTCTATGAATTGCCAGGCCTTGAGCTGGACGATATAGTAAGAGAGCAGGTTTTATTTCAGCTCCCGATGCAGCGCCTGTGCAAGGACGACTGCCTCGGTATCTGCCCCGTCTGCGGGGCGAATCGCAACGAGAAATCCTGTACGTGTGAAGCCCACCCCGGCGACGACCGCTGGGCCGCTTTGAAAGAGATTGCAGTAAAGCAAAATCCGTAGTCCGAGAAAGTGAATTAAGCAATGCCGAATCCGAAACGACGCCACTCCAACGCCCGCACGCAGAAGCGCCGCGCGCACGACGCCCTCCGCAAGCCGGCCTTCGCCGAGTGCCCCAATTGCCACGAACCCAAACTCCCGCACCGCGTTTGCCCGAGCTGCGGCCAGTACAAGGGTCGCGAAGTCATCGAGACCACCACTGCCTAGCAATCCCGGTCAGGCGGAGATGCGCGGCAATCTCTTTTACGGCGAGATCCGTCGCGCTGTCTCTAAATCCGGCATGCGTAGCATTCTCTCTCAATCCGAGATAAGCTGACTGAGCGAATGGTAACCATTGCAGTAGACGCGATGGGGGGCGATAAAGCCCCAACGCCTGAAATCGAAGGCGCAATCCACGCCGCGAAAGAACTTGGCCACCGTATTCTGCTGGTGGGGGACCGGAACATTGTCGAACCGGCCCTCGCCGCGCATCCGGGAGCCCGTAGTCTGCCCATTGAAGTGATCCACGCCGACGAGCGGATCACCATGGAAGACCACGCCGCCAAAGCGGCGCGCACCAAAAAGGGAAGTTCCATGCACCTCGCCGCCCGGCTCGTTTCGAGCGGCAAGGCCGATGGTTTCATCTCCGCCGGCAACACCGGCGCGTGCATGGCCATCGCCAAAATGGTGCTCGGCAAAGTGCCCGGCGTCGATCGTCCCGCGCTCACCGGCATCTTCCCCACCCACAAGGGCACTCCCGTCGTCGTCGTCGACGTCGGCGCCAATGTGGATTGCGAACCGGAAATGCTCCAGCAGTTCGGCCTCATGGGCGAGGCCTATTCGCGCCACGTCCTCAAGGTGAAGCGCCCGCGCGTCGGCCTGCTCTCCATCGGCGAGGAAGAGCACAAAGGGAACGCACTCACGCGCGACGCCACGCCGCTGCTCAAGTCGCTGCCGGTTCACTTCATCGGCAACGTGGAAGGCCGCGACCTGTTCTCCGGCCACGCCGACGTCATCGTCTGCGACGGCTTTGTCGGCAACGTGGCGCTGAAGGTCAGCGAAGGGCTGGTTGAAATGATTCGCTCCATGCTGCGCGAATCGCTCGAAGCCACCGTAACGCGCAAGATCGGCTACGCGCTTTCGCGCTCGGCCTACAAGGATTTTAAGAAGCGAGTCGACTATTCTGAATATGGAGGCGCCCCGCTCCTCGGAGTGAAGGGTGTGTGCATCATATGCCACGGACGCAGCGACGCCAATGCGATCAAGAACGCGGTTCGCGTCGCCGGCGACTTTGCGGCCAGCAAAATGAACCAGCGAATTCAGGAAGGCCTGCGCGAATTCGCCATCGCGGGCTGAGCGCCATGCGCGCCGCGTTCCTTCTCCTTTCTCTCGCCGCTCTCTCGTTCGGCCAAAGCGAAAAATTTAACCACGTCCAGTGGAAGCTGACCCTCCCGCCGGCCGCCGCCCCGGGCGCCACCGTGCTCGGCCGTCTCGATGCCGCCATCGATCCGGACTGGCACATGTACTCTTTCACCACGCCGCCCGGCCCCATCGCGACGTCGCTGGAGTCGAACGACAGCCCGGCCATCGAAAGCGTCACCGTCTTCGAACCGCCGCCCGTGCGCCGGTTCGATCCCAACTTCAACTCGGACACCGAGACCTACGAAGGCGCGCAGACCTTCTACGCCCGCATCGCGCTGAAGAAGGATGCTGCCGCCGGCCCGGCCACCATCACGCTCATCCCGCGCTACCAGACCTGCAGCGGAACCTCCTGCATCCCGCCCCGCACCCGCACCGTCACCGCCACGCTGAACATCGCGCCGGGAACCGCCTCCGCCGCAGCCAACCTCCCCGCCGGCTACATCGAAGTGAAGGATGACGACCAGACCCCGGCCGCCCGGCCGGCCGTCGGCAGTGTCGCCAGCGCCGCCGCCAGCGCCGCCGTTGCCCCCGTTCCCGCCGCCGCCGAAAGCGGACTCGGCAGCTTCCTCCTTCTGGCCTTCGGCTTCGGCCTCGCCGCCGTCTTCACCCCCTGCGTCTTCCCGATGATTCCGATCACCATGTCCTACTTCGTGGGCCAGAGCAATCAGCCCGCGCCGGGCAAACCAAAAGCCAGCGGACTCGGCCAGGCCATCACCTTCTGCCTCGGCATCATGGTTCTGTTCAGCGGCCTCGGGCTTCTCGTCACCGCGTTCGTCGGGCCGGCCGGCGTCGTGCAGCTTGGCTCCAACGTGTGGGTCAACGGCTTCATCTCCATCGTGTTCTTCACCTTTGGCATGAGCCTGCTGGGCGCCTTCGAAATCACCATTCCCTCGGGCGTTCTCACCAAACTCAACAACGCTTCCGGCCAGGGCGGCATCCTCGGCACGCTGCTGATGGGGCTGACCTTCGCGCTGGCCTCGTTCGCCTGCGTCGGACCGTTCATGGGCACGCTGCTCGCCGCTTCGGTGGGCGCCGAAAAACTCCGGCCCGTGCTCGGCATGGTGGTCTTCTCCGCCGGCCTTGCCCTGCCGTTCTTCCTGCTCGCGCTCTTCCCCGGCGTGCTGGCGAAGCTGCCGCGCTCGGGCGAATGGCTGTCGCGCGTGAAAGTGGTGATGGGCTTCTTCGTCCTCGCCGCGATGATGAAGTATCTGCACAACGTCGACGAAGTCCTCAACTGGGGCCTGCTCTCGCGCGATCGCTTCCTCGCCGGATGGATCGTGCTGTTCGCCATCGCCGGCTTCTACCTGCTCGGCTTCGTCCGTCTGCCCGGCATCTCACGCGACCACGAACTCGGCGTGCCCCGCCTGCTCATCGGACTGGCCATCGTCGCCTTCGGACTGAGCCTCGTGCCCGGCATGTACTGCCAGCGCCTCGGCGAAATCGAAACGTATCTGCCGCCGCCCGATGCCTGCCCGGTCGGCGCCGCCGCCACCGAATCGAGCCAGCTGCTCTGGCTGGAAAACGATCTCGACGCCGCCTTCGCCCGCGCCAAAGCCGAAGACAAGCGCGTCCTCGTCGACTTCACCGGCGACTCCTGCACCAACTGCAAATGGATGAAGGCGAATCTCTTCACACGCCCCGAAATCAGCGCCGCCATGAAGAACCTGGTGCTGGTGGAGCTCTATACCGATCGCACCGACGAAGCGGCGAAGAAGTTCCAGAAGCTCGAAGAAGACCAGTTCCACACAGTCGCAATTCCCTTCTACGTCCTCTACGACTCCTCGCACAATGTGCTCTCCACCTTTGCCGACCGCACCACCGACTCAGCAAAGTACCTCGCGTTCCTGAACCCGCCCGCCGCGGCGAAGTCAACAGCGGCGACCGCTGCCGAGCCCGCGCTCGATGGCGCTCCGTTCCACACGCTCGATGGCGCCGCTCTCGCAACGTCCTCATGGAGGGGCAAAGTCGTGGTGCTGAACTACTGGGCCACCTGGTGCGTGCCCTGCCGCGAGGAGATTCCCGAGTTCAATCGCCTCCACGAAGAAATGGCGTCGAAGGGCGTCGAAGTCGTCGGCATCGCGATGGATGACGGCGGAGTCGACGCGGTGAAGCCGTTCCTCGCAAAGACCCCGATGCGCTACACAGTCGGGATCGGCACGGGCTCGTTCGACGCGCTGCCGGTGACCATTGTGTTCGACCGCGCCGGCAAACCCGTACAGCGCTTCAACGGCCTTGCCAAACCGGCCGAGATTCGCGCCGCCGTGGCAAAGGCGCAGAACGCCGGCTGATACAGGGAGGCGCAATGTTCTCCGCGGAGCGAGCTCCGGCAATCGCGGGTATCTACTGGGTCCTGGTTCTCGCGGTGTTTTTCTTTTCGCAGCGTCTCGGCCTCAACATGACGGGCCATGGCAGCGTTCCGGTGATTCTCCTCACCATGCCGTGGAGCCTGTTCGCGCTGCTCACCTGGCAGCTGGTGGAATTGCTGCCGTACGGCGCGGAAATGTTGCGTCCGCTGAACACCGCCCTCGGCATGTGCGTGATGTTCCCGGTCATGTGCGGCGGGCTGAACGCGATCCTGATCCTCGCGACCGCCTCCGCCGTGCAGCGCCGCCAGCGGCGCCGACGCTAGCGCAAGGCTATTGGGCCGCGGTCGCGACAGCATCGACCGCGAATGCTGCATCGAGGGTGGATACGCCCTCGAACGGAACCACGGTCACGGCCCCGGCCTTGCCTCGCAACCCGCGCGCCATCTCGCCGATCCGGTCGAGCAAAGGATAGATCCCCGTCGCGACGATGCTTCCCTGCCCGGCTCCGGCCTCGGCCAGATCTCTGTCGAGACGCTGGAACGCGGTCGCCGCCGCCTTTTCATCCGCCCCGATGGCGATGCGCGTGCCGGTGAACGCCAGCTTCGCCGCCTTGACGTCGCCGCCGCGCGTCACCGCTTCGCAGGTGGCTTCGGTCCGCAGCGGAGCACGCACCGTCTGGACCACGTCGATCGCGGCGACGGGAAAGCGCGAGGCAGCCAGTGCCGTCATTTCGTTCAGCGCGCCATCCGCACTCACAAAGCAGCTCACCCGCACCACCACAGCAGCGCCGGCCCGCGCCTTCACCGCATCGAGCGACTTCCCGAGCGCCGTCGTTCCCGTTTCGCCCGCCGCCTGCTGGCCTTCGATGAAGCCGATGCCGTCCGGATTCGCGTCCTTCTTCGCCAGCGACACGGCTTCCAGCACCACTTCCGCACCCTGCAGCGCCAGACCGCCTGCTCGCACCACCGTGACCGACGGCAGCGGCACCTTCTTCCCCGCGAGAACTTCGCTCACCAGCTGCGGCACGCGGCGCAGGTCTCCGCTGCCGCCGACAAACGCTCGGATGTGGATCACCGGCGCGCCGCCATTTGCCTTGAGGATTGCGTGCATCGCGTCCTTCGTTTGCTGAGACAGCAGGCCCTTCGCCGTAAGCGGCGAGACATGAAAGACCAGCCGCCGCGTCTCGCCGGTTGCCACGGCGGGCGGATCCTTCGGCAGCGCGAGGACCTGCGTGACGCTGTCGCTGAAGTCGTCGGCAGACTTCTTCGCCGCGGGCAACGGCGCAGCCAGCGCCGCGAGCAGCAGCGCGGTCACGCACAGATGCCCCGGTCGCCACTCCGGTCGCCGCACGTCCATCGGTTCTGTCATGAGTCCGTGCCGCTATTTTACCGGCTGGACTCCGCGCGCCGGCGATGCCGCGCTTACATACGTGGCTCACATGCGTACTCGCCATTCCGGCCTCGCGCCGGATAAACTATTCGTCGATGATCCAGTCGCCTTCGAGTGAACCGCCGGATGAGTCGCCTTCCGCCGCGCAGTCGGTGGCGCGGTCGGCGCAGATGCGGCATCTGGTCGATTCGCTTCGTCACCTTGAAGCGAAGCTCCGCGAGGGCGGCGGCGCGCAGCGCATCGAAAAGCAGCACAGCGCCGGAAAGATGACGGCGCGGGAGCGAATCGCGGCGCTCGTCGATCCCGGCTCTCGCTTGCTTGAAATCGGGCTGCTCGTCGCATACGACCAGTACGACGGCCAGGCACCCGCCGCCGGTGTAATTACGGGCATCGGGAAGATCGAAGGGCGCGCGGCTGTGATCGTCGCCAACGACGCCACGGTGAAGGCCGGCGCGTGGTGGCCGGAGACGATCACCAAGATTCTGCGCGCGCAGGAGATCGCCATGCGTAACCGCGTGCCGATCGTTTATCTGGTCGATTCGGCGGGCGTCAATCTTCCTTATCAGGACGGCATCTTCCCCGGCCAGTACGGCGCCGGCCGCATCTTCTTCTACAACTCGCTGATGCGGCGCAAGCTGCGGGTGCCGCAGATTTCCGCCGTCATGGGGCCGTGCATCGCGGGAGGCGCGTACCTGCCGGCGCTCAGCGACTTCATCATCATGGTGGAAGGCACGAGCTTCATGGGACTCGGCGGGCCGAATCTGGTGAAGGGCGCGACCGGCCAGGCGATCAGCCAGGAAGCGCTGGGCGGAGCGCATCTGCATAACGCCACCAGCGGCGTTGCCCACTACGTGGCGAAGAGCGACGGCGATTGCCTCGACAGGATCCGCATGCGCTTCCGCCAGTTGCCGCTGCCCGCGGCCGCCCCGCCGGCAAGTACGCCGGCGCATCCGGCGGACGGCCTGTACGGCGTATTGCCGCCCGATCACCGGCTGCCCTATCCGGTGGAAGAGCTGCTCAGCCGCATCTTCGACCGCGACGACTTCGTCGAGTTCCAGGCGGAATTCGCGCCCGAGATGCTGTGCGCGACGGCGCGGCTGAACGGGCATCCGGTGGCGGTGATCGCCAATCGCCGCGGCTTCCTCAAGCCGCGCATCGGCGGCATCATCTACACCGAGACGGCGCGCAAGGTGGCGTATTTCGTCGAGATGGCCGATCGCGGCGGCATGCCGATCATCTACGTTCAGGACGTTTCGGGCTTCATGGTCGGGCTCGAAGCGGAGAGCGAAGGCATCATACGTGCAGGGGCCGAGATGGTGGAGACCATGTCCTGCGCATCGGTGCCGCGCATTGTGCTGACGACGAATCACGCGAGCGGGGCCGGCTACTACGCGATGGCCGGGCAGGGCTTCGATCCGAACTTCACGTTCAGCTGGCCGACGGCGCGCATCGGCGTGATGGAGGGCGACTCGGCGGTGCAGGCGCTGTTCGCTCCGGAGCTGGAGAAGCTGAAGAAGTCCGGCGCGCCGGTGCCGGATGAGCTGGCGGCTTCGATTGAACGCACGCGCGCCGACTACGAACGCTGGCTCGACGCGAAGTACGCCGCGGCTCGCGGCCACTGCGATGCGGTGATCGATCCGCTGGAGACACGCGAAGTATTGACGCTGGCGGTGGAGGTCGCAATGAACCATCCGCGCGCGACGCCGCTGGCGCTGGAGACGCTCGGATGATCCGCATCGCCAATGGACAGGGCTTTTGGGGCGACTGGCTGGAAGCGCCGGTACGCCTTGTCGATGAAGGCCCCATCGACTTTCTGGTGCTCGACTATCTGGCGGAAGTGACGATGTCGATCCTGCAGAAGCAGAAGCAGGAGGACCCGGCGCTCGGTTACGCGCGCGACTTCCCTCCCCTGATCGGGCGGCTCGCCGCGCGGCTGCGGGAGCGCAACATCAAGGTCGTCGCGAATGCGGGCGGCGTCAATCCGGTGGCCTGCGCGCGGGCGGTGTTGGCCGCGGCGCCCGGGCTGAAGGTCGCGGTTGTGCATGGCGACGATGTGTTTCATCGCATCGATGAATTCACGGGCAAGGGCTACGAGATGCGCGATATGGATACGGGCGAGCCGATCGCTTCGATACGGCCGCGCATCCTTTCGGCGAACGCTTATATCGGCGCGTTTCCGCTCGCCGAGGCGCTCGACACGGGAGCCGACGTGGTGATCGCGGGCCGCTCGACCGACACGGCGCTGACGCTGGCGCCGATGGTACACCGGTTCGGCTGGCGGCCGGATGAGTACGACAAGCTGGCGGCGGGCACGATTGCCGGGCACATCATCGAATGCGGCGCGCAGTGCACGGGCGGCAACTGCCAGATGGACTGGCAGGCGATTCCCGATATGGCGAACATCGGGTATCCGATCATCGAAGCCGAAGCCGATGGATCGTTCACGGTGACAAAGCACGCGAAGGCGGGCGGGCGCGTGCATTCCGACGTTGTCAAAGAACAATTGCTGTACGAGCTGGGCGACCCGCATCGCTACATGACGCCCGACTGCACGGCCGACTTCACTACCATCCAGCTGGCCGACACGGCGCCGGACCGCGTGCGCGTGACCGGCATCCGCGGGGGCGCGCGCCCGCCGACGCTGAAGCTTTCGATCAGCTACACCGATGGATGGAAGTCCATCGGGACGCTGGTTTATTCGTGGCCGCAGGCGCTCGAAAAAGCACGCGCGGCCGACCGCGTGGTGCGGCAGCGGCTCGAAACGCTCGGCCTGCGGTTCGACGAAATCCACACCGAATACTTCGGCTACAACGCGTGCGCCGGGCCGGCGGCGCCGCCGAACCCCGATCCGCCGGAGATCCAGCTGCGCATTGGCGTGCGCGGCGAGGACCGCAGGATGGTGGACCGGTTCACGCGCGAACTGATCCCGCTGGTACTCAACGGGCCGCCGGGAGCGACCGGCTTCGGCGAAGGGCGTCCGCCGGTGCGCGAGATCGTGGCGTACTGGTCCGCGCTGATCCCGCGTGAAGAGATCGAGACACGCGTGGAGGTGGTGGCATGAAGCAACCGCTTTCCACGGTCGCCCATACGCGCTCGGGCGACAAGGGCGACACGTCGAATATCGGCGTGATCGCGCTGCGGCCGGAATACTATCCGGTGATCCTGCGCGAAGTGACGCCGGAGCGCGTGAAGGCCTTCTTCGGCGACCGCGTGACGGGCGAGGTGGAGCGCTTCGAGCTGCCGAACCTCGGCGCGATCAATCTGCTGCTGCACGGCGCGCTGGGCGGCGGCGGCACGGTATCGCTGCGCATCGACGCGCAGGGCAAGACGTACGGCGCGGCGCTGCTGCGCATGGAGATCGAAATTGATTGACCTCAAACAAACGGGCCGCGTGTACCACATAACGCTGGACCGGCCGGAGAAGCGGAATGCGCTCACCATTGAACTGTGCCGCAGGCTGGTGGAGGCGTTCGACCACGCGAGCAACGATGCCTCGATCGGCGCGGTGCTGCTGACCGGCAAGGGCGACATGTTCTGTGCCGGGATGGACCTGCGCGAATCGCTGGCGTGCGACACGGTGCAACTGGCGGGCATCCACGAAAAGCTGTTCACAATGATCCACCGGGTGCGCAAGCCGGTGGTGGCGGGCATTGGCGGCGCGGCGCTGGCGGCGGGCGTGGGACTGGCGGCGAACGCACATATTGTGGTGGCGCATCCGGAGACGCGGTTCGCGCTGACCGAGATCCGCGTGGGGCTGTGGCCGATGCTGATCTATCGGGCGGTGGAGCACGCGGTGGGGCAGCGGCGCATGCTGGAGCTCAGCCTGACGGGGCGCGATTTTACGGCGGGCGAGGCGCTGACGTGGGGCCTCGTTTCCGAGATCGCCGAGCAGCCGGAGGCGCGCGCGGCGGAGATCGCGACGATGATTGCGGGGTTCAGCCCGATGGCGATCGGCGCGGGGCTGGACCTGGTGCATCAGACCGGCAGCGGAGCGGGGTGGGCGCACGCGGGGCAGATCGGGCGGCAGATACGCGACCGGCTGCTGGCGAGCGACGACTATAAAGAAGGCGTGCTGGCCTTTGCCGAGAAGCGGAAGCCGGAGTGGCCGTCGTTGAAGAAGTCATAGCGGTTCGATAAGCTGTGCTGACAGGAGATCCCATGCAAAACAAATTCATTCTCGGCGTCACGGCCGCGGCCGCGCTGCTGGCCGGACTCGCGATCGCGCCGGCGCACGCGGTGGCGCAGGAAAAGGGCGGCGGCAAAAAAGGACCGATGCAGTTGCCGCCGATGATCCATCTGAATATTGCGGCGTTCCCGGACGGCGGACGCATTCCGGACAAGTACACGTGCGCGGCGCCGGCGAAGGCACCGTCGCCGGCCATGACGTGGACCGGAGCGCCGGCCAACACGGCGAGCTACGTGCTGATCATGCACGACCCGGATCCGGTGCTGAACGGATCGGCCGCGACCGACGTGCTGCACTGGGCGATCTTCGACATCCCGGGCGATGCGAAGGGGCTGGCCGAGGGCCTCGCGAGCGGCGACCTGCCGGACGGTTCGAAGCAGATTCCGAATCAGGGACGGATGCCGGCTTACGGCGGCCCGTGCGCGCCTCCCGGACATGGCGACCATCACTATACGTTCGAAATCTACGCGCTGAGCGCGAAGCTGGGACTGCCGTCGGACACGTCGCGCGCCGACCTGCTGGCGGCGATGAACGGCAAGGTGATCGCGAAGGGCGTTTACATCGGGATTTTCGGGCAGAAGTAAAAAGCAAAAACGAAGCCAATTTCGGATTGGACGCCGCGTACCCGGACCATGCAGATGGAAAGGGGCGCGGCGTTTTTGCGTCGGTGGCTGGCGGAACTTTGCACGTTCGAAGCCATTCGGGCGAAACGAAAAAACGAACCCAATTTCAAAGATCAGTGGCGCGACGGACAGGCCGCCTGGAGAAACGGTAGCACGGCGGAGGAGGGATGGGGCGGGCGGGAGGGCGGTAAGTTGTTGAGTTGGCTGGGGAGAAAAATCCGGGCAGTGGTGAACCGGGACGGGACGGGAAACTGAACGGCCCGGTATCATTCCAAAGGACCATCGAATTGTGATTTTCAAAAGCTTTTTTGACGGGAGCAAACAAGCTGACAGCCGCGTGTACGACGTGTTGAGCTTAGCCTCCGTGTCAGGGACATCAGATCAATGGAGATATTTCGAATCTGATTGGCGCGAAATGTTAAGAAGCAACGATGCCAAGTGGCTTCACACAACCGACGTGGCAGCATTGGTAAAAGATCCGTTCACCTCACGAAACGGATGGACGGTCACACGAGCCGACTCATTTCTCAACGACTGTGTTCGCGTCGCTGAAAAACACGTCGTCATTCCAAACGTCAAACCAGGCCTGATTCCGTACGTATTCACCGTGGTTTTAGCAGACCTTGATCGGGCCGCAAAGGATCATCCAAGCGTAGTACCTAACGATGCCAACGAGTTTTGCGCGGTTCAGTCGGTTTTTCGCGTCATGCAGCAAGGGGCGCATTTAGGGGCCGACTTCTTCCACTTCGTCTTTGATCAGAACGAGCCGTTTAGGGGCTACGTTATTGATCGGCGTGACAGCAAGAAAGCCAAGCGCGCCATCGGTCCTGTATATGAACGCATCGTCAGCAACACCCAGTGCGATATGCGGGACAGCCCTGGGCTTCAATTAGCGGACCTATTTGGATGGTGCATCAGCAACAAAAAACAAAAGAACCGGCGCAAGTGGCATAATCGCGTTCTCCGTTACCGAAAATGGATCGATGACTGGAATGGGTACGACCGAATCATGCAATCAAACCCGGCAACAAAAAAAATCATTCAGTCGTGGAATCTTCCGAAAAGGAAGCCCACAGTTCGCTGATAGATTCGTTTTCCCGCAGGGATAGCTGTCGTTGCATTTTTGCAATATGGCCCAGTGCGCCGAATTCGCCCATACTCCCATATCTTCAATACGGTAATATGGGAGCATGAAGACCACCGTCGAGATTGCCGATCCGCTTTTCCAGCTGGCCAAGGCCGTGGCCAGCGAGGAGGGGCTGACGTTCCGGGACCTGATCGAAGAAGGGCTGCGGACGGTGGTGGCGGCGCGGAAAAGGCTTGCGGCGGAGCCGTTTCGCCTACAGGACGGCAGTTTTCAGGAGGGCGGCGGGCTGCATCCGGGGGTGAAGTGGGAAGAGCTGACGGCGCTGGCCTATGAAGAGGAAGGCTCGGCGCTGAAGCGATGATCGCGGTCGATACGAACATCCTCGTTTATGCGCACCGGGCCGATGCGCCGCATCATGCGGCGGCGGCGGCGGCCGTTAAACGGCTGGCGGAGGGCAGCGCGGCGTGGGCGATTGCGTGGCCGTGCGTGCATGAATTCCTTTCGGTGGCGACGAATGTCCGGATCTTCCGGCCGCCGAGTCCGCCGGCGGTGGCGATCCGTCAGGTGGAGTTCTGGATGGAAAGCCCGACGCTGCGGTTGCTGGGCGAAGAGGCCGGGTATTGGGAAGAGCTGCGGGCGACGTTTTTGCGGGGGAAGCTGACGGGGCCGCAGGTGCATGATGCGCGGATCCATGCGATCTGCCGCGGGAACGGGGTGCGGGAGTTGTGGTCGGCGGACCGGGATTTTTCGCGGATGCGCGGGGTGGCGATCGTGAATCCCTGTCTGGACTAGAAGTTCAGACGCCGGCGCGATATTTCTCCGTTTTCCACCGGCTGATCCTCCACAGAAAACTGGTAGTACCGGGCGAGCCGTCCAAGCGACAGAAAACACGGGGGCGGAGGTGGGGCAAGTGCGGCGCGCCGGTTGGGAAACGGTGGAAATCCCTGTGGACGGGGGGAGGCTCCGGCAGATTCCGGATGCAATCAAATCGCAACAAGAGCACAATTAGTAGTGGTCGCGGGCAAAATGCCACATCATGCTGTATACGAGGCACTTTACTTTTGTCTGGATCGCGAGTAGGATAATGGAACGTGCCGGGCCTTGGCTTGGGGTGCGTGGGTTGTCCGGAAGTGGGAATCGAGAGGTATTTTCGTGCTGAAACTGCGCAGAGTCGAACTCCAGGGATTTAAGTCATTTTGTGACCGGACCGAATTGCGGTTCAACGGCGGCGGCATTGCGGCCGTGGTGGGACCGAACGGGTGCGGGAAGTCGAACCTGAGCGACGCGATCAGCTGGGTGCTGGGCGAGCAGTCGGCGAAGAGTCTGCGCGGTGCGCGGATGGAAGACGTGATTTTCGCGGGGACGAAGTCGCGGAAGCCGGTGGGGATGGCGTCGGTGACGATGGTGCTGGTGGATCCGGCGGCGCAGCATCCGTTGCCGTTGGTGGCGCCGGTGGAGATTCCGGCGGCGGGCGGCGTCGAAGGGCAGACGGCGGAAGGGCAGGCGGCGGAAGGACAGGCGGCGGACGGACAGGCGGCCGAAGGCGGAGCGCAGCAGGGCGTGCAGCTCGCCGAGGGGACGGCGATTGTGGACGGCAAGGTCCAGGAGATCACGCACGCGCATCATTCGGGCAAGCCGGGCGAGATTACGATCACGCGGCGGCTGTACCGTTCGGGCGAGAGCGAGTACCTGATCGACGGGCGGCAGGCGCGGTTGCGCGACATCCAGGACATCTTCATGGGGAGCGGGCTCGGGCCGGAGAGCTACGCGATTATTGAGCAGGGGCGCATTGGGCAGATTCTTTCGTCGAAGCCGCAGGACCGGCGGGCGGTGATTGAAGAAGCGGCGGGGATTACGAAATACAAGAGCCGGCGGCGGCTGGCGGAAGCGAAGCTGGAGAGTTCCAAGCAGAATCTGGCACGCGTGTTCGACATTCTGGAAGAAGTCACGCGGCAGGTGAATTCGCTGAAGCGGCAGGCGGCGAAGGCGCGGCGCTATCAGGAACTGAAGGGCGAGCTGGAAGGCCAGCTGCGCACGGTACTGGCGGGGCGTTATGTGACGCTGAAGGCCGAAGCGGAGAAGGCGGCGGCGGCGCTGGAAGAAGTTTCCGCGGCGCTGCGCGACGCGACGGTGGAGGCGACCGATCGCGACGGCGAACGGCAGCGGGCACAGGAGGTTTTCTACGCGCTGGAAGCGCAGCTGACGGAGGCGCGGCGGCAACTGGGCGAGATGAACGTGGAGTCGGAGCGTTCCAAGGGCCGGCTGGAATCGCAGGTGCGCGAGGCGGCCAATATCGAGCAGCGCATGGCGCGCGCCGAGCAGGAAACGGGCGACCTCGAAGGACGGCTGCAGCACAACGACACGGAACGGGCGGCGCTGGCCGAGACCGTGGCGGCGCTGGAGCAGGAGATGCAGGAGGTTCGCAGCGGCCTGCTGGAAAAGAATCAGGCGCGCGATGCGGTGCAGGCGCGGGTGCGGGAAGCGGAGCGGACGATTGAAGGGTCGCGCTCGTTGATTCTGCGGCTGCTGGGCGAGGCGTCGAACATTCGCAATCAGGTGGCGCAGGCGGATACGTATCTGGCGGGAATTGAGCGCGAGCGGGCGCGGGTGACGAAGGAAGAAGAAGCGGCGACGGCGGAGATTGCGCGGCTCGAAGAAGTGAAGCAGCAGCTGACGGCGCGCAAGGCCGAGCGGCAGTCGACGCTGGAAGCGGTGACGCGGGAGCGGCGCGAGGCGCAGGAGAGTCTGGGCGAAAAGCGGCAGACGGCGGCGGCGGTGCGGCAGCAGATCGATCAGCTGCGGGCGGAATGTTCGCGGCTGCGGGCGCGGCGCGAATCGTTCGAAAACATTCTTTCGCACCACAGTTATACGACGGAATCGACGCGCAAGCTGCTGGGAGCGCTGGAGAGCGGGCGCGCGGGAGCGTTCAAGCCGGAAGGCGTGCTGGCCGATTTTGTGGAAGTGGATCCGGCATGGGAGCGCGCGGCGGAAGAGTTTCTGCACGACGAGCTGGAATACGTTGTGGTGCGCGACTGGGATCAGGCGGAAAAGAGCATGGGGCTGCTGCGGGCCGAGCTGGAAGGGCGCGCGACTTTCCTTGTGGAAGGCAGTCCGGTAACGGAGGATCCGGCGGCGGCGGTGAATCTGGAACTGCCGCGGCTGGCTGACTTTGTGCGGTTCACCAACGGGCTTTCGGGGCAGACGCGCAATCTGCTGCCGCGGCTTTCGCGGTGCTGGCTGGCGAGCGACAGCGAACAGGCGCGGGCGCTGGCGGATGCGCATCCGGACGGTTACTTCCTGCTGGCCGATGGCCAGTGCTACAGCGGGCGCATGCTTACGGGCGGCAAAAAGAAGGCGAGCGGTCCGCTGGTGCTGAAGCGCGAGATGCGCGAGTTCGCCACGCAGGAGCAGACGGCGGAAGCGCGACTGGCCGAACAGGTGGCGGCGCAGGAAGCGCTGCAGCATGAGACGGCGGCGATTGAAGCGGAAATGGAGCGGCTGCGGCAGTTGCAGCAGAACGGCGAAAAGGAAGCGGTCTCGCTGGATCATGAACTGCGCCGGGCGGGCGAGGAGATTCATCGGGCGACGTCGCGGATTTCCGTGTCGCGGCTCGAACTGGAGCGGCTGACGCGGGAAGAAGAACGGGCGCACGCGAAGCGCACGGAAAATCTCGCCATCGCCGAGCAGAAAGAGACGGAACGGGCGGGCCGCGAGGAAGCGCTGGAGGCGCTGCGCGAACAACTGGAAGCGGCGCAGGCGGAAGCGCAGGGGATCGGCGAGGAGCACGCGGTACTGCGGGCGCGGCTGGCGGCGGTGGAAGAGCGGCATCGCGGAGAGCGGAGCACGCTGGGGCGGCTGGAGAATCAGTTCCGCGAAATGTCGGCGCGGCGCGCGCAGCTGGGCGCGGAAGTAGCGCGCTGGGGCGAGACGCGGGCGCGCATCCTGACGGAAAATATCGAGCTGGATCAGAAGCTGACGGCGCTGGCCGAGCAGATTACGGCGGCCGACCGCACGGTGCTGGAGCTGGCCGAGCAGGAGGCACGGCAGCGCGAATCGCTGGCCGCGGCCGATGAAGTGCTGCGGGTGTTGCGCGGGCGGATCGAAGAGCTGCACGGGCGGCGTTCAGAGATTGAAGTGGAGCTGACGCGGCGGCAGAGCGAGCTGCAGTTCCTCGATGAGACGAGCCGCAAGGAACTGAGCGTGGCGGTGGCGGAGCTGCCGGTGCCGGAAGACTGCTCGGCGGAGATTCTGCAGGCGGCGGAGACCGCGTGGCAGGAGACGAAGACGAAGATTGAGAACCTGGGGGCGGTGAATCCGACGGCGTGGGAAGAGTTCCAGGAGGCGCAGCTGCGGCAGGATTTCCTTTCGGCGCAGCGGCAGGATCTGCTGGATTCCATTCGCGACACGGAGAAAGCGATTCAGGAGATCGACGAATACTCGAAGACGCGCTTCACGGAAGCGTTCAAGGTCATCAACGAGAATTTCAAGATCGCGTTCGAGACGCTGTTTGGCGGCGGATCGGGCGAGATGCGGCTGACCGATGAGAGCAATGTGAACGAGAGCGGCATCGACATTCACGCTTCGCCTCCCGGCAAGAAGCTGCAGAACGTGCTGCTGCTTTCGGGCGGCGAGAAGGCGCTGACGGCGCTGTCGCTGCTGATGGCGATCTTCAAGTATCAGCCGAGCCCGTTCTGCGTGCTGGACGAAGTGGACGCGCCGCTGGACGAAGCGAATATCGGGCGGCTGACGCGGCTGCTGAGCGAGATGGCGGTGGACACGCAGTTCATCGTGATCACGCACTCGAAGAAGACGATGGAAGCGGCGCAGGCGATGTACGGGGTGACGATGCAGGAGGCCGGTGTGTCGAAGCTGGTGTCGGTGAAGTTCCACCATGCATCGGAGAAGGCGGCGTCGGCGGCGTAGGGACGGGCGAGGCGGAGCCTGGTGCATCCGTTCCGGTGACACGTCGGTATGCTTCGATATCACGTTGCATTCCACATGCCCCGCGTTGTCGGAGACGTGGTGGTCGCCGAAGCCCTCGATTTCCCCGGAGTGCTCAGCCAGGGTTTCGATCTTGCCGATGCGCGCGTGATGATCGCAAGCGCAATGGAAGAACTCGCCATGTCATTACTCGAAGAAGGGCGACCGTTGCCCGTTCCGGATCCCGCGGCGCAGTGCGTCGAGGCTGATCTCATCGAACTGATTCCGCTCGCGGTTCACGCGGGCACAACGCGAAGCTGAAGCGTCATGCGTTGATGCGGCAAGTTTCGATGCACGTCGCCCCGTCACACGGAGATCGATAATCGTCTCGCCGTGAAGATTTGTGGGCAACTGGCGGTTCCGCCACTGCGCTGACGGGCGGGGCTACGATTTGCTCTTCAGCGTCGCGTCGATGGCGGCGGCGAGTTTCTCGTAGGTCTCGTTGCCGGGATGGTACAGGCGCACGATGCCCTGCGGATCGAGCAGCACGAGCGTCGGTGTGGTGCTGACGCCGAGGCGCAGGAAGTTGGCCTCGCTGAGCGGCACCTCGACCGGGCCGAGGCCCGCGTAGTAGCGCTGCCAGATGGCTTCGATGTACCTGGTTTCATCGGCAGCCGTGGCGTCGACACCGCCCGCAGTGTAGCCGTAACGCTGCGTGGGCGCGATGACGACGAGGCCCTTCGCGCCGTAGGTGGCCTCGAGACGCTGCACGATGGCGACCTCATTCTTACAATCCACGCACCAGTGCGCCCACAGGAACAGCAGCACGGGATGGCCGCGGTGCGCGCTGAGCGGCAGGGGGCGGACGGCGCCGAGGCCCTGCGCGACGTCGAGTTCCGGCGCGGGCTTGCCTTCGAGCGTGAGCAGGTTCAGATTCTTGCGCAGGCGCATCTCGATGGAGGTGCCGTGCCAGCGCGCGATTTCATCCTTCAGCATGACGACGGCCTGATCGGTCTGATGGCGTTTGGCCAGCACGGAGGCGTCGACTTCGATGGCAGCGCCGAGCGCGAGCGGCAGATGAGCTTCGGCGTCCAGCTTCCGCTTCTGCAGCGCGGCGGCGGCGAGTTTGCGGACTTCGGCGGCGTTCTGCGCGGCGGCGTCGAACTCGTTGCGGTTGAGGTGCGCGCGGCCGAGCCAGGAGAGGGCTTCGAGGTAGTCCGGCGTGATGCCGGCCGAGGCGCGGTACTGGGCGAGCAGCTTTTCGGCATCAGCGAAATCGCCGGAGGTGGCGAGGCTCATCACGAGCGGCACGAAGCCAGGAGCCTGCGAAACCGCCGCGCCCGCCAGCGCCAGCAGGAGCGCGGCGCAGAGAGCGGATCGCCGCGGGGAGAAGGCGTTGCGCATGATTTTTATCGTAACGTGTTCCGCGATATGTCAGGCGGTGTGTGTGAGGCGGCGCATGTCAGGCGGTGTGGGTCAGGCGGCGTATGTCACGCGGCGTATGTCACGCGGCGACGATATTGTCGAGGATCGCTTCGCGCGAGGCGGCGGCATCGAGCAGCACGTCGCGCGAGTTGACAATGGCCCGGTAGCGGGCGGCGATTTGCTCGGCATCGGCAGGCACGGCGCCTTCGAAGGCCAGCGATTGCGCGGCGTAACCTTCCTCGCGCAGGCTTTCCAGTTCGGCGGCGAGGTTGCCTGTGGTGGAAATCCATTCGGTATCGAAGGGCTTGCGGCGCGCCGAGCGGATCATGGCGACCGCCGCCACCGAGCGCACGCCGAAGCGCGTGAACGCGGCAGCCGCTTTGGCTTCGTCGATGGTGGAAGGACAGGCCTCAAGGGCAAAGCCTTCGCGCCAGCCCGCGCGGATCGCGCTCCAGATGGTGGCATCGCCAAATTCGGGCGCATTCTGGCCGGGCAGCGCCGCAAAGCAGGCCAGGTTCTGGCCGCGGGACTTCAGAATTTCGCGGAAGGCTTCGAAGGCCGCGGGGAAGGTCGCGGCGGGCGCGGCGCTGCGCACGCGGATGACCGGCCGCGCGCCGAACGGCTTCGGGAGAAACGCGGGGTTCAGCTGCTCGGAAAACGTGCGGATCCGTTCCGCGTCGGCGGGCCCGAAGGGCACCGTATTGATGACCATCTCGCGCGAGAGCAGTTTGGTTCGTCCGATCAGGATCGCTTTCGGGAAGAGTCCGCTGGATGGGGCGGAGGCGAGCGCGATGCGCAGCAGGAGGGGCTGGCCGCCGATGCCGTCGACGCACATGTAATAGGCGGAAGGGTGAATCGGGTCGCGTTCGAGCGATTCGGGGCAGAGGCGCAGGGCGTCGGTCTGCAGGGCACGCGAGCGTCCGCCGATGCGGCTGCGCACATCGTCATTCACCGGCTTGCCTTCGGCGTGCTGAAAGATCAGTTCGGCGAGGGGGACGGCATCGGCGAGACGAAGCGGAAGATCGAAAAGAGACGGCGTCACGGCGGCTAGAGAGTGAGGCCTTTTAGGTATTCGCGGAAGTCGGCGCCGAGGTCGGCACGGCGGAGCGCGAACTCGACGGTGGCCTTCAGGAAGCCGAGTTTGTCGCCGGCGTCGTAGCGTTTGCCTTCGAACTTGACGGCGTAGAGCGGACGGCTGCGCAGCTGGTGGCGCAGGGCGTCGGTGAGTTGCAGTTCCCCGCCCGCGCCGGGCGTGATGGAGCCGATGGAATCGAAGATGTCGGGCGTGAGGATGTAGCGGCCGATGATGGCGAGGTTCGAGGGCGCTTCGCTGGCCTTCGGTTTTTCGACCAGATCGCGAATGCGGAAGACCTGGCCTTTGCTGCCGTTGCAGGTGACGGGTTCGGCGTCGATGCAGCCGTAGGAGGAGATGGCTTCTTTCGGCACTTCCATGACGGCAAGCACGGGTGCGCCGAAGAATTCGTACACGTCGAGGAGCTGGCGGATGCAGGGGGTTGCGGCGTCGATGACGTCGTCGGCGAGGACGGTTGCAAAGGGCTCCGGGCCCACCAGTTCTTTGGCGCGCAGCACGGCGTGGCCGAGCCCGAGCGCTTCCTTCTGGCGGATGTAAGAGATGTCGATGAGGTCGGAGACCTGGCGGACGATCTTCAGCAGTTCCTTTTTGCTGCGGGATTCCAGCAGATTTTCCAGCTCGAAGCTGACATCGAAATGATCTTCAATGGCCGATTTGCCGCGGCCGGTGACGATGATGATGTTGCTGATCCCCGATTGCAGCGCCTCTTCGACGCCGTACTGAATGATGGGCTTGTCGACAAGCGGCAGCATTTCCTTGGGCTGCGCTTTGGTGGCGGGAAGGAAGCGGGTGCCGAGACCGGCGGCCGGGAAGACTGCTTTGCGTACTTTCGCGACTGGCATCGATTCAACTATATGCTTTCGAGGGGGAGGGACCGCAACTGGAAATGCGGAAATTGCGGGCGGGGCGCGGTGTTTGTTTTCGGCACTTCTGTTTGGCGGGGTTCGTGTGATATTTTAGAAGTTCAAAAACATATGGCCTACGTCATTGCGGAACCCTGCATCGGGACAAAAGACACAGCTTGCGTGGACGCGTGCCCCGTCGATTGCATCCACCCCAAGAAGGATGAAGACAAGCACGCTGATTCGGAGATGCTCTACATCGATCCGGCGGAGTGCATCGATTGCGGCGCCTGCGTGCCCGTCTGCCCCGTTTCGGCGATCTTCGCGCTCGACGATCTCCCGGAAAAATGGGCGGAGTTCGCGGACAAGAATGCCGCGTTTTTCGGCCGCTAAATAAAATCAGAAAATCTGACAGGGAAGCGCAGCGCACGGAGCGTTGCGCTTTTTTGCGTCTGTACCGTTATCGCTTCAGAAGCCGATCACAACAGTCCGCGCAAAATATTTCCTTTTCTCCTCAGTCATTTAGCCTTCCCCGGCAGCATCAGGCCCGGTTCCCCGCCCTAAGATGCGGTTGAGGAGCTCTGATGACCATCAACACAAAAGGCCGCATCAATGTGCCCACACCGGGCACGCCGGTGCGGCTGAGTACCGATGAAACCGTAGTTGCCAACCGGCTGTTCTTCCAGGTGATTCCCGGTCTGACCGGGAAAACGTACGTGGGCAAGGCTTCGATGACGAAGTCGAATCTTACGGGCGTTGCGCGCATTCTCTGGCCCAACACGAGCGGAGGGTTTTCGGAGACGTTCAGCGTGGAGGCGCAGGAGGGGGAGAATTCGATTCACCTCGCCGACTATGCGATCGACGCCGACGTGGCGGGCGAAGGCCTGCTGGTCACTTACTGGACCGTGTAAGCTGACCGGCCGGAGGGAGTAAGCAAACCGCCGGAGCAGTGCCGGCTTACCGGCCGGACAGTTTCGACGGCGGGCGATAAGTGGCGGACTGAATGTCTGTTTCCCAGACCTTCACCTCCGCCACTTCAACCGGGTTGGTTTGCGGAAGGCCCTCCTGCAGCTTCTGGCAGAAGTACAGAGCAATATATTCGGCCGAGGGATTCCATTCGGTGAAGGGTTCGATTTCGTTCAGCAGAACGTGGTCGAGCGGTTCGGAGATGGCGCGGAGCAGGCGTTTGAGATCGACGAAATCGGTCAGCATGCCCGCATCGTCGAGCTTTTCGCCGCGCACGGTGACCTGAATTTTGTAGTTATGGCCGTGAAGGTTCTCACACTTTCCTTTGTAATTGCGAAGAAAGTGTCCTGCGGCGAAACTGTGCTCCACGGTAACTTCAAACATCGAAAAACGTCTCCACGTCGGAAAACTGCATCGTAAACGAATAGTCGGGCAGGCTGTCGAAGAAAACCTGACCATATCTTTGCTGCGTAATCCGGATGTCGAGGAGCGAAAGAACTCCGCGGTCGGACCGCGTCCGGATGAGCCGGCCAAATCCCTGCTTGAGGGCAATGGCCGCCTGGGGGATCTGGTAATCGTAAAAGGGATTGCCCCCGGCCTCACGCACGTTGCGGATCCGCGCCTCAACTACAGGGTCATTCGGCACCGCAAACGGCAACTTATCAATAATAACGCAGCTTAACTGCTCGCCCGGCACGTCCACGCCCTGCCAGAAGGACGAGGTAGCGAACAGAACGCAGTGCGGCGTCTGGCGGAATTCATCGAGCAGGGCCATGCGCGGGGCGGTGCCCTGGACGAGCATGGGGAAATCGAGCGAAAACGAGACGCGGTCGTAAATCATGCGCATCTGCTGGTAGCTGGTGAAGAGCACAAACGCGCGGCCGCGGCTGGCGCTGAGGATGCGCACGATTTCGTCGGCGGCGGCCTTCACGTAGGCGGGGCTCGAAGGGTGCGGCAGGTGGTTGGGGATGTAGAGCAGGGCCTGCGAGCGGTAGTCGAAGTGGCTTTCGACGATCAGCGAGCGGGCGTGATCGAGGCCGAGGCGCTTTTCGACGTAATCGAAGCTGCCGGCGACGGCGAGCGTGGCGGAGGTGAGGATGGCGGCGTCGACCTTATCCCAGAGGTGCTGGCGCAGCAGGTCGGCAACATCGATGGGAGTTGCCTGGAGGAAGACGCCGCGGCCGCGACGTTCGACCCAGAAGACGACGCCGGGGTTTTCGCCTTCCATGAGAAATTCGAGCGAGCCGCGGAGTTCATTGGCGCGGCGGAAGAGCGGAATGACTTCCTGCGGCGCATCGGGGATCACTTTGAGGTGGGTGGCGAGAAGGTCCAGCACGCCAAGGAAATCGAGGTAGAGATCGTGGTTTTCTTCGAGAAATTCGGCGCGTTCGGTGAGGCTGGTGCGCCCTTCGGCGCCCGGCAGAGCGCCGAAGAAGGAGAGCGAGATTTCTTCGAGGCGCATCAGGATACGGTCGAGCTCTTCGGTGCCGAACTTGCGCGCGCGCGACATGACGGCGACGTCGCGGCGCAGTTCGAGGACGCGATGGCTGGAGAGGGAAAAGCCGAAGTACTGGCCGGCGGTGTCTTCGATCTCATGCGCTTCGTCGAAGATCACCGCGTTGTAGTCGGGCAGGATGGCCGCCTTGTCCTCGCGGCGGACCGCAAGATCGGCGAAGAACAGGTGGTGGTTGACGATGACGATGTCGGCTTCGGCGGCGCGCTGCTGCATGAGGGTGATGAAGCAGCGTTCGTACTGCGGACACTTGACGCCGGCGCAGAGTTCGGAACGCGCGTCGATCTTGAGCCACGCCGAGCTGTCTTCGGGCAGCGCGCGAATTTCGGCGCGATCGCCGAACTCGGTTGATTTCTCCCATTCCTGGATGATTTGAAAGTCGGCGACTTCCTCCATGCCGGCGAGGACGGGCGAGTTTTCGGCTTCATAGATTTTCTGGCGGCAGGCGTAATTGCCGCGGCCCTTCATGTAGCAGACGCGCAGGGGACGGCCGAAGACGCCTTCGAGAAACGGGATGTCGCGAAAGAAGAGCTGCTCCTGCAGCGCCTTGGTGCCGGTGGAGATGACGACGCGGCGTCCGGAGAGGAGCGCGGGCACCAGATAGGCGAGCGTCTTGCCTGTGCCGGTGCCGGCTTCGACGACGAGTTTGCGGTTTTCCGACAGCGCGCGCTCGACGGCTTCGGCCATTTCGACCTGACCGGGGCGCGATTCGAAGGCGGGATGTTTGGCGGCGAGCAGGCCGTGCGGGAGGAAAAACTTCCGCACCGACTTCCGGAGATCGACTGTGGAGCCCGCGCTCATATCGACTAGTTGAGCACACCGCTTCCGCATGCAGCTCACGGATGGAGATGGCGCGCTGTTATCATTGAAGTACATGCCAGCCGAAACGCCCACGGTCGTGATCGTGGGGCGTCCCAACGTCGGCAAATCCACCTTATTCAATCGGATCACCGGCCAGCGCCGGTCGATTGTCGGCGACGAACCCGGAATCACGCGAGACCGCATCAGCGGGATGGCGAAGCACCGGGGCCGACGGTTTGAACTGATCGATACGGGCGGAATTGTCGTCAGCGACGCCGAGTACATACCGAGTCAGATTCTTGCGCAGGCGCAGGTGGCGCTGCAGCAGGCGTCGCACGTGATTTTTCTGATCGACGGGCGAGGCGAAATTACCGGGTCGGACCGCGAGCTGGTGGCGATGCTGCGCAAGCTGGGCAAGCCGGTGACGCTGGCGGTGAATAAGATCGACACCGGCAGGAACGAGACGCTGGTCAACGATTTCTACAAGCTCGGCATCAAGGATGTGTTTGCGGTATCGGCCGAGCACGGGCTCGGGGTGGAACTGCTGCTCGATCACGTGGTGGAAAATCTGCCGGTGAACGAGGAAGAAGAGGACGCGGCGGAGAAGCAGGAGAGCGAATCCGACGTCATCAAGGTGGCGATTATCGGGCGGCCGAATGTGGGCAAATCGACGCTGCTGAATGCGCTGACCGGGATGGAGCGCTCCATTGTTTCACCGATTGCGGGGACGACGCGCGACGCGGTGGACGAGAAGGCGCAGTACGGCGGGCGCGACTTCATCTTCGTGGATACGGCGGGGATTCGCCGCAAGGGCAAGACGAAGCTGATGGCGGAGAAGCTGAGCGTCGTGATGGCGCGGCGGCATATTCGACTGGCGGACGTGGTGATTGTGGTGATGGATGCGAGCGAGGGCTTTGTGGCGCTCGACGCGACCATCGCGGGCTACGCGCACGAGGGCGGGCGGCCGGTGATCCTCTGCATCAACAAGTGGGATCTGATTACGACGGGCAAGCGCAAGGAGTTCGAGCAGAATCTGCGCGACCACCTGAAGTTCCTCGACTATGCGCCGATGGTGTTTATTTCGGCGATGCAGGGTTCGGGGATCAAGGATGTGTTCGCGCTGGTGGCGCGGATTTACGAATCGGCGCGCAAGCGGGTGACGACGGGCGAGCTGAACCGGTTCGTGGAGGCGCTGCACTTTGAAGAGCGCAAGGTGCTGTATGTGACGCAGGTGGGTGTGCGGCCGCCGGCGTTCATTCTGTTTACCGATAAGGCCGGGCCGCTGCACTTTTCGCACGAGCGGTACCTGATGAATCAGCTGCGGAAGCGGTTTGGGTTTGAGGGGACGCCGATTCATCTGAAGATACGCGGGCGGGAGCGGAAGAAGGATCGGAAGCCGCTGAAGTAGGGGCGGGATCCACGCTAGTTCGGCATCCGCACGGGAATTACCTTGTTGCCGTGTCGCCGGTAGACGCGAAAATCGGAATCCAGAGTGAGCACTTCAGAGTTCGCGTGCAACTCGGAGAGCCGCACCAGACTCGCGTCGGCCAGCGACATGGGCATGTTGCGGTAGCGATGCATTAATGCTCGCAGATCGGCCTGCTGTTCCTGCACACTGAACGCGATTCTTATCACGCCGCGCTCCAGCAGGGCGAACAGGGCGTCGGCGTCGCGGCCTTCCCGTTTCAGCAGAAAGGCTGCCTCGGTCAAGACGGGCTCTGTGGTGAGCAGGGGCGGGCGCAGCCGCTTCCACTCGGCAACGGTCCAGGCGTGGTGTTTGAGTCCGGCGGCGAGGAAGCTGACGAGCGGCCCGGTGTCGAGCAGGACAACGCCTTTCGGCATGGGCTTATTCGCCGAAACCTTTCATGTACTTCGGATTTTCGGCAAGGTCCTTTGGCAACCCGCGGACAGAGCCGGCGAGATCGCAAGCGAGCTCATAACAGGAGCCCGCGGCCCCCGGCGACGTTTTACGCAGTGCCTTTTCGATGCTGTCCCGCACGAAGCCGGATTTTGTCATGCCCCGCGCGTTCGCCTCGCTATCGAGCTGAGCCAGAAGATCGTCGGGCAGCTTGAGGGAGATGGTCTGCATACGACCATGGTAATACGAATCTCCTTCGCAGTATTACAGCGAATAAAAAACGCCCGGCATCGCTGCCGGGCGTTCGCGCATTCGGTAACTGAGCCGCTGGCTAACCGCTCATCGAAGCGAGGAATTCGCCGTTGGTGCGGGTCTTGCCGAGCTTATCGAGCAGCAGTTCCATGGTCTCGACCGGCGACAGCGGGCTGAGCACGCGGCGCAGGATGTAGACGCGGTTGAGTTCGTCCTTCGGCATGAGCAGCTCTTCCTTACGGGTGCCGCTCTTGTTGATGTCGATGGCCGGGAAGACGCGCTTATCGATGAGTTTGCGGTCCAGATGGATTTCCATGTTGCCCGTGCCCTTGAATTCTTCAAAGATCACGTCGTCCATGCGGCTGCCGGTATCGACGAGCGCGGTGGCGATGATGGTCAGCGAGCCGCCTTCTTCGATATTGCGCGCCGCGCCGAAGAAGCGCTTGGGGCGCTGCAGGGCGTTGGAGTCGACGCCGCCGGAAAGCACTTTACCGGAGGGCGGCACGATGGTGTTGTAGGCGCGGGCGAGGCGGGTGATGGAGTCGAGCAGAATCACCACATCCTTCTTGTGTTCCACAAGCCGCTTGGCCTTTTCGATCACCATTTCGGCGACCTGCACGTGGCGCGTGGCCGGTTCGTCGAAGGTGGAGCTGATGACTTCGCCGCGAACGGAGCGCTGCATGTCGGTGACTTCTTCCGGGCGTTCGTCGATGAGCAGCACGATCAGCGAGACTTCCGGATGATTGGTGGTCACCGAATTGGCGATGTTCTGGAGGAGCATCGTCTTACCGGTGCGGGGCGGCGCGACGATGAGACCGCGCTGACCCTTACCGATCGGCGTCACCAGATCCATCACGCGGCCTGAGAAGTTCTCGCGCGTGGTTTCCAGCTTCAGCCGGCCGTTCGGATAGAGCGGCGTCAGGTTGTCGAAGAAGATCTTGTTGCGCGCTTCCTCGGGCGGTT
>CAIKMJ010000077.1 GCA_903828455.1 uncultured Acidobacteriia bacterium | reverse complement strand
TGGCACTTCCTCGTGGCGACGTTCGACAATGTCGCCGGCAAGCGGGCTATCTACCTCGACGGCGTCCAGGTCGCCAGCGACACCACGCAGTCGATCCCGAACAAGACGACCGCCTTCCAGATCGGCTCCAGCCCGGTTTTCTCGGGGCGTTACTTCTACGGCGCGCTCGCTGAAGTCGGCATCTGGAACACCGCGCTTTCACCGCTCCAGGTCGCCCAGTTTTACGGTGTGACCCAGTCGAAGTTCCCCGCCGCAATGCAGAACTCCGCATATGGCCCGCTCACGCTGGGCGCTGCGGGAGGCTCGGGGAGCTATTCGTGGTCGGCCACCGGCCTGCCCGCGGGAGTGACACTGAGCACCCTCGGCGCGCTGAGCGGCACGCCCACGGTGACCGGAACTTTTTCGCCGCAGATCACGGTGAAGGATACCGTCACCAACCAGACGTCGGCCCAGACTTACTCGCTCGCGGTCAGCAGCGCCATCGTGATCTCGCCGTCCACGCTGCCCTCCGGCCTGCTGAGTTCCGCCTACAGCCAGCAACTGAGCGCCACCGGCGGCAGTGGCGGCGGCTACACGTGGCAGATCGCCACCGGCAGCCTGCCCACCGGCCTCACACTGAGCGTCGGCGGCCTGCTGAGCGGCACCCCCACGGCAAGCGGGACCTTCACGTTCACGGTTCAGGTCACCGATTCCAGTTCCGCGACGGTGACCCAGCAGCTTTCACTCATCGTCGCCACCTCGGCCCCCAGCATCACCACCACATCGCTGCCCAACAGCGGCACGGCATACGCGTATCCGGCGCCGGCGATGACGGCAACGGGAGGTTCGGGAAACTACGCCTGGTCGGCAACGGGTCTGCCCGCGGGGCTGGCGCTCAGCACAACCGGTGTCTGGTCCGGGACCGCGACCACACCCGGCACTTCCGCCAATGTCCGTATCACGGTCACCGATACAACTTCCCTGCTGACGGCGACGCAGACCTTTTCGATCACAATCTTCCAGGGAGCCATCACGACCGTCCCGCCGGGGCTGCAGAGCGGCTCCCCGTACCGGCTGGTGTTCTACACCAGCGGGACCTTCGCCCCCTCGTCGACCGACATCACCACATACAACGCAAGTGTTCAGTCCATCGCGAACGGCGTTCCGGCGCTCGCCTCGCTGGGCGCAACCTGGACGGTGATCGCATCCACCGCAACCGTCTCCGCCGCCACGAATATCGGCGCTACCGGTACCAATGTCCCGATTTACGGGCTGGACGGCACCGAGATCGCGGCCAACGTTACGCAACTCTTCTCGGGCACTCTTCTGTCGGGTATCGATATCCAGGAGACCGGCAACTACGTACCGAACTTCGGTATCTGGACGGGGTCGAACGCCGACGGATCGATCTCCGCGTATCCACTGGCCGGCAGTTCGGGAACCATCCAGGGCAACACCGGTTCAACCAACAGCCGCTGGATCAACGACGGGGCAATCGTTCAATCCAGCAACCATCTCCAGCACTTTTATGCGATCTCGTCGGTGCTTGGAGTTGCCAGCCTCTCCATCACCACCAGTTCGCTGCCTTCCGCCACGCGGGGCACCTCGTATAGCCAAACGCTCGCGGCCTCGGGCGGCTCGGGCAGCGGCTACAGCTTCACTGTCACGGCCGGAACAGTCACGCAGGCCGGTCTTTCGCTCGCTTCGAACGGCGCGCTTACCGGCACCCCGACCATATCCGGCAACCTGACCTTCACCGTGCAGGTGACCGATTCGGCGCTCAATACGGCAACCCAGACGTTCACGCTGCCCATTGCTCCGGCCAGCACCAGCGCCTGGAACTTCGCCGTGGCGAACCAGGCCAGCAACATCGTCAGCATCACGCCCAACAGCACAACGACGAAGTCGATTTGCTCCGGCACCACGTGCCATCCGAACGACATCGCCGCCGATTCCCAAGGCAATATTTACGCCCATGACGGCAGCGGAATCGTCAAGATTTCGCCGGCCGGCACCATCCTCTGGACCACGCCGCTGACCGGCGGCTATGGCGGCGTCGCCGTCGACAACAGCCGCGGCAAAGTCGTTTTCGTCGATAACTCGAACGACGCGATTTACACCGTCAACGCAGCCGATGGTTCGGGGCTCACCAAACTCGCGCCCTTCCCCGTGCAGTCCCCGAGCGAACTGCAGGATACCTACGTTGCGGTCGACACAACCGACGGGACGTACTTCGGCACCTACGTGGTCGTTTCCGACGACAGCAGCACCGTCAAAGTGTGGCGCTTCACGGCCGCGGGCGTCGCCACCACCGTCGCCTCGAATGCCGGCACTGCGGGCGGCCTGATCGTCGATTCGAGCGAAAACTACCTGTACCTCGACTACAGCGCAACCGCGCTCTACAAGGTCAACCCCACCTCCGGAGCGCGAACCACCGTCGCCAGCGGCGCGAACCTCTGCGGCGTAACCTGCGAACTGCTGGGGCTTACCATCGACCCCGGCACCGGCGATTACGTGATCGGCTCCGGTTATTCGGCTCTCTTCCGCGTCAACACCGCGGGAGCCTTAACGGTTATTTACAACGGATCCGCGCTCTCCCACGCCACCAGCGTGACGCCGGTCCCGGCAACCAGCATCGTCACCGTCCCGCCGTCGCTGTCCTCCGGCGGAAAATACCGTCTGATCTTTGTCACGTCGGGGACGGTGGATGGCACTTCCACCGACATCAACACTTACAACACCTTTGTCACCAGTCAGGCCAACAGCGTGCCCGCCCTCGCCGCGCTCGGGACCACGTGGACCGTGGTTGGCGGCACCTCGGCCGTCACGGCGCTGACCAACATCGGACCCTCCACCGCGCCGGTGTACGATCTGGCGGGCAACCTCATCGGCTCCTCCATGCCGGCCATTTGTACTGCCGGCCAACTGGGCACCCAGGGGGTCAACCTCACGCCGTCCGGAACCGCATATAACGGCTACGTCTGGACCGGAACCAGCAACACGTGCGGCGTTCAGAACCGGCCGCTGGGCGGCGGTACCGGGGCGCAATCCGGCCAGGAGCGGTACGGCGATACCACGCAGATCAATTCCAACTGGCTCTCGGCCGGCAACGGCACCCCGGGCACTTTGTATCCCGTGTACGCCATTTCGGGCGAACTTCCCCCGATCACCATCACCATCTCGCCCGCCAACGTGCCAAGCGGCGTAGCGGGAACTGCCTACGGCCCTGTGAACTTCAGCGCCACGGGCGGATCCGGCACCTATACGTGGTCGGCCAGCGGGCTTCCGGCGGGCTGGAATATGTCGGCGTCGGGTGTCCTGAGCGGCAATTCTGTCGGGCTCGGAACCACCACCTTCACAGTCACCGTCACCGACACCGTGAACCAGGTGACCGCGAGCGCCACCTATAAGGCATCCGTTTCACCCGCCCCGCCGGTTGTCCCGTTACCGGTCAAGATCACCGGCGGCGGAACCTTCAACACCGCGGTGGGCGGGTCGGTATCGGCGGGCTTCTCGGCATCGGGCGGCGTGCCCCCGTATTCGTATTCGGCCACGGGTCTGCCGGCCGGAGTCTCGGTGAATGCTGCGAACGGCGCCGTCAGCGGTTCGCCCTCGCAGGCGGGCAATTTCAGCGGCATCGTGACGGTTCGCGATTCGCTGCAGAGCTCGGCCTCGGGCTCCATCACCATCAACGTGCTGGGGCTCGCTTCGAGCGGCGCACTTGCATCGGGCACGGCTGGCGTCGCCTACTCTGCGGCCATCAGTGCTGCCGGCGGCCTGCAGCCCTATTCCTTCACGGCGACCGGCCTCCCGACCGGGCTGACCATCAGCCCCGCCGGTTACATCGGCGGCAAAGTCACTGCCGACGGCACCTACTCGTTCAGTGTGCGGGTGACCGATTCCGCGGGCTCCAGCGCATCGGGAAGCTTCTCCATCACGTTTGCAAAGCCGGCCCCGATCGTCGTCTCCACCAGTGTCGCGGGCGGACAGGTGAACACACCGTTCACTTCACAGCTCGGCATCACCGGCGGCATCCCGCCCTATACCGTTTCGATCAGCAGCGGCACCCCGCCCGCCGGCACATCCCTGAACAGCTTTGGCGGCCTGTCCGGCACCCCAACCACGCCGGGCAGCTACAGCTTTGGCGTGCTGGTGACCGATTCCATCGGCACCACGTCGCTGTCCTCGGTGAGCGTCACCATCAAGGCCTCGCCGGTCACCATCACGACGCCCTCGCCGCTTCCCGCCGGAATGGCGACGATCGAATACCCCGGCGCGCAGTTCTCCGCCACCGGCGGTTTCGGCACCTTCACCTGGTCGGCCGGCAGCGGCCTGCCTCCCGGCCTGAGCCTGAGTTCGGATGGCACCCTGAGCGGCACGCCTTCCGGCCCGCTGGCGCAGCAGCAGTCCTACTCGTTCACCGTCACGGCCACCGATGCCGCGGCCAATACAGGCAGCGCGACGTACTCGATCACGGTTCGTCCGTTCGCCGCCGATCTCGCCCTCTCCACCGGATCGCTCAGCTTCACGCTGAACGCGCCGGCAGCCGTACTGCCTTTCGGCAATTCCGTCGGGGTGGAATCCACGCAGACGCAGCCGCCCGTGCAGCTCGGCTTCACCGTGGCGAAGAGCGCCAGCGCAAACTGGCTTTCGGTGTCGAGTGGCGGCACCACGCCCGCCGTTCTATCGGTCAGCCTGAACAGTGCTGCGCTTTCGCTCCCGGCCGGAAACTATACAGCGGCTGTCACGGTCACCTGCACCACCAACGCCTGCGCCGGACGTTCACAAAACATCGCCGTCTCGCTGGCAGTCGTCACCACACCGCCGCAGCTGCAGATCCTGAGCGATCTGCTGAGCTACGCCACACCTCCGGGGAACGTGTCGCCGCTGAGCCAGACGCTCAGCATTTCGAACTCCGGCGGCGGATCGCTCGGAGTCGGATCCATTACCTGCGAAGCTTCCTGGTGCAGCGTGTCCGGCGTACCGTCCACCATCGCCGGCGGCACGATTCCTTCGCTCACCGTTACGGTCAACCCGGCCGCAACCGGGCCGGGAAGCTTCCGCACGCAGGTCGACGTGGTCACCTCGGCCGGCCGCGGTTCGGTGCCGGTGACGCTCTTCGTCACGGCGAATCCGGTGATGACGCTGGCTCCTTCCGGCTCGCAGTTCCTCATGCAGCAGGGCGGCGCTCCGGGCAACTCGAGCGGCTCGTTCCTCGTCGGCAGCAACAGCACGACGCCCGTCAACTGGTCGGCGAAAGTGCTGCCCGGCGCCACCTGGCTGATACCCGGCGTGACCAGCGGCAGCAGTTCCGCGGGGCAGAGCAGTTCGGCCACTTATTCCATCGATCCCTCGGTGGCCTCGAAACTGCCGGCCGGCGCCTACTACGGCGATATTGAAGTCACTGCCAGCGGCGTGGCCAATTCGCCGCAGGAATACGTGGTGGTGCTCAACGTGAGCCCGGCCACAACTCCTTCGCGACCCGATCCGGAGCCGCAGGGTCTGCTGTTCCTCACCACCGTCGGCCAGAATCCCGGCCCGCGGAACGTGACCATATTCCAGGGTTCCGCGCTGCCGCTCACCTTCCAGGCGCAGGCTGCGTCTACCGGAAACTGGCTCTCGGTATCCCCCAACACGGGGACGACTTCGCTTACCAATCCGGCTGTCACCAGCGTTTCGGTGGACACCACCGGACTTCAGGCGGGCATTTACTCCGGCCAGGTGAGCTACGCCTTCGCCGGCCAGGCCGTCCGCAGCACCAACGTCACGCTGATTGTGGCCGCCGGCACCAGCACACCCGCAACCGGCGCCAGCGTCACGGAAGCGCGCCCGGCCGGTGTTGCCAAACCGCTCGCCGGCTGCACTCCAGGCAAGCTCGCGATCGCGCAGACCGGTCTGGTGAACAACTTCTCGGCGCCCGCTTCGTGGCCAACGCCGATCGCCGTCCAGCTTGCCGACGATTGCGGCAACGCCGTCAGTAACGGCCAGATTGTCGCCACCTTCAGCAACGGCGATGCGCCCATGGTGCTTTCGTCCGCCGACCCCGGCCATGGCCTTTACGCCGGCACCTGGACGCCGCGCAAGACCGCGGCACAGGTCAGCATCAGCGCCCGGGCCACCGCGCCCGGTCTCGCCACCGCCACCGGCACTCTTGCCGGAGCCGTGACGCCCAACGCCGCCCCGACGCTCACTCCGAACGGCACGCTCGGCAGCTTCACCGCGCTGGTGGGAACTTCGGTCGCCCCCGGCACAATCATCCAGATTTACGGACAGAATCTGGCGAACCTCACGGTGCAGCCGACCACGCTGCCACTACCGACCACGCTCAACGGCACCAGCGTCATCATCGGCGGCCTGCCGGCTCCGCTGTTCTATGTGAGCCCGACACAGGTCAACGCCCAGGTCCCGTTCGAACTCCAGGGCAACCAGCAATATCAGGTGGTCCTGCAGGCCAACGGCGCCATCACCACGCCGCAGACCCTGCAGCTCGCCCCGGCCACGCCCGGCATCGCGGCGTTCGGTGATGGAACGATCATCGCCCAGCACTCGGCCTCCGGTGCTCTGGTCAGCCAGAGCGCGCCAGCCAGGTCGGGCGAATACCTCGTCACCTATCTGGTCGGGCTCGGCGCGGTGAACCAGCAGGTCACCGACGGCAGCGCATCGCCATCGGGAACACCGGCGCAGGCTCTCGATCCGCCCACCCTGACCCTCAATGGCGCCACTTACCCGATCGCCTTCGCGGGACTCACGCCGGGCCTCGTCGGCCTCTACCAGATCAACTTCCAGGTGCCGCCCGGATTGCCCGCCGGCAACCTCACGATGACGGTCACGCAGGATCAGAACACCAGCAACCAGGTGTTCCTGCCCTACCAGCCGTAGGCAGCAAAGCCGCGAACGCCCCGCACCACCCGGCCCGTCGGGTTGTGCGGGTTACAAGACCGTGGGTTACAAGACCGTGGGTTACAAGCCTGCGGGCTAAGACATGGAGACTGGCGCGGTATTCCGCGTCCTGCGCGCAGCGGCGTGCAGGCATTCAATGTCGTCGCGGTGCCAGGCGCCGTGCGGGCGCCAGGCGATTACGGCTTGGTGTGTGCCGCGGCGCTCTTCACCGGCAGATGCATGCTCTTCAGCAGCAGCGCGCACATCGACGAAATCAGCGCCATCCCGGCGCACGCGTAAAAGCCGTAGCTCCACGATCCGGTCTTCTCGAACAGAATCGCCGCCACGCCGCCGCCCACGATAGACGCCATCCCCTTGGCGCTATACAGAAATGAGTAATTCGAACTGGCGTACCGCGCACCAAAAAAATCCGCGCACGCCGAAGGGAACAGCGAGTACACCGGCCCCCACGTAAAGAACACCAGCGCAACGAAGGTCACGAACAGCGCCGGAGTCCTGCCGCCGAACTGCACCACACCGATCAGAATCAGGCTCTGCAAAAAAAAGGCCAGCGACATCGTCTTTTCACGACCCAGGTGATCCGACACCCAGCCCCAGCAAAGACGCCCGCCGCCATTGGCGAGCGGATTCAGCATCAGCGAAAGACTCAGCGCCGCGCTTCCGACTTTGAAGGTCTCCGCCATCGGAGCCACCTGCGCCGTCACCATCAGTCCGCCGACTCCCATCATCAGCGCCATCGCGAACATCAGATAAAAATGCCGCGTGCCGAGCATTTCCCACGAGTTGAAATCCACCCCGTGAGTGCGCGCTTTGGTCTTCGATGCGAGCGACGCCGGCACTTCGCCCGGTTTCGGGTTATGCAGGAACTGCGCCGCCACCACAATCAGAAACCCCTGAAACACACCGGTGTAAAGGAACGCCGTCTGGTAGCCCGCCGTACGGATCGTATAAGCAATAAAGCCGACAAACAGCGCCGCGCCGGAACCGAATCCGGCCGAGATCAGCCCCGCCGCCAGTCCACGCCGGTCCGGGAACCACTTCAGTCCCATGCCGGTGGAACCGCAATAAACGAGCGCCGCGCCGAGGCCCGTCATCGAATACAGCGCGTACAGCATCGGCAGCGTGTGAACCATGCCGAGCCCGGCCCAGCCCACCGCGCAAATCACGCCCGCCGCCGTGAGAAACAGGCGCGGCCCGATACGATCGATCATCCACCCGGCAAACGGCATCGCCCACGTCTGGAACGTGACGAAACAGGTGAAGGCCCACTGCACGTCGGACAGCTTCCAGTGCGTGGCCGCAATCAGCGGCTTCACAAACAGCGTCCAGGCGTACTGAAAGTTGCCGATCATGATCATGGCGAAGACCGCCGAGACCAGCCGGACCCATCTGCTGACTGCTGGTGCGCCGGCTTGCGTTTCGCTCACGCTTTCTGTCCCCCTGCCGCTGCCGTTGCGCCGAGCAGCTTCGTGCAGGCATAAACCGTGCGCGTGTGCGGCATCGCTATACCGAGCTTCTCGCCCAGTTCCACCACCGCGCCCACCACCGGCTCCAGTTCCATGGGCCGTCCCGCTTCCAGATCCTGCAGCATGGACGTCTTGTGTTCGCCCACTTTTTCGGCTCCGGCAATCCGCTGCTCGATGGAAATCGGCAGCTCAATACCGAGCCGGTTCGCCACCGTTTCCACTTCGATCATGATGTTCTTCACCACGGGACAAACTTCGGCGTCGCGCGCCATGGTCACCAGCGTCGCCCGCGTGAGCGCGCTGATCGGATTGAACGCCACATTGCCCAGCAGCTTCACCCAGATCTCCTGCCGGTACCGCGCCGTCGCCGGCACGCGCAGCCCGGCCTGAATCAGCGCCGCGGCGATCGCCTTCAGCCGCTCCGAACGCGTGCCGTCCGGCTCGCCCAGCGAGATGCGGTTGCCTTCGGTGTGGCGGATCACGCCCGGCTCCACCACTTCCGTCCCCAGATAAACGATCGATCCCAGCACGCGCGCCGGATCGATCGCCCTGCCGATCACGCCGCCCGGATCCACCGACTCCAGCGTCAGCCCGGTCTGCTCGCCCGCGCCCAGTTGAAAGTACCACCACGGAAGACCGTTCTGCGTGCTGACCACGGTCGTTTCCGGTCCGATCAGCGGCGTCAGTTGCGGGGCCAGCGACGTCAGCGCATGAGCCTTCACGCCCAGAATGATGACGTCCGGCTGCCCGGCCTCGGCAAGATCGGCAATCACGCGCGGACGCGTTTCAAAGTCGCCGGCCTCGCTGAGAACGCGCAGTCCCCGGTCGCGCATCGCCGCCAGATGCGCGCCGCGGGCGAACAGCGTAACGTCCAGTCCCGCGCGCGACATCAGTGCGCCCATGTAGCCGCCGATCGCGCCGGCACCCGCAATCAGAAATCGCATGGATGGTCCTCCGCTGCTTCGCGCCGGCGCTTACGCCGACGCTCCGGTCATCGCCTTCGCCACCGCGCCGCGCTGGATTTTGCCCGTTGCGGTACGCGGAATCGAAGTCGTGATGTAGATCTTCTTCGGCGTCTTGAAGTCGGCGAGGCGCTCCTTGCAGAAGGCGAGGACCGAGGCTTCGTTCGCCTCCGCGCCTTCCTTCAGCACCACCACCGCTTCCACTTCCTCGCCCCAGCGCGGATGCGGCACGCCGAAGCAGACCGCTTCGGCCACGGCGGGATGCGCCAGCAGCACTTCGTCGATCTCGCGCGGGCCGATCTTTTCGCCGCCGCGGTTGATCAGTTCCTTGATGCGGCCGGTGAGCGTCAGATAGTTGTCTTCATCGAGAAAACCCTGGTCGCCGGTGCGGAACCAGCCGTTGGTGTACGACTTCGCGTTGGCTTCCGGATTGTTCTCGTAGCCCGACACCACGTTCGGCCCCTGGATCACCACTTCGCCACGCGTGCCCGTCGGCAGCAGGTTGCCGGCCTCGTCCATGATCGCGATCTTCACGCCCGTTCCGGCTCCCACGGAACCCGGCTTTCGCTCGGCGGGAGGAAGCGGATTCGACGACATCTGGTGCGACGCTTCGCTCATCCCGTAAGCTTCCAGCACGGGCACGCCGAAGATCCGCTCCATCTGCTCCATCATCTCGGCCGGCAGCGACGCGCTGCATGAACGAATGAAACGCAGCCCTTCGGCCGCCGCCACCTTCTCATTACCCGCGCGCGAAAGCAGCAGATTGTGGATGGTGGGCACGGCGGAATACCACGTGGCGCCTGTGTCTTTTACGGTGCGCCAGAAAGACAGCGCGTTGAACTTGTTCGGCACCGCCACCGCGCCGCCCGAAAGGAGCGTCGCGAGCGTGGAGGCCACGAGGCCGTGCACGTGGAACAGCGGCATCACGCAGAGTGAAACGTCGTCCGGTGAAAGGTTGTAGGTCGCCACAATGTTGTGCGTCGAGGCGGCAATGTTGCGGTGCAGGATGGGCACGCGCTTGGGGCGGCCCGTGCTGCCGCTGGTGTGGAGAACGAGCGCGAGGTCGTCGCCCGTGGGCAGCGAGGAGATCTTATCCATGGGCGCGCCGGCGATGCGGACGTATCCGTTGGCGTCCATTTCGAGGATGTGAACCGCCACGCCGCGGCCTTCGGCGGCCTTGCGGGCGGCTTCGGCGCCATCCGGCGGCAGCAGCAGGATCTTCGCGTTCGTGTCTTCAAGGTAAAAGCTGACTTCGTCTTCGCGATAGTTCGGGTTGAGCGGAGCGGACACACCGGCAACCGAGGCGGCGAGGAAGCTCACAATGGCCGGCAGGCCGTTGGGCAGATACGTGGCAACGCGGTCGGTGCGCGTGATGCCGAGCGACGCAAGCGCGTTGGCCATTTCGATGACCTGATCGCGCAGTTGCTGATAGCTGACGCGGATGCCGGCGTCCGGCAGAATGATCGCGGTGCGGTCGCCAGGCGCTGCCTGGATCAGTTCGAGGAGAGTGTTCGGTTGAGACATCGGTAATATCATGTCAAACCGGTGCGCGCGGCGGGGGCGAAGGGGGGCGGGAATGGAAACGGAGCGAGCGTAGCGAAGTTGGCCTGGAATGATCCGCTGGCGACACTTCGCGGAAGCTCGCTGGACAAAGGCGCCGCTACCGCAGCAAGATCACCACTCTTATCTGCACTCAGCCCACTCTCGCCGTCAGCGCCACGTCGCCCGCTTTCGTCACCCGGATGTAAGTTCCTTCGAAGGTCCCTCCGTGCGGCCGCATGCCCACCGGATCCGCGCCGACCACATTCCCCGATGCGGCGCGCAGTTCCCACAGCTTCCCGTCTTCATTGTTTGCCACCCGGATGCTGGCGCCGTCGAACGCAATCCCGTGCGGGTTTTACCCAACGTTGTCCGTCACGACACTGTCCGCCTGAAGTTGCAACGGAAGCAACCCCATCAGCGGCAGCCACAGCGAAGCGGCACTGCAGGAGGGATCCCTCGTGAGGTAACCTGCAAACACTTATGTTCTGAAGGGAGTTCAGCGACGCGCGTTACGAAAGTGCCGCGGAGCCTCCAGTATATTAGAGAGTAGAGATATGCAGCTCTCAGGTCGCGAACTTACCGCTCGGGAACGGCTGATCCTGCATGCCGTCGTGCGGGAGTACATCGAAACCGGCGAACCCGTGGGTTCGCGCACGGTGTCGCGCTTCCAGCACCTGGCTCTCAGCCCGGCCTCCATTCGCAACGTGATGGCGGAACTGGCCGAAGACGGCTATCTCGCCCAGCCCCATACCTCGGCCGGGCGCATCCCGACCGAACAGGCTTATCGCGATTTTGCCTCGGCCGTGCCCCTGCAGCCGCTGCCCGCTTTTGAACGCGACCGCATCGTGAGCCGCCTGCAGGCCTGCGACTCCCTCGAAGACCGCGTGGAGGTCGCCTCCCGCATGCTCACCGAACTCACGCGCAACGTCGGCATCGCCGCCGCCATGCCGGCCACCTCGCAGGAACTGGAGCACATCGAACTGATCGGCCTCTCCGACCGCCGCGTGCTCATGATCGTCGCCACGCGCGACCGCATGGTCCGCAACCGCGTCGTCACGCTGGACCGCGAAATGTCGCCGGACGACCTCACCCAGCTGCGCAACTACGTCAATATCAACTTCAGCGGCTGGACGCTGGAACGCGCCCGCGCCGAAATGCTGCGCCGCATCGAAACCGAGCGCGCCATGTACGACGCCGTGCTGGAACGGCTGAATCTGCTCTACCAGAAGGGCCTGCTGCAGGTGGATCACGATCCGCAGCTGGCCATGGACGGAGCATCCTGGCTGGTGGGACTCGACCTGCACCTCACGCGCGAGCACATGCGGGAACTGTTCCGCGCGCTCGAAGAAAAACGCCACGTGGTGGCCCTGCTGGACCGCTTTCTGGAACCGGCGGCCGGCGGCGCGCTCGGCATCCACGTCGGCCTCGGCGAAGCGCATCCGGCCATGGGAGCCCTGACGCTGATCGGCGTGACGGTCAATCTGCCCTCGGGCCTGCGCACAAGGATCGCAGTGCTCGGCCCCATGCGCATGCATTACGAGAAGGCGATTGCGACGGTGGCCCAGATCGGGCGCGCCTTCGAAGAGCTGCAGGCCTAGCGCGGGTGGCGATTCGGAAGCATCTGGCGGGACTGATGGCCCGCCGGCGCGATGCTAACCTGAAAATGAACGTGGAAGCTGACAACGCAACTGTGAAAAAAGATACACACGATCCGATTCCGGAAGAAAAAGGGACCGCCCCGAAGACCGCCGAGGCCGACCCGCCCGCGGAAACCGATCCGGTCGCGGCCGAACGGGATGGCTACAAGGCAGAGCGCGACGAACTAAAAGAACTGTTGCTCCGCCGCCAGGCCGAGTTCGACAATTTCCGCAAACGCACCGAAAAGGAAAGAGCGGATTTCGTGCAGTACGCAGGCATGGAAGTCATGCGCGAACTGCTGCCCGTGCTGGACGATTTCGACCGCGCCCTGAAAGTGGAATGCGCCAGTGCCGATTACCAGAAGGGCATTGAACTGATCCACGGCCGCATGTACGATCTGATGAAAAAGGCCGGGCTCGAGCCGATCAAGGCCACCGGCGAGCAGTTCGATCCGCATCTCCACCAGGCCATCGAGCGCGTGGAGACAAGCGACGCCGAAGACGGCACCGTGCTGGCCGAGTTCCAGCGCGGCTATAACTTTAAAGGAAAACTGCTGCGTCCTTCCATGGTGAAGGTCGCGGTACGCGCATAATTCGCTATGCCGGCAGCGAAGCGAGATTACTATGAAGTGCTCGGGGTAGCCCGCGGCGCGGCCGAAACGGAGCTGAAGAGCGCCTATCGAAAGCTGGCGCTGCAGTACCATCCCGACCGCAATCCGGACGACCACACGGCCGAAGAAAAGTTCAAGGAAGCGGCCGAAGCCTGGAGCGTGCTTTCCGACCCGCAGAAGCGCGCGGCCTATGACGCTTACGGCCACGCCGGCCTGTCCGGCGGCGGAGGCGGCGGCTTCGACCCGTCCTCGGTCGACCTCAGCGATATTCTCAGCCAGGTCTTCGGCTTCGGCGATGCCTTCGGGCAGCGCGGCGGCGGTGGACGCAACCGCCCGCAAAAGGGCGACGATCTCCGCTACGACATGACGCTGACCTTCGAGGAAGCGGCCTTCGGCAAAGCGGTCGAGATTCAGATTCCCAAGCTCGAAGCCTGCGGCCACTGCGGCGGCAGGGGCGCCGAACCGGGCAGCGGAACCATCACGTGCCCGGCCTGCCACGGTCGCGGCGAACAGACTTACTCGCAGGGCTTTCTTTCCGTCCGCCGCACGTGTTCCAGTTGCGGCGGCGCCGGCCAGATCGTCAAGCAGCCCTGCCGCGATTGCCGGGGCGAAGGCGCGCGCCGCGTGAACAAGAAGCTGCGCGTCACCGTGCCGGCCGGCATCGGCGACGGCAACCGCCTGCGCGTGGCCGGCGAAGGCCAGCCCGGCGCCAACGGCGGACCCACCGGCGACCTCTACATTTTCTTCACCGTCAAGGATCACCCCGTCTTTGAACGCGTCGATAACGACCTGCACTGCACCGTGCCGATCACGGTGGCGCAGGCCGTGCTCGGGGACGAAATCCCCGTGCCCACGCTCGAAGGGCCGCACCGGCTCCCGGTTCCCGAAGGCACCCAGAATGGCGCCGAGTTGCGCCTCAAGGGGCGCGGCGTGCCGGAAGTGCAGGGACGCGGACGCGGCGACGTGGTGGTTCACATCAACGTGAAGATCCCGACCAAACTATCCCGCGAGCAGCGCAAACTGTTCGAACAGCTTGCCGAGACCATGCCGCCCGACAACGAGCCGCACGAAAAGGGGCTGCTCGACAAGGTGAAAGACTACTTCCTGTAGCCTGCTGCCGCCGCCGCGCGCGCCGGTTTCACTGTACGGCGATGTGATCGATCTTCACGGAACTTGTCATGGCAACGACCAGGCCCGTATGGCAATCGTTGCCGCTGCCCTTTTTGCCCAGCGCCAGCGTTGAGTTGTCGGCGAGGATCTTCTTGCTCACCGCCGCCAGATCGCGCGCATCCACCACCGCCGGCAATACGGCACTGGCGATGGCCGGCGCCGCCTGCAGCACGGCAATCGCGGTCGGGCTGAGCGTCTTGAAGAGCGCCGTGATCAGCGTCGCGGTGCCGGCTCCGGCGGCCACGATCTTCTGGGCGCGGGTGAATACGTCGCGCTGCTGCAGCACGGTCAGCACGGCGTCCACCACGTCGGAGCCGTAAATCGAATATCCTTCCGCCACCGTCAGTGCGGCGGAGATGCGCGAGGTGCTGATGTTGGTATCGGTGTCTCCGTCTGAACAGACGTCCACGCGCGCCAGCGTTGCACCCTGGGGCGAAGATCCGGTGGTTTCGGTGATCACCTGATTGCCCTGGCTGGACACGGTGACGGTAACGGTCTGGGCGCTGAGCGCCGCGGCGAGCCATAAGCCTGCCAGATTCAAAACAACGAGCTTCATGCGATTTTCCTCCTGATTCAGCGATGCCGGCGCGCTCCCGGCGCACGCGGGATTCGGGAACCGGCACAACGACGGCACATACGGCGCGCCGCTGCGCCCGGGCCGGCGGGAACAAGTCCCGCGCGGCTGCCACGATGGTGACGGCGTGGCTCCCTGGCCAGAAGCTAGCACGCGAAACCGGCGCAACAAGCGGGTAATCGCCGTATGTAATTGATTCGGCGCGTACGATTTCTTTCGAACCGCTGAACCGGGTGCGCGGCGCCGGGCTAAAGTTCCGGCGTGTATCCGCCGATCAGTTCCGCACATGACATCAGATTTTCGGCAATGGCACCGCCGCGGCGTGTCCAGTGCATCCCGCGGAATATTTGTACGCACAGCCGTCGTCGCCCTCGTGGCCGCATCCGCGCCGGCGTTGTTCGGCAACCTGCTGGGCGTGGATTTCTACGACCACCGGTTCGGCGTGCTGAACGACGTCACCGGCGCCTACACGCAGATCTCGAATCTGCCGATTTCGTCCGCCGCGGCCGGCATCGCCGCGCTCAACGGGCTGTACTATCTGGAGGACTTCGGCAACAACCTGTTCAGCGTCGATCCCCTGACCGGCACGGCGAGCCTCGTGGGAAGCACACGCAGGAACCTGTCGGCGGCGGCGTTTGCCGGTACCGGCAGCGGGCTTTACGAAATCGATCAGTCGTCGAACCTGTACTCGATCAATTCGGCGACCGGCGCGGCGACCGAAATCGGGCCCACCGGCATCGCGCCCGCCAACGGAGCGTACGACACCAGTCTTTCGGCCACCGCCACCGAACTCTTCTATACGGCGGGACGCGGCGGGCAGAACGACGAGCTATACGAGATAAGCCCGGTGACCGGGATCGCCATCGACCTCGGCAGCACGGGCGTCGCCGGCGTGGCCGGCTCGGCGCTGGTCAACGGCGAACTGGAGCTATTCCAGTACGGGCGCGGGACGAACTACATCTACACCACCTCGGTCGCCTCGCTCGCACCCGGATCAGTGCACTTCACGCAGGGCGCGCAACTGGACGCGGCCGCGCAGATACTGGATGGCGGCGCCAGCCTGACCGTCAGCGGCGCCGGTGCCGCCGTAAACGGTTCGACCCCGGAGCCGGCGACCTTCGCGCTGGCCGGAATCGGCCTGACCGTTGGCGCCGTTGCCGGGGCACGGCGCGGGCGCAGAACTTCGCGCTGAACCCGGGCTTGAAACCTGGTTCCCGCAGCGGCGCCCCATCGACGGGCGGGCCCGGCGGGTCTACGATGAAGTGGAATGCTCGCGCTGCTGCTGGCCGCCGCCGCAATCCCCGGCGCGATTCCCGGATCGACTTCCGCGCCGCCGCCTGTCCTGACGCCACCGCCTGTCCTGACGCCCGTCTTCACGAAGGACGTGGCGCCGATCCTCTATCGCCGCTGCGCCACCTGCCACCACGAAGGCGAAGTCGCGCCCTTCCCTCTCCTCACTTACGAGGACGCGAGGAAGCGCGCGCGCCTGATTGCCGACGTCACCGCCTCCCGCCGCATGCCGCCCTGGAAGCCGGTCGAGGGCTACAACCACTTCGCCGGCTCACGGCGTCTGAGCGATGCCGAAATCCAGACCCTCCGGCGCTGGGCCGCCGCCGGCGCGCCGCAGGGCAATCCCGCACTGCTCCCCAAAGCGCCCGCCTTCCCCGACGACTGGCAACTCGGCACGCCCGATCTCGTCGTCCAGCTTCCCGAATCCTTCGATGTCCCGGCCGACGGCGGCGACCTCTACGAATGCTTCATCGTCCCCATGGATGTGCCGCGCGACCGCTTCATCCGCGCCGTGGAATTCCGCCCCTCCAACCGCCGCGTCGTGCACCATGCGCTGCTCTTCACCGATTCCGCACAGTCGCGCCACGAACCCCGCTATCCGTGCTTCGGCAGCGTCGGCCTGTTGCCCACCGAAGGGCTTGGCGGCTGGTCGCCCGGCATGGCACCGATCCGCCTGCCGGAAGGCGCCGCTGTGCCGCTCGCCGCCCGCTCCAAACTCGTCGCCCAGGTTCACTATCATCCCGACGGCCGGCCCGAGCGCGACCAGTGGACGGTCGGCCTTTACTTCACCGACCGGCCGCCGGTGCGCCGCGTCGTCGACGTCGGCGTGGCATCGAAGCGCATCGACATCCCGCCCGGCGAGGCGCATTACGTGGTCCGCGAACACTTCACCACGCCCATCGCCGTTGACGCCATCGGCATCATCCCGCACGCCCATCTGCTGTGCCGCGAGATGCGCGGCTGGGCCATCCTGCCGGGCGGAAAAAAACAGTGGCTGCTGAATCTGCGCGACTGGGACTTCAACTGGCAGGACCAGTTTCAGTACGCGCAGCCCATCCGCCTGCCCGCCGATTCGCGCATCGAGATGGAGTTCGTCTACGACAACTCCGCGGCCAATCCGCGCAATCCCAACTCGCCGCCGGAGCGCGTCACCTGGGGCGCCGGCACGAAGGACGAAATGGCGGGGCTGCACGTGCAGGCAATTCCCGTTCACATGGAAGAACTGCCGGAACTGGGCAAGGCTCTGTGGGGAGCGGTGATGCGCTCGGTGGGCGGCAGCTTTTACCGGCCGGAAAAGTAGCTGTCGCGCGGAATTCACGGTGCGCTCACCGGGCTGTTACTGACAGCGGTAGCGGCACATCCGGCGCGGATTCATTTCATCCCGTGTTCGTGTTTTCGTAACGAAACAGCAGCCGTTCTCCTGCTATCTTTCGCGAGAGTCGCCGCGCCGGCGTGATCATGCAGTCCCCGCGCGGCGCGTAAAATTCCCCGAAAGAGAGCATCCCCAAACAGTGAAGCTGAAGATCGCAATCCTGAGCATTTTAGGCGTCACGGCAGCCTTCGCCGCCGAAGGCCCCGTCCCGGCCGGCATGCCGCACCTCGATCATGTATTCGTCATCATGATGGAGAATCACGGCATCGGCCAGGTGCAGAACAATCCGAACCTGCCGTTCACCAATGAGTGGACCAGTCTCGCCAACACGGCAACCAACTACTTCGCGATCGCACATCCCAGCCTGACCAACTATCTCGAAATCGTCGGCGGCTCCAACTTCGGTATCCAGAGCGACAACTATCCGGACTGGCACAACGCCTACTGCACCACTAACCTGGCGTCCGGCGTACGTTCCACCGATAATCCGTCCTCCCCGCCCATCTGCCCCATCTTCGGCACCGGCACGGACGCCGCCACCACGGCGATCGACACGACCAACGAAGCCTCGGGCGCCCCGGGCGTGAACAACATCGACGGCACGCAGTCCATCGCCGGCGCGCCGAACACATCCGGCAAGACCATCGCCGATCAGCTCGCCGAAAGCGGCCGCTCCTGGAAGAGCTACCAGGAGAGCCTCGGACCGCAGGGCGCCGATCTGGTCAACTACAGCGACGGCTTCTACAACAACAACACGAACTTCGCCCTCATCACCCCGGCGCTGACTCCGCCGCTCTCGCAGGCCGGCATCGTGTATCTCTACGCCGCCAAGCACAACCCGTTCGTCTACTTCCGCAGCATTCAGGAAGGTTATGAACCGGGCAGCGATCTGACCAACACCGTGGACTTCGAAGGCTCCAACGGCCTGTTTGCCGACCTTCGCGCCGGCACCGTGCCCGCCTACTCGTTCATCGCTCCCAACCAGTGCAACGATCAGCACGGCCGCGGCAACGCCGGCCCGTTCTGCAACTACGACCCGAATGACAACGGCACGCAGGCCGGCCTCAACCCGGCGCTGATGCAGCGCGGCGACATCGCGCTGAAGCGCATCGTCATGGCCATCAAGCAGTCGCCGGCATGGAAGCAGGGCAGCAACGCCATCGTCGCGGTGTGGGATGAAGACGATTACAGCGTCTCGCCGACCGTCAACAAAGTGCTCGCGATCGTGGACACCAATTACGGCACCCACGGCGTGGTGAGCTCGGCGCCTTACAATCACTTCTCGCTGTTGAAGTCGATTGAAGGCGGCCTCGGTCTGCCGTGCCTGAACCACGCGTGCGATACGAACGTGAACGTGATGAGCGACCTGTTCGGCTTCTCGTTCTAGTTCTTCGCGCCTGCCTGTAAATCCCGGCCGGGCTGCTTCACCGCAGTCCGGCCTTTACCGTTTCACGCGCTCAGCTCGAACCGCGCCGGGCACGGCTCGAAGCCGCACAAGGCCACCGCTGCCGCATAGCCTTCGGGCGCAGGCAGATCGACCGCGCGGATGTCGGGCGGAAGCGGGTCGAACAGCGCGCCGCCCGCGGCCTTGGAGCGGGCCTCGCGTCGTGCCCAGCGCGCGTAGAGTTCCGCTGTCCCGCCATCGCCCGATTCGCCAAGCCGGCGCAGCAGCAGCGCCATGTCGGTCCCCGGCCGAATGTCCTGAATGTCCACGCCCACGGGAACGTTGCGGCTCACTGCCACCAGCGCGTAATCGCGCGCGTGCGACAGATTGAATTCGATGCCCGCCGCTTCCACCAGTGCCGGCTTGCCGTGCGGACCGATCGCAAAGCGCAGTTCAGCCGGCTGCACCCGCGCGTACTTCGCCAGTACCATGCGCAGCGCCGACCGCGCCCGGCTCCATCGCTCGCGGTCCTTCGGGAAACGGAAACGCGCAGCCCGTTCCGCTTCTTCCGCGGAGAGGACAAGCCGCATCGCGTCGCTCAGTGCAACCTTCCAGATATCGACCGGATGGGTCGTCACGACGGCATGCTCGCGCGGACCACGTGAAGCAGCGCCGGCTCGCCTTTCTTCGCCCGTTCGACGCCGCGGCGGAACGCTGCCGCCAGGCCGCGCGCCTCGGCAATCGGCCCCTCGGCCGCAACGCCGAAGCCTGTCGCGATCCGCGCGCAATCAACCGTCGCCGTCCCCTCGCTCTGCACGATCGTCAGGAGCGGAATGCGGTATCGCGCCGCCGTCTCCAGCGCGCGCGGCGCGGCGAGAAATTCCTGCTCCGTATGGATGCCGAGCGAAACGCGCCCGTGCTTCCGGTTCGCCATCGCCGCTCCCGTCGAAACGAATAACCCGCTTCCCTCCGCCGCGACTGCGACCGGAGCGTTGTACGGCGTCTTCATATCCCACAGGCGGCTCGGCCAGTTTTCGACTGAGCCTTGCGGAGACACCAGCGACCAGTCTTCGCCTTCGAGCAGCATCCACAATTCCGCGGCGATGCGCGCCGCATTGACCGTACCGGCCTCCCACGCGTCGCGGGCGAGCGCGACATTCTGATCGCGAATGCTCCGGTGCGCGGCAGCGAGCCGGACTCCGCGTGCATCCATTACACGGGCCCGACCGGCGGTGACGCACTGCTTCACGGCTTCGATCAGATGCGGCATCGCGGCTGCCGCGTCGGCCGCTATGGCGAACGCTCCGTCGTCATTCCCGCGCGATGACGAAGCGATGCGGATGATGCCGGCCCCCGTTTGCGCATGGTCTGCTTCGAGACACAGCACCACATCCGGCACATAACCCGGCCCGCCGTTTCCGGCGAGTCGGTGGCGGCCGGGAAAGTTCAGCCTGCCGCGACTTTCCACCGGCGCCTGCAGCGCTTCGGCAAGTTCCGCCAGCAAATCGATTGCATTCTGCGCGCGCGCATGATGCCCCGCGAGAATCAACGGCCGCTCGGCATCCACCAGCATGCGGGCCGCTTCCGTCACGGCCGCCGCTTCGCCGATGCGCGGCGCCGGCACCACAGGCACCGGCAGCTTCTCATCCGTGCCTGCCGACGCATCGAAGGTTGCTGCGATGAGTACCGGCCCGCGAGGCGCTGTCATCGCAACCGAGTAAGCCCGCGCCGCCGCGTGCACGAAGTCGCCGGCGGTAGCCGCCCGCGCGTCCCACTTCGTGACGCTGCGCATCAGCCCGTCGAGATCGAGCTGCGCTTGCTGCGATTCCATCGCCGCCACCATCAATACCGGCGCGCGGTCTTCCAGTGCGCGGCGCAGAGCGGGCGCCGCGCGCAGGATGCCGGCCTCCCCTTCGGCCAGCACCATCATCGGCACACCTTGCACCGCGGCATAACCATGCGCGAACGAAACCGCCGACTCTTCGCTGAACTCCATGCCCGGCCCGCCCGCCAGGCATTCAATCCCCAGCGAACCGGCAACGTCAGCCATCAAACCGGCGGCGGAATCTTTTGCGACACGCGCCGAGGACGGCAATCCGGCCGCAACCGTGGCGCGGGCAGCGGCGGGCTGAGTTCCCGCGGCGAGCCCGAAGGCTCCCGCCGCCGTGCTTCGCAGGAATCGTCGCCGGTCTGTGCCGCTGCCCTCGGATTTGCCCATCGCTGCTCTCTATATCGCTGCCCTCTATTATGACCGCGCGACGGCGAATCAGGCCTTGTCCAGCATCTGACGAATCCGGCGCTCCAGCGCGTCCGCCGAGAACGGCTTCTCGATCTGCGCCGTGCCCGGGACAGCGGTGTCTTCGTGGCGCAGCGCCGGTTCCGCGTAGCCGGCGACATACAGGACGCGCAGCTCAGGCCTCGTCTGGCGCAAGCGCCGTGCCAGTTCCGGACCGCTCGTCCCGCGCATCACCGCGTCGGTGATGAGCAGGTCGAGGTGCGCCAGCTTCTCGCCGACGCGCTCGGCTTCCCCGGCGTCGGCGGCAAGGATCGCACGATAGCCCTGGCGCTCGAGCATGTCCCGGGTCAGTTCGCGCACCAGCGGATCGTCTTCCACCAGCAGGATCGTGCCGCGGTCGCCGGGAGCTTCGGGATTGATCACGGGCCGGTTCGCGTCCGCCGCGGCTTCCGGCACCGACTGGCGGCTGAACGAAAGCAACTGCCGTGTCAGCGCCATCGCGCTTTCGGTCGCCTCCACCACTTTCACGCAACTCTCGTGCGCCGGATGCGAAGGCGTCAGCGCGCTCACCGCAACCCGCGCGTGCTCCCCGATTTCCGTCAGGATGCGGCTGAAATCGTGCGCCACGCCGCCGGCGAGCCTTCCCGCGGCTTCGGTCTTCTGCGCCTGGCGGAGTTGCTCCTCCATCCGCTTGCGATCCGTGATGTCGACGAGCGTGCCTTCGTAGTAGAGGACCTCATTGGCCTCGCCGCGCACCGCACGGGCATTTTCGAGCACCGTGATGATGCGCCCATCCGGCCGCCGGATCTCACATTCCACGTGCTGGAGCAGCCCTCCATTCGCCAGTCGTTCGAGCAGTTCCTGACGCCTGACGGGATCGGCGTACAGTCCGCCCGCCGCGTGGATGGCGTTCAGCTCCGCCTGGCTGCCGAGCCCGAGCATATCGAGCAGCATGGCGTTGGCGGCCACGATTCGGCCATCCGGCAGGCTTTGGTAGACGCCCTCCAGCACGCCGTCGAACAGATCGCGGAAGCGCTGTTCGGAACGGCGCAGTTCGGCTTCGGCACGGCGGCGTTCGGTGATATCCGTCATCATGTCCAGCACGGTGCCCGCGTCGTCCGGCCCTGACGCGGTGCGGTTGCAGGAGGCCACCACCCAGATTTCGGCACCATCGGAGCGGCGCAGACGGCGATCGAACTGCCCGCGAATCCCGGGCCGCAGTCCCTCCTGGCGCATGCGCTCGACCGCGACGTCGGCGGGAAAGAAGAAGTCCTCCGCGGTGCGGCCTGTCAGCTTGTCAATCGGCAGCCCCAGCAGATCGGCCATGCGCTGATTTGCCCAGACCACTGTGCCGGCGGCGTCACGGATCCAGATGCCTTCGCCCGCCGTCTCGACAAGCTGCCGGTGCCACGACTCGCTTTCGGCCGCCTCGCGCGTGAAGCGCCAGATGCGCGCGCTGCCGTAGCAGAGCAGCAGGGCTTCGGCGGTGAACAGGAACGAGCGGACCAGCAGATCGACGCTGCCGAAGCCGCCCGGCTGGGTTTCGAAGATGGACGCCCAAACGAGCGTGACGAGGATGGCCGCCAGACCGGGGCCGGGGCCTGCCCACGCGGCACTGGCGATCACAGCGGCAAATCCGAACAGGAATGGAATCTGCTGGCCGGTGAAGCGCTGGAAGTAAAGTTCCGCCACCATCCCGAGCGCGCTGGCGCTCAGCGCAAATGAGTAACCGACCCACAACGGACGAGGCGAGACGGCGCTGGAGAACTTCCGCGATGGCAGTAGCGTAGGCACTTTCAGCTGCGCTCCGGGTTAATCGACGATTCCATTCCGCAGCGTGTGCCCGGACGGTTCGGGAAAGGCGGCGGCAATCAGAACGCCGAAGAGGACAACCGCAACCGAGCCGATCACGTTGTACCAGAGGAAAGCCACGTGCGTGAAGACCGCGCAAGCGATCACGACGCCCTCACCCGCGAGCATCGCCCAGAAGGCCGCATTGCCGCGCACCTTCGGGAAGAAGAAGGCCAGCGCGAAAACGCCCAGCAGCACGGGATAGAAGAATGAGCCCACCTGATTGACCGCCTCCACCAGCGAGCCGAGATTCCTGGCATACTGCGCGAACACTACCGCCCACGCGCCCCAGAGGGCCGTGCAGATGCGTGAGATCAGAAGGTAGTGGCGGTCGGTCTGCTCGGGCCGCATGAGCCGCCGGTAGATATCGATGACGCTGACGGTGGCGAGCGAGCTGAGCTCGCCCGAGCTGGACGTCATCGCGGCATTGAGAATCACGGCAATAACCAGCCCGACAACGCCGACCGGAAAGTACCTGGTCACGAAGGAAAGGAAGATGTAATTCGTATCGTTGTAGCCGGGCTTGCCCTGCGCCTTCTCGAAGAGTTTGATGCCCGCGCCGCGGGCCGCGTCCATTTCCTTCTGCGCGGCGCGGTAACCGGCGACGGAGGCGGCGAGCGCGGATTCGTCGTTGCGCGCGCGGGCGGCGCTCAGCGCATGCGCCGCATCCTGGCGCTTCTGCCAGGCGGCATCGAAGCGGCTCTGCACCGTGCCATAGCCCTGCTGCGTGCGGATCGCTTCCATCGCCGTCTTCTGGAACAGAATGGGCGGCTGGGCGAACAGGTAGAACACGAAGACCATGGCTCCGACGAAGAGAATGAAGAACTGCATCGGCACCTTGGCCATGCCGTTGAAGATCAGGCTCAGGCGGCTCTGCGCCACGGACTTGCCGGTGAGGTAGCGCTGCACCTGGGACTGATCGCAGCCGAAGTAGCCGAGGGCAAGGAACGCTCCGCCGAGCAGACCGCTCCACAGGTTGTAGCGGTTGTTCCAGTCGAGCGAGGTATCGACCGCGTTGAGCTTGCCGACGGCTCCGGCGAGGTAGACGGCATCGGCAAAGCCCACGCCCTTCGGCATGAGCGAGACGACGGTGAAGAGTGCGAGGATGAGGCCGGCGAAGATGATGAGCATCTGCAGGACGTCGGTCCACGCCACGGCGGGCACGCCGCCTTTGGTTGTGTAGAGGACGCAGACGATGCCGATGATCAGTGTGGTCACGCGGTCGTTCCAGCCGAAGATGACGCTCATCACGATCGCGGGCGCGTAGAACGAAAGGCCCACGGCGGCGCCGCGCTGGATGAGAAAGACGATGCTGGCGAGGGCGCGCGTCTTCACATCGAAGCGGCGCTCGAGGTACTCGTAGGCGGTATAGACGCCGGCCTTCTGGAAGATGGGGACGGCCGTGGCGGCGAGGATGACCATCGCGACGGGCAGGCCGAAGTAGAACTGGACGAAGCGCATGCCATCCACGTAGGACTGGCCGGTGGTGGCGATGAAGGTGACGGCGCTCGCCTGCGTCGCCATGATGGAAAGGCCCATGGCGTACCAGGGGAGCGTCTTGCCGCCGAGCAGATAGTGGCTGGTGGTGGAGCCGCCGCGCCCGCGCCAGAGGCCGAAGGCGGGGATGGCGGTCATCGTCAGGATGAGGACAATCCAGTCGAGGGTGGTCATGCCGGTCGGGCCATCATGCGAAGTAACGAGTGAAGGCGTAGAAGATCAGGATCAGGAACGCCAGCCAGGCGAGGACAACGACGTAGATGTTGCGCCACGAGCCGAGGATGGGCGGCGGTTCGTTGTCGTGGGTTTCGGGCGGCAGCTTGAACTTCACGTTTCTCAAGTGTATGCCACGCGAGGCGGAGCGCGGTCAGGCCAGCAACTCGCCGCGCAGGACGGTGACGGCCTGGCCGGCGAGGATCACGCGGTCGCCGAGCAACCGGACTTTGACGATGCCGCCGCGGGCCGAGGCCTGATAGCCGGTCATCGCTTCCCTGCCGAGGCGCGGACCCCAGTACGGGGCGAGAGCGGTGTGGGCCGAGCCGGTGACCGGGTCTTCATCGACACCGGCGCCGGGGGCGAAGAAGCGGGAGACGAAGTCGTGGTCGCGGCCGCGGGCGGTCACGATGACGCCGCGCACCGGCAACTGGCGCAGCAGGTGATGGTTGGGCGCGAGGGCACGCAGCACGTCTTCGGAGGCGACTTCGACGAGGTAGTCGAACTGATTTCGGCCGACGAAGAGAAGTTCGGCGCCGAGGGCTTCGGTAAGCTGCGGCGGAGGCTCGGCCGGGGCGGCGAGTTTGGCGGGGAAGTCCATTTCGATCCAGTCGCCGTGGCGGGTGCAGGTGAGCAGGCCGCTGCGCGTGTGGAAGCGGGCGGGCTGATCGGGGGCGATGTGGCCGTCTTCCCACAGCACGTGGGCGGCGGCGAGAGTGGCGTGGCCGCAGAGATCGACCTCGACGGCGGGCGTGAGCCAGCGCAACCGGTAGCCGCCGGCTTCGGGATAAAGGAAGGCGGTTTCCGAGAGGTTCATCTCCCGCGCCACTTCGCGCATCCAGACTTCGTCAGGTGGCGCAGCGAGGATCGAGACCGCCGCGGGGTTGCCGCGGAAGGGCCGCGACGTAAATGCGTCTACCTGTATGATTTGCGAGGGCATAGACCTTCAGGATGGCATGTGCGCCGGGGGGCGCAGGCTTTGGCGAGCCAGATGCACTAGTACGGATCGGGAGGTTTGGATATGCCGTATACGAGTTTTGTGATTGCATGGGCTTGCCTGGCGGTTGTGGTGATCGGGCTGGCGATATTCCGGAACATCGCGTCGCTGCACGAGGATGACAACATTCATATCGCGGCGGGCGAACAGAGAATGATTACCGAACAGCAGGCATTCTTCGGCCGGATGGATAAGATCGACCGCTGGGGCAAGACGCTTACGGTGATCACCGTCGCGACGGGCCTGGTGCTGGCGTCGATCTACATCTACAACAGTCTGCAGGAGCATGCACGTCACCTCATTGGTTAAAAGCAGCATTGGTTAAAAGCAGCATTGGCTAACAGCAACGCTGACTGACAACATCGCTGATTGACAACATCTGCGACTGACAACATCGGCGACTGAGAAACTCAGTCAGAACTTTTGGCGCACAAACGAACCCGGGGCCGCTGTCACAGGCGGCCCCCTTTCTTTTCTTGTCTTCCGCTCTTGTCTTCCGCTCTTGTCTTCCGCGCACGGGCGAATCGCACACGTTGTTTGAGCGCAGGATGCGCGGGTTCAGCACGTACACTGGAACTATGTCATTGACGATTGCCGGGCGGACATTCCGGTCACGGCTCATGATCGGTACGGGCAAGTACCGCAGCTTCGAAGAGATGGCGCGCTGCCATGCGGCGTCGGGCGCCGAGGTGGTGACGGTCGCGGTGCGGCGGGTCAATCTCACCGATAAGACGAAAGAGTCGATGCTTGACTACATCGACCGCGAGAAGATGTTCATCCTGCCGAACACGGCGGGCTGCTACACGGCGGACGACGCGATCCGGACGGCGCGCCTCGGCCGCGAGGTCGGGCTTTCCAACTGGGTGAAGCTCGAAGTGATCGGCGACGAGAAGACGCTGTTCCCCGACAACGCGGGCCTTGTAGAAGCCACGCGGGTGCTGGCGAAGGAAGGCTTCATTGTGTTGCCGTACACGAACGACGACGTGGTCAATGCGAAGCGGCTGATCGATGCGGGCGCGGCGGCGGTGATGCCGCTGGCGGCGCCGATCGGGTCGGGGCTGGGGATCCAGAATCCGACGAATCTGCGGATCATGCGGGAGATGATTACGGAAGTCCCGCTGATTGTGGACGCCGGTGTTGGCACGGCGTCGGACGCGGCCATCGCGATGGAGATGGGCGCGGACGGCATCCTGATGAACACGGCGGTGGCGGCGGCCGAGGATGCGGAGAAGATGGCGCTGGCGATGAAGCTGGGCGTGGAAGCCGGGCGGCTGGCGTTCGAGGCCGGGCGGATGGACCGGCGGCTGTATGCGAGCGCGAGCAGTCCGCTGAGCGGTGTGATTGGAAGAGGGTGAATCTGGTGGCGGGAGGGAGACTCGAACTCCCGACCTACGGATTATGAGACCGTCGCTCTAGCCAGCTGAGCTACCCCGCCACTGAAGGGTGCAGGGCGGGAAAACGCCCTGTTTTTTGATGATAACATCGGGGGCCCGTGGATGGCACAGGGCCGTTCGAAGCTGCCGTCGGATTGCCGCACAAGTTGTTTCTCCCGACCCACAGGTACCACGCGCGGTGACGGCTGTGACGGGGGCGGAAGCGTAATCCATTGAGTCCAAAGCGCAGATATTTCCGCGGGTTCCGTGACTGCGGGCACGCTGTGTGGGAGACTTGTTCTGGCAGGCGACGGATGGACGGCCGCTGGCTTCCGGCTTCAACCGGGTGCGAGAGGAAAGTCCGGTCTCCACAGGGCAGCGTGCCGGCTAACGGCCGGGGGGGGTCCCTCAAAGGGGCTTTCACGGAAAGTACCACAGAAAACGAACCGCCGGCGCTTCGGCGCAGGTAAGGGTGAAAAGGTGCGGTAAGAGCGCACCGCGTCCGGGGTAATCCGGATGGCAGGGCAAACCCCACGCGGAGCAAGACCAAATAGGGGAGAAGGAGCGGCCCGCTCCGTTAAACTTCCGGGTAGGTCGCTAGAGCCGTACAGTAATGTACGGAGTAGACGAATGGCTGTCGCCCGCAAGGGTACAAAAACCGGCTTATAGTCCTCGCCTGCCGTAATCGATTGAACTTCATACGACGGCTGCCTGAAACGGCAGCCGTTTTGCCCTGGACCGGACGGCGCGCGGCCGCGGCTTCGCGACATGGCGCTGGCTCCTGTTGCGTTCCTTCCTTTTGCGATCCATTTACCGAGGCGTGACGGCTTGCGGGCCATGCGGCGATCGGCCTTTCTTGCGGGCGGCACAGTTACAGTAAAGATGTGATCGTTGTCGGCGGGGGAATCATCGGACTGGCGTGCGCGTGGCGACTGGCGCAGAAGGGCGTGGACGTGACGCTCTTCGATGCGGCGGCGACCGGTTCGGAGGCCAGTTGGGCCGGGGCCGGGATGCTGGCGCCGGGCGGCGAGGTGGAGGAAGATACACCGCACGGGCGGATGGCGACGGCGAGCCTCGGGCTGTGGCCGGAGTTCGTGGAAGAGCTGCGGGAGGCGTCGGGCGTTGCGATCGATTACCGGGCGTGCGGCGCGGTTGAAGTTGCCCTGACGGAGGCCGAAGCGGTGGCGCTGGAGGAGAAGGCGGCGCTGCAGGCGGGGATGGGGATCCGGTCGGAGGCGTGTTCGCGCGAGGGCGCGGTGGCGGCGCGGTTTTATCCGGACGATGCGATGGTGAATCCGCGCGAGGTGACGGCTGCGCTGCGGGAGGCGTGCGTGCGGTGGGGCGTCGAGATCCGCGAGCAGGAGCCGGTGCGGGAGATTCTGGCGCTGGGACGCGGGGTGTGGACGACGCTGGGCCGTTATGCGGACAAGGGTGTGCTGCTGGCGGCGGGGGCGTGGAGTTCGCGGCTGTGGCCGGGAGCGCGGGAGTCGCGGCCGGTACGCGGACATCTGGTTTCGTATCGCGAAAAGCCGGGCGCGCTGGGGACGATTTTGCGGCATAACGGAACGTATCTGCTGCAGCGGACGAACGGGATGCTGATTGCCGGCACGACGACCGAACACGCGGGATTCGACAGGGCGCTGGACGAGGGCGCGATTGCGGACGTGCGGCGACGGGCGGAAGGGCTGCTGCCGGCGCTGGCAGGGCAGGAACCGGTGGAGCGATGGAACGGATTCCGGCCGGGCGTTGACGGTGACGTTCCGGTGATTGAACGGGTACCGGGGACGCAGGTGTGGCTGGCATACGGTCACTACCGAAACGGAATCCTGCTGGCGCCGGAGACGGCGCGGCGGGTGGCGGCGCTGGTGCCGGGGGAGCGGGAAGAGACTTCGGGCGTGAGTTGAGCAAGGCCGGGCGGATTCGGCGGGGATTCAGCACGGCCAGGCGGCATCCTGAGCAGGCGGATCGGGGATTCGGGGAACCCGCGGGGCGTGGTGGCTGATTGCGGAGACCGGGCGGGGGCCGGAGTCGCAGCCGATCGGACGGCGGCAGTACTTTGGTTTGGATTTGAAAAAACGAACCCAAGGACCGGGGAGGTGGCTTGTCGCATCGGGGCCGGATCGCGCGGCGGCGGTGCCCGCAACGGTGGATTTTTTCGCGTTGGCGCGGCTTGCCGGTGTTTGTGTCGCGGCGGTCATGAGGGCACGGTCCTTTCTCAATCGAAATATTGCGGTCTGACACAGGAGTAGCAAACGGGAGCGGCGATTTGGCGCGATGGCGCGGGTAAGTGGCTGGAAGCGTTCCGGAAATAAATTCGTGACTGCGGAAAAAGCATCCGCCGATCAAGGCCGGCCAACCGAGTCTCAAATTTGCGGACTCGCGTGAAGCGAACGGAAACATTCCGTCGGGCGCCACAATCACGTACGACGAGGCGAACCGGATGGCGAGCGGCGCAGAAATCGGGCGCGCAAAGCGGGGGAGCCGACGAAATCCGTAAAGAGAGAATTCCCGCGGTACCGTGACGAGCAGTTTGCTTTGGTAACACTTCACCGATGACCCTCCCTACTGACGGAAGCGGGATTTTGGTGCAGGGAAAGGGCACTGCCGAGAGGGAGCGGACGAATCAGGGGGTGTGGCTGATAACTCCGTGTCTGTCTGTCGGCCTATAACGGCCAGAAGTATCTCCGGCACTAACGAGTTAGCGGGCGAAGGTTAGTCTTCTGTTGAGTCCCGTGATTTGCTACTAATGACCTAGAACTAACGGTCCAGATGGCGAATCCAGAAGAGACAATTTCCGAACCGTTGCGAGGGTCGGGTAGCGCTCCCAAAACGGTCGAGTGGCCGTGGCGGATCGGTCTCGTCATGGACGAGGGTCCGTTCGCCAATGAACTGGCGCGGCGGATTGAGGCGGCGGGAGGCACGCTGGTGTTCGCCTGCCGGCCGGAAGTCTCTTCACTTGAAGTTTCCAACGCAGTGGAACGGGAACGGCCGGATGTGCTGTTTGTGGAGTTGTCGCGAACGGCGAAATCGGCGGCTGACTGGGTGGCGGATGTGCGGCGCGAGGAAGACCGTCCGCTGATTGTGGCGCTGCATATGACGCCCGACCCGACGGAGATGATTACGGCGCTGCGGGCGGGGGCGAGCGAGTTTCTGTGTCCGCCGCTCGATCCGGGCATCAATGAAGCGATGGAGCGCATCGGGGCGCTGCTGGAGGCGCGGCAGACGAAGACGACCGAGCGCGGGCGGGCAATCGGGTTCCTTTCGGCGAAGGGCGGCTGCGGGGCGACGACGATTGCGGGACATATGACGGCGGCGCTGCAGTCGGTGCAACCGGGCGCGAAGGTGCTGCTGGCGGATCTGGACCTGCAGACGCCGGCGACGCACAGGATGCTGCGGAGGGAGCCGAAGCGGTATCTGCCGGAGGCGCTGGAATCGGTGCGGCGGCTGTCGGCAACGACGTGGCGGGAACTGGCGACGGCGGCGGGGCCTGGGGTGGACATCCTGGCGGCGTCGACCGATCCGAGGATGACGGCGCCGGAACCGTGGCGAGTTGAGAGCTTGTTCCGTTTCATGACGCGGCAATATAACTTCGTGCTGGCGGATATGGGGCGGAATCTGAATCCGTCGAACTACTCGTATCTGCCGTACCTGGATGAAGTGGTATTGGTGACGGCGCCGGATGTGCTGGCGCTGTATCAGACGCGTGCCATATTGCAACTGCTGGGGAACCGGGGATTTGACCGAAACAGGATTCGTATCGTTCTGAACCGCAACCTGACATCGCCGCAGGACTTCTGGGTGGAGAGCATCGAGCAGATGTTCGAGGTGTCGATATTCGGGGTGTTGCCGAACGATTACTTCACGCTGGAGAAGCTGCCGCAGGACAGATTCGAGTTTCCGGCGAAGTCGGGATTCGGCGCGTCGATGTTGAAAATTGCGGCCAAAATCGCCAGACAGCACGGGGCGGGAACGGTGAAGAAGGCTGCGTGATGGGACATACAACGAATCAGCGCGACGCGGGTCTAACGGGCGGGAGTGTCACAGGAGTTATAGCGAAGACGACAGTTTGTCACGATAACTTCGGATATGACGCACGTAAACCTGTGATTGTGCAGGGAGATATAGCCGGGGAGTTTGGTCACGTTTCTGCTACGCAAGGAAAGCTGGGAGTTAAGATGCGTGAATATTCGATCCTCTTCATCCGAACCGAAGAGGCTGCCGGAACGAAGATAGAAGGCGCGATCGAGGAGAGCCTCGAGGGCAAGGTGGAGTGGAGCCGTGTGGATGCGCTGTTCGACGGGCTGCGGCTGCTGCAGGAGCGGACGTACGATCTGTTGATCTCGGATCTGTTTCTGCCGGACGGGCAGGGGCTGGCGACGGTGCGGCATCTGAATCAGCAGGCGCCGAAGACGCCGGTCATCGTGCTGTGTCACGCGCAGGATCGTGAGACGGCGGTGAACGCGGTGCGGAAGGGCGCGCACGATTTTTTCTGCTACGAAGACATCGACGGCGAGATGCTGCGGCGGTCGGTGGCGGGCGCGCTGAATACGGACTCGGACGAAACGCCGAAGGGAAGCGGGCCGGACCGGCGGGTGAATACGCGGTTCCCGTGCCGGCTGGCGGTGAGTTATCAGGCGCTGGAGCAGCCGTTCTTCTCCGGCGAGGCGATCAGCGAGACGCTGAACATCAGCAGCAAAGGCATGTTGTTTGCGACGGCGGAGCCGTTCCAGCCGGGGCAGTTGCTGCAGGTATCGGTGGACTGGCCGGCGCGGCTGGAAAATTCGGTGCCGCTGAAGCTGGTGGCGGAAGGCCGGATTGTCCGTCACGTGAACGGGCAGGCGGCGATGCGAATCGACAAATACGAATTCAGGACGCGCAGAGCGAAGGCTACGGCCGGCAGCGAAGCGAACGGACAGTCCGGCAGGAACGCACAACGCCCGGCAGAGGCGGACAGCAGATTTCATCCAGGCAGTACACCCCAGCCCGGTACGGTGGCGGGAAAAAGATTGAACGACGCCGCAGAGCGCCGAACCATATGAGTCACGTAAATTTGCCGTACCGGAGGGTTCTCTTTGTCAAAGGTATATTTAATCAGCGATCAACCAGTTCTTTTACTCGGTTTTGAACATGTACTCCGCCATCGCGGATTTGAAATCGCGGGGATGTCCGCAACGCCTGAAGTAACGGCGCCGGCCGATGGCGGCGCAAGGGGAACGCTGGTGCTGCTGGATATTACAGCAGGCCTGACGTTCGCCGATCTGAGCGAACTGCATGCGCAGGCCCCGGAATCGCCGGTGGTGCTGTGGGCAGATAATCTGCCGCTGGAACTGACCTTCAAGACGCTGGAGTTCGGCGTGCGGGGGATCGTGCAGCGGAATTCTCATCCGGATGCGCTGGCCGAATCGCTGCGTAAGGTGGCGGGCGGGGAGTTGCAGATCGGATTCGGTGCGCCGAACGAAGTGCAGCAGCCGAGGCGGAAGGTTTCGCTGACGCCGCGCGAGCGCGAGATTGTATCGCTGCTCAAGCAGGGGATGCGGAATAAGCAGATCGCGGGAGAGATGAATATCACCGAAGGCACGGTGAAGATCTATCTGTTCCGCCTGTTCCACAAGCTGGGAGTGCGCAACCGGTTTGAGCTGGCGCGGTGCGGCATCCTCGATCAGATGCAGTTCATCCCGCAGCAGAGCATGGAGACGCGGGCGAGCGCAGCGGTGGTGTAGAGACCGGACCGTCGTCGCGCAGTCAGCACTCCAAGCCCGGCGGGCTGAGGCTGGCGGCGCGACGACGGTCGTTTTTAGTTGAGCAACTTGTTTAGTTGAGCTTCTTAATTAGTTGAGCATTTTGCCTTTGCGCAGGTAGGCGGGGACATCGAGTTCGTCTTCGAAGACCGGGGCAGCGGCGGGCGTGGGCTCCGGTGCGGACGGCGCGGCGGGCGCGGATGCGGCCGGGGCGGCGACGACTTCCGCAGGGCGTTCGGCGAAGAATTCGGCCGCGGAGCGGACTTCGATGGCCGGTTCGCGAACGGGCTCGGGCTGAACAAAGCCGGTGGCGATGATGGTGACCTTCACCGAATCTCCCATGGCTTCGCTGGCGATGAGGCCGAAGTTGACCTGCAGGTCGTCGTTGCCGGCAGCCTCGCGGATGATGGAGCAGGCTTCATTCACCTGGTGGATGCCGATATCGGCCGAGCCGGTGATGTTGAGCAGAACCTGACGGGCGCCGGCAATCTTGGTATCTTCGAGCAGCGGCGAATTGATGGCGGCACGGGCGGCTTCGACGGCCGCGTTGGGTCCTTTGGCGACGGCGTTGCCGATGAGGGCGTGCCCCATGCCGGAGATGGCCGCCTTAATATCCGAAAAATCCAGATTGATGAGGCCGGGCGTCAGGATGATTTCGCTGATGCCGACGACGGCCTGGCGAAGTACGTCATCCGCCATGCGGAAGGCCTGCGACATGCTGGCACCTTTGGGGGCGATGGAGAGCAGGCGGTCGTTGGGGATGGTGGTGAGGATGTCGACGGACGAGGCGAGGTCTTTGACGCTGCGTTCGGCCTGACGCATGCGCTTACCGCCTTCGAACGAGAACGGGGTGGTGACGACGGCGATGGTGAGGGCGTCGAGTTGCTTGGCAAGGGTGGCGACGACGGGTGACGCGCCCGCGCCGGTGCCGCCGCCGAGGCCGGCGGTGACGAAGACGAGGTCGGCGCCTTCGAGAATGCCGAGGATGCGTTCGGTGTCTTCGAGGGCGGCTTCGCGACCGATCTGAGGATCCGAGCCCGCGCCGAGGCCGTGAGTGATGCGCTGGCCGATCTGAATCTTATTGGGCACGCGGGAGGCCGAGAGGGCCTGGGCGTCCGTGTTCATCACGTAAAATTCGACGCCCTCGAGACCTTCTTCAAACATGCGGCCGACGGCGTTGGAGCCGCCGCCGCCGACGCCCACGACTTTGATGCGCGCGCCGCGGCGGGTTTCATCGAGCATTTCGTATTTGAGGGCATCCATATGTGTGTCTCCTTGTGAGATTTCGGCGTAAAGGGATTGGGGCGGCGGATCAGCGCAGAATTCTTCCGAGCGCGCCGACGGACTGGCGTTCGAGATCGACGCGGCTGCGCAGGCGGGCGGAATACATGGCGAGGCCGGCGACGGTGGTCCACGAGGGGTCGTTGAGTTCTTCCGGCCAGTCGATGAAGCCCTGGGCGAGACCGAGGCGGGCGGGACACTGGAGGACGCGTTCGGCGACGTCGCAGAGTCCGGGGAGCTGCGCGGCGGCGCCGCACAGGACGATGCCGCTGGTGATGGCATTGGCCATGCCGACGCGGGCGAGTTCGGCCTTCACCATCTCAAAGAGAACTTCGGCGCGGGATTCCAGAACGTGGTTGATGAAGGCGCGCGGGGCGTCGCGCAGTTCGGCGGAGGCGGCGTCGCCGCGGGGGATTTCGACGAAGCTGGTTTCGGGGGTGCCTTCGGCGACCGCGGAGCCGAATTCGCGTTTGACGACGGCGGCGGCATCGGCCGGGATAACGAGGGCGTGGGCGAGATCGCGCGAAAAGTGATCGCCACAGAGCGGCAGCGTGGCGACCATCTGGGCGGATTCGCCGTAATAGCAAATCAGCTCGGTGGAGTGGAGGCCGATATCGAGCACGGCAACGCCTTCGCGGCGATCCGAATTCAGGACGGCGGCGTAGGAGGCGGCGAAGGCTTCGTAGACGGTTTCGTCAACGGCAAGATGAGCGCGGTTGATGGCGCCGACGAGGTTGTTGTGTTCCTGGGCCGAGACGGTGATGAGATGGGCGTTGGCTTCGATGACGGAGCCGATCATGCCGCGGGGGTCGTGGAAGCCGGGTTGCTCGTCGACGACGAAATCCTGGGGGAGCATCTGGAGGACCATGCGGTCTTCCTGCAACTGAATGCGGAGGGCGCGTTCCATGGCGCGGTTGATGTCGCGCTGTTCGATTTCGCGGGGGCGGCCGAGGTCGTGACGGCCACGGTTGTTGGCGCCGCGCGAGGTGAAGCCTCCGAAGCCCGCAACGACGTTGCCGACCTGAACGCCGGCCATGGCTTCCGCGGCTTCAACAGCGGCAAGGACGCAGGCGGAGACGGCGTTCTGATCGGCAATGCGGCTTTTGGACCAGCCTTCGGAGGGCACGCTGCCGTAGCCGATGATGCGGAGGCGCTCGCCTTCGAGCACGCCAATGATGCAGCGGGTGAAGCTGCTGCCGGTATCGACGCCGGCGGCGAAGATGGAGTTATTGCTCATGAGAGATTCCGGGGAAAAGAGTGCGCGGGGCGCGCAGGAAAAGGGTGATCATTTGGCGAGGATCCTGTCGTCGAGACGGAGGTCGAAGACGCTGGCGTCGCCGGAGTGTTTGCGGATTTCCGAGTAGTAGCTGAGGAAGTTCAGATAGCGCGTGCGGAAGTGCTGGTCGCCGATCCAGAGTTCAACGGCCTGATTGTCGAGGCTGGCGACGATGCGCATGTCGACGGGATTGGCGGCGTTGACTTCAGAGATCTGGGTGGACTGCGGACCGAGGTCGTCGAGCAGGTGGTGCATGGCTTCGACGCGGGCTTTGCGGTCGGCGTCGGATTGCCGCTCGCTGACGCCGCTGAGAACCGGCAGGCGGAAGCGCACGCGCGGCGGAATGGAGAGGAGGACGCCGTCGGCATCGATGAGGGCCATGCGGAAGCCGTTGGTGAAACCGGCCGAGGATTCTTCGACAGGCAGTTTGGCGAAGGCGACGGGTTTGCGCTCGGTGACGGTGACGACCAGGCGGTTTGGCCAGACGCGCGAGACGGAGGCGGCGGAAACCCAGTCGATGGCGAGGAGGTGGCGGCGGCGTTCGTCGAGGGGGATGTTGAAGACGGAGTTGCCGAAGTCCTGGGCGAAGATTGAATAGATGCGGACGCGGCTGGAGTAGACGGCGCCGCGGATTTCGAGGCTGGCGCAGGTGGTCTGTCCGGGGGCGCAGACGAGATCGAAACGCGGGTCGTGATTGAGGAAGCTGTTGACTTCCTTCGCACCGAGAGCCGCGCCGGCAAGGATGACGAGTCCGCCGAGGAGGCGCAGAGTGCGGCGCGGGGTCCAGACGGGCTTGGGCGGTTCGAGAGGTTTTGGCATTGTTACTTCACCGATCCGGCGGGGGTGAGCGCCTCCAGAATCTGTGCGCCGAGTTGTGAGACACTGCCGGCGCCGAGCGTGAGGATCATGTCGCCAGGCCGGGCGGCCGCGGCGACGCGCGAGATGGCTTCCTCATTCGACGCTGCGTAGGAGGCGCCGCGATGGCCGAACTGGCGCATGCGATCGACCAGAGCTTCGGCGCTGACGCCTGCGATGGGCTTTTCCGAAGCGGCGTAGATATCGATCACGACGACGTCATCCGCCTGATGGAAGGCGCGGGCGAAGTCATCGAGCAGATGCTGGGTGCGGGTGTAGCGGTGCGGCTGAAAAATGACGTGAACGCGCGACTGGCAGCACGCGCGGGCGGCACCGAGCGTGGCGCGGATTTCGGTGGGGTGGTGGCCGTAATCGTCAACAACTGTGACGCCGCGGGCCGTGCCGCGAACGTCGAAGCGGCGGGCGACGCCGGCGAATTTGGCGAGGCCTTCGCGGATGACATCGGGCGCGACGCCGAGTTCGCGGGCGACGGCGATGGCGGCGGTGGCATTGAGGACGTTGTGCGCGCCGGGAAAGTTCAGGGTGAAGACGCCGAGATCCTGGTTGTCGAAAGCAGGGCCGCACTTCAGGCTGAAGCGGGTCTGAAAGCCGGAGGAGGCGGTGTCGCCGTCGAGTTCGCGAGGCTGGTAGTCGGCCTGGGTGTTACGGCCGTAGGTGATGGCGCGGCGGCGGACGAGGGGCAGGATCTGCTGGACGTTTTCGTCATCGAGGCAGAGGATGGCGGCGCCGTAGAAGGGGACCTTGTTGACGAAGTCGGTGAAGGCGGCGCGGATGACGTCGATGTCGGCGTAGTGATCGAGATGTTCGCGATCGATGTTGGTGACGACGGCGAGGATGGGCGAAAGCTTGAGGAACGAGCCGTCGCTTTCATCGGATTCGACGACGAGGAAATCGCTTTTGCCGACGCGGGCGTTGGAGCCGCCCATGGCCGCGGCTTTGCCGCCGACGACGACGGTGGGGTCGAGACCGGCGTGGGTGAGGATGGTGGCGGTCATCGAGGTGGTGGTGGTTTTGCCGTGGCTGCCGGCGATGGCGATGCCGTACTTCAGGCGCATCAGTTCGGCCAGCAATTCACCGCGCGGGATGACGGGGATCTTGAGGCGGCGCGCTTCCTCAACTTCGGGATTGCCGGCGGCGACGGCCGAGGTGACGACGAGGGCCTTGGCGCCGGCGAGGTTTTCGGCGCGGTGTCCCTCAAAGACGGTGGCGCCGAGGGAGGCGAGGCGGGCGGTGGTGGGGGAAAGCTTCTGATCCGAGCCCGAGATGGTGTAGCCGAGATTCAGCAGCACTTCGGCGATGCCGGACATGCCGATGCCGCCGATTCCGGTGAAGTGCAGATGCTGTCGGGCGAAAAACATTTTACCTAGTTATTGTTTCGACTCTGTAAGACGCGTGTCAATGCTTTTTGCGGTCAAACCGGCTGATTCGACAAGAATTTCGGCGGCGCGGCGGGCGGCCCCGGGTTGAGCGAGTTTTCGCGCGGCGGCGGACATGGCGGAGAGGCGGGCGCGGTCGCCGAAGAGAGCACGGACGGTTTCAAAGAATCGCTCGCCGGTCCATTCGCGATCGGTGAAGAGGAGGGCGGCGCCGGCGTCGCGAAAGGCTTCGGCGTTGTGGAGCTGGTGGTCGTCGGCGGCGAACGGGAACGGGATGAGGACGGAGGGGCGGGCGGCGGCGGCGAGTTCGGAGACGGCGCCGGCGCCGGAGCGGCAGACGACGAGGTCGGCCTGGGCGAAGGCGGAGGGCATGTCGGGAATGAAGGCCAGGACTTCGCCGGAAAGACCGGCAGCGCGGAAGTCGTTCGAGATGGATTCGAACATGGCGGAGCCGGTCTGGTGGAGGAGGCGGACGGGAAGAGCGGCGTCGCGGAAAAGCGGCCACGCGGCGCGGGCGGCTTCATTGAGCGTGCGGGAGCCCTGCGAGCCGCCGGTGATGAGGATGGTGAACGAGGCGGAGGTCTCCGGTTCGGGCAGGCGGAAGAATTCGTCGCGAACGGGGAGGCCGGTGAGTTCGGTGCGGCCTTCGGGGAAGAAACGGGCGGTGCGGGGGAAGCTGATGAGGGCGCGCTTGACCCAGCGGGCGATCCAGCGATTGGTGAGGCCGGGGGTGGCGTTCGGCTCCATGACGACAACCGGAACGCGGCGGAGGAGGGCGGCGAGGACGGGCGGTCCGGCGACGTAGCCGCCCATGCTGAAGACGGCGGCCGGGCGCCATCGGCCGAAGGCGGCGATCTGAGCGAAGGTTTCGGCGATGAGACGCCCGAGGCTGAGGAGTTTGGTGGCGAGGCCGAGGTTCATGAGGCCGCCGACGCGGATTTTTTCGAGGCGGAAACCGGCGGCGGGGACGAGACGGCCTTCGGCGCCGCGCTCGGTGCCGACGAAGAGGACCGGGAAGCCCATGGCGCGGAGTTCACGGGCGACGGCGATGGCGGGGATGACGTGGCCGCCGGTACCTCCGCCGGCCATGACGAAGAGGGGCGCGGACGGGTGTTCGTCCGTGGTCATCCGGCGTGCTCCGAAACGTTGAGCAGGATGCCGAGCGAGGCGAGCGTGACGAGGAGCGAACTGCCGCCGAAGCTGATCATGGGCAGCGGGATTCCTTTGGTGGGGACCATGCCGAGCACAACGCTCATGTTGAAGAAGGCCTGAATGATCAGCATGGTGGTGATGCCGAGGGCGAGATAGCGGCCGAATTCATCGGGAATATACAGGGTGGCGCGGATACCCCGCCAGAGGATGACGATGAAGCCGAGAAGAACGCCGGCCGAGCCGAAGAGGCCGAACTCTTCGCCGACGACGGCATAGATGGTGTCGGTGTGGGCTTCGGGAAGATAGAAGAGCTTCTGGCGGCCCTGCATGAGGCCGACGCCGACCGGGCCGCCGGAGCCGACGGCGATCTTGGCCTGCTCCTGCTGGTAGTTGGTGTCGCGGGCGGTGATGGATTTGCGCATCTGGGCGTGAATCCAGCCGGTGCTGTCGTGCTTTTCGACAAAGTCGCGAACCTTCTGGTTGTAGGTGATGACGCGGACGAGCCGGTAGGGTTTGGCGGCAATGGCGACGCAGGCCAGCAGCACTCCGGCGACGCCGGCGAGCATGATGTAGCGCGTTTCGAGGCCGGCAACGAAAAACACAACGCCGGCGGTGCCCACGAGGACGATGGCCGTGCCGAGGTCGGCGACCACAACGGCGAAGGTGACAATGGCCAGCGCGAAGATGGCGGGGAGCAGCGTATAGCGGCTGTTGATGGCGCGCGCGCGGAGGGCGATGAAATACGCCAGAAAGAGGGCGAGTGCGGGCTTGGCGAATTCGGAAGGCTGGAGGCCGCCGAAGGGACCGAAGCGAATCCAGCGATGCTGACGAGGGTCGGCGAAATATACGGCGACGAGCAGAATGATGACGATGCCCATGGCAGTGAAGGCGACGGCGGGCGTCTGGAGGCGGCGGTAGTTCACCTTCTTCAGATACATCATGAGCGGCACGGCGACGGCGATCCAGATGAGCTGGCGGACGGCGAAGTAGTAGCTGGAGCCCATGCGGATGTCGGCGACGACGGAGGACGCGCTGTAGATCATGGTGGCGCCGAAGAGCACCATGAAGATGACGGTGGAGAAGAGAATCCAGTCAGTGCGGAGACGTTGGGCCATTAGGATAATCCGTTCACGAGGTCTTTGAAAGCGGTGCCGCGGTGTTCGTAGCTTTGGAACTGATCGAAGCTGGCGCAGGCCGGGGCGAGGAGTATCGTATCGCCGGGGCGTGCGGCGCGCCAGGCTTCGGCAACGGCGGCTTCGAGAGTTGCGGAGGAGATGAGCCGGGTGGAGCCTTCGAGGTGCGCGGCGATTTTTTCGGCGGCGGCGCCGATGAGAAGGGCGGCATGGGCCTTGCGGGCGAGGCGGTCGCGAAGGACGGTGTAGTCGCTGCCCTTGTCCTTGCCACCGAGGATGACCCAGAGATTGCCGGGGAAGGAGTCGAGGGCCTTGATGGTGGCATCGACGCTGGTGGCTTTGGAATCGTTGAAGAACTGCACGCCGTGGAGTTCGCGGACGAATTCGAGGCGGTGCTCGACGGCGCGGAAGGTGCGGACGGCGGCGGCGATCTGCGGAACGCCTGCTCCGGCGACGCGGGCGGCTTCGGCGGCGGCCTGAACGTTTTCGATGTTATGCGCGCCGGGGATCGGGATGTCGGCGGCGGGCATGAGGGTGTGGTCGTGGAGGAAGACGGTGGCGTCGTGAACGTCTTTCGAGCTGAACCAGACGGGCCGGGCGGGAGTCAGGGCGGCGAAGGAGCGGCAGACGGGATCGTCCGCATTGAGGACGGCGAAGGAGCCGGGCTGCTGCATGCGGAAGAGGTTGGCCTTGGCGTCGGCGTAGTTCTGAAACGTGTGATGGCGATCCAGATGGTTCTGGGTGACGTTGAGGCAGACGGCCACTTTGCAGTGCAGAGAACGGGTGGTTTCGAGCTGGAAGCTGGAGAGTTCGAGAACGTTCCACTGATCGGGCCGCGAGGCTTCCGCCATGGCAATGACGGGCGTGCCGATGTTGCCGCCGACCTGAACGGGGATGCCGGCGCTTTGCAGAATGTGGCCGGTGAGCGATGTGGTGGTGGTCTTGCCGTTGGAACCGGTGATGCCGATGACGGGGCCCTGCAGGAACGGCGCGGCGAGTTCGACTTCGCCGATGACGTCGACGCCGCGGGCGCGGGCGGCAACGAGCGCGGGCAGGTCGGCGGGGATGCCGGGCGAAAGGACGATGAGGTCCCAGGGTTCGGCGAAGAGTTCGTCGGTCTGCGGGCGGAAGCCGGCGGAATCGCGCGGGGTGACGTCGGTGGTGGTGACGATGGCGTCGCGGGCGGTCAGGAATTCGAGTGCGGCGCGGCCGCTGCGCCCCATACCGACGACGAGGATCTTTTTCTCGAAGAAGTTCATCGGAGTTTCAGGGTGGTGAGCGCGAAGAGGGCGAGGACGAGTCCGGCGATCCAGAAACGCGCGATGATTTTCGATTCGGGCCAGCCAAGCGCTTCGAAGTGATGGTGGATGGGCGCCATGCGGAAGATACGCTTCTGGCGCAGCTTGTAGCTGCCGACCTGGAGGATGACGCTCATCAGTTCGATGACGAACATGCCGGCGATGAAAATGAGCAACAGTTCCTGCTTGATGAGAACGGCGACGACGCCCATGGCTCCGCCGAGAGAGAGCGAGCCAACGTCTCCCATGAAGATGTCGGCCGGGTGTGCGTTCCACCAGAGGAAGCCGAGACTGGCGCCGGTGGTGGAGGCGCAGAAGATGGTGAGCTCCGCGGTGCGCGGGTTGCGGGCGAGCTGGAGGTAGGTGGCCATTTCGCGGTTGCCGCTGGTGTAACAGAGCACGGTGAGGGCGCCGGCGGCGATGACCATGAGTCCGATGGCGAGGCCGTCGAGGCCGTCTGTGACGTTGACCGCGTTGCTGGAGCCGACAACAACGAAGACGAAAAACAGGTAGAAGGGCAGGAAGGCGAGCGCGTAGGTGAACGGGCTGGCAAGGGCGGCGTGGATCAGCAGATCGGGCTGAAACGTCTTGATGAAAGGAACGTTGAGGACCGTGGTGTATTCGCCGTAATACTGCATGACGACGAGGACGGCGGTGATGGCGGCGGCGACGAGCATCTGCAGGCCGAACTTCTGGCGGGCTGTAAGGCCGAGGTTGCGCTTGTTCATGACCTTGGCGTAGTCGTCAATGAAGCCGATGATGCCGAAGGAGACGAGGCCGAACAGCGCGATCCAGACGTAGGGCTGGCGAAGATCGGCCCAGAGCAGCGTAGGGCCGACGATGCTGATGACGATGAGCAGGCCGCCCATGGTGGGGGTGCCGGCTTTCTTCTGATGCGATTTGGGGCCGTCTTCGCGGATGTGCTGGCCAATCTGAAACTCACGCAGCTTGCGGATGAGATAAGGGCCGAGCAGCACGCACAGGAACAGCGAGGTGAGACTGGCGAACATGGCGCGCGAGGTGACGTAGCCGAAGACGCGGAAGGGCCGTATGGCGGGGAAGAGTTTTTCGTAGAGAAGCCAGTAAAGCATGATTAGTTGCCGAGTGCCCGTTCGATTGCTTTTTCCACCTGCACGCCGCGCGAACCTTTGAAAAGGACGGCGTCGCCAGGCCGAAGATAGTCGCGTAAAAAGTCGCCCGCCGCTTCCGGAGACTCGAAAAAGGACGCGGCGCTGTCCGACAGTCCCGCTTCACCGGCCTGATCGACCAGGAAGCGTGCAGCGCCGCGTATGCCAATTACGGCATGAATCCCCTGCTCTGCGGCGAATTGTCCGAGGCCGCGGTGCAGTGGTTCGGCCTCGCGGCCGAGCTCGAGCATTTCCCCCAGCACGACAATGCGGCGGCTGGCGGGAGTGCCCCGAAGGAGCTCGATCATGGAGCGCACGGCTTCGGGGTTGGAGTTGTAGCAGTCGTTGATAACGGTGATGCCGTTCTTTTCGAAGCGTTCGCCGCGCATTTTGCCGACGGAGAGGTTGTGGACGGCGTCGACGAGGCGGGCGGGCGCGATATGCATGGCCTCGGCGGCGGCGATGGCGGCGAGGACGTTGCTGACGCCGTGCCGGCCGGCGAGCGGCGAGCGGAATGCAATGGCTTCATGCGCCAGACTGCGGCACACGAAGCGGGCGCCGTCGGGGGAAAGCTGAAGGTCTTCGGCGCGGACGTCGGCATCGGCAGCGAAGCCGAAGAGGAGGGAGCGGCCCGGGTGGATGTGGCGGAATTCGCGGACACGCGGATCGTCGGCGTTGAGGATGGCGGTGCCGGCGGGCGGAAGCGATTCGATGAGTTCACGCTTGGCGAGCGCGATGCCGCTGATGCCGTCGGGAAAGTTTTCGGCGTGGGCCCAGCCGACGTTGGTGATGACACCGATGTCGGGTTTGGCGATGTCGCAGAGCTGGCGGATTTCACCGGCGTGGTTCATGCCCATTTCGATAACGGCGGCGCGGCAGTCGTCCGGAAGGCGCAGCAGCGAGAGCGGCACGCCGAAGTGGTTGTTGTAGTTGCCGATGGTGCGGCCGGTGCGGATGCCGACGCTGAGCAGGGCGGCGATGGCATCCTTCGTGGTGGTCTTGCCGGCGCTGCCTGTGACGCCGACGACGGTGCCGCCCCAGTGGGCGCGGCTCCAGCGGGCCAGTTGCTGCAGGGCGACAAGAGTATCGGGAACGACGAACTGCGGGACGGCGGCGGCTTCCACAACATGATCGACGATGGCGAGAGCAGCCTGATTTTCGGCGAGCGCGGGTACGAAGGCGTGGCCGTCGTGCGTGGGGCCGCGAAGGGCGAAGAAGCAGTCGCCGGGGTTGATGGTGCGGCTGTCGATGGACCATCCGTCAATTCCGTGGGCGGGATCGTACGGCGCGCCGGCGGGAGCGGCACCGATGGCATCGCAGATGGCCTGGATCGAGATGGTCATCGCGCGGCTGCCTCTTTGGGCCGGTAACCGTAGGCGCGGAGGGCTTCGCGGGCCACTTCGCGGTCGTCGAAATGGATGGTGCGGTCGGCGAAGATCTGGTAGGTTTCGTGACCCTTGCCGGCGAGGAGCACGACGTCGCCGGCGCGGGCTTCGTCGATGGCCTTGCGGATGGCGGCGGCGCGGTCGGGTTCGACGATGAACTTCGTATCGGTGCGGCGGAGGCCGACGATGGAGTCGTTCATGATCTGCAGGGGATCTTCGGAGCGCGGATTGTCGCTGGTGAGGATGACGAGGTCGCTGAGTTCGCCGGCGGCCTGACCCATGAGCGGGCGCTTGGTGCGGTCGCGGTCGCCGCCGCAGCCAAACAGCGTGATGACGCGTTTGGCGTCGAGGGTACGGGCGACGGCGATGGCGTTGCGGAGAGCATCGTCGGTGTGGCTGTAATCGACGACGACGGCGAAGGGCTGGCCTTCATCGACGCGTTCGAAGCGGCCGGGAATGCCGGCGCAGGCGGCGATCCCGCGTTCAATGACTTCGGCGGGCAGCTGGCAGGTCATCGCGGCACAGCAGGCGGCGAGGATGTTGTAGATATTGACGCGGCCGATGAGGCGGGAGCGGATGGCGAAGCGTGCCTTTTCAAAAGAGATGTCGAAGCGCAGGCCGTCGATGGAGGACTGAATGTGGCGGGGCCGAACCATGGCGTCCGGCCCGAGGCCGTACCAGATTTTTTCCGGACCGGTGAGCGAGCCGAGGCGGCGCGACCAGTCGTCGTCGCGATTGAGCACGGCGTATTGCGGGGCGGGGCCGCCGGAGCCGGTGAAGAGGAGGCGCTTGGCGGCGAAGTAGTCTTCCATGGTGCGATGGAAGTCGAGGTGATCGCGCGTGAGGTTGGTGAAGACGGCGGTGTGAAAGCGAAGAGCGTAGACGCGGCCGAGTTCGAGGGCATGGGAGGAGATTTCCATGGTGGCGTGCGTGCCGCCGAGGGAATCCAGCTGCGCGAACATGCGGTGCAGGTCGAGCGATTCCGGAGTGGTGTTTGCCGTGGGGATGATGGTGTCGCCGACGCGGCAGGCAATGGTGCCGGCCAGCATGGTGGTTTTGCCGGCGGCGCGAAGGATGGAATCGATGAGATAGCTGGTGGTGGTCTTGCCGTTGGTGCCGGTAATGCCGGTGAGACTCAGCTTTTCGTCGAGATTCCCATAGAAGGTTTTGGCGGCGCGGGCGAGGGCGTGGCGGCCGTGGGCGACCTGAATCCAGGGATGGCTGAAGTCAGGCGGGGCGGGCGATTCGCTGACGACGGCGAGCGCACCTCTCTCCACTGCCTGAGCCGCGAAGACGCGACCGTCGACCTTCGAACCTGGAAAAGCGAAGAACAAATAGCCCCCGGCGACGCGGCGGGAATCGTATTCGAGGCCAAGAACGTGCGCGGACGCAAGAGTAGCGGGGACACCGGAGTGAACCGCAACGCCCGCCAGGAGCTCGTGGACCGTCATAGCAGATTCAGCGCGTAAATACGATACGGATTCGCTCCCCCGAATGAAGTGGACTGCCGGGCAGCGGCAACTGGGCACGGGCGACGCCGGTGCCCTGCACCATGACGTCGATGCCGCTGGCCGCGGCGTCGGCCATCACATCTCGCAGCGACTTGCCGCGGAAATCGGGGACCACGGGGCCGGCCGGCACGGGCGCTGCGGCAGGCATCGAAGCTGCGGCAGGCATGGGTGCAGCGGCAGGCATCGAAGCTGCGGCAGGCATCGAAGCAGCGGCGGGCATCGGCGCGGCGGCGGAGAGCGGCGGCCTGGCGGAGGCCAGCAGCGGCGGCGCGGCGGGAATCTCATCGGGATCCACCTTCGGCTTCATCTGCGCGACGAGCATGGCTTTGACGTCCGGATCGGATTCCATGATGCTGCTCGCGCCAAGGCCGGCGATGGCCAGGTCGCCTTCGAATTCGCCGGGCTGCGGAGGCGCGGGCTTCTTCGCCGCAGCGGTCTGCGACTCGGGAATGTCCTTGGGCACGTCGAGCATGCGCAGCGCTTCCTGGGCGATCTTCTGGAATACAGGCGCGGCGGCGTCGGAACCCATGCCGGCATCGCCGGAGGTGTGGTGGATCGTGACCAGCACGACGAGCGCGGGGTTGGTGACAGGGGCGAAGCCGAGGAACGAGGCGTTGTAGTTGTGGGTGTAGTGCCCGTTTTCGAAGATCTGCGCAGTGCCGGTCTTGCCGCCGGACGTGTAGCCATCGAGGCGGGCGTGCAGGCGGCCGGTGCCGTTGAGGACGACGCCTTCCATCATCTGGCGCATGGTGATGGCGGTTTCGGGTTTGATGATGCGGACGGGCGCGGGGGCGGGCTCGGCCTTATCGCCGCGCTTCAGCACCAGGCGGGGCTGGACGAGCATGCCGCCGTTGGCGATAGCCGCGCCGAGGCGGGCGAGCTGAATCGAGGTCACGCTGACCTCCTGGCCCATCGAGATGGAAGCGAGCGACGTGGTGCCCCACTGATCCTTCGGGTTCTTCTTGTTTTCCAGCGGGCGAAGTTTGCCGCCGGATTCGGCGGGCAGCGGCAGGCCGGTCTTCTGACCGAAGCCGAAGCGGCGCGCGTAGTCGTACATATTTTCGCGGCCCACGCGGGTGCCGATGAGGATGGCGCCGATGTTGCTGGACTTGGCGAGCACGTCGGCCATCGAGATGGTGCCGTAGCCGTGATGCGATTCGTGCACGATGCGGCCGGGGAGCTTGAGGGTACCGCTGCCGGTGGCGATCATGGATTCCGGACGGAGGTCGGTGGTTTCGAGCGCCGCGGTCAGGGTGACGACTTTGAAGACGGAGCCGGGTTCGAAGGGAACCTGCGCGCCGAGGTTGAGGCGCGCGATGGGATCTTCGCCGGCGACGGGCGGGCGGTTGGGATCGTAATCGGGATAGTTGGCGAGCGCCAGAATTTCGCCGGTGTAGGGATTCATCACGATGGCGCTGCCGCTGCGGGCGTGTTTGGCTTCGACGCCGGCCTTGAGTTCGCGCTCGGCAACGAACTGCATGCGCTCATCGATGGTAAGAGTGAGCGGGACGCCGGCCTGGGCGGCGCTGTCGACATGGGATTCGAAGCCGCGGCGTTTGACGTCCATGACGTCGTTTTCCGAACCGTTGCGCCCTTTGAGGACGGGCTCCATGGTTCGCTCAATGCCGCCGGCTCCCTCTTCATCGCGAAAGACGCCGCCGAGAACGTGCGAGGCGACCTGCTGCTTGGGGTAGTGGCGGAGGCTTTCGGTGGTGAACTGCACCCAGTCGAGGTGAAGGGCTTTCAGGCGCTCGGTTTCGAAGGGATCGATGCGGCGCTTCACCCAGAGGAAGCCTTTGTGATGATCGTGGGCCCAGGTGAGGCGGTCGTAAAGTACGGTCTGATCGAGATTCAGCGTGTTGCCGAGAACCTGCGTGGCAACGCGGATGTTGGCGATCTGCTGGGGATTGACGGAAACGGAATCGACCGGGACGCTGATGGCGAGGGCCTGCCCGTTGCGATCGAAGATGGAACCGCGGGGAGCGGGGATATCGACGTGATGTTCCTGCTGCGAGCGCGCGATCGCCGCGTACTTGCCGTGCTGGATGACCTGGAGAGAGACCAGCTTGGCGAAGATGGCAACGCCCCAAAACAGCAGCACCGCGGAAAGGTACGTGAGACGCCTTACCGCGGAACTGTGGGAACTGACTGACCCGGGTCCTTCCACTTCTGCTCCTTCGCTTCCGCTCCTTCTCTTCTGGCCACCGCTCTTCTGGCCACCGCTCTTCCGGCCACCGGTGCTGCCGCTCGCCGGCTTACGCTGCCCGGTTCAGAGCGATTAACGCGTGGCTCCCGCGGCGACAGGAAGAGGCGCATGGTTGCGCGCGAAGCTGGCATCGGAGGGCACGGCGTCGAGGTGAATGACCTGATCGGCGGCGGGGCTGACGAGCCGGTGGGCCGAGGCCAGACCGTTGAGGCGGCCCGGGGCGAGCAGGCCGGCTTCCTTCACATCCAGTTCGCGGCGCTGATTGAGAAGCGCGGCGCGATCCTGGCGGAGAGCTTCGAGCTTGTAGCCGGCGAGGACGGAACCAACGTGAGGAGCGATGATGCTTCCGCCGAGCACGAGCAGCACGGCGGCGGCTCCCACGGCGGACCAGCATTCGCCGCGGGCGGCGGGGTCGGCCTGGCGGATCATCCGCGAGTTATCGACCTTCTTGGCGTAGAAGTAAATTTCGTCGTTCGGTAAGCCGCGGAGAGCCCAGGGATCGGCCTGCACGCTGACGGCCTTGCGCCGCGGGGCGGACATGGTCATCACGTTCGTCCGTCTGAAGAGTGTCGCCAGATTTGTCGCCATGGTGTTTCCTTTGTATTTCTGTCTGACCGCTTCCTGCTGCAACATCGGGCGCGTGCCCGCCGCCTTACATCAACATTTCAGCCGCGCGGAGTTTCGCGCTGCGGCTGGGGGGATTTTCGCGGACTTCCGTTTCGGACGGAACGACCGGCTTTTTCGTCAGGATCAACGCGCGTTCCGTGCGCGCCAGTTCCCGGAAAGAATCTTTGACCTTGCGGTCTTCGAGCGACATGAAAGAGATGATCACGATCCGGCCGCCCGGCTTGACGAGCGACGGCGCCGATTCCAGCAGCGCATCGAGCTCTTCCTGTTCGCGATTGACCAGCATCCTGAGAGCCATGAAAGTGCGAGTCGCAGGATGAATCGGTCCCGTCCGTGGCACGGCCCGTTCCACTACACCCGCCAGGTGTAGCGTGCTCCGAATGGGCCGTGCACGAACGATTGCTCCAGCTATCTTCCGCGCTCTCCTTTCTTCGCCGAGCTGGTAGATCCAGTCGGCAATTGCCTTCTCGGCCTGGTGATTGAGCAGATCGGCCACTGGTAAGCCATGGGTTTGATCCATGCGCATATCCAGCGGTCCATCTGCCGAAAATGAAAATCCGCGCTGCGGATCGGTGAGCTGAAAGCGACTCACGCCGAGATCCGCAAGAAGTCCGTCCAGTTTGCCCTGCAGACCGGCCTTCTTCAATTCCGAAAATGCTCCGTGACGAAACTCGATCCGGTCCGCCCACTGCGCTGAATTCTGCTGCGCCATGGCGAGCGACTGCGGGTCGCGATCGTTGGAGATCAGACGGCCGCCCGCAGTGAGGCGCGAGGCGATCGCCGAGGTGTGACCGCCGAGACCCGCGGTGCAGTCCAGATAAAGGCCGTCCGGTCTGATCGCAAGGTACTCGAGCGATTCGGCGAGCAGGACTGGATAATGCTGAGCCATAAAAAGTCACGGCCGACCGGGTCACCGCAGACCCGCTTTCTGGAGGCGATTGAGGCTCCGGCTGATGTCTTCGGCAGAGGCCTGCGACTTGATCTTCTGGTAGATGGCGTCGGTGTAGACGTCGATGTGGCCTTTATAGGCAACGAGGTGGAGATCGGTGCCTTCCATGGCCAGTTCGCGGCGCAGTTCGGTGTGGATGGTGATGCGGCCCTGGCCGTCGGGTTCGGTTTCGGCGCCGCAATCGCTGGCGATGAAGGCGATGGCGCGGGCGGCTTCGGGATCTTCGGTGTAGTTGTCGAAAAACGCCTCGTTCTTACGCCATTCCGCGATAGGATAGATCTGCGCGATGTTGCGATCGAGACTCGTGATGAACAACTTCTTCTCCGGTAATCCGCCAAAAAACTGCTGGAAGGTGGCTGGCAGCTTCAAACGACCTTTGTCGTCGAGCCTGCTGGAGAAACGTCCTCTCGGCAGCTCGAGCGGCGGGTTCGTCGTGACTGGGGCGGCATCTTCCACTTAAAAGTCCACTTTTGGTCCACTTTCGACCACTCAGCTAACACTACGGATTGTGGCACGACGCAGGTCGGGTTGCAAGTCCTTTTATGGGACAAGTTTCTGAATTGATTCGAGTTATGTGGTCACTACAGGAACGGCATAAAGACCGAAACACCACAATTAGTGGGAAATATGGCGAAAGAAGGGCGAAGGAAAATTCCCGAGTCCCCTAAATCGAGGTAGCTCGGACATCCGTAGCGGCTCAGGGTGGGAGAAATCTACCGTAAAAAAACGGTCTGGCGGGCGGGCTGGAGCCCGATTCAGGCGCAGAGGATCAGGTGGAGATCCATGACATTGGTGCCGGTGGGGCCGGTGCCGATGAGATCGCCGAGTTCGTCGAAAAACGGGTAGGAATCGTTATTCGCAAGCAATTCTGCGGCGTTGCGGGCGGAACGGGATAGAGTTGAGCCATCGGCGACGGCTCCGGCGGCATCGGTGGGGCCGTCGATACCGTCGGTGCCGGCGCTGAGGATGAGGGTGTCTTCGAGGCCGGCGATATCGATGGCGGCGGCGAGGACGAATTCCTGATTGCGGCCGCCCTTTCCCGTGCCGCGGATGGTGACGGTGGTTTCTCCGCCCGACACGATGCAGGCGGGCGGGCGCAGAGGCTGCTCATACTCACGAAGCTGACGTGCGATGGAGGCGTGGAAACGTCCGGCATCGCGCGTTTCGCCCTGCACGGTGCTGGCAAGGATCATGCTTCGATAGCCGAGATCGCGAGCGGCGCGGGCAGCGGCTTCGAGCGAGATCTGGTTGCTGCCGACGATGACGTTTTCGACGCGATCGAAGATGGGATCGCCGGGCTTGGGGGTTTCGGGCAGCGTGTCGGGGACCGAACCTTCCGTGAGCCGTTCGAGCACGACTTTGGGCACGCGGCCGGTAAGGTCGTACTTCTGCAGCACGGCGAGGGCGGAGGCGAAGGTGGAACGGTCCGGCGCGGTGGGGCCGGAGCCGATGACGTCGAGGTCGTCGCCAATCACGTCGGAGAGGATCAGACTGAGGACGCGGGCGGGCGCGGCGAGGCGGGCGAGTTGACCGCCCTTCAAGGCGGACAGGTGCTTGCGAACGGCATTGATCTCATGAATATCCGCGCCGGAGGCGAGCAGCAGACTGGTGGTTTCCTGCTTGTCCGCCAGCGTCAGCGGCGGGGCCGGGGCGGGCAGAAGTGCGGAGGCGCCGCCGGAGAGGAGACAGATGACCAGATCGTCCTCATCGGCGTCGGCGCAGATTTCCGCGATGCGGCGGGCACCGGCGAGGCCGCGCTCATCGGGGATGGGGTGGCCGCACGGTTGCTGTTGCACGCGGCGGACATGCGCGAGCGGGTCGGGACGTTCGCCTTCCTTTATGTTCACCGAGCCGGCGGCTATGCGCGAGCCGAGGTACTGTTCCACGACGCGGGCCATGGTTCCGCTGGCCTTTCCCGCGCCGACGACAAAGACGCGCCGGAAGCCGGAGAAATCGCGCAGGCGAAGCGCGTCTTCGATGGCGACCGTGGGGTCCGCCGCGAGAAGCGCAGCGTTGAGGATGGCACGTGCGTCTTTGCGCAGATTCCGTTTCATGTTGTTCGCTCCGCCGATCGGGGAAATTTTACTGCCACCACGCTTTGCTACTTCCAGCAGGGCAGGGCGAGAATGGCCTGCACTGCCTGTTCCGGTTCACAGTCGGAATCGATTCGGTGGCTGGCGCGGCTGTAGGCGGTCCGGCGCTCGTCGTAGAGACGGCGGAAGGCGGCGGGGTCAGCTGCGAGAGGGCGGGAAGAGGTATCGGCGAGGCGGCGTTCGATGGTCTCGAACGGACAGTCGAGCCAGATGGTGATGGCGTGGGTATCGAGCATGTCGAAGTTCGCCTGCTGCACGAAGGCTCCGCCGCCGAGAGCGACAACAGCCGGGACTCCGCGCGCCACCGCAGACATGACGGAGTGCAGCGCTTCTGTTTCGATGCGGCGGAATTCGGCTTCGCCGCGGCTGCGGAAGATTTCCGCGATGGTGGTGTTTTCGGCGGCTTCGATGCGGGAATCGAGATCGATGAAGTCCCAGCCGAGTTCTTCGGCGAGCGCCGGGCCGATTGTGGACTTGCCGCAGCCCATGAAGCCGCAGAGGAAAAGGGCAGGCATGCGCTTGAGCTGGATCACCATGTGGTCGGCCGTTTCTCTACCATATTAGGCTGTCATGGATATTGTGACGCAGCGGGCGGGAAACGCGATAATGGCGATATGTCCAGGCTGCTTCCGCTGTTCCCTCTGCAGCTCGTGGTGTTTCCCGGCAGCGTGGTGCCGCTGCATATTTACGAAGAGCGTTACAGAGAGATGGTGGGCGAGGCGGAGGCCGCGGGCAGCGAGTTCGGCATCGTGCTGGCGAAGGACGGCGGGATCGTGAATTCCGGCTGCACGGTGCTGGTGGAGGAAGTGGTGCAGCGCTATCCGGACGGGCGCTTCGACGTAGTGACGCGCGGACAGCGGCGGTTTGCGATCCGCTCGCTCAACGAAGAGAAGGCTTATCTGCGGGGCGAGGTGGAGTATTTCGGGGATGAAGACACCGCGCCGGTCGCGCCGGAACTGCGGCAGCGGGCGATGGATGCGTTTGCGCGGATGCGGCGAGCGGAAGGCGACGAGACGGAAGCCGGCGGCGTGGACGCGGACGATCCGTTGCTGAGTTTCCGGCTGGCGCGCGCCGTCGACGACCTGGAGTTTCAGAATCTGATGCAGCGGAGCCGGTCGGAAGCGGACCGGCTGCACAGTTTCGCCGAGTTCATGGAACAGTATGTTCCGAAGCGGCAGTATATAGCGAAGATGAAGCGGGCGGCGCCGACCAACGGATTCGGACACAAGCCGGCCGTCCTGTAGGCAGCAGGGCACGAGCAGCATGTCGCTGACGAATTACATTGTCGAAGCGAAAGGGACGCGGCGGCGCAGAGCCGATAAGCGGCGCGCGCGAAGTTTCGCGATTTCGGCGGCCGTTCACGCGACGGCGTTCCTGCTGCTCATGCAGACGCCGGAGGTGAAGCTGCCGGTACAGGCGCCGAACGAGTACGAGCAGGCGATCGAGGGGCACGAGGAGAAGGTCGTGTGGTATCAGTTCCACAAGGATCTGCCGGATGTGACGCCGCCTTCGGCGAAGGCAAAGCAGAGCGCGGTGAAGGCGCTGAATCAGTCGAAGCAGACGATTGTGGCCTCGCCGAAAACAACAGCGCAGAGGGAGCAGTTTGTGTGGACTCCCGCGCCGGAGCTGAAGGAAGTGACGCAGCTCGATTCGGCGAATCTGATCGCTGTGAAGCTGGGACAACGGGCGCCGCAGAAGGCGTTCGTGGCGCCGCCCGACATTGTGAAACCGCAGACGCAGATCGAGTCCGCGCCGGACGCGCCGCAGCTCGAAGCGAAGGCGCTGACAGCCGATGCGCTCCCGAAGCCCGACAAACTCGTGAAGCAGTTCGTGCAGCCGAAGGCGATCCGCAAAGAGGCGGCGAAGGTGGAGATCGCAACGGACGCGCCGGAACTGGAAGCGAAGGCGCTGAAGGACAGCGCGATTCCCCGCCCCGACAAACTGGTGAAGGCGTTCACCGCGCCGCCGAAGAAGGTGCCGGTGAAGCTGCCGGAGGTGACCGTTGCGCCGGATGCGCCGCAGCTGATGGCGAGCAACGCGGCGCCGGATGCGCCGCTGGATTTCCGGATGAAAGCGCCGTCGCGGCCCTTCACTGCTCCGCCGGCGAAAGGGAGCGCCGGGGCGAAAGCGCAGAGCGTATCGCCGGATGCGCCACCCGCCATTGCGGCGAATGGTGCGCCCGCTGCGCCCGATGCGCTGCTCGCGAATGCGCTGGACATGAACCTGGCGGTGGTGGGGCTGCATCCGAAAGAAAATGCGACGGCACTGCCGACGGCGGCTAGTCCGGCGAAATTTTCCGGCGCGCCGGAGATTCGCAGGAATGGCGCGGACTCGGCCGGAGACGGCAAGGGGCTGGCGGTGCCGGATCTGTTCGTGCGCGGGGCGAGCGGGGCGAAGCCGGATCTGATCGGTCAGTCGATGGTTGCGCCGACGTCGGCGGCAAATCTGCGGGCGGCGCAGGCGCTGGCAGCGGCGAAGGCAAACGGCGGGAGTGCGAATGCGGCCCGGGCGGCGGAGGCAGGCGCGTCACCGCTGGCAGCACGAGCAGCGGGGAGCGCGACGCAATCGGCCGCGAAGGTTTCGAGCGCGCCGGAGCCGCGGTTCAACGGGCGCGACGTCTACATGATGGCGATCCAGATGCCGAATCTGACGAGCTATTCGGGCAGCTGGCTGATGTGGTATTCGGACCGCACGGCACGGGAGGCGGGGCTGCGGCCGGTGGCGCCGCCCGTGGCGTACCGGAAGGTGGACCCGAAGTATATTGCGTCGGCGCAGGCGGACAAGGTGGAAGGGACCGTGCGGCTGGCGTGCGTGATCGGGCGCGACGGCCACGTCTCGACGGTGGAACTGGTGCGGGGCCTCGATGCACGGCTGAACGAGAGCGCGGTGGAGGCGCTGGGCAAGTGGGAGTTTTCACCGGCGCTGCGGGATGGGGTGCCGGTGGAGGTGGATGTGCTGGTGGAGATTCCGTTCCGCCTGGCGCCGGGCAAGTCGGTGAGTTATTAGGCTGAAAGACCTTGAATCTGCGCCACACGGCGTGGCGCTCGACGAGGCGAAGGATTGAATCAAGGCGCTCCCAAAAGGGCGGGCGATGAACGTTGAGTGTTTGGCTGCGGCAGACCGAGCAACGTAAGAAACGTGCGCGGCATTTGTCCGCACTGCGATGTGGCCACCACTTTTGAGGTGAAGGCCCAATACTTTAAGGCAGAGGGCAGCGGTCCGCTGATCCAAATCCACCTGTTTCCCGATGGTAATTTCAGTGAGTGCCGAAGGACCGTCTATGTGCAAACGGCCACAAAGCCCGGGGGCTACATCGCCGACGATTGGGCGGAAGCACAAAGAACCTTTCAGGCTTCGGCGAGTGTAATACGGTGTGTTGATCGAAAGGGGCTGTAAGCTTCAGCCATTGAATGAAGGATTGAAGTCGCTTATCGCATCCTGCCGGCTGCCTGAAATCTTTGACGAATGGTTGCCAGCGATAAGAGACGACGGCCATGACGGGGCTCATCCTGACCGCGCGCTGGAAGTCAGCCACGAAAACGTGAGCGAGACGATGGAATATACAGCGGAACTGCTTCGTTTCGTGTACATCGCGCCGCATGAATTCCGGCAGCAGAAAAGCAGAAATAGCCATTAAGGCCGCCAGCCTGCTCTGGCCTATTCAATCAGCCGCGCAAAATCGCGCTTGCCGTGAAATACGCTGAGGATGGTCACGCGGTCGTGAGACGCGCGATAAATGATCACGTACTGGCCAACGACGAAGGTGCGGGCGCCGGGGCGCAGGTCATCACGGAACCGGACAATCCCGGGATTTCGACTGAGCAGGCGAAAACCGGCCAACAGCTGATCGATGACCCGGTCTGCAGATTCTTCGCTGTCCGGAGCAATCGAGCTCCAGATTTCAGCAAGGCGGCGGCGAGCCTGCCCGGGTCAGCCGCAAAGAGGCCATCAGTTACGCGGAGCGCTTCGTTCTTTGTGCAGCGATCGCCCCTCGCGTTTGATTTCGGTGGCGAGTTGGGACAAAGTGGACTCGGAGTAGTCGCTGAAGCGACCGGCGGTGAGATCGGAGTCTGCCGCATCCATCATGGCGAGCAAGTGTGCGCGTTGCCGTTCTTCCGCTTCCCAGTGACGGAGGGCGTCGCGCACCGCGTCTTCAGCGTTTCGGTAGCGGCCGCTGCTGACCGCTGCTTCGACGAGCGTCTGCTGGTCCGGAGTCAGTTCCACTTCCATGCGCGCAGGTTATCAGTTTTGCGTCACGTGCCGGTTTCACGCGAGTCCGTAGTCGAAAATAAGCTCTGATGGGAAAGATTGCCGGACGGCAGCACCTGATCTTCGACGCGGACGATACGCTGTGGGAGAACAACATTTACTTCGAAGAAGCTTTCGAGCAGTTCTGCGCGTACCTCAATCATTCATCGCTCACGCCGGACGAGATTCGCGCAATTCTCGACGAGATCGAGATCGTCAACAACCAGATTCACGGGTACGGGGCGGTCAACTTCGGGCGCAACCTGAGCCAGTGCTATCTGCGGCTGGCCGAGCGGGCGGTGGAAGAGCACGACCTGGCAAAGGTCACCGCGTTCGCGCACGAAATTCTGGTGCGCGAAGTGGAACTGATGGAAGGGGTGGCCGAGACGCTGCCGTTTCTGGCGGAGCGGCACGAGCTGACGATGTTCACCAAGGGCGAGACGAAGGAGCAAAATCGGAAGATCGATCTTTCGGGGCTGCGTCCGCTTTTTGCGCACTGCGCGGTGGTGAAGGAGAAGAATCGCGAGGCCTATCTGGACCTGGCGCGTGTGCGGGGCTTCGATGCCGCGCGGACGTGGATGATCGGAAACAGCCCGAAATCCGACATTAATCCGGCGCTGGAGGCGGGCCTCGGCGCCGTCTACGTCCCGCACGAGAGGACGTGGACGCTGGAGCGGCAGGAACTTCGGGACGATACCGGGCGCCTCGTGGTGCTCAGGAAGTTCAGCGATCTGCTTGAATGGTTCTAGGCTTTTAAACACGTGAAATCAATACGCACTCTGGCCGTAATGGCCACGCTCGGTATTTCGGCGCTCCCCTGCCTCGCGCAGGGACCGCAGGGCGGCGCGCCGCCGGTCGTCGAAATCATTGAGGTCAAGGCGGCGGACGTGCCGATCCTGACGGAATATTCGGCACAGACGTACGCGCGCAATGCGGTGGAAGTGCGCGGGCGCGTGGAAGGCTACGTCGAAAAGTGGCTCTTCCATCCGGGACAGGAAGTGACGGCGGGGCAACCGCTGTACGAACTGGATCTGCGTCCGCTGGAAGCTGCGGTGCAGACGGCGGAAGGCAATCTGCGGCAGAGCGAAGCCGATCTGGATTTCGCAAAGAAGCAGGTTTCGCTGGCGCAGGCGCAGGCCAATCTGGCGGTGGCGCAGGCCAATCTGCTGAAGGCCCGGCAGGATGTGGACCGGCTGAAGCCGCTGGTGGAGCAGGATGCGGCGCCGCGGCAGGATCTGGAAACGGCGACGGCATCGCTGGCGGCGAACGAGGCCGCGGTGCGGGCAGCGCAGGTGGCGGTGGATCAGACGAGTCTGCAGACCGAAACGCAGATTCAATCGACGCAGGGCAAGGTGGAGGCACTGCGCGGCGCATTGCGCACGGCGCAACTGAATCTGGAGTACGGGACGATCAAGGCGCCGATTGGCGGGCTGATCGGCGATACGACGGTCAACGTCGGAGGCCTGGTGAATCCGGCTTCGGCGACGCCGCTGACGACGATTGAGCCGCTCGATCCGATCTGGGTGCGGTTCAAACTGAGCGAGGCGCAGTATCTGACGTTCACGCGCGGCGGGAAGCTCATCCCGGGAAAGACGCCGCCGCTCGATCTGGTGCTGGCGGATAATTCAACCCATCCTTATAAAGGCCACATCGAAAACTCGCTCAACGCGGTGGATCCGCGGACGGGCACGCTCGAAGTGCAGGCCTCGTTTGCCAATCCGAAGCACAACCTGCTGCCCGGGCAGTTCGGCAAGATTCGCTTCCAGACAGATTTGCGGAAAGGCGCGCTGGCGGTTCCGCAGCGGGCGATCCTGCAGGTGCAGAACACACAGTCGGTCTACACGGTGGGGCCGGACAACAAGATTCAGGCGCGGGCGGTGAAAACCGGTGAGCGCGTGGGTGAGTTGTGGATCGTGGAAGAAGGCCTGAAGCCGGGCGACCGCGTGGTGGTGGAAGGGTTGCTGAGCGTGCAACCGGGCGCGACGGTGACGCCGCGGCCGTGGACCGGGAAGAAGTAGATGGCGCGTTTCTTCATCGACAGGCCGGTTTTCGCGATGGTGATCGCCATCGTGATCGTGATTCTGGGCGCGGTGGCGATTCCGTCGCTGCCGGTTTCGAGCTATCCCGATGTGGTGCCGCCGGTAGTGCAGATCACGGCGAACTATCTGGGCGGCAGCGCGCAGGATCTGGAAAAGACGGTCGCGCAGCCGATTGAGGAGCAACTGTTCGGGCTGGACGGGATGCTGTATTTCCTGTCGTCGTCGGCGAATAACGGGACGCTGACGATCACGGTGACGTTCAAGCTGGGGACGAATCCCGACATCGCGGCGGTGCAGACACAGAACAAAGTCAACATCGCTCTGCCCAGATTGCCGGCCGAGGTGCAGCAGCAGGGCATCATCGTAAAGAAGGTTACGACGGCGTTCCTGATGGGCGTGAGCCTGGTTTCCAAGGACGACCGTTATGACGCCGGCTTCCTGGCCAATTACGCGCAACTGCATCTGGTGACGCAGTTGGGCAGCGTGCCGGGAGTGGGAGATTCGCGGCTCGGCCTGCCTCTGGTGTATTCGATGCGCGTCTGGGTGGATCCCGACAAGATGGCGCGTTTCGGGGTTACAGCGGGCGATATCCGGGAATCGATTGCAGCGCAGAACAAGCAGAATCCGGCGGGCTCGATCGGCCTCGCGCCGTCAGCGCCGGGAACGGATTTCCAGTACACGGTGACCTCGCCGGGGCGGCTGACCGATCCCGATCAGTTCGCCAATATCGTGATCCGCGGAACGCCGGACAGCGGACTGCTGCGGATTCGCGATGTGGCGCGCGTGGAACTCGGGTCGCAGACCTACAGCGGTTTCAGCCGCATGCAGGGCAAGCCGGCGGCGAACGTGTTCCTGAATCTTGCGCCGGGCGCGAATGCCGTGGAGGCTGCCGATCAGATCAAGAAGATGCTGGTGGAGCTGAAGCGGACGTTCCCGGCGGGCATCGACTATGTGATTCCGTACGACGCCACGATGTTCGTGCGGGCGGCGATCAAAGACGTGCTGATCACGCTGCTCGAAGCAGTGGGACTCGTGATCCTGGTGGTATTCGTGTTCCTGCAGAACTGGCGTGCGACGCTGATTCCGCTGCTCACGGTGCCGGTCGCGGTGCTGGGCACCTTCGCGCTGTTCCCGCTGCTGGGCTTCGGGATCAACATCACGAGCATGTTCGGACTGGTGCTGGCCATCGGCATCGTGGTGGACGACGCAATCGTTGTGGTGGAAGCGGTGCAGCGGCATATCGACGATGGCATGACGCCGCGCAACGCCACCATCCGCGCGATGGAAGAAGTTTCCGGACCGGTGGTGGCGATTGCATTTATTCTGGCCGCGGTCTTCATCCCGGTGGCGTTTCTCGGCGGCATCAGCGGCCTGATTTACCGGCAGTTTGCACTGACGATTGCGGCCTCCGTGCTGCTGTCTGCTTTCAATGCGCTGTCGCTGAGTCCGGCGCTTGCGGCGCTGCTGCTGAAACCGGAGAAGCCGACGAAGAGTCTGGCGGGACGGTTCTTCGGACTCTTCAACCGCACCTTTGAATTCGGCACGAATCGTTACCTGGGAGTGGTAACGGTGCTGATGCGGCGTTCGGCGCTGACTCTGGTGGGGCTTGGCGTGTTCTGGCTGGCGGCGGGCTGGCTGTTCCAGAAGGTGCCCTCGGGCTTTCTGCCGGATGAGGATCAGGGCGTGTTCTTCGCCGCTCTTCGTCTGCCTGACAGCGCGTCGATGGCGCGTACCGACGCAGCCGCACACAAGGTGGAAGAAATTGTGGCGAAGCTGCCGGGAGTGGAGAACTTCTTCATGCTGGGCGGATCCGATATTTCCACCGGCACCGCGGGACCGAACGTGGCAACCGCAATTGCGCCGCTGAAACCGTGGGAGGAGCGGACCACGAGCGCCGAACAGGTCACGGGAATTCTTGCCTCGGCGCGCAGGCAGTTCCGTTCGATTCCGGAGGGCACGGCGTTTGCATTCGGGCTGCCGCCGATTCTGGGCCTCAGTATCACGGGCGGTTTCCAGTTCGTGCTGGAAGACCTGAGCGGCGGCGACGTCAACGGACTGGCCGAAGCCGCGGCGCGACTGGTGAAGGCGGCCAATCAACGCAAGGAACTGACGAACGTCGTCAACACCTTGCGAAGCGGCGTTCCAACGTATTCGGTGAAGATGGATGTGGAGAAACTGCAGACGCTGGGCGTACCCGTAGCGGACGCCTACAATGCGCTGCAGGCCAGCCTCGGCGGCCTGTACGTCAACGACTTTAACCTCTACGGTCACAGCTGGCAGGTGCTGGTGCAGGCCGACAATCAGTTCCGCAGCACGCCGAGCGACATCGACCGCTTTTATGTGCGCGGCACCGGCGGGCAGATGCTGCCGCTGAGCACGGTGGCGTCGATCGTTCCGTCGACGGGGCCGGAAGTGATTTACCGCTACAACCGGTTCCGCGCCGTGCAGATTTTCGGCAGCCCGGCGCCGGGCTACAGCACGGGCCAGGCGATTGCGGCAATGGAAGAAGTGGCGCGCACGAACATGCCCGCGGGCTACGGCTATGAATGGACGGGCACCACGTACCAGCAGCTGCTGGCACAGGGGCATGAGGGATTCATCTACGGCTTCGCGGCGATTCTGGTGTTTCTGTTCCTCGCGGCGCTGTACGAAAGCTGGTCGGTGCCGTTCGCGGTGCTGTTTGTGCTGCCGCTGGGAATTTTCGGCGCGCTGCTGGCGGTCTATCTGCGGTCCTTCGCGTACGACGTGTACACGCAGATCGGCATCGTCACTCTGATCGGTCTTGCGGCGAAGAACGCGATTCTGATTGTGGAGTTCGCCAAAGTGAGCCATGAAGAAGGCGGCAAGACGATTGTGGAAGCGGCGATGGAGGCGGCGCGGCTGCGGCTGCGGCCGATTCTGATGACATCGTTCGCGTTCATTCTCGGCGTGGTGCCGCTGTACTTCGCCACCGGCGCCGGGGCGGCGTCGCGGCGCTCACTGGGCACCGCCGTGCTGGGCGGCATGCTGGCGGCGACGCTGCTGGCGGTGCTGGTAGTGCCGATCCTCTACGTCGTCATCGAATCTTTTATTGCGAAGTGGAAGCGCACGCCGGCGATGGTACACGCGATTCCGGAGTCCGCCGAATGAAACACGTGAAGCTGATCGGAACGGCGATGGCCGGGCTGGCGCTGGCGGGCTGCACAGTGGGGCCGAATTACAAGCGGCCGCAGGTGGCGGTGCCGGATCAGTTCCGCAATGCAAACGTGGCGGCGAAGGAGTCGCTGGCGGATCAGAAGTGGTCCGAGGTCTTCCGCGACGAGCAGCTCACGCAGCTGGTGTCGAAGTCGCTGGAGCATAACTTCGACCTGCGGATCGCGGCCGAGCGTATTCTCGAAGCGCGGGCGCAGGTGGGGATCGTGCGGGCCGGGCAACTGCCGGCAGTGGACGGGACGGCGTCTTTCACCGCGAACCAATCCGCGGGCAATGGCGCGAGCGTTCTGGCGCCCTCGCAGCGCGGCGCGAGCTACACGACCGTAGCCCCCGGTGTTTCGTGGGACCTGGATCTTTGGGGACGGCTGCGGCGCCTTTCCGAGGCGGCACGCGCGCAGTACGCCGCGTCGCAGGAGGGCCGGCGGGCTCTGACGGTGTCGCTCATCGGCGACGTGATGGATGCCTACTTCGGGCTGCTGGAGCAGGATCTGGAACTGACACTCTCCGGCCGGGCGCAGGCTGCCGCCGAGGACGGTTTGCGACTGACGAAACTGCGCCGCGAGCGCGGGGCGGCGACGGGGCTCGACGTGGCGCAGGCCGAGCAACTGCTGTACACGGCGACCAGTCAGGTCCCCGGCATCCGGCGGAACATCGGGCTGTATGAAGATCAGCTGAGTCTGCTGGCCGGCGAGGCTCCGCAGGCAGTGGCGCGGACGGCAAAGCTGGAAGATGTCCCGCTGCCGCCGGAGCTGCCGGCCGGGCTGCCCGCGGATCTGCTGGCAAGGCGTCCGGATATCCGGCAGGCGGAGCAGGGTCTGATTGCGGCGAATGCGGAGATCGGGGCGGCGCGGGCGCTGCTGTTTCCGGAAGTGACGCTGACCGGCTTCTTCGGCGTGCAGAGCCGGGCGCTGGGCAGCTTGCTGGACAGTGTGGCACACGAGGGACGCATTACGCCTGCAGCCCTGCAGCCGATCTTTCACGCCGGGATCCGGTCCGGCATTCAGCTCACCGAAGCGCAGCAAAGAGAAGCGCTGCTCAACTATCAGAAGACGATTTACACGGCGCTGCGCGACGTTTCCGACGCGCTGGTGAATCACGACCAGCTGCGGGCCCAGCGGATCGAAGAGGAAAAGCTGGTGGCGGCGCTGGCAGCGACGGTCAACATGGCGAACCTGCGGTATCGCGGCGGGCTGGACAGCTACCTGCAGGTTCTGGATGCCCAGCGCAATCTGTTCCTGGGACAACTGACGCTGGCGCGGCTGCGGCTGAGCGAAGTGCAGGCGATTGTGGAACTGTATCGCGCGCTCGGCGGCGGCTGGCAACCGTAGACTTTCCCTCACGCGAAGGCGAGGCGCCGAATTGGCGTAGAATCGGCTTATGACACACCGCTTCCCTGCCGTGCTGGTGGCCTGCGCCGCTCTTCTGCTGGCGGCCGATCCATGGACCGCGACAGATCTTGTCCAGCCGGAACAGGTGGCGAAAGACGTGAAGTCGCCGCTGCTTCTCCAGGTTGGATTCCCCGTGCTGTACCGGGCGGCGCACATTACGGGTTCGAAGTACGCCGGGCCGGGGTCGAAGGCTGAAGGGATCGCCGAACTGAAGAAGGCCGTGGCGGGGCAGCCGAAGGACCGCGACATCGTGCTTTACTGCGGCTGTTGCCCCTGGGACAAGTGTCCGAACATCCGGCCGGCGTTTGCGGCATTGCACGAGATGGGTTTCACCCGCGTGCGGGCGATGGTGATACCGGACAACCTGAAGGCCGACTGGATCGACAAGGGTTATCCCACCGAGAAGCGCGCGGAAAATTAGTGCGCCAGGGCGGAGGGCGGAGGCGCGGGCGGTTGCGCGAGTTCGCGCAGGCCAGGCGCGGACGTTAACGTATCTCTTTCAAAATCAACGATTCCGCTTCGGTTCCGGGCGTGCACCAGAAAGGGCATTATGCCGGCTCTGACAAGCCTCCAACCGGCACGGTCGACAACGAGTTCGTGCGCTCTCGTTGTCGGCTCCACGCCGCTCGGCGAGCATCTTCGAAACCTCCTGCGGGGTTCCCATTGGAACTTCGAGCAGACCATGGATTTCGAACATGCCGCCGAGCGGTTTGCGAAGTCCAATGTCCCCGTGGTGCTCTGCGGGGCGGACCAGTGGCGGGAGGTGCTCTCCGGAGCCAACCGTGCGCCGCATCCGCCGCAGGTGTTAGTATTCGACGAGCACCCGAGCGACCGCGAATGGCGCGATGCCATCGCGGCGGGAGCCTGCTACGTCGATGCGCGGCATCTGAACGCACCGCACCTGTTCAGCTTGCTGAATCACGCATGGCGAGTGTGGAATCGTATCTGAAGGAGGCAGTCTGATGCCCGCATTTCAACGGATTTTGTTTCCGGTGGATTTTTCCGACCGGTCGAGAGCGGCAGCGCCGTTCATTCTTTCCCTCGCGCAGCGATATGGTTCGCGCGTCGATTTACTGCACGTGGTTCAGCCCCCGCCGCCGATGTACGCGGGGATGAACACGGTCTATCCGGACGCGTTCGATATCGAAGGCGTGGCTGGCGATCTGCGGAACGACCTGCAGAAGTTCGCCGACGCCGAACTGCCGAAGGTGCAGGTGACGTGCGCCGTCGAGACCGGCGATCCGGCAGGCACCATTACGGAATACGCCGATAAGAACTCCATCGACCTGATTGCCATGCCGACGCACGGCTACGGCACGTTCCGCCGTCTGCTGCTCGGTTCGGTCACGGCCAAAGTGCTGCACGACGCGAACGTACCGGTCTGGACAGCGGCCCATGCGGTGGAGCCATCGCACCGCGCGCATCCCAAACCGCGCCACATTCTTTGCGCGCTCGACCTGAAGCCGGAAAGCCGGGAGACGCTGGAATTCGCCATCGCGCTGGCGAAAGAGGCCGATGCGACCATCGAGTTGCTGCACGTGGCGCCGGAAGGAGAGATCGCGCCGGACCAGACCGAGAACCAACTGCAGGAACTGCTGGTGGATGCCGCAAAGACTCAGCAGGTGAAGATTGACGAAGAACCCGGCACGGAGGTCGAGATGATACTGGCGGGCGGCGGCGTTTCGGGAATGGTCCGCAGCATGGCGCTGAAGAAACGGTGCGACCTGGTAGTGATTGGGCGCGGCGCGATCGCCGACGGCGCGGGACGCTTGCGGGCAAACTCGTACGGGATTGTCCGGGAAGCGCCGTGCCCCGTGCTGAGCGTTTAGCCAACCCGGCGTCGCCGGAGGCGGTTGTGTACAGTGAGAATCGTGTCTCCGATTTCCGCAGGCCCGAGTTCTCAGGCGAAGATTCTGGACGGGAAGACCGTCCGCGACCAGATTAAATCAGAAATACGCCCGCGCGTGGAGCGGCTCCGCAGCCACGCCGGGCGCGCTCCGGGCCTCGCCGTGGTGCTGGTGGGCAATGATCCGGCATCGGAAAGCTATGTCCGCAGCAAGACGCTGACGGCCGCCGAACTCGGCATCCACAGCGAACAGATCACGCGTCCGGCGGAGATCACGACCGAAGCGCTGCTCGCCATCGTGCAGGAGCTCAACGGACGCGAGGAGATCGACGCCATACTGGTGCAACTGCCGCTGCCCGCCCACATCGACACGCAGCGGGTGCTGGGCGCGGTGCTGCCCGAAAAGGACGTGGACGGATTCCATCCCTTCAACGTGGGGCTGTTGACCATGGGACGGCCCGGACTGAAGCCCTGCACGCCGGCGGGCGTGATTCGCATGCTGAAGCACTACGGCATTGCGATGGCCGGGAAGCACGCCGTGGTGGCCGGGCGCAGCGACATCGTGGGCAAGCCCATGTCATTGCTGCTACTCCAGGAAAACGCTACCGTGACGATCTGCCACTCGAAGACGCCCGATCTGGCGGCGGTTTGCCGCACGGCGGATATCCTGGTGGCGGCGATCGGGCGGCCGGCGCTGCTGAACGCGAACCACATCCGGCCGGGCGCCGTGGTGGTGGACGTTGGGGTCAACCGCATCGATTCGCGGACCGAAGCGGAACGAATCTTCTCGCCGGAACGGCTGGCGGTGTTCGATAAAAACGGCAGTCTGCTGGTGGGCGACGTCAATCCGGTGGATATGGCGCGACTGGCGTCCGCCTATACGCCGGTGCCGGGCGGCGTGGGGCCGCTCACCATCGCGATGCTGATGAGCAACACCATCGAAGCCGCCGAACGGCGCACCGGCGTCGCCTGACGGGAACAGGAACAACCATGCTGATTGCGGGTCTCACCGGCGGGATGGCGTGCGGCAAGAGCTTTGTGGCGCGCGCGTTCGCCGATCTTGGCTGCCATGTCATTGAAGCCGATGAGCTGGGGCATCAGGTGATGAAGCGCGGCGGGGCGGCGTACCGCGGCGTGGTGGAAGCGTTCGGCGAGGGCATTCTCGATGCCGAGGCCGAGATCGACCGGCGCCTTCTCGCGGCCCGTGTTTTCCAGTCGCCGAAAGATCTGGCTCGTCTGAATGCGGCCGTGCATCCGGCGGTCTACGAAGCGGCGCGGCAGCGGATGGAGGAGATTGAGGCCGAAGAGCCGGACGCGGTCGTCATCTACGTGGCGGCGATTCTGATCGAATCGGGCCACTACCGGGAGGTCGATAAAATAATAGTCGTGGCCTGCCCGCGCGAGAAGCAGATCGAGCGGGCGCTGGAACGGCCGGGGGCGACGCTGCCGGCGGTGCTGGCGCGGCTCGACAACCAGATGCCGGTGGAGCAGAAGCGCTCGTACGCCGATTATCTGATCGATACGGGCGGCACGAAGGAAGAAACGGTGCGTCAAACGGAAGAAGTGTATCGCGATCTGAGGAGGCTGACCGCATGAAGCGCAGAGTGCTGTGGCTGACGCTGGCGATCGTTGCCGGATTCTGGCTGGGTACGAATCACGGCAACTGGAAGCTGCGCTCGCTGGTGGAACCGATTTCGAGCCGCGGGCGGCTGTGGTCGGACCCGGTCACCGCGCACGGTGCCGGCTATGAGGCCGACGAGCAGAACAATATCGATATCTACAAGAACAATCACCTGGCGACGGTCAACATCACGAGCGTCGTGTACCAGCGCGATTTCTTCTTCCAGGTCTACCCGCAAAAAGGTATCGGCTCGGGCTTCCTGATCAACGAAGATGGCGAGATTCTGACCAACAACCACGTGATTTCCGGCTCGAAGAACATCACTGTGACGCTGTCCGACAAGAAGCAGTACCCGGCGACTGTGCTGGGCATCGACCGGCGCAGCGATCTGGCGCTGATCAAAATCAAAGCCAACCGCAAGCTGCCATTCGTGCATCTGGGCGATTCCGACACGCTGGTGGTGGGCCAGAAGGTGCTGGCCATCGGCAACCCCTTCGGCCTCGAAGGGACGCTCACCACAGGCATTGTGAGTTCGCTGGGGCGCAGCCTGCAGAACGAAGACGGCAACACGATGGAAGGGCTGATCCAGACCGATGCGGCGATCAATCCGGGCAACAGCGGCGGTCCGCTGCTGGATTCGCGCGGCAACGTGATCGGCATCAACACGGCGATTTACGGTTCACAGACGGCGTCGGGCGAAGCGGGCAGCATCGGCATCGGATTCGCGCTGCCGATCAACCGCGCCAAGGAAAAGCTGGAAGAGTACCGCGCCACGGGGCAGATTTCGCATCCGGTGCTCGGCGTCTCGCAGACACTGTTCGTGCAGGGAGATCTGGCCGAGGCACTGAGTCTGCCGACAAACGGCGGGCTGCTGATCGAAGGCATCGAGTCCGGCTCGCCGGCCGAGGCGGCGGGGTTGCACGGCCCGACGCGGATGGTTATCGTCGGCATGTACCGGCTGGGCGCGGGTGGCGACCTGATTGTCGCCATCGACGGCGCCCCGGTCAGTTCGCAGGACGCTTTGCGCAAGGCGCTGAACCTGAAGCGGCCCGGCGAGGTGATGGAACTGACGATCTTCCGCGGCGGCCGTACCATGAAGGTCAAAGTAACGCTGGGTTCGGCGCCGGAGACGCTCTAGCCGCCTATGAAATATTTCGACGACTTCGCGACGGGCGACGCGTTCACGTCGCGCGGCCGCACCGTGACGGAAGCCGACATCGTGAACTTCGCCGGACTTTCGGGCGACTTCTTTCCGCTGCACGTGGATGAGGAGTTCGCAAAGAACACTCCGTTCGGCCGCCGGGTGGCGCACGGCGCGCTGGTGTTCAGCATCGCCACGGGCCTCTCCACGCAGATGAGTCTGCTGACGGATTCGCTGATCGCGCTGTACTCGGTGGAAAAGATGCGCTTCACCAACCCGGTGTTCGCCGGCGACACGATTCGCGTCACCCGCAAAGTCACCGACCTGCTGCCGCGCGGGGCGGACCGGGGCGTCGTGACGTTTTCGGTGACGGTGCGGAATCAGCGCGAGGAGCCGGTGGCGGTATTCTCCGACCGCCTCATTGTGAAGCGCCGGCCCGCGGCCGGAACCGGCGTCTGACCGCCGGATTTTAACTGTCGAAGGGCGAATCGAGGCAGGCGGCGATTTCTTTCTGCGTGATCGCGCCTTCGCGGATCATCTGCCAGTCGGGCCCGGTGATATCGACGGTGCTTGCGCCGGGGCCCTGACAGGAGCCTCCATCCAGCACAAGATCCACGGTGCCATCCATCATGCCGAAGACTTCGATGCCGCTGCTGCAGGTGGGGCGGCCCGAAATGTTGGCGCTGGTCGCCACAATTGGCTGATTGAGCCGCGTGATGAGCTCATCGACAAGCGGCGAACGCGACTGGCGCACGGCAAGCCTTCCGGTGTTGCCGGTGGCGCGCAGCGGCACGCCGGAGGAAGCGGGCAGGATGATGGTGAGCGGCCCGGGCCAGAAGCGGCGGGTGAGCATTTTGAAACGCACCGAGATATCGCTGGCCAGGTCTTCCACCATCATGGGATCGCGCACCAGCAGTGGCAGCGCGCGCTGAATCTGCCGGCCTTTGGCGAGGTAAACCTGGCGGACGGCATGCATGTTGAATGGATCGGCCGCAAGAATGTAAAGCGCGTCCGTGGGGATGGCGACCACTTTTCCGCGGCGGATGGCGGTGGCGGCGCGGTCGAGAACGTCAGCCGGTGGATCGAGAGGATCGAATTCCACGAGATCGGTAGCCACGTGGCTCAGAGTAGCATACGACTGAAATACACCGAGCCGCTGGCGAACAAATCGCCGCTATTGGGCTTGTGCGACGCTCTGCTCGGCGGCCGCGGCGGGCACAGCAGGCTTGGGTTCGAAGGAATAGCCGAAACCGCGGATCGAGTGGATCAGGCGGGGTCCGGAAGCGTCTTTTTCCACCTTCTGGCGCAGCCGCAGGATGTAGACGTCCACCGTGCGGTCCGTGATGGCGCGATCCTGACCCCAGACGGCATTCAGCAGCTGTTCGCGGCTGAAGACGACGCCCGGGCGAGTCATCAGAAATTCGAGGAGCCGGAATTCGGTGGCGGTGAGTGCCAGCACTTCGCCATCGAGCCGCACCACGCAACTGCTGCGGTCCAGTTCCACGCCGCCGGCCTTCAGGACGCGCGCCGGCACGTTCTGCGAGCGCAACTGCAGACGGATGCGGGCGATCAGCTCGCGGATAAAGAACGGCTTCACGATGTAATCGTTGGCGCCGAGTTCGAGGCCGACGATGCGGTCCGTCTCCGAGCCGCGCGCGGTCAGGAAAATGACCGGTGTTTGTGCCAGTTCCGAATCGTTCCGGATGCCTTTGCAGATATCGAGCCCGTCGGAGTCCGGCAGCATGATATCGAGCAGGATGAGATCGGGCCGCACGCGACGGCACAGATCGAGCGCGCCGCGGCCGGTCTGCGAGCCGTTGAGCGCAAAACCTTCCTTTTCGAGGTTGTACTTGAGAAGGGCGTAAAGGTCTGCGTCGTCTTCGATCAGGACGATTCTTTTGTTCACGGCGATTCCTATCCCCGACATTTCGGGCTTCCGACAGTTTCAGCGTAGCGGAAAACAGGTTACGGCCTGGTTACAGCACGGTGAAGGCTGAGTGAAGTCGTGAGGCGGAGCAGCGCGGAATTACGGGGTTTCGAAACGGTAGCCGAAACCGCGGACGGTGACCAGACGAACCGGTTCATCGGGCTTTTCTTCAATCTGTTCGCGGAGACGGCGGACGTGAACATCCACCGTGCGCGGAGTCACAAAGTGCTGCTCGCCCCACACCTCCTGCAGCAGGCGTTCGCGCGACCACGCAGTGCCGGTGTGAGTGAGAAAGAATTCCAGCAGGCGGAACTCGGTGGAGGTCAGCTCGATTTCGCGGTCATTCTGAAAGACCCGGCGCGCGGCCTTATCGAGACGAAACGGCCCAAAGGTGAGGGCGCCGGACTGCGGCGCGGCATCGGCCTCGGAACGGCGCAGGTGGGCCTTCACGCGGGCGACCAGTTCGCGCGGACTGAAGGGTTTGGTGATGTAGTCGTCGCCGCCGATTTCGAGACCGAGGACGCGGTCTATTTCATCGCCGCGCGCGGTGAGAAAGATGACCGGCGTGCGGGAAAGTGTCTCGGACTGGCGAATGCGGCGGCAGACTTCAAACCCGTCCTGCCCCGGCAGCATGACGTCCAGAACGATGAGATCCGGCCGGGCGGCTTCGAGCTCGCGCACCGTCGCGCCGGCGCCATTCAGCAATTGCACCTGAAAACCGCTTTGCGAGAGGTTGTATTCGATGAGCGAAGCCAGCGCGGGTTCGTCTTCGACGACGCTGATTTTTCGTGCCATGAATTACGCCGTGCGCGTTTGACAATCATTGCACGGACAGATTTGCCGCAGGTGAGCCCAGGAGTAGATGCCCGCGGCGTGGCCGTCGCTCCAGACGATGCGGAGCGCGTAATTGCCGACCGGTTCCACATTCTGCATACGCTCGCGCGGCTTGAACATGGGGAACGGGTCGGCCGGCTTCGCTTTCCCGGCGAGCGATTCCTTCTGCCTCGGCTCGGTGCCGTGCGCACCCGTGCAGTTGGCGCACGGGCACCAGTCGCGCAGCCAGACGATGTCGTAGGAGCTGTGGTGTCCGTCTTTCCAGTCGATTTCGATGCCACGCGATTTGGAGATGGCGATGTGTTCCGGGTCGGTGGTGAGTTGTGCCGTCATAGTTGATTCAGTTGCGTTACTGGTTGGCGAGGCGTTCGACGTCGCGGACGCCGGAGACGCGCCGCATGGCGCCGCAGAGTTTCTCCAGTTGCTTCTTGTCGCGGACATCGACGGTCATTTCGATAAGCGCGCTGTCATTGCGTTCATCCATCACGGTGCGGGCTTCAAGGCTGCGCACGTTGGAGTTTTCATCCGAAAGGATAGCGGTGAGCTGCGCGAGAAGGCCGGGGCGGTCGTCGGTATGAACGACGATGCGGACCGGATAGGAATCGGTCGTATTGCGCGCCCATTCCACGTCGATGCGCCGCTCGGAATCGTACATCAGGTTCGTTACGTTGGTGCACGAGCGGGAGTGAACCGCGATGCCCTTACCGCGCGTGACGTAACCGACGATGGCCTCGCCCTTGATGGGATTGCAGCACTTGGCGCGGTAGACCATCACATCGTCAACCCCGCGAACTTTGATGGAATCTTCAAGATCGGTGCCGGCGGCGCGGGGCTGAGGCGGCGGTGCTACGGGCGCCGGCTCCGGCTGCGACTGCTCCGGCAGCGCCTTTTGCAGCACCTGACGGGCGGAGAATTTCCCGTATCCGAGCGCTGCGTACAGGTCTTCGGTCTTCCCGAGGCCGTACTCAGCGGCAACGGCCTCCAGATCGTCCGCCTTCACGCGGCTGAGCGAGACTCCAAGCCGGCGCGCTTCCTTCTCAAGATACTTCTGGCCGATCTCGATGGCGCGCACACGCTCGTTCTGGTTGATGATGTGCTTGATTTTGTTCTTTGCGCGCGAGGTCTTGACGATGGAGAGCCAGTCTTTGCTTGGCTCGTGGCCGGTCGTGGTGAGGATATCGACGACGTCGCCATTGCGCAGCGTGGAACGCAGAGGAACGATGCGGCCGTTGATCTTGGCGCCGGTGCAGGTGTTGCCGACTTCCGAGTGAACCGCGTAGGCAAAATCGATGGGGCTGGAACCGGAGGGCAGGATGATGACGCGGCCTTTGGGCGTGAAGCAGTAGACTTCCTCGGGGTAGAGGTCCACTTTGAGAGTGGACATGAACTCACCGGGATCGCGCATCTCCTGCTGCCATTCCACGAGTTGCCGGAGCCAGGCGACGCGCTGATCGTCCTGTACGCCGCGCCGGCCCTCTTTGTACTTCCAGTGGGCCGCAATGCCTTCTTCCGCGATGCGGTGCATCTCATCGGTGCGGATCTGAATTTCAAAGTGGCGGCCCTCCGGTCCCACCACGGAGGTGTGGAGCGACTGGTACAGGTTGGGGCGCGGGATCGCGATGAAATCCTTGATGCGACCGGGGACGGGACGCCACTCGTTGTGGATGATGCCGAGCGCACCGTAGCAGTTCTTGACGGAATCGGTGATGATCCGCAGTCCCATCAGATCGTAAACCTGATCCAGCGAGATCTTCTGTTTGCGCAGCTTCTGGTACACCGAATAGGCGCGCTTGACGCGGGATTCGACGCGGGCGGGAATGCCCTCCTTGCGAAGTTCTTCTTCCACTGTGCGGCGCATGCGCTCGAGATACTCTTCGTTGGCTGTCCGCTGGCTGTCGATGGAGTGGGAGATCTCGGCCCACGCATCCGGATCGAGATAACGGAAAGCGAGATCTTCGAGTTCGCCGCGCACCTTGCCCATGCCGAGGCGGTGCGCAATGGGGGCGTAAATTTCCAGCGTCTCTTTGGCGATTTTGGTCTGGCGCTCGGGGCTGAGCGAATCGAGCGTCCGCATGTTGTGGAGACGGTCGGCCAGTTTGACGATGATGACGCGGATGTCGTTGACCATCGCGAGCAGCATCTTGCGGTAGCTCTCGGCCTGACGGTCTTCGGCGGAGAGAAAATCGATCTTACTCAGTTTGGTGACGCCGTCCACACAGCGGGCCACATCTTCGCCGAAGGCCTTCTGCACGTCGGCAACCGTGACGAGCGTGTCCTCCACAACATCGTGCAGAAGGCCGGTTTCGATGCTGACCACGTCCATGCGCATGGCGGCGAGGATGCCGGCCACGGCGGTGGGGTGCGACATATACGGCTCGCCGGAAGCGCGGAGCTGGCCTTCGTGATATTTGGCGGCGAAATGGTAGGCGGTGGAGATCGGGGAGAGGTCGTCTTTCGGTCGGGCCTGGTGAACGGCGGCGAGCAGAGTCTGCAGTTCAGCGGGTTCGGCAGATTCGGCGGCGGACGACGCTACGCCAGGCAGCGGAGGAGCCACCGGGGACTCAGACACGCCACCGACGGCAGACCCGGGAGACGGCGGATCCGGGAACGTGTCCATGGTGGAGGAAGAAGACACAATCCTATTGTAGAAAACGCCGGAAAGCAGCAGACATGGGAGGAAAAAGAAAAGGGGCGAACAGATGTTCGCCCCGGGTGGTAAATCGTTTCAGCGTGGCCAATTACTGCGTCTGCTCGGCCTTTTCGGCCTTGCGTTTCGCCTTCAGCTTGGTCGTTTCAAGGTTCTTCTGGACCCAGTTGTCGGCTTCCTTCACAGCTGCCTGATATTCTTCTTTCGTGTCGAGCAGATCGGCGCGATAGCGGATGAGCAGATTCATGTACGCCATTGCGTTTTCGTATTCCGGATCGACGTCCAGCGCCTTCTGTTCAAAGCCGACACCATCGGTGAGGCTCTGCCAGTACTTCGCCTTCAGTTCATCCTTGGGGTCTGTCTTACCCTTGGCAGCCTTTGCGCTCTTCAGCGGACCGGGAGCTTCCGGAGACATGCTTTGTGCCGCGCGCGCTTCACGGTCAGCCGGAACGAACTGCGTCCAGGCAATCACACCGAGCGTGTAGTAGGCTTCCTTGTTTTTCGGGTCAATCGCGATGACCTTCTTTTCCCATTCGGTGGCCTTGGGAAGGTCCTTCATCTGGTAATAAAGATTGGCGACGGACTGAGTGGCGAGAAGATTTTTAGGATCGCCCTGCAGCACCTGATTGAACTGCTCCAGCGCAGAATCGGCATTGCGCTTGTTTTCCGGAGTATCCGAACCCGGCACGTACTGGCTCATATAAGCCGTGGCCAGGTAGAGACGAGCGGCCGGCAATTCCGGATCCAGTTCAATGGCTTCCTTGAACGCATCGGCAGCGGCCGTGTACTGGCCGGAGCGGAAGGCGTTCACGCCCTTGTTCAGATTGTCGCGCGCTTTGAGCTTGTTGCAGCCCGAAGCGAACAGAACAACGCCGGCGAGCAGACCAATCATAGCGGCGGAGCGGACCTGCTCCATCTGGATGCGACGCATTACTGGCCTTCCTCCACTTTCGGGGTCATCAGACCGACCTTGTCGATTCCGGCGCCATGCGCGATGTCGATCGCGTTGGCCACCTTCTGGAATTCCAGATCCTTGTCGCCTTTAACGAACACAACTTTTTCGGCGCGGGTCTTGAAAATGTCGACCAGACGATCGCCGAGCCGGTCCCACGTGGCATCTTCCTGATTGATTTTCACGTTGCCCATGGCGTCGATGACGATCACAACGGTGCGGTCGTTATTCTGCTGCTGCTGGTTCGGAGGTGGCGGTTGCGGCGCCAGCGCGTCCAGTCCGTGCGGAGAAACCGGCGAAATCGCCATGAAAATGATGAGCAGTACAAGCAGAATATCGATCATGGGGGTCATGTTGATATTTGCCTGCGGTCCGCCGCCGGACCCGCCAACTGCCATTGCCATAGAATTAGCTCCTTAAACCTGTATTGGACTTTCCGCCCGGCGCAAAGGCGCCAGGGGCGGACACTACTGGGCCGGTGCTGCCGCGGTCTTTTTATCTTCGATAATCTGCTCGGTCAGCAGACCGACGTCATCGACGCCGCCGGCGCGCAGGTTATCGACAACTGTTTCCACCATCTCGTACTTCGCGCGACCGTCTGCCCGGAGATAGACGATCTTGGACGGCCGGTTTTCAATGAGATCTTTTACTTTGGGAGCCAGCTCGTCAGGGCTGACCCGCTGCAGGCCGGGGCTAAGGTAGGCCTGTCCGTCGCGGGTGATCGCCACCACTACGGCGTCTTCCTTGTCGGCATCCGACATTACGATGGGATTCCGCGCCTTGGCCAGATCCACGTTGGCGCCTTTATTCAGCATGGGCGTGATGACCATGAAGATGATCAGCACGACGAGCATCACGTCCACCATGGGTGTGACGTTGATGTCGGCAACGGGCGGGGGCGCTATTTTCTTTTGCATATGACGGCTCCTGAATCGGCACCTGAATCAACCGAAAGAGTCCCGGCGCGGCGCTCTGTAGGAGATACGGAGCGCCGCGGGTACTCAATCAACTCGCTGGACGGAACGAACTACTTGCGGGCGCCGGCTTTAGCCTGCGAACGCTTCAGGAAGTAATCGAGCAATTCCGAGCTGGAGTTGCCCATTTCCACGTCGAACGCATCAACGCGGCCCGTGAAGTAGTTGAACATCCAGACGGCGGGAACGGCGACGAACAAACCGATAGCGGTGGTCACCAGCGCTTCGGAGATACCGCCGGCGATGGCGCCGATACCGGGCGTCTTCTGAGCGGCCATGGTCTTGAACGCGTTGATGATGCCGACGACGGTACCGAACAGACCCACGAACGGCGCCGTGGAACCGATGGTGGCGAGAGCGCTGACCCCGCGCTTCAGTTCGGCGTGAACGATGGCTTCGGAGCGTTCGAGAGCGCGCTTGGAGGCTTCGATCTCTTCACCCGAGATTTCGGAACTGTTCTGGTGCGCCTGGAATTCCTGCAGACCGGCCACAACTACCTTCGCCAGATGGCTCTTCTTGAAACGGTCGGCGATCTTGATCGCTTCGTCGAGCTTACCTTCGCGCAGCGCACCTGCAACGGCCGGAGCAAAAGCCCGGCTCTGCTTGCGGGCGGCGTTGAAAGCCATGATGCGGTCGATCATAACGCCGATCGACCATGCCGACATCAGGAACATAACGATAACGACGGCCTTGGCCAGTCCGCCCATCTGTTCCCAGAGGTGACGGAAGTCCCAACCGGGCGCGCCCGCTTCCTGCAACAACATGAACGCCCATACCTGCATCTGTAAAAGCATTTTTCTTAGTCTCCTGCGAGTTGATTTTAAAAAATTCTGCGAAAAGCGTTCCCGGCCTGCCAGAACTACTGGCTGAGCGTGAAATTCACGTCGATTGTGGTGATAACTTCCACCGCTTCACCGTTGAGGAGGGTCGGCTTATAGACCCATTCCTTCACAGCCGCCATGGCAGCCTGAACCAGAAGAGGAGGCCCGCTGAGCAACTGCAGGTTTTCAATCGTGCCTTCCTTCGAGATGGTTGCCTGGAACTTCACCGTGCCCTGCACGCGAGCGGCCTTCGCGAGAGGCGGGTAAACCGGCTTCGGCTGCTTAATCAGATTCGCTTGCTGCACGTTTCCACCGATGCGAACCGGACCTGTCGGCGCGGCCGGCTTTTCAACCTTGGGCGCGGGAGGCGGAGGCGGGGGCGGAGGCGGTGCACTGCCGGCGCCACCCAGGAGGCCGCCAAGGCTGCCACCCATGCTGCCACCGGGGATGCCGCCGATTACGCCGGCGGCCGACGGCGGCTCTTCCGACTCAACGATCATCCTGATTTCCTTGGGGACCGACTTGGGAGCCACGAGACGCCCCATGTCGAACTGCTTCGGCGCCACCTTTACGGCCTTCACTGCCTGCGCGGGAGGAGGAGGCGGCGGCGGGGGCGGCGGCGGGGGCGCGACGAGGAAAGTCGAAAGCTGTGCAGCCGGCAACGCCTCAAAATAAATCAGCGGAATGATAACGATGACACCGATTAAGACGATCTGAATACAAAAAGAAAGCAGGATCGTATACGGCTTTTTAGTTTTGCCTACGCCATCGACGAATGTTTGCTCAAACATAAGTACCCTCTCCAGCTAATCTCAACGTCCCGGCGCTGCCGGTGATGTCAACACCACCTGCCAATGCCTTCGCAATCTTACACCCGGCAGCGCCTATTTGGCTGCCCGGACTGAACCTTTTCCCGCCTGCGGCTTCGGAGCCGATGCAGCGGCCTTCACGACAGGAGCAGAGGCGGCAACCGCCGGCGCCGCTTTCCTTCTCGCATCCGCCCAATTATGCCAGAAAAGCACGATCGGGCTGGCTACGAATACCGATGAATACGTCCCAACGATGATACCCGCAACAAGCGCAAATGAAAACCCGTGAAGTACCGGGCCGCCGAACAGGAACAACGCGATTACCGTGAGGAACGTGAGGCCCGAGGTCATGACCGTCCGGCTCAGCGTCTGATTGACGCTTCGGTTAATCACATCCTCCAGCTTTTCGCGGCGGTTCAGCGAAAGATTTTCGCGCACACGATCGAAGATCACGATCGTATCGTTCATCGAATAACCGACCAGCGTCAGCAGCGCGGCAATGACCGTCAGGCTGATTTCTTTATCGAAGAGCGAAAACAGGCCAATCGTAATAATTGTGTCGTGGAACACCGCGATGACCGCGCCGACCCCGTAAATCCACTCGAACCGGAACCAGATGTAGACCAGCATCCCGGCCAGCGCCAGCAGCGTCGCATTGATTGCCTGCGACCGCAGTTCGGCGCCCACCTTGGGGCCAACAATTTCGATGTTCCGCGCCGCCGTATACGGGGCGATGTAGGCCTGCTGCTTCACCACTTCCAAAATCTTCGGCGTAACGCCGGCAGCGGCGCTCAACTGATCCAGGCTGGAGATCAGACCGCCCCGCTGATCGCGCCAGCCGACAATGGCGGAGCCAAGGTCGTTGACCTGCGGATCGGTGAGCGAAACACCCGCCTTCTGCAGCGGATCGCGCAGCCGGTCGGCCACCTGGCCCGCGCTGGCGTTATTCAGATCCAGCTTGCCGTTGCCTGGCTGACCAAAGGTCTTCACCAGGGTGTCGAGCACAATCTGACGGTTCTTCGACAGGGTGGCGTCGTCCGCCCCTTCCGTGCCGATTTCAATTTCGTTCGAGCCGTTTTCAAACGTCTGCACGCTGGGCGGCGACGACAGGGCCGAAGCCAGCACCGACCTGACCTGCTCGACCGGCGGGGTGCTTTGGAACTTGACGGTCATCAGCATACCGCCCTTGAACTCAATCCCGTATTTCGGGCCACCTTTCGCCGCCAGGCTGACGAGGCCCGCCGCAGTCAGGATCAGTGACGCAATAATGAAGGGCCACTTCTTCCCGAGAAAATCAAAGTTCGTTGCTTTAAATAATTCCATCGATCACTGTCCGCCCGCCATCCCGGGCCGAACCGTGCAAACGGTTGAGACACCGGAAGGGGGGAATTTGTTCCCGTTTTCCTGAGCTATAAAACTAACACATCCACTTTGACGGCCACGCCCTGTAGACACGGTGCGCGCCACGTCAGATACTCAGCGCCGTAACCTGGCGCCGGCCCGAAAGTTCCCAGTCGAAAATCACCTTCGATACGAAGACCGCCGTGAAGACGTTGGCCAACAGACCGATCACCAGCGTAACGGCGAAACCGCGCACGGGGCCGGTGCCGAAGAGGAAGAGGAACAGACACGAAACGATGGTCGTTACGTGCGTATCCACAATCGTCCACCAGGCCTTGCCGAAGCCCGCATCCACGGCAGCGATGATCGACTTGCCGGAGCGAAGCTCTTCACGAATGCGCTCGAAAATCAGGACGTTGGAGTCCACCGCCATACCGATCGTCAGAATGACGCCGGCGATGCCGGGCAGCGTCAGGGTCGCGCTGAAATAAGCCAGCGCGGCGATCAGAATAACGGCGTTGAGCAGCAGCGCCAGCACCGCGTTAATGCCGGCCTTCTTGTAGTACACGAGCATC
>CAIKMJ010000076.1 GCA_903828455.1 uncultured Acidobacteriia bacterium | reverse complement strand
CGTGGCCGAGAAAGTGGAAACCCGCGAGGAATGGGAACGGGCCCGAAGCGCCGGCTACGACTATTTCCAGGGATTTTTCTTCGCCCAGCCGGTTTTAGTCGCTACACAGCAGATTCCGGCGGCGGCGCACAATGCGCTCGGTCTGATGCGGGAAGTGCAGGGCGCGGATCTCGACTTCGTGCGACTGGAGCAACTGATCAAGCGGGAGGTCGGGTTTTCGCACCGGCTGCTCCGCTATCTGAATTCGGCGATGTTCACGTTCCAGGGGCCGGTTTCCTCAATCCGGCAGGCGCTCGTGCTCCTGGGCGAGCGGGAAATCCGCCGCTGGGTAACGCTGGCGACCTTCTCGCGCCTCGGTTCCGGCAAACCGATGGAACTGGTCACTCAGTCAATGATTCGCGGACGGTTTTGCGAAATGCTGGGGCGAGAAAGCGGTTTCGCTGCGGACGTCGATGTCTTCCTGCTCGGAGTTTTTTCGTTGCTTCCCGCCTTGCTGGACCGGCCGATGGCGCAATTGCTGGAGGAACTGGCACTGGCACCGGAACTCGCCGCCCCTCTGCTGGGCCAAGCCAACCCAGGTGATCGGCTGGCCGGACTGCTGAGTCTTGTCCGTGCCTGGGAAGCGGGCGATTGGGAGACCGTCCGGTTGACCGCGTCGGCGCTGGACATTTCTGCGCACACTATCGGGAAGATCTACGTGGAGGCCGTCTGCTGGGCGGATGCCATCGCAGCCGAATCCGCGAACGTCAGCACTCCGAAACCGGCCGCCACCCCGGCAACGGCCACCCCGGGCGCAAAAGCTGTCCCGACGGCTGCCGGTCGGTCTGAGCCGGTCACTCCCCGGCGAAGCCGGCCCGCACGGCGCCTGCCCAACTGAAACCACTGACTCGGGCCCGCGTCTATTGGAGCGGGAGGATTTGAAACATGCGATCGCCCGGAATGATTTTCCTTGCGGGTTTGATGTTATGTGGAACGGGCGCGACAGCGGCCGACAAGCCCGCACCGAGCGGACCAAACCATATCGACCCGTACGTGCAGGGTGCTGAAAATGAAGCGAAGCTGATTCAGGAAGTCCGGCACCAGCTGGTGATGTTGCCATACTTCGGTGTCTTCGACGACCTCGGTTTCCGCGTCGACCCGGTCGGTCGAATCACACTGCTCGGTCAGGTGACGCGGCCAGCCCTCAAGGCGGATGCGGAAAGCGTCATCAAAAGGATTGAGGGCGTAACGGCAGTCGTCAACAACATCGAAGTGCTGCCCCTGTCGCCAATGGACGACCAACTGCGCCGCGCCGTTTACCGGGCTGTTTACGGCGATTCCTCGCTCTCCATCCGTTACGGCTATCGCGCGCTGCCGTCGATCCATATCATCGTCAAGAACGGCAATGTGCGCTTGGAAGGCGTGGTGGCCAATGAAACGGACCGCAATATCGCGTTCCTGCGGGCAAACGGAGTATCCGGAGCGTTTAAAGTCGAAAACGACCTCAGGATTGAGGGGAAGTAGTGGCGCGGTCGCGGCTCGCGCGCCAGGCAAACAACACGACGCCGGTCGCGACGGAAACGTTGAGCGAGGCGATCTTACCAGCCATCGGGATGCGGACGAGGGCATCGCAGTTCTTCCGCACAAGGTCGTGCAACCCCTTTCCCTCGGCGCCCATCACGATGACCGTTTTCGCGGGCCAGTCCACCGCGTTGTACGTTAGTTCTCCGCGTTCGTCCAGCCCATAAACGAAATAGCCAAGATCCTTGAGAGCGCGGAGCGTCTGATTGAT
>CAIKMJ010000075.1 GCA_903828455.1 uncultured Acidobacteriia bacterium | reverse complement strand
CCTGCGTCACGTAACACGTCGGCGTCCCGCACGGGCTCGGCGTGGACTGCGTCGCATACTCCGCCGCCACGTTGCCCCACTGGTCGTAGACGTAAGTGGTGGTCACCGGGTTCGCGGTGCCGACGCCCGCAGTTTTGCTCACCCGCTGGCCGAGGCCGTCGTACGCGTAGTTCGACACCACGCCGTTCAGGTTTGCCGTCACCTGCCGGTTCTCGGCGTCGTAGGTAAAGTTGCGCGTCATGCCGCCTACCTGGAGAACGTTCCCGTTCAGATCATAACTCCAGTTGTTGGCCGCGATCCGGTTGGGGATGGTGGTCGAATACCAGCTTTGCGCTGTTGGCGTTTCCAGTGTCAGGCTCGCCGCCTGGCCCTGATTGGTGTTCCCCGACACCCAGCGGTTGCCCAGCGCGTCGTAGCCGTAACTCTGCGACCAGCCCGAGCCGGTTTCTGAGGCACCGGTCAGGCGGTTCAGATGGTCGTAGGTGTACGTCTGCGTCACGCTCATTGCCGGCGTCACAATCGTCTGCGATTGCAGATTCCCATTATTGCCCGTTGCGCAGGAGCTCGCCTCGCCAGGGCACGGATAAAATCCCAGGGTCAAGAGCGGTTCGCTCGTTGCGGACGTTGCCTGGATGCCTATAGGCTGGACGCGATCGTTCCACGAAAACTGCTGAATCAGGCCGTTTCCCATGGTCATCGAACTGGCCGCTCCTGAAGCGAGATAGCTCAGAGTCGCGTAGATGCTGCCGTTGGTGAAGTTCTGCACGGACGTTACTCGGCGCGAACGTCGATCAGGCGATTCGGGACTGCGGCGTTCGTTTGCTGAAGCCTCCCGTCCGGTCGTCCACGGCCAATGCCTGGTGCGAACGCCTCATCGGAACAATCCGGCGCGAGTGTCTCGACTACGTCATCCCGCTCAACGAGCGGCATCTGAGAAAGACTGTTGCCGAATTCGCCGTCCACTACAATCGCGGCCGGCCTCATTCGTCGTTAGGGCCTGGCATTCCGGAACCACCCCAAGCCAAGGTTCCGGCCACCGGCCACAGACACGTGCTCCCCGCTGGATTCAGCGTCGTTTCGACGCCGGTTCTCGGCGGGCTGCACCATGAGTACAGGCTGGAAAAGGAGGCTGCCTAGCGACGGATCGAGTTCTTGCGCACCAGAGCCACTCTCGGACAGCGTCACCGCGGGGACGCTGCGTCTCGTTCGGCAGTTTCCTCTGGGCTCAGATGCAGGATAGAGACGACAGCGTAGCGCGCCGCGACAGCGCTATCGAAGTGAGCCGCGAGTTCCTGCCACTGCTCCTCAACTCTGCGGCGGATGCCAGTATCCGTTTTATCGACAAACGCCATCGACATCAAACAAAACCTCTCGATTTGTCCACTATTGCCTTCATCCACCAGAACGATCTCGATGTCGCTTTCTCGAGAGAGCCTGCACTTAAGTCTGGCAAAGTTAGGACTACACCGCTTGGGCTCCTTGACAGCGTACCCAGCTCCAAGAAGGGCATGTGAAATCTCGTTCAGAACGGCCACGGCAGCTCCCGCGGAATCCGCAACTGGAATTTTCAACCTCGTCGGGTCCGCCGGTTGCTTCTGTATTTCGAAGACGGCGCCTCCCAAAAGAAACGGGGCGCTCATTACTGGCTCAAGCCTCGTAGCCATGCACGGCAGGCGGTTGTTACACAATCACTTGCGGCCGTACCAGCCATGTCTGTCACTGCCGTCGGATTAAAAATCGGCACGCGGAATTTGAACCTCGCGAAATAGCGCGCAAAAATCTCGGCATCTTCTACCGTCATGTCTCCCAAGTTGCCGGCCGCGTGCAGCCAGACGCCGTTAGCTTCGAACGCTACGTGAATTCCGTATGGCCGACCTGGACCAACAGCGACCTGCATCGTCCGCATGGCCGGGGCGCCAGCCTTTAACACTTGGGCGGCTTTGCCAAGAAAAGCACCGCCAGCTAACTGCGCGCCCACAGCATAGGCCATCCGCGCCGCGCCACTTGGCTTGTTATTGAACACGAGGTCGCCGAACCCTACGAACCACTGCCCCGGTAAATCCCACCACGCAGGTCCGCCCTGTCCCGCCGCCATCGCGCTGAACACGAACGGGCTGGTGCTGCCGCTGCCGAAAACGCCGCCGGTATTGATCGAGCCGGAGCCAAGACCGGGTATCTGCTCATTCCATGGCCCGCTGTTCACACCACCGCTGATGTCGCCGATAATTTGCCCGCCGATACTTCCCCCCGTCGCCACGGTTCCGGCCGTCGTAAGAATCGTCCCTAAAATCGTACTCGTGCTACCGGTGAAGAGTCCTGCGATATCGAGTCCCACCCCGATCAGCGTGGACCACCAGCTTTCCCCCGACGGGTCCGTAAAGCTCATGGGATTATTTCCCACATACGCGTACCCGTTCCAGGTCTGCGGATCACCCGGATCGGCCCCCGCATTGCCCGGGTCAGTACTCTGGAACCTGCCCGCCGCCCCGCTCATCTGCCGTACCTGGAACCAGTCGAGCCCGGTCTCCGCGTCCCGCTGCTGCCCTGTGAACTTCGGGTTCGTCGCGTCGGCCATCGCGAGATACCCCATCGCCGCCGTCCGCGCGCCATAGCCCGCCAGCAACTCCTGCCCGAACGGCTGGTAGTCGTAACGCACCACGCTGCCCGACGCGACGTTGTCGGTCAGCATACGCGTCGACCCCAGGTGGTCCTGGGTCACGTAGCACGTCGGCGTCCCGCACGGGCTCGGCGTGGACTGCGTCGCATACTCCGCCGCCACGTTGCCCCACTGGTCGTAGACGTAAGTGGTGGTCACCGGGTTCGCGGTGCCGACGCCGG
>CAIKMJ010000074.1 GCA_903828455.1 uncultured Acidobacteriia bacterium | reverse complement strand
GGGCTTCCTGTTCGAAGCGGTCGCTGAACTGGTCGGCGGAGCCTTTAACGGCGACGTCGCGGCCGAGGCGTGGGTCGCGCGCGCGCCAGACTTCGCCCATGCCACCTTTGCCGATGGAGGCAAGGATCTCGTAGGGGCCGAGTTTTTCGCCGGGTGAGAGTGGCATATCGGATTATTTTCCGAGCGGCGCTTTACGCCGCAGTTCGTCGAAGAAGTTCTGCAGCACCACGATTTCGTGATCCTGTTTCGGCGCGCCGGAAGAGTTCGCGGGGGAATCGGCGGGAGTCAGCGCCGCGACGCGTTTGCCGTCCGGAGCCAAAGCCCAGTTGGCGCCGGCGGCGCCGGCAGCCGCCGCGCCCAGTTTCTCGATCCAGACGCGAGGCTTTTCGGCAAGGAACGTGTCGCCGTTTACCGCGTAGCTAACGCTCAGAAGCTGGTCGCCGGACTGGTAAATAAGTTCATGCCCGCTCTTCGACCAGCGCGGCGACGTTCCACCGCTGTTCGATATCTGCCATCTCCCGCCCTGTCCGGAGGCTGGTGGCGGAAAGGGCCGGACGTAGACTTCATTCTTTGCCGATTCGTCCGATTGGTAGGCCAGCCAATGCCCGTCGGGTGAGAACGACGGCTCCTCAATGCTGGCGTTTCCCGGGTACAATTGCTCCGGCTTGCCGGCGCTCCACTGTCCATCTTTTTGTTCCAGCGGGAGCGTCCAAAGGCCGTGCAATCCACCTTCCCCTGCGAACCTTGCGCCGCCGACCTGGATGTAAACCAGACTCTTCCCGTCCGGCGTGAAGGAATGCGGATACTGTGGCGACTGGGTCTGGGTCAGAGCCTGCGGTTGGCCGGTGCCGTCCGCGCGCACGGCAAAGATGCCCTTGCCGACGACGCGATAGACGATGTACTTGCCATCCGGAGTCCACACGGGGTAAATGGTGAACCCTTCATAACTCAGACGAGTCAGAGCGTCCCGTTGAATATCGTAGATCCAGATATCCCAGGGCCGGCCGTCGCGAACCATCAGCGCGATTCGTTTGCCGTCCGGAGAAAATACCGGGCGTAAATAATCTCCGGGGTGCGGCAGTAAAAGGTCTTTCGTGCCGGGGACAGCGGCGGAGGGATCGACCCATTTCAGCGTCGACTTTGCGCTCGCCGAAGCGACGGCCTTGCGGTAAACAAGCGTGCCGTGTCCGGCGGGCGCAGGGGAGAAGTCAAAATCGCCGGTCAGAATCACGGTGTTGTAGGCGACGTCATCCAGAACCGCTACCGGCGTCCCCCGCGTTTCCAGCTTATCGGGATCGAACGGCACGGCAAACATGGTGGAGTTATTGGTGTAGATCAGGTGGCCAATGCCCCCTGAACCGGGGCTGCCCGACGAAAGGGATGAGGGAAGATAGCGGGCCGAAGCGCCGCCCCGGGCCACAACCTTCCGGCGGCGATCTGCAAGGGTGAAACTCTCAATGGTGTTTCTGTCCACATCTCCCGCATAAGCGTTCGTGAAAAGCACCGCCTTGCCTCCCGGGAGAATTTGCGGACTGGCGAAGGACTGCTCATCCTTTCCCAGTTTCAGGACGGACTGGGGCGCCGCGCCGCCTGGAGGCAACAGCCACAGGCCCGTGGTGTTGGCACGACTAGCCAGGATACTGCCATCGGCAGCCCAGGCCGCGCCAGCCGTCGCGTCCTCGCCGAGTGGCACCACGGCGCCGCCTTCCACGGAGATCTTGTTGAGTTTGCCGGCGGCGGAAAAGCCGATCCACAGCCCGTCTGCTGAGAAAAACGGTCTGCCTGCTCCCTGCGTGCCGGAGAGTTCAGTGGCCTTTGGCTGGTCGAGGCGCCGGACAAAGAGGCGCGCCGGTGTGCCGGAGGAAAAGGCCAGGCGGCTGCCGTCGGGGGAGATGACGACGCTGGCCAGAGGAGGAGTGGGAATTGGAAGCGAGATGTCCGCGCCTAAATCGACGTCGAAGCGGATGAGCGGGCGGTCTGTGGGTTGCTGAGCGCGCCAGTCGACGAAGCCCAGAGCGGCGGCGACGACCGCGAGGCCCAGAGCGGCGATCCAGCCCAGTTTGGCGAAGCGCGATGGCGCGGCGGGGGCTGACGCGGGGGCGGCGGGATCGTCGAGGATTTCCCATGCGTCGCCGATGTCGCGGAGGCGGTTGCGCGGGTCTTTTTGCAGGCATTTCGTCAGCAGACGTTTGACTTGTGGCGGGACGACGGAGAGGTCGGGGTCCGTCTTGACGACGGCAGCCAGGGTTTCGGTGAG
>CAIKMJ010000073.1 GCA_903828455.1 uncultured Acidobacteriia bacterium | reverse complement strand
GAGCAACGCCGGACCGAGCAACGCCGGACCGAGCAACGCCGGACCGAGCAACGCCGGACCGAGCAACGCCGGACCGAGCGACGCCGGACAGAGCAACGCCGGACAGGCCGACCCCGGACAGACCGACGTGAGGCAGAGCGAACTGAGAAACAACAACGCAGGACCGAGCAACGCCGGACAGACCGACGCCGGACAGGCCGACGCCGGACAGAGCAACGCGAGGCAGAGCGAACTGAGAAACAGCAACGCCGGCTCCGTTGCCGTCACAGTGGATGGTGTGCCCGCCGGCGAGTTCGACATTGCCGATGCCGTGAGGCCCGGGGCCGCCGACGCGGTGCGCGCCTTGCGGTCCATGGGCGTGACCGTCTGGTTGATCACCGGCGACCATCGCCGCGTTGCCCTCGATGTTGCCCGCGAAGTCGGCATCGGCGAAGCCAACGTGCTGGCCGGTGTGCTGCCGGAAGCCAAGCAGGCCGAAGTGGCCCGCCTGCGCGCCGAGGGCCATCGTGTCGCCATGGTCGGCGACGGCATCAACGACGCCCCGGCTCTCGTCCGCGCCGACGTCGGCATCGCTATCGGCGCCGGTACCGATGTCGCCATCGGGGCGGCCGGCATCATTCTGATGCGCAGCGACCTGAACGGCGTCCCCGATGCGCTCTTGCTGGCGAGGCGCACCATGCGCGTGATCCGGCAGAATCTGTTCTGGGCGTTTGCCTATAACGCCATCGGAATTCCCGTCGCCGCCGGAGTCTTGTATCGGTGGACCGGCTGGACGCTTTCGCCGATGCTGGCATCGGCCGCCATGGCGCTTTCCAGCGTCTCGGTGGTGGCCAACAGCCTGCGACTGCGCGGCGGCGGCCGCCCGTGGTGACTCAGGTGGGTACCGCGGCGGGTACGGCGGCACTTCCCAAGCGGAGTCCGATCCACTACAATGAGCCTTTTATGCCACTTTTCCGCATTCACCGAATGAAGGACGCGCCGCGGCAGCAGTTCCGCCTCGCCCCGCACGTCTCCGGCGTCGCAGTGGTCAAGCCGAAGGACTACGAAATGGCCGGCGAAGTGGAAGCCGAAAATGAGTACGCCGCCTGGGCCGTGCTGCGCGGCTCGGAGGCTCCGCTGCAGGTGGGCGACCTTCTGGAAACGCCCCTCGGCATGATGCGCATCTGCAAGTTCGTCGGCTTCGACGAAGCGAAGTGGCTCGTCGTGGAGCAGCCCGCGGCGACAATGGTTACGGCGATGCCGCCGATGCAGGCCCCGCCGTTCCATAGTCCGGCATAGCGGGTATCGGGAAACTTCCCAGGAAAACTTTGGATGATGCGCGCAGCCAGGCTTGGCGACGATATTGACGACTTTTGCGTGAAGTGCAAGCGCATCATGAACCACGCCGTGGTCTCCATCCTGAACGATGGGCCCGCCAAGGTCCGCTGCCGCACCTGCTACAGCGACCACGATTACCGGCACGAGCAGGCTCCGCCGCCCAAGGTGGATTCCCGTAAGGCGGCGCTCTTTAATCAGGTGATCGAAAATGTTACCGGCAGTCCCGCCCCGGCCGTTGCCGGCGGCGCCGCGGCAGCCGATGGCGATGCTCCGGCGGAAGCAGTCGCGGCGGAAAGTACTCCGGCGAAAGGCCGGAAAAAAACGAAATCCTGATGACTTTATTTGTGACGGGCGGAGCCGGATTTATCGGTTCCGAATTCATCCGCCAGGCGATCGCGCGCCATCGCGTGATCAATTTCGACAAGCTGACCTACGCCGGCAACCTCGAAAACCTCGATGCCGTCGCGGCGCATCCGAACTATTCGCTCGTTACCGGCGATGTGTGCGACGCCGCGGCGGTGGCGGAAGCGCTGCCGGAAAACTGCGACGCGGTGGTTCATTTTGCCGCCGAATCCCACGTGGACCGCAGTATCCTCAGCGCCGAAGAGTTCGTTCGCACCAATGTGGTGGGCACCCAGGTCATGCTCGACGTAGCCCGTCATCGCAAGGTCAAACGTTTTCTCCATATTTCGACCGACGAGGTCGGCGGTGACATGGACCCCGATGGCTGGCTGAACAACGCCTCGCCGCTGCGTCCCAGCAGCCCTTACGCGGCGAGTAAGACGGCCGCTGAGCACTTCGTGCGGGCCGCGGTCCACACGTTCGGCACCGATGCCGTCATCACGCGCACCAGCAACAACTACGGGCCGTACCAGTTTCCGGAGAAATTGCTGCCGCTGGCGATTTCCAATGCGGTGGAGAACCGGCCGATCCCTGTCTATGGCGACGGCATGCAGGTTCGCGACTGGATTCATGTGGCCGATAACTGCCGCGCTCTGCTGATGGTGCTCGAAAAGGGACGCGCCGGAGCCACCTATCACATGGGCGGCGGCAATCCGCTGCCGAATCTGGCGGTGCTGAAGCTGCTGCTCAAGATTCTCGATCGTCCGGAGTCGCTCCTGACCAGTGTCACGGACCGGCTCGGCCACGATCGCCGCTATGCGGTGGATTTTTCCGATACGACCGCCGAACTGGGCTGGAAGCCGGAGATTTCGTTTGAAGAAGGGCTGCGCGCCACCGCCGAGTGGTATCGCGGGAATGTCGAGTGGGTCCGCCGCTGCCGCAGCGGCGAATATCGCAATTACTACGAGCGCATGTATGGAGAAAGGGAAGCTACGGCGAAGAAAATCTGATGGATCCCGCCCGCATCGCAACGCCACACGCCACCACTCCCACCTCCCGCCGTCGCGCATTTCTCGCGCTGTCTGCGTCCCTGGCCGCCGGGTTGCTGGCCGCCGGTTGCAGTTCGGCCCCCGAAGTGAAAAAGCAGGATGCTCCGCCGCCGCCCGCGCCGGTGAAAGACGATACGGGCCTGTTGCTCGCGCAGAACCGGGTGAGCGCCGGTCTGGTGAAAGATCATTTGTTCGGCAAGCCGGCCCTGCCCGGCGGCACTCTCGGCGAGTACGAGGACCAGGGGAAGAAGTATCAGCTGTTTATTATTGAGACGACGTCGAGCCAGAATGCGGCCATTCTGCTGCTCGATTTCAAGGCGACTCTGACCGACCCCGCCTACATTGCCTACATGGGCGGTTACTTTGGCACCGACGCCGGTAAACCGGTGTACGTTTTTGCCAAACTCCAGTACCTCGCCGGTGTGGTAGGCTTGCCGGAAGATCTGGCGGACCCGATTGCGCGGCAACTGGCCGCCCGGCTCCAATAGATTTCAGGCCGCTATTGGAGTTCAGGCCAGTATCAGATTGCAGACACGAGGAGCGCACGATTGATTAACGGAAAACGCATCGTAGTTGTGCTGCCCGCCTATAACGCGGCGCGGACGCTCGAAGCCACCGTGCGCGAACTTCCCGACCTGGTGGACGAACGCATTCTGGTGGACGATCATTCGCCGGACGCGACGGCCGAAGTGGCGCGTCGCCTGGGTCTGACCGTTCACGTTCACGAGCGGAATCGCGGCTACGGCGGCAACCAGAAGACCTGTTACGCGCTGGCCCTCGAGCACAAGGCCGACGTGGTGGTCATGATTCATCCCGACTACCAGTATTCGCCGCTCCTGACCACGGCGATGGCGAGCATGGTGTCGTCCGGTATTTACGATCTGGCGCTGGGCTCGCGCATCCTCGGCGGCGGCGCGCTGCGCGGCGGCATGCCGCTCTATAAGTACATTTCCAACCGCGCGCTCACGACCTTTCAGAACTTCCTGATGGGCGCGCATCTTTCCGAATATCACACTGGCTACCGGGCCTTTTCACGCGAACTTCTGGAGGCCCTGCCGCTTGAGAAGAATTCGGACGATTTTGTGTTCGACAACCAGATGCTGGCGCAGGCCATTATGGCGGGCGCGCGCATTGGAGAAGTCTCCTGTCCCACGAAGTATTTCCCGGAAGCTTCGTCGATCAACTTCCGGCGCAGTTCCATCTACGGACTCGGCGTGCTGAAGACCGCCGTTTCTTACAGGCTGGCGAAGTGGGGAATCCACACAGACCCGATCTTCATCGGCGGTCGCCCGCTGCCGCCGCGCGAGACCGAGGCGATGCCCTCCTTCTCCGATGCCAATGACGGCCGGTAGCGGCTGCCGGCGGGGTTCGTGAAGCCGCAACCCAAATTCGTCAGCGCTGCTCTTTGGTTGCTGCTGGGCGCCGCGATTCTGCGGCTGTGGGTGATGCCGCTGCCTTCCAGCCTCTGGGTGGACGAGACGGTCACGGCGTTCGTTGCCGGGCACCCGAACGATCCTTCGCTGATTCCCGTGCCGCAGGTGCCGGCCTCGGTCTACTACGCGGTCCCGCGCGCTCTGGCCGGCGTATTCGGCGGGTCGGAAATTGTCTATCGTTTACCTTCGCTGCTCTTCATGGCGCTTGCGCTGTGGCTCACGGGCCGGATTGCGGCGCGCCTGATTCATCCCGAGGGCCGGTGGTTCGCGGTGTTCCTCTGTCTCACGCTGCGCTGGTTCAATTACTACGCGGACGATGCGCGGCCCTATGCGATGGGCATCGCGGTGGCGTCGGCGGGCGTGTGGTTCCTCATCCGCTGGCTGGATACGGCGGCGTGGCGCGAGGCGGCGCTGTTCGCTCTTTGCGCGGCATTGTTGTGGCGCGTGCATCTGCTCTACTGGCCGTTCTATCTGGTGTTCGCGCTCTACGCAGCCATGCGAATCCTGCAGCGCGATACCGGCGTCACGTGGCGGTCCGCGTGCGGCGTCGGTGTGCTGGTGGCGCTCTCGCTTCTGCCCGTCGCGGCCGATGCGCTGCGGATCCTGCGCGATGCGGGCGAGCACGTGTTCATTGCCGTGCCCGGCATCCGGGAACTGGAGCATCTGGTGCGCTGGAGCGTGGTTGCGCTGGCCGGCGTCGGCGCATGGATGGCCGCGAAGTGGCTCAAATGGTCCGTGCCGGAAAGCTCTGCGGGAAGGTCGGCGCTGCTTCTCTGTTTCGCGTGGTGGCTGGGGCCGGCGCTGTGTCTGTTCATCTATTCGCGCATGACCGGCAACAGCGTCTTCGTGGATCGTTACATCTCGCTGCAGTTGCCGGGCATCGCGCTTGCGGCCACGGCGATTGCCGGGCGCCGCATACCCTCGGCATACTGGAGGCCGGCGGCGTTGCTTGTGGCGACGATCGCGCTCGCCCTGATGGGGAAGTGGAGCACGTTCTGGCCGCGGCATGACAATTCCGACTGGCGCGCCGCGGCGCAGGCGGTGAATGCCGAAGTTGCCCGCGCCGGCGAACAGACGCCGGTGCTCGTGTCCAGCCCATTTATTGAAGCCAATGCGCCGGTGTGGCGTCCCGATTATCCGCTGCCCGGCTTTCTCTACGCGCATCTGGCCTACTATCCGCTGCGCGGCAAGGTGTACCTGCTGCCGTTCGATCGCATCGAGGCAAACCTTGAGGCCGGCCGGCTCGTGAAGGAAAGTCTGCTGACCAGGAAGCGCTTTTTGATCTACGGCGGCCAGGGCAATGTCGACGATCTTCGCCGCTGGCTCGCGGCGCGGCCGGAATTAGCAGGGTGGCGCGCTTCGGATGCACGTTATGGCGACGTCGGGCTCACGATGTTCCGTTCTCCGGATGCGACGGAAGGCGTTACGGCCCGCGCCTTACAATAGAGTCTGGGGGACCTATGAAAGCTGGAAAAATCGGCATTCTCACAGGCGGCGGCGATGTTCCCGGTCTGAACGGCGTCATCAAAACAGTAACCTACCGAGCGGAGCAGTCGGGACGCAAGGTGATCGGTATTCGGCGTGGCTGGGAAGGACTTACCCATCTCAATTTTGACGACGCGGCCAGCGTCGCCAAATACGTGTTTCCCCTCGATCGCGAAAACACGCGCCGCATCGACCGCACCGGCGGCACTTTTCTGCACAGCTCACGAACCAATCCGGTGAAGATGAAGAAGGTTCCGGCATTTCTCGCCGGCACCAGCTTCCCTTCGAAGGAAGTCACCAAAGACGGCGAAACATCCACCGTGTATGACATGACGGCCCAGACGATCCGCAATCTGGAGAAGCTGGAAATCGAGTACCTGGTGGCGATCGGCGGCGACGATACCCTGAGCTACGCGGCGCATCTGGACCGTGCCGGCTTCAAGGTCATTGCGGTGCCGAAGACGATGGATAACGATGTGCGGAACACCGAATACTGCATCGGTTTTTCCACCGCCATCAATCGCTCCACCGACGCCATTGAACGGCAGCGCAGCACGGTGGGTTCGCACGAACGCATCGGCGTGTTCCGCATCTTCGGCCGCGACGCGGGCTACACGGCGCTGTACACCGCCTACGTCTGCTCGCTGCGCTGCTGCATTCCGGAGTACAAGGTGAATCCGGAAAAGCTGATTGCGCTGCTGCAGGAGGACAAGAAGAGCAATCCCAGCGCTTATTCCCTGGTTGTGCTTTCCGAGGGCGCGGAATGGGAAGGCTTCCAGCTGGAATCCTACGGCGAGGCCGACGCGTTCGGGCATAAGAAAAAGGCCAACGTGGCGGAAGCGCTGGCCGGGCTGATCAAGAAGCAGACGGGCGAGGAAACGATTGTCAGCGACCTCACGTACGATCTGCGCGGCGGGCCGCCGGATTTTGTCGACAAGATGGTGGCGGCGACCTTCGGCGGTATGGCGGTCGACATGATCGAGGAAGGCAAACACGGTCTGATGACGGCGATCAGCGGCGGCTGTTACGCGGCCGTTGAGATTCCCGATCCGAAGCTGGGGCCGCGCAAAGTGGATGTGGCGCGCATGTACGACACCGCGCGCTACCGGCCGACCTACACGGGCAAGGCAGGACTGCCTCTGTTCCTGACGCGAGCCTGAGTGGACCTGGCCGACCTGTTGAAACGATTCCGGAAACCGGCTCCGCCGCAGGAGCCGGCTTCGGGCAATTCCGCCGCGCCGCGGACGCTCGACGAACAACTGCGCGAGGAGATCCGGCGCAGCTTCGACGAAGCGTCGAAGGACGAGGAGCACTTTCCTTCGACCATCGATCCGCGTATTCAGCACGTGCAACTGCTGTTAAAATTCTTCGGCCCGCTTGCCGATAAGAGCGTGTTGGACGTCGGGTGCGGCAAGGGCAGGTTTGCCCGGGTTCTGAAGGAGCAGAATCCCGATGCGGACATTTGGGGGCTGGACATTTCGGAGGAAATGCTCCGGTTCGTGCCTGCCGGTATACAGACCAGAGCGGGCTCAATGACCGATCTGCCGTTTGCCGCCTCGACGTTCGACTGCGTTTACGCGACCGAATCGCTGGAGCACGCGGTCGAAATCGACAAAGCCGTAGCCGAGATGTGCCGGGTGCTGAAACCGGGCGGGCGGCTGGTGATTATCGATAAGAACGCCGAACACTGGGGCCGTTTCAAGACACCGGCGTGGGAGCGGTGGTTCCGCCGCGAGGAACTGGAAGGCCTGCTGGCTCGCCATTGTTCGGAGGTGAGGAGCGAATTCATCTCGTACTGGGAAGATGTGGCTCCGGACGGGCTGTTCCTTGCCTGGCTGGCAACGAAGCAGGCGACGAAGTGACTGGATCCGGTTGCCCCGGCACTGCCTCGGGTGCGGCTACACTGTTGGTGTATGGCTGACGGCGTCGCTGCTTCCGGCGAATCACGGATTTCACTTGAAAACAACTCGCGCGAAAACAAATCGAGCGAAAACGCGGCGCGCCGGCAAAGCGTGCTGAACGGGATTGCCGCCATCCTCATCTCCGCCGTTTTTCTCGTGGCCGGGCTTTGGAAGATTACCGATCCCATCGGCGCGGCGGCACGGCTGGCGCAGGCGCGTTTGCCTGAGTTTCTGAGTATTCCGGCGGCCGTGGGACTCGGAACGCTGGAAACTTTCACAGGGGTGCTGTTTCTGATCCCGCGCTTCCGCCGCTGGGCTTCAGCCATCGGGACGCTGCTGCTGATGGCGTTCATGATCTACATCGGGATGCACTACAACGAGCTGCGCGGGGCCGAATGTTCCTGCTTCCCCTGGGTGAAGCGCGCGGTGGGGCCGGGCTTTTTCGCAGGCGACGGCATCATGATGCTGCTGGCGCTGGCGGCTGGATGGAAAGCGCGCAAGGTGACGGCGTACCGGCCGGCCGCGGCCATCTTTGCGGCGGTGGGCGTCTGCGCGCTGCTGTCATACGGCTACGCCGCGACTCGCAACACGGGCACGCGCGCGCCGGCTTCCGTCACCGCGCAGGATGGCTCGGTGATTCCGCTGCAGCAGGGCAGAGTATTTCTCTACTTTTTCGATCCGCAGTGCCCGCACTGCCGGGATGCCGGCCGGAAACTCGCCGTGCTGCACTGGCGCGATGTGAAATTTGTCGGGGTGCCGACGCAAAATCCGCAGTTCGGCGAGTGGTTTTACAAGCAGGCCAATCTGGTGGGCAAAGGGCCCATTTCGAACGACGTGGAACTCCTGAAGAAAGTCTTTCCGTTCGATACGCCGCCGGTAGGGGTGGCGCTGGAGAATGGTTCTGAAAAATCCATGCTGTTGCAGTTTGAAGATGCCGAACCGGCGGCGACACTGGCGAAAATCGGCTTCATCGAATGAGCCTGCGCGATCTGGCTGTTGACGTGCTATAACACGCTGCGGCGGGAGAAGCCGCGACATGAATCTTCTGACGGGTGAGTGGCGGCAGGGAACGGCTGTTGCGGCGGGCGTCGACACGCGGTGTGTCGGGCAGACACAAGCCGATGCAGTGTGGTGTGAGTGCAAATAAAGGGGAGAATTCGTACATGCAATCCGTGAAACTGATGGCCGGCGCCCTGTTGTTGCTGGCCGGTACGTTGAGCGCCGCGCCGCGCCTGGTTTTGAGCACGGTGGCGGTGGGGCCGGTCTACGCGGGGGTGGGCGCGAACGGCGCGACCCAGACCGTGGAGGCGTATAACGCGGGCGACGGAAGTCTCAATCTTTCGGCGAGCGCCTCGGCATCGTGGCTCTCGGCCTCGATCGGCGCCTCGCGCGCCTGCACCACGCGCACGGGCACTTGCCTGCCGGTGAATATTGCGCTGAATACGTCGGCGCTGCCGCTGGGCACGTACACGGAATCGATCACGCTGAACGACCCCAATGCGGTGGATGCGCCGCAGCAGATTAACGCGACGGTGGTGATTGTGGGCGTGCCGTCGTCCATCTCTTATTACGTGACGCCGGCCGTCCTGGGCCCGTTCGTTACCGCCGGTTCGCAGGCTTCGACGGCGATTTATACGCAGTCGAAGGTGGCGGCGAGCGCGACCACACAGTCGGGCGGCAACTGGCTGACGATTACCACGGGCGGCGCCGGCATTGTGCCGTTCGGCGTGCCCTATTACATCCAGGCCGCGGCCCAGGTGGGACAGGCGGCCGGAGCCTACAGCGGTTCGGTGTCGATCATCGGTTCGGCGAATCCGAACGACAACAAGACCATTGCGGTCACGATGAATATCACGACGGCGCCGATCATCCAGCTGGGCTTTTCGCCGCTGCGGCTCGCCGGCGACACCAGCGGACTTAAGGGCAGCGGGACGATGCAGTTTGTCAACAGCGGACAGGGCACGCTGAATATCACGGCGGCGTCGGTCACGTCCTCGCCCGCCGGCATCTTCAGCGCGTCGGTGGCGGCCTCGGACACGATTGCTGTGACTGCCAATCCGGCCGGGCTCGCTCCGGGGATTTACACGGGAACGGTGACGATCGCCTCCAACGCCGCGAATAATGCGCAGGTATCGCTGCCGGTGACGTTCCAGGTGACTGCCGCGGGTTCGCCGCAGATATCGGTCGGCGGCATTGTGAATGCGACGACGTATCTTTCCGAAGCCTTTGCGCCCGGTGAGATTCTTTCGATATTTGGCAATCAGCTGGCCGCGCCCGGCACCCTGGCGCAAAATACGGCCGCGCCGCCGCTGGCCACGACGCTCGGAGGCGTGCAGGTGCTGGTGAACGGGGTTCCCGCGCCGCTGTTCTTCGTCTCGCCGGGACAGGTGAATTTCCAGCTGCCGTACACGGTGCAGGCGGGCAGCGTGGCGACGGTGCAGGTTGTTGCGGGCGGCGTCGCGGGGAATCAGCGGTCGGTCAACGTGGTGTCGAGCGCGGCTCGCATGATGGTGTGGCCCGCCAGCGTGATTTCCGGCGGCTACGGCATCATTGTCAATCAGGATTATTCGCTGACGCTGCCGGCCACCACGAAGCTGCCGGGCTACGCGACGCATCCGGCGAAGGTGGGCGATTACATCACAATTTACGGGATCGGCTTCGGCCAGACCACGCCCGCTGCCGTAACCGGCGCGGCGGCCAGTTCCGCCCCGCTGCAGGCCGTCAACAGCGCGACGGTCACGTTTGGCGGCGCCTTCCAGGGAAATGCCACCACGGTGCCGGCTGCGTTCGCCGGACTGACGCCATCCGCGGTCGGACTGTATCAGGTGAACGTGCAGATCCCGCCGGGAGTGCCGGTCGGCCCCGGCGTGGCGATCACGCTGACGGTAAACGGCGTGGTGGGCAACTACGTCTACCTGGCGATTTCAAACCAGCTGCCGAATTAGAAACGCGCGTTCGCTGTAACGCCGGCGTCATCGCCGCCACATAGTCGCAGGAACGGAGCATTTGACTTCGTTCCATCCTGAGGCCGTGCTGTTCCGATCCGGAGGTCAGGAATGGCTGCGGTTTGACGTGAGGCGTGCGGGCCGCCGTGCCTCCGCCTTTTTGCACGTCCCGGGGGACGCAATCGGAGGCGCCCCAGGTTTTTGCCTCGCGCGGGAGGGCGCCCTTGCCGGCCCCTCACCGCGCCTAATCGTTGAGCCAGTCTGAGTGTTGTTCGAGGGCAATCCGCACGAGCTGACTGCGCGTGCGGACGCCTGTTTTGTCGAACAGCTGCTGCAGGACGGCCTTGACGGAACTTTCGGAAATCTGCAGTTCGCCGGCGATTTCCTTGTTCGTCAGGCCTTCGAAAACCGATTTGAGCACGCTGCGCTCCCGGGCAGTCAGATTCTGGCCCGCGTCCTCGGCGGCGGATTTTTCCTGCGCGCCTGAGACCAGCGAACGAACGGCCCGTGAATCCAGCCAGATCTCGCCCGCCATAACCTTGTGGATCGCTTCGATCAGCTGAGCCGGCGGACTGTGTTTGAGGAAGATTCCCGATGCGCCGCTTTCGAAAGCCCGCAGCGTGCCGGCGTCGGACATGCCCGCCGTGACCATCAGGATGCGGCCGGTGAAAGCAGCGCTGGTCTGGCCCGCGGCGCGGGGACGGGCGCGTTTGGCCTCTTCGAGAAATGTCAGGCCCTGGTCGTCGCCGAGGTCGTAATCGAGCAGCACGATGTCGACCGGTTCGCGCGCGAGGACGGCGAGGCCTTCGGCGGCCGAGGCGGTGGTGGCGACGATCCGGAAGTCCGCCTCAGCTTCGAGCAGCCGGCTCAGGCTCTCCCGGAACAGGCTGTGATCGTCGACCAGGAGAATCCGCACTTGAGACATGGTTTTCTTTCGGCGTGAAAGCTTTTACGGGCGCGGCCGGGACCGCCGATAACTCCACAATAAAACTCGACCCGTCCGGCTCCGGTTCAAAGCGCAGTTCGCCGCGGAACGACCGCATGAAGGCACGCGACAGATAGAGCCCGAGGCCGGTTGCCTGCGCCTGCTGCTGGAAGGGGCGGAACAGCCGCTCGGGGTGGGCCACGCCGCAGCCGGTATCGCGGAAGCGGACGGAAACGCAGTTGGGTTCGCGCCGCGCGGTAATGGTGAGGGAGCGCGCGGGGCGGTCCAGAAGCGCGCGGGCACTGTTCTTGGTGAGATTGAGGAAGACCTGCATGAGGCTCTGCCGGTCGGCCCACACCTGAGGCAGGCCCGCTTCCACGTCAAGAGTCAGGACGACGTCCTGCTCGTCGAGCGAGGGTTCGACGACAATGCGCAGTTCTTCGAGCAGCGATGTCAGATCCACGCTGGATGCCTGATCGGCGGCCTGGCGCAGATCCATGGAGGCGATCTTTTCGAGAGCAAGGATGAGGTTGCCGAGGGCTTCGAAATCCTTATTGCCGTCGAGCCCGCCGCGGCGCGCCAGATTGGCGTGGGCCATGGCGATGGCGCCGCACACGTTGCGGATTTCGTGCGAAACCGCGCCCACCAGGATGCGCGAGCCGGCGAGCAACTGGTGCAGGCTGAGCTCTTCGCGGTTGCGCAGGTCTTCCGAGCCATCGGTGACCATGGCGGCGAGGCGCGAACCGGCGCGCGTGGTGTAGGTGGAAAACCAGACGTCGGCGAGGAAGACTTCGCCATTCACGCGGCGTCCGCGGCACTGCATGGCCGTCCGGATGGGCGAGCGCTTTTCGCCGGCGAGCACGCGGCCGAGCGAGGGGAGAAAGTTCTGGATCAAGCGACCGCCGAGTGCCTCCGTGCAAACTCCGAAAAGCCGGTGCGCCGCCTGATTGGCCAGCAGAATCGTCCCGGAAGAGTCGGCGGTGAAGACCGCCGCGGGGCTGCTTTCGATGAGCACCGCGAGTTGTTCTTCGGCCTCGCCGCGGGCCAGGGCCTCGCGTTCGAGGTCCACCGCGTGCTGCTGGGAGATCTGGCGACTGCGCACAATTTCGTAAATGAACTGGCCGGTGCAGAAGTAGGCGGTGAACATCAGCAGGTCGCGGGGCAGGGAGGCCGCATTCAGCCAGTCGTAGCTGTCGAACGCTTCGGCGAGGATGGTGCAGAGCAGCGCGGAGAGGCCGATCTGGAAGCGGGTCAGCGCGCTTCCGGCGAGCAGCATGGGCAGAAGGTAGAGGAAGCCGAGCGGTATGTTGCTTTCAATGCGCCAGTCGGCCAGCGCAATGGCGACAACCATCAGAGCGGCGCGCAGCAGCGTGGCTTTGCGGCTTCCCTGCAGGAAGAACGAGAGCATGACTCCTTCCGAATGTTTCCCCGAACGTTTCCCCGAACGTTTCCGGGGCTGGCCCTCGCGGACCTGACTCGTTTTCATTTTAGCTGGCTGGCACGGAGCCGGTGTTTCCGTCCGCGCATTCGGTCCGCGCGTCCACTCTGTCTAAGATAGTAAAGGAACCGGACGCCGCTCGATAGAGTTAACCCGAAAGATTTCAACAGTTTGTCTGACAGATATCCGGCGGCTGGCCAAAAGATAATGGCGGCGCTCCACTGGACACCGCTAACCTGAAAAGCAGAGAACCCGCGACAGGTGTTCCGTAACACGTCCTGTGGCACGGCGCGATTTGAGCGACGGGAACTGCAACGGAAACAATTTCCATGAGGCTGAAAACGATTCGGACGATTTTCGTGTGCTCGCTTCTGTGCGCCGCGCCGCTGCTGCGCGCGCAGCAGCCGCAGTCCGCGCCCGCCGGAGGCGTCAAAGTTTACACGTGGGACCAGTTGCGGGAACGCTTTCATAACGCCAATCCCACGCTGCAGGCCGGCCAGTTGAATATTGACGAATCGCGGGCGGCGGAGATCACCGCCTTTCTGCGGCCGACTCCGGATGTTTCGCTTTCCACCGACGGCACCCAGTTGACTCCCTCGCAGGGCACCTGGCGGCCCTTCGCGGGGACGCAGTTTGTGCCTGCGATTACCTACCTGCATGAACGCGCCAACAAGCGGGAGCTTCGTCTGGACAGCGCGGTGAAGGCAACGTCGATTGCCCGCTCGCAGCAGGACGATCTGGAGCGCAATCTTTTGTTCACGCTGCGCGGCGCCTTCGTGCAGACGCTGCAGGCCAAGGCCGTGCTGGCGCTGGTGAAGGACAATCTGACGTATTACGACAAAGTGCTCTCGATCAGCCGCGACCGGTTCGGCGCCGGTGACATTGCGCAGATCGACCTCGACCGCCTCGAGCTGCAGCGCATCCAGTATGAGTCCGATATTCAGATGGCGCTGGTGAATCTGCGCACCGCCAAGATCCAGCTGCAGCAGTTGCTGAGTGACAAGACGCCCGTGGATCAGTTCGACGTGACCGGGCCGTTCGAGTTCGCCGATCCGGGCCGTTCGCTCGAAGAGTTCCGCCGCATCGCGCTCGACGCGCGCCCCGATCTCAGGGCCGCGCTGCAGGCTGTCGACAAGGCGAAGACCGATCATCAGCTGGCGGTGGCCAACGGGTCGACCGACCCGACGTTCAGCGGATGGATCTCGCACAACCCCTCCTTCAACAATCCGTTCGACAACAACACGATCGGCGCGAGCGTGAGTATTCCGCTGCGCATTTTCGATCGCAATCAGGGCGAAAAGGAGCGAACGGAGATCGATATACGCCGCAATCAGCGGTTGCAGGAGGCTGCCACCCTGCAGGTCTTTAACGACGTGGATTCCGCTTTCGCCACGCTGACTTCCAATCTCGTGCTGTTGCGCGCCTATAAGGATCGTTACCTCGACCGTGCCGCCAGGGTGCGGGAGACGGTAGCTTTCGCTTATCAGCGCGGCGGGGCGACGCTGCTCGATTTTCTGAGCGCGCAGAATGACTATCGCAGCGTGCAGCTCAACTACGTGAATCTGATCGGTTCGTGGCTCGGCGCCGCGAGCCAGCTCAATCTGGCCGTTGGCCGGGAAGTGATCCAATGACTCCCAAAATGCCCCGCAAAATGCTGGCAGTAACTTGCCTCGGCGCCGCCCTGAGTTTCGGGCTGGCTGGCTGCGGCGGTAGTAAAGAAGCCGAAAAGGCCGACCCGAAGGACGAGGCGCCGCCGCCCGCTCAGGTGGTGCAGGCCGGCAATTCGAACCTGGTGTCGGTGGATAAGCCGGAGATGTATCCGGCCGTGGCCGCCGGTCGATTCGACGCTGCCGACGAGCTGAATGTCACCGGTTCGGTGACGCCGGATGTTTCGCGCAATATTCCGGTGATCTCGATCGCGACCGGCCGCGTGATCGAAATTCACGCGCGGCTCGGCGATACGGTCAAAGAAGGCCAGCTGCTGATGAAGGTGCAGAGCGCCGACATCTCCGCCGCTTTCTCCGATTACCGCCAGGCGGTGGTGGATGAAGTTCTGGCGCGTGCCCAGCTGGACCGAGCCAGGATCCTGCTGGAAAAGGGCGCCATCGCACAGAAAGATCTGGAAGTTGCGGTCGATACGGAGGACAAGGCGAAGGTCACGGTCGAGACCGCGGAGCAGCGTCTGAAGATTCTGGGCGCCGATAAAGACCATCCGACGCCCATCGTGAATATCCTCGCGCCGGTTTCGGGTGTCATTACGGATCAGCAGGTGACGAATGCCGCGGCTATTCAGGGCATTTCGGCGTCGGCCAATCCGTTCACCATCTCGGATCTTTCCCGCGTCTGGATACTCTGCGACGTGTTTGAGAACGATCTGCACAGTATCAAACTCGGTCAGGCGGCCGATGTCCGTCTGAATGCCTATCCCGACAAGGTTTTGCGCGCGACGGTCAGCAATATTTCGCCCATTATGGATCCCAACATCCGCACCGGCAAGGTTCGGCTGGAGGTGGAAAACAAGGACGAGACGATGCGGTTCGGCATGTTCGTTACGGCCACTTTCCACGGCACGCAGAAACAGGTGCGGGCGCTGGTGCCTGCGAGCGCGATACTGCATCTGCACGATCGCGACTGGGTGTACGAGCCGGCCGGCGGCAAGCAGTTCAGGCGCGTCGAAGTGGTGGGCGGCAATATGCAGCCGGGCAATATGCAGGAGGTCACCGGCATCAATCCCGGCGATCAGGTGGTCAGGAACGCGCTGATCCTGCAGAACTCTTCCGAACAATAGGGATGAAATGATTCAGGCGATTATCGCATTTTCGCTGAACAACCGTTTCCTGGTGCTGCTGGCGACGCTGCTGCTGCTGATCTGGGGCGGGGTATCGTTTCACAATCTGCCGGTGGAAGCCTATCCGGATGTCGCCAATAATTATGTGCAGGTGATCACGCAATGGCCCGGCCGGGCCGCCGAGGAAGTGGAACAGCAGGTGACCGTTCCGCTGGAAATTTCCATGAACGGGATTCCGCATCTTGATAGTCTCCGTTCGGTATCCACCTTCGGGCTGTCGAGCGTCATGATGATCTTCGACGATGAGTCGGCCAACGACACGAACAGGCAAAAAGTGCTGGAGCGCCTGTCGCAGGTCAGTCTGCCGAACGGCCTGCAGCCGGTGATCGGGTCCGACTGGAGTCCGGTGGGGCAGATTTATTTCTACACGCTGAAGAGCACGAACCCCGCGGTGGATCTGATGGAGCTGAAGTCGCTGGAGGACTGGGTGCTGGAGAAGCAGTTCCGGTCGGTGCCAAACGTGGTGGACGTCAGCAGTTTTGGCGGGACGACGCGCGAGTATCAGGTGCGGGTCGATCCGGATAAGCTGGTCGCTTACGGCCTGACCATCGGGCAGGTGGAGCAGCAACTGGCCAGCAATAATACGAACGCCGGGGGGAGCTTCCTCGAGGCGGGGATGCAGCAGATCAATGTGCGGGCTGTCGGACTGATGAACAGTGTCGACGACATCGCGGACACGCTGATCAGGACGCAGCACGGCACTGCCATTCGCGTGCGCGATATTGCGACAGTCACGCAGGGACCGAAGATCCGTCTTGGACAGCTTGGCAAAGCGATTCACCGGCAGGACGGAAAGGTGCTGGACGACAGTGATGTCGTATCCGGCATCGTGCTGCTGCGCAAGGGGGCCGACTCGGACTCGACGCTGGAGGCGATTCACGCCAAAGTGAAAGAGCTGAACGACCATCTGCTGCCGCCGGGCGTGAAGATTATTCCGCACCTCGACAGAAGCGACCTGCTTCACTTCACGACGCACACGGTGCTGCACAACCTCACGGAAGGCATCGTGCTGGTTGCGCTGATTCTCTTCCTTTTCCTCGGGAATCTGCGTGGCGCGTTTATTGTGGCGCTGACGATTCCGTTTTCGCTGCTGTTTGCCTCGATCTGTCTGCGGCTCAACAATATTCCCGCCAATCTGCTTTCGCTCGGTGCCCTCGATTTCGGGATGGTGGTGGAGGGCGCGGTGGTGATGGTGGAGAATATTGTCCGCAATCTCAGTCATCGCGAACCGGGCGCCGGCAAGACGACGATGGAGCACATCCGGGAATCCGCGCACGAGGTCCAGCGGCCGGTTTTCTACGCGATCGGCATCATTATTACCGCCTACATCCCTATCTTTACGCTGCAGCGGGTGGAGGGGCGGCTGTTTAAGCCTATGGCGTGGACGGTGAGCTTCGCGCTGCTCGGGGCGTTGCTCTTCGCGATGATGATCGCGCCGGCGTTTTGCAGTTTCGTGTTCGGCAATCGCGTCACGGAGTGGAGAAATCCGCTGATGGAATGGACGACGCGAGGCTACCGGCTGGCGGTGCGGCAGGCCATCCGCTTTCGCTGGATCACGTGCGCGATCGCGCTGTGCGCAGTTGGCGTATCGGGGTATCTTGCGGGCAGCGGCGTGATTGGCTCGGAATTTTTGCCGCATCTGGATGAAGGCGCCATCTGGGCCCGCGCCACGCTTGCGCCCAGTACGGGCCCGGCGGAAAGCGTCCTTTTCATGAACCGCGCCCGGGTAATCATTGCGTCTTTCCCGGAAGTGAAGCAGGTTGTGTCGCAGACTGGCCGCCCGGATGACGGCACCGATACGGCCGGTTTTTTCAACACGGAATACTTTATCGATCTGAAGCCGAAGGAAGAATGGCGGCCGGTATTCGGGCAGGACAAAGAAAAACTCATTGCCGCGATTGACCGCGAGCTGCAAAAGTATCCCGGCGGGCTGTGGAACTATTCGCAGCCAATTTCCGACAACATGGAAGAGGCCGTCAGCGGCGTGAAGGGCCAGCTGGCGATCAAGATTTACGGCACCGATCTGAAGACACTCGAGGGCAAGGGAGATGAAATCCTGAACGTCATGAGAGGAGTCGAGGGGGTGGCGGATCTTGGCCTGTTCCGGGTGATCGGGCAGCCCAATCTCGAATTCGCGGTGAATCGCAAGGCTGCCGCGCGTTTCGGCCTGAATGTGGCCGATGTGCAGGATGCGGTGGAGACGGCGGTGGGCGGAAAAGCTGTCAGCCAGGTGCTGCAGGGGGAACAGCGTTACGATCTTGTGGTCCGCTACAACGCCGAGGCCCGAAGTACAAAGGAAGCCGTGGAGCGGATTCGTCTGCTGTCTCCGTCCGGCGAACGCGTATCGCTGGCCCAGGTTTGCGATGTACGCGTACTGGACGGCGCGTCGGTCATCTCCCGTGAAGGGAACTCACGCTATGTCGCGCTGAAATTCAGCGTCGTGGGGCGGGATCTTGGCAGCACGGTGGAAGAGGCGATCGCGAAGGTTGAAAAACAGGTAAAACTTCCGGTCGGATACCATCTGGTCTGGGCCGGAGAATACGAAAGCGCGAAGCGTTCGTCGCAGCGCCTGATGATTATTGTGCCGATTACGCTGCTGGCGATTTGCCTGATCCTTTACACGATGTTCGGTTCGGTGAAGTGGGTGGTGCTGATTCTGGCGAACGTGGCCATGGCGCCCATCGGCGGGCTGGCGGCGCTGCTGTTTACGCAGACGCACTTCAGCGTTTCCTCCGGCGTTGGCTTCCTCGCGCTGTTCGGCGTGTCGGTGCAGACCGGCGTCATCATGCTGGAGTACATCAATCAGCTGCGCTCGCGCGGGCAGACGGTTCTTGACGCGGCGGTGCAGGGTTCGGTGGAGCGGCTCCGGCCCATCATGATGACGACGCTGGTGGCCAGCATCGGGCTGCTTCCGGCGGCACTTTCGCACGGCATCGGTTCGGATTCGCAGCGCCCCTTTGCGATTGTGATTGTGGGCGGGTTGCTCGCAGCCCTTATCCTGAGTGTGTTCCTGCTGCCGACCCTGTACGTCTGGGTGGCCAGCGATAATGACGTGCTGCCGTCGCCCGAAAACGAACACGAATAGCCGGGCGCAGGACCGGGAGGCTTCCGCATCGTATGACGAAAGAGCAGGTTCGAGCCTTAATCGAAGAAGTGGCCATCGTCCCCGCCGTGCGCGCGGGGTCGGCGGAGGAGGCGATGTTTGCCGTCGAAACGGTGGCGCAGGGGGGGATTCCGATCGTGGAACTGACCCTCACGGTCCCCGGGGTGTTTGCGGTGCTGTCGCAAATCCGCAGGGAGCACCCGGGGATGGTGGTGGGCGCGGGGACGGTGCTCGATCTGAATGCGGCGAAGCGCTGTCTCGACGCGGGGGCCATGTTTGTAACCAGTCCGGGCCTGGTCATCGAAGTGTTGGAGTTCTCGGTGCAGGCCGGTGTTGTTGCCATGCCCGGGGCGCTCACGCCGAGCGAAGTGCAACTGGCGGTGAGTTCCGGCGCGGATTTCATCAAGATTTTCCCCTGCGGGCACGTCGGCGGTCCGGGTTACATCCGCGCGCTGAAGGGGCCGTTTCCGCGCGCGTCATTTATCGCATCGGGCGGCGTTACTCAGCAGAATGCCGCCGATTACATCGTGGCGGGTGCCGCAGCAGTCGGTATTGGCGAGCATCTGATTCCGCGCAACGCGGTGCGGGAGCGCAAGGCGGACTGGATTCAGGAACTGGCCCGCCGTTACCTCGTGATGGTGAAGAAGGCGCGGGAACAGCGTCAGGCACATCCCGAAAGCGCGCACGCCGAGTTCGGCGATTAGCATCCCGCGGGTTTTTGTGCGCCGGTCCGCGACGCCGCTGCGGGCGTCCCGGCTGACCGGGCCCCGGGGCCGTTTTGCGCTGGCGGGCGTATACTAATGTCTTAGAGGAAATATGAAAAAGTACGGGAAGTTCGCGGCTCTGATCGTGGTCATCCTGGGTTCCCTGCTGTTCGTCGCCATGCAGGGCATTCAAAGCTCGCAGACCTATTACAAGACCGTCACCGAGCTGCGCAAAATGGGCGACGACGCGCAGAAGCGCCACATCCGCGTGGGCGGCGACGTGCAGGCCAATTCGATTGTCCACGAAGCCGGCTTCGTGAAGTTCAATCTGGTTCAGGATAAAGAAGTTCTGCGCGTGGCTTATGAAGGCCGCGATCCGCTGCCGGATACGTTCCGCGACGGCGCGCAGGCGCTGGCGGCGGGAAAGCTCGGCGCCGACGGAGTGTTTCACGCTCAGGAAATTCAGGCCAAGTGCGCGTCCAAATACGCTCCGGCTCCGGGTATGGCTCCGCAGGGGTTGCAGCCGAAGGCTCCGGCCACGCAGGGTGCGCCGAATACGATGTCTCCGAATGGCGCGTCGCCCGGCGGCGACAGCATGCGGTCCAGCCTGTAAAATTTAGCAGTCGAAAAGTTCATCCAATATGGAAAACGTAGGTGCCCTCGCACTTTTGCTGGCGTTCTGCATTTCGCTCTATGCGATTGTCGCGAGCGTTACGGGACGTCTGAAGAATAAGCCCTTCCTGATTCTGAGCGGCGCGCGCGCGGTGATTGCGGTGTGGCTGCTGGTTACCACGGCTGCCGGAGTCCTGATCTATTCGCTGATGACGGGCGATATGCGGATGGCCTACGTGGCGTCGCATACCAACCGCGCCATGCCGACCTTCTATAAGTTCTCCGCCTGGTGGGGCGGGCAGGAAGGTTCGCTGCTGTTCTGGAGCTGGATTCTTTCCACGTACGGCGCGGTCGTTGTCCTGACCAGTAAGAACCGGCACCGGCTCATCATGCCGTGGGCGCTGGCGATCCTCGAATGCGTCCAGCTGTTTTTCCTGATTCTGAATGCCTTCGTCGTCAGCCCGTTCCAGGTGCTGGCGCTCGATAAAGTTGTTACGTCGGTTCCCGACGGACTGGGGCTCAATCCGCTGCTGCAGTACTGGGCGATGGTGATTCATCCGCCGATGCTGTATCTGGGCTACGTCGGCTTTGCCGTGCCGTTTGCCTTCGCCATGGGGTCGCTTATTACGAAAGCGCCGGGCGAGAGCTGGATCCACACCACGCGCCGCTGGACGATCGTGACGTGGCTGTTCCAGGGGACCGGCATCATGCTCGGTTCGGCGTGGGCTTATCATGTGCTCGGCTGGGGCGGCTACTGGATGTGGGATCCGGTGGAGAACGCTTCGCTGCTGCCGTGGCTGGCTTCCACGGCGTTTCTGCACTCGGTGATGATGCAGGAAAAGAAGGGCATGATGAAGGTCTGGAACATGGTGCTGATTGCGGCCACGTTCTTCCTCTGCATCTACGGGACGTTCCTGACGCGTTCGGGCATCATCAGTTCGGTGCATGCGTTTGCCGAATCGCCCATTGGCAAGTATTTCGTGACGTTCCTTTCGGTTGGCATTGCGGCCACGGTGTGGCTGATTCTCGATCGCCTGCCTTATCTGAAGAGCGAGTCGGAACTGGAAAGCGTGGTCTCGCGGGAATCGAGCTTCCTGTTCAATAACCTGATCCTGCTGGCGAGCTGCTTTGCGGTTCTGTGGGGCACGATGTTCCCGGTGCTGACGGAAAAATTCGCGTCGGAGAAGATCAGCCTGGATGCCGTCTGGTTTAACCGCCTGATGGTGCCGATCGGCCTGTTTCTGCTGTTCCTGACCGGCGTCGGGCCGCTGTTTGCGTGGCGCCGCACGTCGATGGAGAGTCTGCGGAAGAACTTCCAGTGGCCGGGGATCGGAATGCTGGTGGTGGTTGCCGGCCTGTACATCGGCGGCATGCGCTATCCGTACTCGATCATTTCGCTCGGGCTGTGCTTCTTCGTGGCCGCCACCATCGTGCTGGAGTTCCTGCGCGGCGCCGCGGCGATCAACGAGAAGACGAAGATGGGGCTTGTGCCGGCAATCGTGGAGCTGACCTATCGCAACACGCGGCGCTATGGCGGCTACCTGGTCCACATGGGCATGGTGCTGATGTTCATCGGATGGAGCGGGCACCCGTTCAACCAGACCGCGGTGGGCGAGGTGAACAAGGGCGACACGATGACGGTGGGCTCTTACTCGCTCAAGGTCGTCAACCTCACCGAGGGTGAGACCGACGATTACGTGTGGGACACGGCGATTCTGGACGTTTCGAAGAACGGCCAGCCGCTGGGCCAGCTGGAGCCGACGCGCCGCTTCTATAAGACGGCCAAGCAGGGCACGGCGGAAGTGGCGCTGCGGACGCGCCTGAACGAAGATCTTTACATCAACTATGCGTCGCGCGAGGGCAACAAGGCCACGTTGCAGGCGTACGTGTTTCCGCTGGTTACCTGGATCTGGGTCGGCTGCGTGGTGCTGATTTGCGGCACGCTCGTCTGTCTCATTCCGAGTAAGGTCGCGCGGTCTTACCCGCGTACGGAAGTCGTGGGAGTGGGGAAGAAAAATGCGCCTGTCGAAGCTTAAATTGCTGCTCGCCACGTTGCTGCCGGCGGCGATCCTGCTGGCCGGGACCGCCTCTGCCGCATTTGCGCAGAGCGAATCGCAGATTCAGAGCGACGAGGTCCGGCGTGTCGGCACGCACCTGAACTGCCAGTGCGGTTCCTGCACCGAGAACGTCGATTGCAACATGTCGTCCGGCCAGTGTCATTTCTGCAAGCCGGCGCGCACGAAGATCTACCAGATGCAGTCGGCCGGAAAGTCGGACGCTGAGATCGTCGCTTCGTTTGTGGCCGAATACGGGCAGAAGATTCTGCGTGCGGATCCGAATAATTACTTCTGGATTATCCCGTACCTGTCGCTCGCGCTCGGCGGCGTGGTCATCGTGCTGATCCTGCGCAAAGTCAAAGGCGGCCCGCACCTGATGCCTGCGGCGGCCGGCGGCGCGCCTTCGGTGGACGATGACCCGATGCTCGCGCGCTACCGCGAAACTATCGAAAAAGACCTCGCGAAACTGGAATAATAGACCCTTGGACTCCAGCATAGTTTTTGGCGCACTGCTGGGAGCCGTCATGATCGGCTTCCTGCTGTTTATCCGCCTGAAGGACCTTCCCCAACCCGAGCCGGTGTCGCCGTTCCAGCATCTGGACGAGCGTAAGGCCGCCATTTACGAAAGCCTGCGCGATCTGCAGTTCGAGTACCGGCTCGACAAGCTTTCCGACGCCGATTATCAGGCCAGCAAACTGGAACTGCAAAAGGAACTGGCCCGCGTGCTTGCCGAGATCGACGCCATCCGCGGCGGTCCCGCGCCGAAGCCGGTGAAGCCGGCTGCTGCTCCGGCGGCGGCGCCTTCCTTCGTCTGTCCGTCGTGCAAGGCAACGTTCGATAAAGCCCTGAAGTTCTGCGGCGAGTGCGGCAAGCCGATGACGGGATCCGGTCCGTCACAGGAAGTTAAGGGAGAGACCGCGTGAATCGTCTCGCAGCCTTCTTACTTACCGCGTCGCTGCTGATTCCCGTTGCATATGCGGGGGTCGACGGCACGGTTGTCAATCAGTCGAAAAAGACGCCACAGGCGGGCGCCACCGTCACGCTGTATCAGACCACACAGCAGGGGCCGCAAAACCTCGGCAGCGTGAAGACGGACGCGGCCGGTAAGTTCGCCTTCACGCAGGATGTGAAGCCCGGGCAGGGTGGCGGGCCGCTGCTGCTGCAGGCCGTGTATGCGGGCGTGCAGTACAACCACACCATTCCGCCCGGCCAGGCGCAGACCGGCGTGGTGATTCCGGTATTCGAATCGTCGAAGAATCAGGGGAAAGCCGAGGTGCAGCAGCACATGATGCTGCTCGAACCAGGCGCCGACGGCAATCTCGTGGTCAGCGAAACCTACATTTACACCAACGACGGCGAGACGACCTGGAACGATCCGGACCGCGGCACCATGCGCTTTGAACTGCCTGCCGGCGCGGATTCGTCGAAGGTGGAAGTGAATGTCACCGCTCCGAGCGGGCTGCCGATTCGGCGCGCGCCGGACCCGGCGGGCAAGCCGAATCAGTTCAAGCTCGACTTTCCGATCAAACCCGGCGAATCGCGCGTGGACATCGCGTGGTCCATGCCGTTTAAGAACCCGGGCGAATTCAACGAACCCGTGCTTGCCAGGGGCGGACTGACGCGCATCGTGCTGCCGCCCGGCGTAGAGGTCAAGGGCGACGGACTCAAGTCGCTCGGCAATGAACCGACCACGCACGCACAGATTTTTGAGGTGGCGGTCACCGACGGTATCCGCTTCAACATCTCCGGCACCGGCTCGCTGCGCACTCCGCAGCAGCAGGAGGATCAGGGCGGTGGCGGCAGCGGCCAGTCGCTCAGCGAGAATCTGCCGAAGCTGTACGGCCTTGCCATGGGCAACTCGAACATGATTGAATCCGTCTCGGCGGTGAAGTGGATTTTACTCTCGATCCTGGCCATGCTGACGATCGGATTCGTGCTGCTGTATCGCAAGGGCGATCCGTCGGAGCAAAATAATCCGGCGCAAAATCGCCAGACCACGAAAGCTTCCAAAAATGCTCGCGGTCGCGGCTGAGCGCGTCTGGAAATATTTCGGCGACTATCCCGCCCTGCGCGGGGCAACTCTTCATACAAAGCGCGGCGCCTGCCTCGCGCTGCTGGGGCGAAACGGGGCGGGGAAGACCACGCTGCTGCGTATTCTGGCGGGCCTTTCACGACCCACGAAGGGCGAGATTACGCTGCTGGGGCAATCGGCCGGCAGCCATGAATCGCGACGCCGCGTCGGCTATCTTGGCCACGGCATCGGCGTGTACGACGACCTTTCGGCGACGGAGAACCTTGTGCTCTTCGGCCAGTTGCTTGGCGTGAACGAACCGGCGAAGGCTGCCGCTGCCGCACTGGAACTGGTGGGCCTGACGCGTGTGAAAGACGGACTTGCCCGCGAATTTTCCCGCGGGATGCGGCAGCGCCTCGCCGTGGCCCGCGCCTTCCTGCACGAACCCGAACTGCTGCTGCTCGATGAGCCGTTCACCTCGCTCGACGATCGCGCGATCGCGGTGCTCCAGACGCTGCTGGCGGGCGCGCTCCGGCGCGGCGCCACCATCGTGATGTCGACGCACCAAATCCGCGAAGCCATGGAGCTGGCGACCGACGTTGCGCTGCTCGAACGCGGCCAGATTGTCTACAGCGGCCCGCAGACGGCCGAGATGCTGGCCGATCCCGGCTGGCTCTACCGGACCTACGGAGACAAGGGCGCGGGCGACCGGAGCGCCCGATCGTGACGCGCGGACTGATCGCGGCCCTCGCCATCGCGCGCAAGGATCTCCGCACCGAACTCCGGACCAAGGAATCGCTCAACGCCAGCGCCTCGTTCGCGCTGGTGATTCTGGTGCTTTTTAGCTTTGCGTTCGATCTCGGCCGCGAGGAGATTTACGCCATCTCGGGCGGCATGTTGTGGCTGGTGTGGTCCTTTGCCGGCGCGCTCATTGTGAATCGCAGCTTTGCCCGCGAACTGCCGAACGATTGCCTCGACGTGCTGGTGGCCTCGCCCGCTCCCGCGTGGGCAGTGTTCCTCGGGAAGGCCATTGCGGCGTTTTTCCTGCTGATCCTGGTGGAAGCGATCTCGCTGCTGCCGTTCGGCCTCTTCTACAACATTGCCTGGTACGATTCCGCCGGCTCGCTGCTGGTGGTGATGGCGCTGACAACGTGGGGTATTACGGTGGTGGGCGCGGCATTCAGCGCCGTGACGGTAAACGTGCGGCTGCGCGAACTGATGCTGCCGGTTCTGTTGTATCCGATTCTGATTCCGCTGCTGATTGCGGCGATGGGCGTGACCACGGGCCTGTTCAGCGGCGACGCGGTGCCCGGTTCGGCCGCGGCGTCTCTGCGTCTGCTGGCCGGCTTCGACGTGATGTATACGGCGCTGGCCCTGTATCTGATCGAATATGTTCTGGTAGGTTAAGGAAGTAGCGAAAATGCGCGAAAAAGCCACTTACGTTCTGGGCATTCTGGGCACTCTGCTGATGCTCCTGAATCTGAAGACCATCTTTCTCGATCTGCCCAACGAGGCCGCACAGGGCGCCATCTTCCGCATCATCTTCATTCATGTGCCGGCGGCCATTAATGCCGACGTGTTCCTGTTCGTGGCCCTGGTGGCCAGCATCATGTTTCTTGCGAAGAAGAACTTCTTCTGGGATTCGCTGGCCGTATCGGCGACCGAAGTCGGTGTGATGCTGCTGTGCGTGAACCTGGCGACGGGCAGCATCTGGGGCCGCAACATCTGGGGCGTCTGGTGGGCGTGGGATCTGCGGATGACGAGCCAGCTGATGTGTCTGCTGCTGTATCTCGGCTACCTGCTGGTGCGTCCGGCGATCGGCGAGCCGACGCAGCGCGCCACGATGTCGGCCTTCATATCGATCTTCGCCTTCGCCGATATTCCGCTGGTGGCGATGGCGATCCGGCTCCCCAATGTGCGGACGCAGCATCCCGGGCCGGTGCTCGAAACCGGTACGCTCGATGCGCTGTACCGGCCGCCGTTCATTATCGGAATCTTTGTGCTGCTGCTGATTGGCGCGGCTTTGACGCTGGTGCGGCTGCATCAGGAAACGACGCGGCGCGAGATCGATTCGCTGCGGCGCGAACTACACGCAATCTAACGACAGGTATCCGGCCATGATGGACCTTATCAATCTCCGCTTTCTCTTTTACGGCTACACGGCCGGATTCCTGATTATCTTCGCCTTCGTGCTGATGCTGGTCAGCCGCGGACGCCGCATCGATAAAGAGCTGACGCGCCTGAAGTCGCTCGTGGAAGACGGCGGCGGTCACGACAAGGACCGCGTTTAGGTTCCGCTCAGTTCGCCGTCTTTCGCGGGAAACTGCTGAGCAGGCCCACGAGTGAAACGGTCGCGATCGAGACGGCCCACGTGGTGAGCATGCCGCGATCGATCAGTGCGCCGCCAATGGCGGGACCGACGATCTGGCAGACCGACGTGATCGACTGCGTCAGACCCAGCACCACACCCTGTTCGCGCTTGTCGGCCTGTTGCGTGATCAGCGAAGTCACGGCGGGGCGCAGCACGCCGCTGCCGTAGCTGTTGACGCCGCTGGAGGCGAGTAGCTGCGGGATCGTGCGGGTCCAGCCCAGCGCGCCGTAGCCGACCATGTTGGAGGCGAAGCCTGTCCATACCAGCGTGCGTTCCCCGAGGCGCTTGACCAGCGGACGCATGAGGCCACCCTGGATGATGATGCCGAGGAATCCGACGAAGGCGAAGACGTAGCCGACTTCCTTCGGCCCGAACGGCTGGCCATGCGCTGTGTAACGCCGCTGCGCGTAGAGCGCAAAGCCGGACATGAACATCGAGAACGAAAGGGCGAAGTAGAAGAACTGCCAGAGGAGCCGACCCATGGCGGGCCGGGCGAAGTACTGCGCGTAGGACTTCCAGTCGAGCACGCCGAGGCGTTTGCCGCCGGGGCCGCTGGCGCCGTCATCGGCATGAGCGACGGCCTTCGGCAGCAGGAACGTGGTGCAGAGGATGCTGGATGCCGAAAGGAAGCACGCGGCGAAGATCGGCCAGGTATAGCCGAATTGCGACAGGAAGCCCGATACGCCCGGTCCGACGAGGAAACCGATCCCGAAGGCGATTCCGATGACGGCGAATGAGTGGGCGCGGTTCTCCGGCGTGGTGATGTCGGCGATATAGGCCTGCGCCAGGGAAAGGTTTCCCGCCGTGAGGCCATCGATCGCGCGGGACAGGAAGACCAGCCACAGCGTATTGGAGAAGGCGAGGATCAGGAATCCGATGAGCGTTCCGATCTGGCTGACGATCAGCAGGGGCTTGCGGCCCATGCGGTCGGAGAGGCGGCCGAGCATGGGGCCGCCGAACAGCTGGCACAGCGCGTAGGTCGAGACCAGGAGTCCGACGACGGCGGGCGATGCACCCAGATGCTCGGCGTAAAACGGCAGCAGGGGCAGCATGATCGTGAGGCCGAGGATATCGACCAGCACGATCAGAAAAATGGGCAGTAACGGGGATCCCTTCACGACCGGCGCAGCCCCGGTGTCAGCAGCGAGATAAAGACAAACTGGAAGACAGACGTCACTCTTCAATCCTATCGTGGTGGTTGAGTTGCGGGCATTGACTGATCAAATGAAAAACCCCGGCCAGTTCGGCCGGGGTTTGAAGAACCGCTGAGATACTGTGAAACGCTTAGTGGCTGGGGCTGAGCTGGGCCTGAGATTCGTTGGACGAGAAGGAGCCGGCCGCTGCCGCACCGCCCACACCGGCTGCCGTTGCCGCGGCAACACCCGCGACCACTGCCGTCGTGGTGCTGATGCCCGCACCCGCTGCCGCACCTGCGCCAGCAGCAGCGCCCGCAACCGCAGCGCCCACCTTGCAGCCGCCAAGATCTTTCGCGCCGGTCACGTTCAGAACCTGCGTGGCAGGCTTGGTCGCGGTGGCGTTGGCAACCGTGGTGCCGGTCACTTCAAAGCGACGGTTGGCCTTCACGTCTCCGCCCTTCAGCTGCACGGTGACCTTCGAAGTGTCATCGGTCAGCATCAGCGCGCCGTTCGAACCGGAAACACAACCAGTGAGTTTCGAGGGGGCCGCTGCGCCGGCATCCTGCGGATGCAGATTGAGCGCCCGACCGGGAGCCAGATTGGCAACGTTGATTCCCTGTGCATTGAACACGTGAACGTTGCCCGTGAGAGCGGCAACTTCGATCGTGTTGCTGGCCAGCATCGAGACCGATGCGGTGGAGGCCCCATCCGCGCGAATGCTCAGGCCATCCGCGTTGGCAGAGAAGCCGGTGATGCGCGCCGTGCCCTTTTCCATATCGACGTGATCGGCGAAAAGCTTCGCACGGGATTCGGCAGCCAGGCTGACCTTTGCTCCGTCGTTGAACTGCACCTGCGACATGCCCTTGAGCGTCTGCAGTGTGCTGCCGGCGAAGATGGAGGCGTTACCAGCAGTCTTCGCGTCGTTGATCAGGATGTTGCCATCCGACATAGCTACGCCGATGCTTTGCGTTGCAGCACCGAGGGTGCTGGCCGCGACCAGGGAAGCAATGAGGACAACTTTTTGGCTTAAATGATTCATGGATCCTCCAGCCTCTATCTAAAGAGAGCCTGTATCTATAATGCCAGGCGGAGTCGGCTCAAGTCAAGTGACTTCATCACATTGAACTGATGAGTTTTGAAGGAAATACGGCAATTCAGGCCGCGTCCCGCCCCGCCCCGAATTTAGCCCGCCAGACGCGGCGTGATCATCCACCGGAGCACCCCCCGGGGGGCGGTGCGGCGGGCGTCCAGATCGATCCGAATTACTGATGATTTCTTGACTTCGACCTGTAAGGCGGGCGAATTCAGCAGATAGCCGGCCAGGTCGCTCAGCAGGGGCTCGTGGCTGGCGAGCAGGATGGCCGGTTCGTCGCTCCAGTCGCTATGCAGTTCAGCCCAAACGGCTTCGGGTGTCGAGTGCGGTACGAGGGCGGCCGATTGGATGGGTTCGTCCTGCAGCCCCAGCTCTTCGGCGGCAACCCGGGCGGTCGCCATGGCGCGGAGGTAAGGGCTGGAGACGATGCGCGGCTTTTCCAGTCCGGCGCGCCGGGCAAGCCGGATGACTTCGGCGGTCTTTTTCTTCCCCTCCGCCGTGAGCTGGCGGGCGGCGTCGGGGTGCCCTGGCAGCGCCAGTTCCGCGAGCCCGTGGCGCAATAAGTAGACTTCCATCGAATGTCACCTTTCCTGGCGGGCCGGGCGTGGAGCGTGCCGCTATGGGCCGAACCCGCCGATTTCACCTGCATTTTCGCAGCCGAGGACGTTTCGCGTGCCGGGTGCGGTGATTTCGCCCCGCATTCTCCTGCCGGACGGCTATCATAGCTGTGATGCCGCGTTACGCCGCCATCGATATTGGCAGCAATTCGGTCCGCATGGAAGTTGCGGAAGTGCTGTCGGCCAACGAAGTGCCGGGCTCCGGGGAAAAAGGAACGGGGGAGGGCGGGCCGGTTCGGATTCTCGCCTCGGAGCGGCAGGTGACGCGGCTTGGGGCCAGTGTTTTTCGCGCCGGCCGCATCAGTCCGGAAGCCATGGATTCGATCTGCGAGGTGCTCGCGGGCATGGCGACGGTCTGGAAGCGGCTCGACGTGGCGGGCATTCGCGCCGTTGCGACGGCGGCGGTGCGCGATGCGAGTAACCAGCAGGAGTTTCTGACGCGCGCCTCGGCGGCGGTCGGCACGGACGTCGAAATCATCTCCGGACAGGAGGAGGCCCGGCTGATCCACCTCGGGGTGAAGAGCCGCTGGCCGCATGCGCGCGAGCGATTCCTGATTATCGATATCGGGGGCGGCAGCGCGGAGATCATCCTCAGCGAGAACAACCGGATGGCGCAGTCGTTTTCCAAGCCGCTGGGTGCGCTGCGGCTCCAGGAGTTGTTTCTGCGCTCGGATCCGCCACGGCCGGCGGATCTGCACCGGCTGGAAGAGTACATTGAAGAACGGATCGGCTCCGCTGTGCGGCGCATTGGGTTGGCGCGGATTGACCGCGTGATCGGCACCTCGGCTACGGCTTCGGCGGTGGTTTGCGCCGTCAACCGGATTCCGCGGTCGCGCCGCGAGGAGTCCGACCGGAAGCGAGCGGCCACTTCGCGTATCCGCCAGTTGTACAAGACACTGGCGCCGCTTGACGTGGCGGGACGGCAGTCGATTACCGGCATCGGGCCGCGGCGCGCGGAGATCATTTTGCCGGGCGTGGCGGTGCTGCTCCATGTGCTGGATGCGTTCCGCATGCCGGCGCTTTATTATTCCGGCGCCGGGGTGCGGGATGGCATCATCGCCGATCTGGCCACGCGCGGCCACGACCGCGGGCTGGCCCAGCTTACGGCAGAGCAGCGCAAAGTGGTGGAAGAGATGGCGGAACGGTACGGTGTCCCGATCCGGCATGCCCGCAAGACGGCGCGGCTGGCCGGCGATCTTTTCCGCGGCCTGCAGCCGCTGCACAAGCTGCCGCCCAACTACGGGCGTCTGCTCGAAGCCGCCGCCTGCCTGCATGATGTGGGTCACTTTGTGAGCGACACGCGGCATCACAAACATTCGTACTACCTGGTGGCGAATTCCGATATGCCCGGCTTCACGCGCGCCGAGCGCGAAATTGTGGCCAATGTTTGCCGGTACCATCGCAAGGCGCTGCCGGCTCCGGAGCATCCGAATCTGCAGTTGCTCGATGCGGACGGCCGCCGCGCGGTGACGCTGCTGAATCCGCTGCTGCGGATGGCGGATAGTCTGGACCGCAGCCGGGCGCAGCGGATCCGGTCGGTGGAGTGCAAGATCCGCGAAAACGATGTGCAGCTTGCGCTCAATGTTGCGGCGGAGGCCGATATCGACCTCGAAGTCTGGGCGGCCGAGCGGCTGGCGGAGAATTTCCGCCAGGTTTTCGGCAAGCCGACGACGATTGTGCGGGCCGGATCATGAGCGGCCCGGTTGTTGGCCCGCTTGTTGTCCCGGTTGCTGGCCCGGTTGCTGGCAGCGTCGTTTCCGCTCCCAACCTGGCCGGAATCGAGCTGATGCGCCGCGGGGACCGCGCCGGCGAAGAACGCTGTGTGCTGGTGCACGGGTTCGGACTGCGTGACGCGCCCTGGCCGGACGGCGTGGCGCTGGTCCGGCAGATCCACTCCGATATTGTCGTGGACGCCGGAGCCGAGGACGCCGATCCGGAGGTCATTCGAAAAAACGAACCCATTTGCGAAGGCGACGCGCTGATTACGGATCGGCCGGAGTCACTGATCGGCATAAAGACCGCCGACTGCGTCCCGATTCTGCTGGCCGACCCGGCGACGGGGGCGGTTGGCGCCGTGCATGCCGGATGGCGCGGCACGGCACAGCATATTGTTGCCGGAACGGTCCGGGAAATGAGCGCCCGCTGGGGCGTCAGGCCGGAAAATCTACGGGCGGCCATCGGGCCGGCGATCGGTGTTTGTTGTTACCAGGTTGGGGTGGAAGTGGCGCGCCGGTTTGGGATCGAGTGTTCCGGATCGGTTCACCTTGACCTGGCTAAAATCAACCACCAGCAGTTGGTGCAAATGGGCGTATCGAATGTCTGGGTATCCGGGGAATGCACGTTCTGTTCCCCGCTGCGGTTCTATTCCTTCCGGCGGGAGAGAGAGCAGGCCGGGAGGATGCTGTCTTATATAGGGTGGCAAAAACACGACGGGCGGGCCTTTTGAGCCCGCCCGTAACCACAGTCGTCGCTGGAATGAATGGTTGTTTGTGAGCGGCTGCGATTAAGCGGCGCTGGCAAACAGATCGGCCGAATCTTCGACTTCGATTTCGTGACGATCCACCTGTTCCTGGCATTTAATACAGAATGCCGCCCACGGCACCGCATTGACGCGCTTGGGCGAGATGTCTTCTTCGCAATGGAGGCAAACGCCGTACGAGCCGTCGGCGATGCGCGCCAGTGCGCGACGAATCTGCCGGAGCATGTTGGAATCGCGATCCAGATTGCGGATCGCCAGTTCACGCTCTCCCGCCAGTTGCACTTCATCGAGGGCGTCGGGCGCCTTCTCGATGGCAATTTCGTCCCGGTTGCGGAGGGAGCCGGAAAGTTCCGCCTGCTTCGCCTCCAGGATCTTTTTGAATTTCTCCAGTTCTACTTTAGTCATTTCTTGGTTCCTCGTCTTCTAACGGCCGCTGTGGTGTCGTTTCGTGTCGTGCCCGCTACTTGTACTGCCTTGTGCTGCTAACTATTGACGAAAATCTATCGACAAAGTTTCACAAAATCTTAGTTCCGAACGCTTAAGTTTTACTCATCTTCCGAGCAAACCTTCCGGGTGAAATCACGTTCGTTCCCGGCACTGCCACTCGTCCCTAGCAACTTCCTTGCCAAACCCGGAAATGCCCGGGATTTGTATAGACTACATCAACCGTCAGCCTGCGTCTATTCCCCAAAGGTTAATTTGAGATGAAAATCACAGACTACTTAAATACCGTTCCGGTTTCGCTTTCCACCGGTAGAACCATATAGACGATCGATGCCGCGATTTGGATGGCTCTTTTTTTTGCAAAGCCGATTCGTGCAAAGCGGCTTGTGCCAAAAACAACTTGTGCCAAAGCGGCTTGTGCAAAAACAACTTGTGCCAAAACAAGGCGATTCGTTTCACCCCTGCGATCGATCGTGATGATCTGTACAGAAACTCCGGCCGAATCGGCCAGCGGCTCAGATCAGACAGTCTGCATGGACAAACAGGAGCGATACCTGAAAGTTGCGAAAACAGAAATATTTCTCTGTTTTTTCAACCGCACCGGAGCAGGGTGGGTAGCGGTGTAACGCGCACCCGAAACCGGCCTGCGCTGCGGGCACCGCACCGTGGCGGACAAGGCGACTTGCCGACGGCCAGCCACCACCCGAAGCCTGAATATATCACGCGGGCTGCGGTTCTCTGCTCCCGGCCCCCCGGGAAGGCCCGCACGGCAGGCGCGGAGCCCGCGGTCGCCGTTCAGAACTGGAAGTAAACAAAAGGGATAGCGACGTCGGTGACGCCAAACACTTCGATCACGAAAAAAATCAGCGCCAGTGTGACTGCCCGGACGGCGAGGGGCCAGGTCATCAGGTGTTCGAACCAATCGAACTTCTCTTCGATGGCTGCGACGGCGAGAGCGAGCAGTGCGAGGCCGGTATGCCAGCGCGTGAGCAGGGTGTGGCCGTGCCAGTTGCCGAACATCTGGCCGAGCACCTGGCGGCTCTGGTGCAGATCTTCGGCGCGGAAAAAGACCCAGCCGACGAGCGCGAGGGCAAAGGTGAAGAGCCAGCTGGCGACCGTCCAGCGCACCGGTTGCCGGCGGAAACGCCCGATGAGGCGCTCGATTGCCAGCAGCGCGCCATGGTAGCCGCCCCAGATGACAAAGTTCCAGCTTGCGCCGTGCCAGAGGCCGCCGAGCAGCATGGTCAGCATGAGATTGCGGTAAGTGGACACACGGCCGTGGCGATTGCCTCCCAGGGGAATATACAGGTAGTCGCGCAGCCAGCGGGAGAGCGACATGTGCCAGCGATGCCAGAAGTCGGTGATGCTGCAGGCGAGGTACGGGCGGCGGAAGTTTTCGGGGAAGTGGAAGCCGAGCAACTTCGCCATTCCGATCGCCATGTCGGTGTATCCGGCGAAATCGAAGTAGATCTGCATGCCGAAGGAGAAGACGCCGGACCAGGCGGCGGCACCGCCGGGATGGGCGGCGACGTTGCCGAAGTACAGGTTGGCGATTTTGGCGAACTGATCGGCGAAGGCCATCTTCTTGGCGAGGCCGATGGTCATTTGAAAGATGCCGCGGGAAATATCGTCGGCGGTGGGCGGCTGCCAGTGCAGCAGATCCTTGAAGAACTCGCGGGCGCGAACGATGGGTCCGGCGACCAGCTGGGGGAAGAAGCAGATGAAGAGGGCGTAATCGACCGGATCGAGGATGGCTTCCTGTTCGCCGCGGTAGACGTCGACGATGTACGACATGCTCTGGAACGTGTGGAAGCTGATGCCGAGCGGCAGGATGACATTGAGGGCGAGCCAGGTGGACGGCTTGCCCGCGAGCAGAGAGACGTTCGAGGCGAGGAAATTGTAGTACTTGAAGAAGCCGAGGAAGCCGAGGTTCACGCCGAGGCTGAGGATCAGGAAGAGTTTCCGGCGCCGCGGGTCTGATTTTTCAATGAGCCGCCCGGCTGTGTAGTCGACGACCGTCAGCGTGAGCAGCAGCGGGATGAAGTGCCAGTTCCAGGTGCCGTAGAAGACGTAGCTGGCCACCAGCAGAATGTACTTCCGGAAGCCGCGCGGGCTGGCGTAGAACAGCACCAGCACGGCGGCGATAAAGAGGAAGAACTGAACAGTATTGAAGAGCATCGGCCGGTCTACTTGTCGCGGGGGTGATCCGGCAGAGCCTGCCAGTTGGGTGCGGGCGGTCCCAGCAGCCGCGCGACTTCCTGAGAGAGCAGTACGGAGAAGCGGGTGTTGCCCTTATCGTTCATATGCAACCCGTCCTTGAACAGTTCGGGGTGCTCCAGTTCCTCGAAGGCGTGTTCGTTGGCCAGCAGCACGTTGGGCAGTCTGGCGAAATCGCGAATGGTGGCGCTCTGCTTTTTTACGAGGTTGTCGGGCCGCACGACGGCGCCGCGCGGGAGGCGGATGAAGATGACCTTCGTCCGCGAATTGCGGTAGCGGTCGATGATTTTGCCCATCCAATGGCGGCGGAAGGCGGCCATGGTGCCGGTCTGGGGTGCGGGGCGTCGCGCCAGAAAGTTGGTGATGGTGTCGATTTGATCCGGCGTGGCGTTGGGGGGGAAGGTGACTTTGAACGTGGACCAGTCGATGGCAAGGCCTTCGAGGGTTTTCGTGCTGTCGACGAAATCCCAGGTCCAGTGGGGATAGCCGCCGTTGGCGAGTTGGACGTAGGCGCGGCGTTTGGGCGGGTTGTCGAGAAATTCCTGAATGTCGGCCTGATAGGCGTAGCCCTTCAGGAGAGCGCTGCGCAGGGCCTCCCAGCGCGACGTCCAGGAGGGGAAGGAAAGCACCAGCTCAGGGATATCGCTCAGGCGGAGATGCGCGGCGGCGTAGTGGACGACGCGGAGGTCGTCGGCATCCTGGTAGGCCTGGTCTTCATCGTCGAAATCGTTGACGGCGAGGACGATGGCGCGGTAGCGGCTGGCGGTGGGGTCGAGGTCGCGCAGCATGTAGTACCAGACGCGGGCGTTGGTGCCGGCGAGACCGGCCTGGCGGAGATAGTAGCCGGTTTGCGGTTCCACTTTGGCGGCCTCGCGCGGGTAGTAAGACATGCGCGAATCGCCGAAGGTGGCCACCAGATTGTCGCCGTACTCGCGCTGGGCTTCCTGTTCGCGGCGCAGCACGAGTTCGAACTGGCCGGCGGTGGAATCGGGTTCGAGGAGTTTCTTATAGGGGCCGATGCGGAAGACGAGGCCGTCGAGAACGAGCAGCGCGGCGAGCGCCAGAATCAGCAGCAGCGCGGCCTCACGGAAGGCGCGCAGGCCGCTGCCGGTGGGCGCGGCGGGGCTGTCGAATGCGGAGGAAGAATCGGGCTGCAAGAATCTTAAATCTTACCAGCGGCGCAGCGGCCGGGCGTGCGGCGGCTGGCTGCGGAGGGGTCAGAAAACGGTGACGGCGTCGAGATCGATATAGAAGTCCGATGAAGCAGCGGTCTTTTCGGGAAGCGCCTGAATCGTGATGACATGGCGGCCGGGGGCGAGGCCGCGCAGCGGGGTGTGAGCCTGCCACACGATGGCTGGATCGTAGAGATCGAAATGGGCCCTGGGTTTGCCGTCCACCAGAATTTCGGCGCGGCCCCGGTTGTAGGCCATGGCGTGGATGTAGTCGAAGCCCGTGCCGTTGATGGCGAAGCAGACGGAGGCGCCGGGAACGTTGGAGAAGGCGATGGTGTGGCTGTAGGGTTCGGCAAATTTTACAGCGTGTTCCCAACTGCCGGCGAAGACGACGCGCGGGTCGGACTCGTCGTGGGTGCCGCGCGGCAGGGGCTCGCCGGGGGTGCACACGGCGCTGGTGACGGGGGTGGCGCGAATGGCCTGTTCGCAGTCCGGCCGCAGTTTCATGGCGATGAAGGGATCGGCGACGAACTCGACGACGCCGCAGACGGAGATCAGGCCGTTGAGGGCGGCCTGACGGTGCTGGTTTCCGGTATCGACCACCATTTCGGCAATGCCGTAGCGCGAGAAGAGGCGGTAAACGTCGAGGGGCAGCGGCGAGGCCTCGACTTGAAGGGTGAAGTTGTAATCGTGCCAGTTGTTGGCGTAGGCGGGTGCGATGAGGCCGACCGTTTCGGAGTCATCGGTGAAGACGACCGGGTGGGTGGTGTTGTGGCCGTTGATCCACTCGTTCACCTTGCGGATCTGACCCTGCGAACCGTCGCCGTGGCGAAGGTAGTCGTCGCGGCCTTCAGCGGAGAAAAGGGGTGTTGAATAGAAGCCGCGGTGGTACCAGTCGGCCACCGGCAGGAACCAGACGTTGCAGTAGCAGGTACACAGGACGGTGAGGACGGCCGCGCGGAAAACGTTTTGGTTGCGGGCGCGAAGCCACGCCAGCGCCGCCGCGGCGCCGAGGACGAGCGGTGGCAAGGCGAAATAAAAATAGCGTGCATTGGGCTGTGAGGCGGCGACGATAAATGCGCTCACGCCGCCGATGACAATGGCCGTGCGCGCCTGAAAGGATCGATTCGGCGCGGAACGCCACGCGAAGAAGGCCGCCACGATGAGGGGCAGAAAGAGAAACCATGCGAAGCCCAGCGCGCCGGGCTGGCCCTCGTGATAGAGATTCGTGCGGAAGGTGAGATCGAAAAGAGTATGCCAGGTGAGCGGGTGATTGTAGCGGGTATCGGCGATGGCTGGTCCGCTGGTCTGCGACGACTTGATGAAGCCGACGGCGAACGGGTACAGGGGATTGCCGGTGAGCCGCCACGCTTTCACGTACGGGACCGAGCCGATCGCGAGCAGCAGAAGCATGGCGGCCGCGGTGATGCGCGGCGAGGCCTTCAGCGGCACGGCGGCGTTGCGGCGGCGGACTTCGGCGATCACGCAGGCGAGGCCGATGAGGCCTGCCGCCATGGCGCCGATCTTCAGTGAGATGGAAGTGCCGAAGAGAATGCCGGTCATCATGAGATAGCGCGTGGCGCGGGTCTCATGGAAGCGCCAGAGTGCCATCAGGCTGCCGAGCACCATGGCGGCGACGAAGTTTTCCACCAGCAGCGAGCCCGAGACCATGTAGACCATCGGGGTGGAGACGAACATTGCGGCCAGCAGCATGGCCACGGGGCGCGAAACAAAGCGCCGCGCACCGCAGACGATCAGCGTTGCGACGGTCACCAGCATGGTGAAGTTGAGCAGTCGCGCACCGTATTCGCCGCCGAGGCTGTAGAGAACGGCGTAGCAGAAATCGGCGCCGATTGGCATGAGGGCCCAGACGATGCGATGAAAATCCACGGTGTAGGCGTGGCGCAGTGCCATGCCGGCGGCGATGTTGAGGTGGACGGCAAGGCCGTCGGTGCTGGCTTCGGGCTTCAGCGCCGTGAGCCAGTTGGCGAGAACGATGAAGGCCAGTCCCGCCGTTGCGAGGTGTTCGGCCGGAGACGGGAGGCGGGCGGGGCGGAGGAAGGCGAGCCACTCGGAGGCGAGGAGGCGGGTCTGGCGGTAGCCGGCGGCCACGGGCAGAGCGAGAGCGGCGACGTAAACGGCGGGGTAGTGGATCGGCAGCGTCGCGGCCGCGTACATGACCACGATCCACGCCGCGGTTCCCGTGAGAAAGGCAAGCGGCCCTTCAACGGCTGGCTCGCCATCAGCGGCTGAGCCGCCTTCACCGGTCGATCCCAGCGATGAGCGCAGCAGCAGCCGGCCGGAGACCGTTGCGGAGAACACGAAGAGCAGTACGGCGGCGGGCGGGGCGATGCCTGCCGCGTAGACGGTGCAGGCGAGAACCGCCGCAGCGAGCGCGGGCAGCAGCCAGCGGCGCGCAAAAAGTCCGGCAAACGCGATGACGAGAAAGACCAGGGTGTAATTGCGGAAGCGGATTTCGCCTTCGGGCAGCCAGCGGGTTTCGTGAAGAATGCGGGTGATGCGGAAACCGTAGTATTCCACCGCCAGCGGGACCAGCAGGAGCAGCCAGAGCAGTGCGGCGAGAGCTTTCGACGCGGGCCGGAAGGGCAGGGGATCTTCGTCGCGGTCGGGCTCGTTCGGGACGAAAGAGGCGGCCCGCCGGAGCGCCATTCCGGCCAGCAGCAACAGGGCTTCCACGGCGATCTTGATCGGGGTGGCGCGCGACTGCACGATGGAGAAGATCAACCAGATGAGCAGGTAGGATGCCGTGCCCCAGACGGTTGTGAGAGTCAGGTATTGCGCAGCGGGGAACGGGCGGTTTCGCCTGCGTGCGGCGATGAAATCGAATAATGTGGCGGCGAGACAAGCAAGGGTCTGGGCGGTCAGCAGATTCCTGCCGAGGCGCAGTGCGATCCAGAACGCGAGGACGGCGACGCAGAGGGCTGGCAGCGAAGTCGGCGATGTCAGTTCGGGCGAATTGGCGGAACGGGTATCCTGCATTGGCTCAGGCGTTCGCCTTTTCCGCTTCGAGGAGTTCCACTTCGACGAGGCAACTGTAGAACACGGGCCCGCCGCCTTTGTCCGTCAGTCGCCGGGATGTGAGGACGTTGACGGTGTTGCCATCGCCCGCCCGTTTGGGCCAGCGTCCCGAAGGCACGGAAACGACGCCGGGTGAAACCGCATCGCCCACGTGTGCCCGCAGGAGGCACTCGCCGCGCCCGTTGAATACACGGACGGCGTCGCCGGTTTCGATGCCACGGGCCGCCGCATCGGCGGGATGCAGGGTCAGGATCGAGGTTTGAGAGTCGGTATCGGCACGATTGCCGAAGGTGGAATTCATGCTGTCGGAATTTTTCGGTGAAATGAGTTCGAGCGGAAAGCGCGCGAGCAGTTCGCTGTCGCCGTGGCGCGATTCAAGTGGCGGCACGTAGTCCAGCGTTTCGGCATGGAATTCGCATTTGCCCGAGGGGGTGCCGAAGCCGCCTTCGGCGAACGGCCGGAAGACGTCGCCGATGTTGAGCCGCAGGAAGTGCTGGCTGTCGAGTTGGTCGAGAGTGACGCCTGCGACAAAAGGATGCGCCGGGTCAGCCAGCAACTGGTGCAGCATGTCTTCGTCGGAATCGCGGAAGCAGGGTTCGGCGAAGCGCATGCGGGCGGCGAGGCGGCGGAAGATTTCCGTGTTGGGCAGGGCTTCGCCGGGGGCGGCCAGGGCGGGCCGGGCAAGCTGCAAATAGTAATGGCCGTAGGCGAAGTAGATGTCGGTGTGTTCGAGGAAGGTGGTGGCCGGCAGTACGATGTCGGCGAAGTCGGCGGTATCGGTCTGGAACTGTTCGATGACGACGGTGAAGAGATCGCTGCGCCGCAGTCCGCGACGCACCGCGTTCTGATCGGGCGCGATGGCGGCGGGATTGGAATTGTAGACCACCATGGCTTTCACGGGCGGATCGTTGAGCGAAGTCAGCGCTTCGCCCAGTTGCGACATATTGACGAGGCGCGCTTCACGCCGGAGCGGAGAGGCCTGCTGCAAATCGGGACGTTCGAGCGGCGTCCGGTCGAGGTGAAAGGCCTGCCAGGTGGAAAGCTGCACGCCGCCGCCGGCATCGCGCCAGGCGCCGGTCAGGGCAGGGAGGAGAGCGATGGTGCGGACGGCCATGGCGCCGCGTTCCGAGCGCTGGACGCCGTAGTTCAGCCGGATGGCGGCCGGGCGCGTGGTGGCGTACTCGCGCGCCAGTTGAACGATGTCGCCGGCCGGGATGCCGGTCAGTTCGGCGGCACGAGCCGGGGTCCACTTGCGGACGCGGGCTTTCAGATCGTCAAAGCCCAGGGTGTGGCGCGCCACGTAGTCCCGGTCCTCAAGGCCTTCGCCGATGATCACGTGCATCATGGCGAGTGCCAGCGCCGTGTCGCTGCCGGGATGGATGGAATAGTGGCGGTCGGCGAGATGGCCGGTGCGGTTGCGATGGGGGTCGATTGTGTAGAAGCGCGCGCCGTTGCGGCGGGCTTCCAGAATGAATGGCCACAAATGGACATTGGTGGCGAGAATGTTCGCGCCCCAGGCGATGATGAGCTTTGCGTTGCGGAACTGCTCGGGTTCGACGCCGTAGCGGACGCCGAGGGCGTCGGTGAGTCCCGCGCCGCCGGCCGAGGAGCAGATGGTGCGGTCCAGCCGGGAGGCGCCGAGGCGATGGAAAAAGCGCCGGTCCATGCTCGAGCCGTTGAGCAGTCCCATGGTGCCGGCGTAGCTGTAGGGGAGGATCGATTCCGGACCGAATGCGGCGGCGGCTGAGTGGAGGCGTTCGGCGATTTCGTCGAGAGCTTCCTCCCAGCCAATGCGCGCGAAACGCGGGCAGTCGCTCTTGCCGCCGACGCGACGCAGCGGGTGGAGCAGCCGGTCCGGCGAGTACTGGCGTTCGAGATAGCGCGCCACTTTGCCGCACAGGAAGCCGCGGGTCACCGGATGTTCGGGGTTGCCGCGCAGCTTCGAGCCGCGACCGCTCTCATCCACATCGATCAGCAGCGAACAGGCGTCCGGACAATCGAGGGCGCAGACGGAATGTCTGGTTTCGGGCACGTGTGATTCATTTTAGCTGTGCCGTGCGTTGGCCGCCCGATGCGTTGACGGATGCGGGGACCGGTGCGAGGACCGATGCGTTGACGGATGCGGGGACCGGTGCGGGGACGGGCGAACGGACTGCGCTCAGCGCGCGGCTGTGGCGGCGGTTTCGAGCATGATTTCCGCGCGCTTCCAGTCCGATTCGGCGGTGCCTTTCGGCTTGCCGGCAAGGTCCCACATGAGGCGCGCCATGGTGCGGACGCGAAGATCGCCGGAGGCGGCTTCGTTGGGCGTTGCGGGTGAATGGCCGAGAGCGCGGGCGAGGCGGTCGCGGGTCTCGTTGTGGGCCGCGCGGGACTGTTCGACGGCGAGAAGCAGGTGTTCGAGGCGTGCGGGGTCGGGAGTGCGGCAGTCGATCATTTGTTGGAGCGCGTCGGTCCGGCGCGCCCATTCCAGCCAGGTGGACCGGTAGGCCTCCCTGAGTTCATCCAATTCCATATACCTATTAGACGGCGCCGGGGCGGTAAAGGTTCGCCCGGTGAGGAAACCTTAATGATTTCCGGCGCGAAAAAGCGCCCGGAGAAAAGCTCTAGAAGCGGACGGGCGGGACGATATGTTCTTTGGATGGAGCCTTTTCTGGAAAACGCCCAGAGGATTCTCGAGGTTGCCCGGCTGGGCATTGAGGGGGGGGATGAGCGCGAGTCGAACGAAGACTTCGCTCTCCTGATCCGGCCGGACGGCGGTTTGCACTTCATCATGGGTTCGCCCGTTTCAATCGACGGCGCTGCGTCCTGTGATGAAGTGCGGGCCGCATATCATGTGTCGCGGACGCCGCAGGGTGTGCGGGTGGAAGGCCGGACGTACGGGAAATCCTGTGTGCTGGAGCATCGGGACGCGCGCCGCATGTTGTTGCGCGATCAGGTGCTCTACGACGCGCCGTTTTCGACCGCGGACTGCTCTGCCGGGCCGCACTCCGGCGGAGCAAGGTTGCTGCCGGCCGGCGCCTGTTCAGCCGCATCCTGAACTGGCGGGGCGTCAACGGGTGCACTCATCGCGGGTGCGGCTGGCTGCGGCACGGCAAGCGCGGGTGGGGTGAGTTGCGCTCCTGTAAATTCAGATTCTGCCGGTGCCGGCGGCGGGTCCTGCATACGCTCGGCGATCCTTCGTGAATACTGTGGCGACCTAGCCAGCATCATGCCCCAGAGCGCGTGGCCGATCTGCAGTTGTGTGTTCGGGGCGTAAAGAACGACCAGTCCGTTCAGATGCTGCCAGACAAAATCGAACAGGATGAAGTAGACCACCAGCCCGACCAGTGCGCCGTAGACGCCGAGAAAGGCCTTTCGTTCCTCCCGCCAGATGCAGCCCCAGAGGGCTCCCAGCAATCCATACAACACGACGAAGAAGGCGACGCCCGCCCACGCCGTGCCCGCGTACTCATTGAAGTACACGCCGGGTCCGTAAAACGTGGTGGCGAAGAGATTCGGGCCGACCCAGACGGAGCGCTCATTCCATAAAGAGCCGACCGCCATGCACGCGAGCATTAGGAGGGCGCCGGTTACGCCTGCCTGCAGTCCCCCGAGTGCGTGCCGTGGCGCAAGCGCTTTTCCGCTTTGATTCGCGGGATACATTCGTCTTTTCACAGTACCAGCCTGGGTTCGTCCCGGCGGCGAAGGCAATTTGGGTGGCGGCCGGCGGCAGGTGCCGGTTGCCGATGATGGAGGCGGCCAGCTAGCGGGCTTCGGCAAACGGCCGCGCGAGGCGGTGCGCTTCGAACTGAGCGTCCGCCTGCAGCATGGTCATTTGGGCTCGGGTGTCGGTCAGGAGCGCGTGGACGTCCGACTGCAGAAATTCCGACTGCTGGCGAACGATATGCACATCTTCCCGCAAAGACAGAACGTCGTCACGAAGTTCTGTCTGGCAGACCCGCGCGATCTCCCCCGGTCGCACACCGCCATAGCAGCAGGCGGCGGCGACCAGCAGAGCGACCGAAAAGAGGAGGAACAATGGCCTTGACATGATTAGGACCAGTGGTACTAGTATCGCCACGGTACTGGATCCCCACAAGATTCCCGATGGGCATCGGACGCGGATATAACTTTCTGTTCATGAGGTGCGCGGGGCTGGTCCGGCGCTTTCGGGCGGACAAAAAAATACGGCAGGCACCCGGAGGAGAGCGCCTGCCGTTTTCACGAGTTAAACCAACAGACGCTCGGAGGAGTGCGCCTGCTGGCTGGTCCGCTAAGAAGCAGGACCGGGTGTGAAGAACTTGTGAGGCAAAAACCTCCGCGCCTCAATAACTTATGACGAACGGGTTACGGCCTTCGAAGCGTTACCCGTCAGCCGCAGAGGAATATGTCCTCTTGCAACCTGCCAAAAGTAATACTATCACGATATTACCGATTGCCAAGTCCAAAAATGATTGCGGGTTTTCCTACCGGGTCATGTAAAAGAGGCTCAATCGGGGCAGTTTGGCGGATTCGAGGAGCGCCCGGTCCATGAACTGGAGCTCCAGCATGGCGATTTGGGGAGCCGTCATTTTGCCTCGATACGGGCGAATGTAGTTGTCGAGATCCCTGCGTGCGGCCAGCGCGTCGGCGTCGGACTGTCTGGCCCGGCCGAGGGCGATCAGTTTCTGTTCGAGCGAACTCAACTGCTGTTCGAGCTCTTCCAGATTGCCCTCGAGTTCGGGAAGCTGAGCGGCAATTGCATCGAGCGAGGCGGCGACGGGCTCGAATTCCGCTACGCCGGTCTGGCGAATGGCCGCGGCGTTTGCGGCGAGGTAGGTTCGCAGAACTTCCGCCGGGAAGGCCGGTTCCGCGCTGGTTGGGGCGGCCGCAGGTTGCTCGCCGGCGTCGGCGGCACGTTGCGCTTCCACCATCACCGCCTGCGCGCAGTATGCGATGGAATTGACCATTTGCGCGCGTGACTTCCTGGCACGCCACTTTTCAAACGCCGCGTCGATGCCGCGCAGCACGGCTTCGAGGGGAATACCGGTGTTCTTCCAGGATTCGATCAGAGCCCAGTCGAGCGGAGACAGCAGGAAGAGGCTTGTGCCGCGCGCGCGCTGGAAGTGTTCTTCAATTTCGGTGAAGTAGTTGAAGTAAGTATTGAAGTCGGCGGTGCTCACGCTGGCAGGCTCACGGTGGTTCGATTCCGTTACGGTCGGGAGCGCCGCGCGCGGGTCTGCTCCCAGATGAGGTGCAGGCCGTCGAGCGTCAGGTTCTCATCGACGGTGCGGATGTATTTCGATCCGCCCGCGATCAGATGCGCCTGCCCGCCTGTGGCGACGGTCTTCGTAGCCGGCCCGAGTTCGGCGAGGAGGCGCTCGATCATTCCGTCAATCGCGCCGATGGCGCCATAGTACAGGCCCGACTGCATGCTCGCCACTGTGTTGGTGCCGATGACGCTCGCGGGCCGTTTGAAATCCACCAGCGGCAGGCGAGCCGTGCGGCTGAACAGCGCCTCAGCGGAAATTCCCGTGCCTGCCGCGATGATGCCGCCGAGATATTCGGCCTTCGCCGAGACCGCGTCGAAGGTGATGGCCGTGCCGAGGTCGACAATCACGCAGGGCCCGCCGTATTTGTGGAGCGCCGCCACGCTGTTAACGATGCGGTCGGCGCCGACTTCCGCGGGATTTTCGTAGAGGATCGTCAGGCCGGTTTCGGTGTCGGCGGTGACGAACATGGCCTCCATGCCGAAGTAGCGCTGCGACATTTCGGCGAGCGCGCTGTTGATGGGCGGAACGACGGAGGAGATGATGATGCCGTGCAGATCGGCGGGGTCGAGGCCGGCAAAGCGCAGCAGATTCATCAGCAGAATGCCCCACTCGTCGGAGGTCTGTTCGCGCACGGTGCGCAGGCGGCGGTGGTCCGCCAGTTTGCCGTCGCGGAAGATTCCGATGGTGATGTTGGTGTTTCCGGCGTCGAGCGCGAGCAGCATGGCTGTTGGGTTCCTCATCCATGTTAATTGGTGGCGGTTAATTGGTGGCGGTTAATTGGTGGAGCGGGTCGCTGCGGCCGGCGGGGAGAGGTCAGGTTCATCTGATCCAGGTTAATCTGATCAAAGACATTCGCAATCGGGAGCGCCTGACCTGAAATGAGCCTGCATTTGACGAACCGCCTGGTTGAGGGCGTGACTGTGATCGACATCTCAGGAAGGATCACGCTCGCCGACGGCTCTGTCGATCTGCGGGAAGTGCTGCGCGACCTGGCGGCAAAGGGCGTGCGCCGGGTTCTTGTCAATATGAGCGACGTCACTTACGTTGACAGTTCCGGCATCGGAGAACTGGCGTCGGGCTACACAACGATGACGAACGCCGGCGGGAGCATGAAAATGTACGGCGTCACCAAGCGTGTGAAGGATCTGCTGCTGATCACGCGGCTCTACGGTTTATTCGACGTGCAGGACAGTGAATCGGCGGCGATCCGCAGCTTTTAGGCGCTGCGGCTATCAACGCCGGGCTACATGTAGGCCGGAACGGCGATGCCGAGAATCGCCAGCGTACGTTCCAGCTGGGCGCGGAAAAAGTCAGTCATCCACAGCAGGAACGCGCGGCGTTCGGCATCGGGCTCATCGAGAATCTTGAACTTCTGATAGAACGCAGCGAATTCCTGCGCCAACTGGAAAGCGAAGCGCGCCACATGCGCGGGTTCGCCGGAGGTGATGGCTTTCTCCACCGCCGAGCCCACTCTCGATGCGCTCAGCAGCACCTGCCAGCAGTCTTCATCCGCCAGTTGCCGCGCCATCGCGTCGCGAGTGAGAACGGCGCTGAACACGGGTTTTTCTTCACCGCGTTCTTCGAGTTTGCGGAAGATGTTCCGTGCCCGCACGGCCGCGTACTGCACGTAGGGTCCGGTTTCGCCTTCGAAGCTGAGGGCTTCCTGGAAGTCGAAGGCAATCACGGTGGTTCGCGTGTACTTCAGCAGAAAGTAGCGGAGGGCGCCCATGGCGATCTCGGTGGCCACGGCGCGCTGTGCGGCCGGATTGTCTTCGGCGTGCCGCGACGCCACTTCCACCAGCGCGGTCTCGATGAGTTTGTCCATTAGGTCGTCGGCCTTCACGCCGAGTCCCTTGCGTCCGGAAACTTCCACGTACGGGCGTTTCGCATCTTCGGCAGAAAGTTCGATGCCGAGATCGGCGCAGCAGCGGGGCGAGAGGGCCACCATTTCGTAGGAGAAATGAATGGACCGGTCGGCCTGCTCCTGGTAGCCGAGCGCGCGCAAACCCGCCTCCACAACGTCCTGCAGATAGGACTGCCGCACGTCGATCACGTTGTAGACGGTGTGGCCGCCGCCGAAGGCCGGCGCCGGATGGGTTTGCGGTTCCGCCGTCGAAACCCAGACTTCCTTGCCGTCGGTGTAGCGGGTCAGCGGCTTGTAGTGGAAGTCTTTGCCCAGCAGACCGAACTTCCAAAGCTGATACGCAATGTCTTTGCCGACGTAGGTCACGGTGCCGTTTGAGCGAACAATCACCTTGCTGTCTTCGTTTGCGTCGTCTTCTCCGCGGAATGACGACGACGGCATGACCCAGCATCCGGCGTTCCTGCCTTCGGTCTCGAAGTAAATCGCCTTCCGTTCTTTCAGCAACTCGAAGGCCGACGCCCAGAACCTGAGATGGAGAATCTCGCTTTCGCGCGGCAGCACGTCGTACTGGATGTTGAGCCGCAGCATGGTGGCCAGATGCGTGTTAACGATGGCGTTCGAGACCAGGTGCGCCAGTTCATGCAGTTCGCCTTCGCCGGCTTCGACCGCATGCAGCGTCTGCGCGCGCCAGGCGAGCGATTCCGGCACGTCCTTGTAGTGCTGCGAGGTGCGGGCGTAGAGATCCCAGCAAAGATAATCGAAGCGCGTTTCGCCGATGAGCCGGGCCACGTCGGCCGGCGTTTTGCCTTCCAGAAAGTGGAAGCCGGCAACGACGTCGGCGACCTGCACGCCGGTGTTGTCGATGTAGTTCTGCACTTCCACGCGATGGCCGGCGGCCCGCAGCATGCGCACGAACGTATCGCCCAGCACTGCGTTCCGCAGATGGCCGATGTGGGCGGCCTTGTTCGGATTGATATTGGTGTGTTCGACGATGATCTTGACGCCTTCGGTCACGCTGGCCGCTTCAACGCCTTCGAGCAGCGCGGCACCGTAAGCTCCGCGGTCGAACCGCACGTTGATGTAGCCGTTGCCGGCCACTTCCATCGCCGCCACGCCGGGGATCTCGCCCACGGCGCTGACGAGGCTGGCGGCGATCTTCGCCGGCGGCTGCTTCAGGGTCCTGGCCAGTTGAAACGCCACGGGTACGGCGATTTCACCGAATGACGACTGGCGCGGCTGCTCCAGCACAAAATGGCTCTCCACGCCGAAGTTCGAGCGCAGCCGGTCCCGAAAGGCCGCATAAATCTGCTTGTCCAGTATGTGAAACACGGAAACTTGAGTATAACGGGAGGCCGGATGAACGCGCCGGCTGTGCGCGCGCGTTGACAGGCTGTGCGCGCGCCCGCGCTGTTACGAATGCGGCGGATACTTGGAGAGCTTGCGCTGCAGCGAACGCCGGTGCAGCCCCAGCAGCTTGGCCGCCTGCGAGATGTTGCCCTCGCAGTCCGCCAGTACGCGCTGGATGTGCTCCCACTCGACGCGCGCGAGGCTCGGTACTTCACCCGCCGCCGGTTCGGCGCTCACAGGCGTCTGCCCCGCGGAGATTTTCTGGTAGGCGGTGAGAATCTGATCCACGTCGGCGGGCTTGCTCAGGTAATGGCTCGCGCCCAGTTTCATGGCGGTCAGAGCGGTCGCGATGCTGCCGTAACCGGTCAGCATGATGACGCAAATCGTCTCGTCGAGCTGGTGCAGTTCGCGCACGATGTCGAGCCCGCCCATTTCCGGCAGCCGAAGATCGACGATCGCCAGATCGGGACTCGATGCGGCGGCGAGCTTCAGAGCTGTTGCGCCGTCGGCCGCGCCGGTGGCTTCCCAACCGCGGCTCGCGAGTGCGCGACAGAGGCGCTCGCGAAATACCTCGTCGTCGTCGATCACCAGGACTGCGCGTTCCGGTGCGTTCACGGGCGCCGCCATCATGCGGTTATCTGCTCCTCTTCGCGGCTGAGCGGCAACTCCAGCATGGCAGTGGTGCCGGCGCCGGGTGTCGACTCCAGCGCAAGCCGTCCGCCCAGGCGATCGGCCAGCGTTCGCACCAGAAAAATTCCGAGCCCCATGCCTTTGCCGGGCTCTTTGGTGGTGAAGAACGGTTCGCCGGCGTGACGAAGCGCCTCCACGGACATGCCGCTGCCTGTGTCCCGTACCTTGAAGCGAATGTAATCCGAAGCCGCCGGCCGGGACACCGCGAGAGTTACCGACGCTCCCGGAGCACTTGCTTCCATGGCGTTCTTCACCAGCGCGATGAGGGCCTGCTCCACGGCATGGCGCGGCACGGAAAGGATCGCCTCGCGGTCCGCCTGCGGCACCTCGATACGCAGGGACTCGCTGTTCGGGAAGAATGTCTGCACGCCAGCGAGCAACTGGCTGACTGCCACAGCCTCCAGCGCTTCACCCGCCGGTTCGGCACCTTCGATGCTCATTCGCTGCAGGATGCGCCGGCAGCGCTCCACCTCGGTGCGGATCAGACGGCTGTCGTCGGCCACGGTGCTTTCCTGCACGGTGTTTGTCGCGCAGCGTTCCAGTTCCTTCGCCACGATCGCGATGGTGCCGAGCGGCGTGCTGAGTTCGTGGGCGGCACCGGCTGCAAGCGTCACGAGCGATGCGAGTCGATCTTTTCGCGCCAGCTCTTCCTGCATGATCAGCAGCGACTTTTCGCGCTCGCGCAGCAGCTCGGAGATTTTGCCGGAGAACATGGCCACCAGCACCGAGGCTACGGCGAAACTGACCCACATGCCGGCCAGGTGGAGATTCACGCCGTCGCCGTGCTGGTGCATTTCGAGCGCGGCAATCGGACGGTAGCCCGCGAACAGAGCAGCGAAGCAGAGGCACGCAAGGCCGCCCAGCGCCCACGTCTGCCGCTGCGTCAGGATGGTGGCCGAAAGCGTGATGTGTACCAGATAGAGCAGGCTGAACGGATTGTTCGGTCCGCCGGTCAGCATCAATACGGCGGTCAGGCAAAGTGTGTCGAGTGCAAAGCTCCAGCCGATGAGCGTCGATTCCGCCAGTTGCGCCGGCTGATCCGCCGCCGGAGTTCGGCGCGAGAGCCATACGTTGCTCAGCACAACCACCAGAGGGGCGATGCCGATCCAGCGCAGCGGCAGATCGATTCCGAAGAAACGATCCACGAGGAATGCGGTGGCAACCTGGCCGAGCGCCATGGCGTAACGCAGCCGGATAATCCACGGCAGCGCGACGCGGGGGGCGGATCCGGAAGGCGAAGGAAGCGGCAGTGACGACATTATCGGAAGCGCACGCATTTTTATGCTAACGCTTCCCGTGCGCGCCAACTGTGCTTTCTCCTCAGAAGCTCAGCCGCAGGCCGAACTGCGCCGTCCGCGGATCGTTCACCGCCGTGATCTGCCCGAAAGAGGGCGACGGATTTGCGGGATACGCGCCGGTGCCGAACACGCCGTTCAGCGTAACGACGTTGACGTGGTTCAGCGTGTTGAACATTTCCGCCAGCGCCTGCAGCCGCATCCGTTCTCCCACTGCGAATGTCCGGCTGAGCCGCGCGCTCAGGTTGACGATGGCGTGGCCCTCGCCGGCGTTGCGGTTGATGAATACTCCGTTGAGGGTGGGGCGCCCGCCTGTGCCCTGAATCGTGTTCGCCCCTGTTGTGATGTTGAATGGCAGAGGCGAATAGGCAGTCAGCGCGGAAGTCAGACGGAAGCCGTGAGTCAGCTTCTCCCAGGTGGTCGTCGCTTTGGCCGTTGGCGTGTGCGCCGAACCCTCGAATGAGAGCCGGCTGCGCTGGTCGTCGTCCGAGCGCCCGTAATCCTGCCAGAGATTGTAATTGTTAATTGGCGCGCTGAAGAAGAATTCGCCAACGTTGTCGAGCGCCTTCGAGTATGTGTAGGACACGCGGTAATTGCCCCATTTCACCGGTCTTTGCAGGTAAGAAACATGCAGGCCGTCGTAACGGGAATCGGCCGCCGACGAATACTGGCTGTCGTTGCCGAAGTTCGGATTCGGGCGGCAGCCGTTGTTGGTCCCCGCAGCAACGCAGGCCGGGACATTCTGATTCACCGAGACGATCAGGTGCAGCCCGCGCACGTGCTGGTATCCGACGCTCAGACTTCCGTTGCTCCCGATCTGCTGTTCGATCTCGAAGCTCCCCTGTTCCGAGTCGGCATTCCTCAGGTGAGGATCCATCGTCGAAAAGTTGAACAGTACGCCTGCCGTGCTGGCCGGGCCGGCCAGAATGCCCGGGAACACGGGAGCCCCGGCCTGCGTCGGCGAAAGGCTGATGCTGAACTGCTGAAGATTGCTCACGGTCGTCGTGTTGCCGGCCGAGAGCAGCGCATTGGCGAGCGCGCGCAGCGGAATCCGGTCGTAGAACAGTCCGTAGCCGCCGCGAACAACGGTTTTGCGGGATCCGAACGGCAGCCAGGCGAATCCGGCCCGCGGCGAGACGTTTGCTTTTCGCGTCTCGATGCTCTGCAGAAACTGCAAATCGTAGCGGAGCCCCAGATTCAGCGTGAAGCTCGGCGTCACCTTGTATTCATCCTGGGCGTAAAAGCCCACGTTCGGATTGGTCTGGTGGATCTGCGTCACACCGAATGTCTGGGTGTAGCCCGAACTGTTATAAGTCCCCGCCAGAAAATTCGCCAGCGACGAAAACGCGTAGCTGCCGCGAATCGTGCGCGGGAAAGTAATGGTGTCGTCGTTGTACAGGAAATCGACGCCCAGACGGATTGCGTGGGCACCTTCCTGCACCGCCAGACTGTCGGTCCCCTCGTAGAGGCGATTCAGGCGTCCCGTTGGAGAACCGGAAAGCGTGCCGAAAGACGCGACGCCGGAGATGCTCACTGCCGGCCCCGCGGGATCGGAAGGCGGAGCCGAAAGACTGCTGCTGGTGAACTGCACGCGGCTCTCATTCACGGTTCGCGACGAGAGCGTCTTTACGTTGCTCGCCGCGATGGTCTGATCCGTATCGAAAAGATTCGCCGATGCGGTGGGCGCACTCAGCCCCCCCGCGCCGCGCGAATTGTGGCTGTCCACGTGATACAGGCTGTAGCGCGCGCTGAACTGATCTGAATCGCTGAAGTGGTGATCGATTCGGGCGAAGAAATTCTGGTTATGCACGGGATTGGAATAGTTGCCGGTCGAAATCGGCGGCCCCGGATAGTTCACTGCCGCCAGCCGCGTGTTGATCGCCGCGACCGCCGCAGGGGCGATCGTCACGAGGCCCGACTGATTCAGATCGCGCCCTTCGAAATTCACAAAATAGAACGTCCTGTCATGCACGGCCGGCCCCGAGACGCTGCTCCCGTACTGCGACTGCGTCAGCGGCAGTACTGTGTGCGACAACGCGTTCGCCGCGTTGAAGCGGCTGTTGCGGAAATATCCGTACATGTCGGCATGCAGGGTGTTGCCGCCGCTCCTGGTTACGACGTTGATGAAGCCGCCGAGCGCCCGCCCCAGTTCTGCCTGGCCGCCGGACGTCACCACCTGAAACTCCTGCACGGCATCGAGGCCGATGAACGTGCCGGCGACGCCCGCCGCATCGTCGTTCGCACTCACGCCGTCAACAATGAAGCTGTTGGAAAAATTGCGCTGGCTGCTGACGGAAATTCCCTGACCAGGAATGGCCGACGTTTCGGCAAACAACTGATTGGCTGCCGTGTTCGTCGGCGATACGCCGGGCACGAACAGCGCGATGTCGAAGTAGTTCCGCCCGCTCAGTGGCAGGTCTTTGATCTCGTTCAGCGCGAGTGTGCCCGCCACCTGCGTGCGTGCGTTCTCAAGGAGCGGCGCCTCGGCGCTCACCTGAACCCTCGTTTCCATCTGTCCCACCGACAGTGTGAACGGCAGTTCGAACGCCGCCCCCACGGAGAGCGTCACCGGGCGCGCGGCCTCGGCAAATCCGGTGTGGCGAACCGCCACCTCATACTGGCCCACCGCGAGATACGGAAACAGAAAGCGCCCGTCATGACCGGTCTTTTGACTTGTCGCGATATTCGTCTCGGTCTGGCGAATCCGCACGTCCGCGCCTTCCACGGCCGCGCCGGTCGGGTCGGTAACGCGTCCGCCCACACTGGCGTAATTTACCGCCTGCTGCGCGCAGGCCAAACCGGCAATAAGGATTAAAGCAACAGTGGTCTTGAGCATAAACACTTCGAGTGTAGGCATCGAAGCGGGCGTTACGGAATGTGGTATTTTGTCGCACCACCTCTGCCGACGGGGGTGCGGCAAAATACCGCATTGCCCAGGACCGGCGGGTTTTCTACGATGGAAAAGACGTGATTCCACCGCCATCCCGCGCGGTCGCCGCGTAACCCTCGCGCCGTCAAATTCGGACTCTTCCGCGCCATGCAGTTGGTTAACGAAACACTTAATCCGGTGGGCGATCCGGCCCGAACGGCGCGCGCCGGTTATCGCACGATCTGGCGCTGGCATTTCTACGCCGGACTGTTCTGTCTCCCTTTCGTCACCTGGCTCTCCATCACGGGTTCCATCTACGTGTTCAAGCCGCAGATCGAAGCCTGGCTCGACCGGCCGTATAACCATCTGCCGGTCACCGGTCCGCGCGCTACGGGCGAGGCACACGTGAAAGCGGCGCTGGCCGCAGTGCCCGGCGCGTATCTGCATGACTACGAACTGCCCGAAGCCGACGATTCGGCCGTACGCGTTATCGTGGGCAAGGGCACGGAAGAATTCCGCGTTTACGTTCATCCCGCCACGCTGCAAATTCTCAACATCGCGAACGAAGACCAGCGGTTCATGAAGCGCGTGTTCCGGCTTCATGGCGAACTGATGGCTGGCGACCGTGGTTCCATGCTTGTCGAACTCGCCGCCTCCTGGACGATCGTGATGATCCTGACAGGCCTTTATCTCTGGTGGCCGCGCCAGCCTTTTCAATCGACTGGAACCGTCTATCCGCGCCTGCGACAGGGAGGGCGCATCTTCTGGAGAGATCTCCATTCGGTGACCGGCCTCTGGATTTCCTTCTTTGTCCTGTTCCTGTTGGTCTCCGGCCTTCCCTGGGCGAAAAACTGGGGCAGTTACCTGAAGAAAGTGCGCAAATTCTCCACCGCCGACGCCAAAATTGACTGGCCCACCGGCCGCGCCTCCGAACTCGCTGAACGCGCCGCGAAGAATCCGGCCCCCGCCACGGGCGGCGGGGAACATTCCGTTCATGGCGGTCACCGCGCCGTTGTTGCCAGCCTCTCTTACGAACCCGTCGACCGGATCGTGGCCACAGTTGGAGCGCTGCATCTCGCGCCGCCGGTCCTCATTGCGCCGCCCACGAAACAAGGCGGCAACTGGACTGCCCGTTCCGATGCCGGCAATCGCACGCTGCGCGCCACGCTCGAACTCGACGCGGCCACCGGCGCCGCACTCAAACGCCAGAACTTCGAGCAGCGCCCGTGGATCGACCGCGCCGTCGGCATCGGCGTCGCCGCTCACGAAGGTCAGTTGTTCCCGCTGAACCAGTTGGTCAATATCCTGACCGCTCTCGGCCTCAATCTCCTGAATATCAGCGCCGTCGCCATGTGGTGGAAACGCCGTCCGCGGGGCGTTCTCGGCGCGCCCGCCGCCCTTCGTCAGGGCACCATATCCAACTGGTGGCTCTTGCCGGTCATCCTGCTCGGCGTGCTGCTCCCCCTGCTCGGCGTCACCATGGTTTTGCTGTTCCTCGCCGAGCGCCTTCTTCTTCGCCACATTCCCGCTGCGAGCCGCTGGCTTGGGCTGGGCACCTCGGCCTGAGCCATCCTGGCGAGCCGTCCGCCCTGTCCGCAGCCCGCCCATGGAGCCGCGCACCCGCCCAGCCCTAAGGGCCGCCGGATTAAAATCTGTTATACTGGCGTTTGACCGTCGGACCATGACAGTGGGCGAAAGCCCACTTTTTTATTGTCCAGGCGCGGAGAGAAAGTTTTACCGAACCATGAAGCGCGCAACATCCAATTCGCCCGTCGCCGGCAATTCGCCGGCCGCCGGCGCGCGGATCGATACCGCGAAGATCGAAGCCATTGCGGAACGCGTCGCCGCGCCCGCCGGTATCGAAGTTGTGCAGGTCGAACTGAAAGGTTCCGGCCGCAGCCATCTGCTGCGGGTCTATATCGATAAGCCGGAAGGCGTTACCCACGCCGACTGCGAACTGGTTTCGCGCGAAATGAGCGCCATTCTGGATGTGGAAGACCCGATCCCCGGCACGTACGAGCTGGAGGTCAGTTCTCCGGGAGTTGAGCGCCCGTTGCTGAAGTGGCAGGACTGGGAGCGGTTCACCGGCAAGAAGGTTCAGGTTGTTCTCCGGGAACCGGGCACCCCGGCGCTGGAGGGAAAAGAGTCGGTGCGAAAGAGTTTGGAAGGCGTCATCGCGCGAGCCGAAAACCAGAGCGTCACCATCGAGCCGGACCGCGGCGACCCGGTCACCTTCCCGTTCGCGCAGGTCTCCCGCGCCAACCTGAAGTTTGAGTGGTAGCGTTTCGTTCGCCGGTTATCATTCCGATCGTTTATTAAGAGGCATATTCGTGGACAGCATTTTTCAGTCGATTGAGATTCTGAGCAAGGAAAAAGGCATCGACGCGCAAATCGTGCTCGATGCGGTGAAGGACGCGATGCTCATCGCGGCCCGGAAGCACTTCCGTACGCTCGAAAACTACGAGGCCGAGTTCGATCAGAAGACCGGCGCCATTCGTCTCTACGCCGTCAAGGTCGTCGCCGATGCCGTCACCGACCCGGCCCTCGAAATGACGCTGAGCGAGGCCCGCCGGATCGATCCGCAGGCGGAGGTCGGCTCCTCCATCCGCATCCAGAAGCCGACCGACGCGCTGGGCCGGATCTCGGCGCAGACCGCCAAACAGGTCATTTTTCAGAAGGTCCGCGAGGCGGAACGCGACACGGTTTATCGCGAATACGCCGACCGCGTTGGCGAACTCGTCAACACCGCGATCAAGCGCATCGAAGGGCTCGACCTTGTGGTTGATCTCGGCAAGACAGAGGCCCGGTTGCCTAAGCGCGAGCAGTCGCGCCTTGAAAGCTACAGCGTCGGCGACCGCCTGCGCTGCGTGATCAAGATTGTCGATAAGTCGGCCAAAGGGCCCGGCGTCGTGGTCTCGCGCGCGGACGCCGAACTCGTGAAGCGGCTGTTCGAGCAGGAAGTGCCGGAAATTTACGACGGCACGGTGCAGATCCGCGGTTGTGCCCGTGAAGCCGGCGAGCGCACCAAGATTGCGGTGCAGAGCCGGGATCGCGATGTCGACAGCGTCGGCGCGTGCGTTGGCATGAAGGGCATGCGCGTGCAGTCGATCATCCGCGAACTGCGCGGCGAAAAAATCGACATCATCGAATACTCCGAAGACCCCGTGCAGTTTGCCACGCACGCTCTGAGCCCGGCCAAGATCGGCCGTGTGACGATTCTGGACCCGCTGGAGCACCACATGGAGGTCATCGTCGACGATTCGCAGCTCTCGCTGGCCATCGGCAAGAAGGGCCAGAACGTGCGGCTCGCGGCGAAACTTCTCGGCTGGAAGATCGATATCAAGAGCGAAGAAGAAAAGCGCCAGGAAGTGCAGAATGCCATTGAACTGCTTTCGACGGGCGCTCCCGTTTCGGCGCTGATCGACCACGGCCTTGCCGAGATCACCGTGGATGCACTGGTGAAGGCCGACATTGGCACGGTGGAGAAACTGGGCAGCATGACGCCGGAAGCTCTCGAGGCCCTGGAGGGTATCGATGCAGAGTCGGTCAATCAGATTCAGACCGCCATTAATAGTTTTTACGCTCAGGAATATCCGGACGCGCCGCAGGAAGAGTACGCCGAACCGATCGTAGGTGGTTCGGTGCCGGATCATGCGCCCGCCGAGCAGGCCGGGGCCGAATCCGCCGCGGAAGAATATTCCGCGGAATCCACCGAATCCGGGGTCGAGGATACCGCGCCGGACTCCTCTGGTACGATGATTGAACCGGCGGAATCTGTTGGGAATACTGATAGTTCGGCTGGTCCTGCGGATGAAACGGGGCTGGAGCACGAGAACGAAGCCTGATTTTGGCCGGTGGTTTGGGTCGGTTTTTCAGCCGTAGTTGGTGTGGGGCATAGGTATTTCAACGAAACACTTAGATATGAGTAAGATTCGAATCAATGAGCTGGCGCGGCAGCTGGAAGTGAAGTCGCGCGAGGTCATCGACAAGCTCCACGAACTCGGCATTGCCGAAAAAGTAACCCACTCCAGCTCGATTGACGACGACATGGCCGAGCAGTTGCGCCGCTACTATCGCGGCGAAGCGCTCCTGCCGCGCGCCGCGCGCCGCGCCTCCGAGGACGACGACGCCGAGACTCCGACCGAGCGCTGGCTCAAGCCGCGCAACGACGAGCCGGAACCCGAACCTGCCGCTCCGGTCCAGGAGGCGGCCGCCCCGGCGCCCGTCGCTCCGGAACCGAAAGTGGAACCTCGCGCCGAACAGCGTTCCGCGCCGGTTCCGCCCGTCGCGCCCGCGGCACCGGCTGCGGCGCCTGAAGCGGTGGCTCCGTCCGATGCCGCCGCGCATCATGCTCCCGGTCAGCCGGAAGCAGCCGAGTCCGACGATGGGAAGCCTCGCGTGGTCGCCCTGCGCCCGCCGCTGCTTGGTCGTGGCGCTCCGATTCATCCGCCCATGGGCGGTCCCCGGCCTGCAGCTCCGGCCGCGCCGGCTGGACCGGCCGTTCCCGCCGCTCCGCGGCAACCGATTGCGCCGGTTGTGACCCCGATGTCGCCAGCCGGTCCGGGTCGTCCCATTCCGCCGCCGGCACGCCCCATTCCTTCCGGTGCGCCCGTTGCCGGACAGGTTCCGTCCGGCCCGCGCCAGCCGCTTCCCGCTTCGGGTGCTCCTATTGCGCCGCGTCCGGCTGCGCCCGCAGCAGGCGTGCGTCCGGGCGTTCCGATTGCTCCGCCGCCGCGTCCGGCGGCTCCCGCACATCCTTCGGCCAGCGCCCCTGGTCAGCCCGTTGCCCGTCCCGCGGCTCCGCCGCCCGGTCAGCGTCCGCTCGCCGGACAGCCCATCGCGCGTCCCACGGTTCCGCCCCGTCCGGACCTTGCGGCCAGACTCGGCCAGCAGCCGCCCCGGCCTCCGATGCCTGGTCAGGCTCCTACGCCCCGTCCGGGCGTGCCGATGCGTCCGCAGACGCCGCGTCCCGGTCAACCGCTTTATCAGGGACCGCCGCGTCCCGGCACTCCCGCCCCAGGCGGAGCGATGGGCGCACGCCCCGGCTTCGCCCCGCGTCCCTCCATGCCCGGGCAGCGTCCCGGCGGCCCCCGGCCGATGCACCCCACGTCGCGTGGCGGATTGCTGGGCCCCGGCGTACCGCCGCCGCCTCCGCCGCCCGATCAGGCGCGCCGCCCGCAACAACATCAGAATCGAGGCCGCGGTCCGCGCGACCGCCAGCGCGAGAACGAAGAAAAGATCCTTCGCCCGCAGACGCGCCGCGAATCCGCCGCGCCGCCGCCTATCAATCGCGATATCACGATTTCGGAAGGCATCACGGTAAAGGAACTCTCCGAAAAGCTGGACGTGAAGGCCAACCTCGTCATTAAGAAGCTGGTGGACCGGGGCATCTTCGCCACCATCAACCAGACTCTTGACGCGAAGCTGGCAACCGATCTTTCGCGCGAATTCGGCGCCTCGACTTCGACGGTTACTTACGAAGAAGAGGCCATGCAGGACATTGAGATCGCCGAAGAAGCCGGCGACCTCTTCCATCGGCCGCCCGTGGTGACCATCATGGGCCACGTCGATCACGGTAAGACTTCGCTGCTCGACGCCATCCGTCTGGCGAATGTTGCCGACCGCGAAGCTGGTGGCATTACGCAGCATATCGGCGCCTATCACGTCGAAAAGAACGGCCAGAAGATCGTCTTCATCGATACTCCCGGTCACGAAGCCTTCACCCGCATGCGTTCGCGCGGCGCCAAAGTCACCGATATCGTGATCCTTGTGGTTGCGGCCGATGACGGCGTTATGCCGCAGACCATCGAAGCCATCGATCACGCGCGCGCCGCCAAGGTTCCGATCATCGTGGCGATCAACAAGATCGATAAGCCCGACGCGCAGCCCGACCGGATCAAGCAGCAGCTCTCCGACCGCGGCCTGCTCGCCGAAGACTGGGGCGGGGACGTCGTCATGGTGCCGGTTTCGGCCCGCACCAAGCAGAACCTCGATCAGTTGCTCGAAATGATTCTCCTCGTGGCGGAGATGGCGGATCTTCGCGCCAATCCCGCTCGTCCGGCCATGGCCAGTGTCATTGAAGCCAAGCTGGATCGCGGCCGCGGCCCGGTTGCGACCGTGCTCGTCCGCAACGGCACGCTGCGCGTCGGGGACTACTTCATCTGCGGTACCGTGTTCGGGCGCGTCCGTGCCATGCTCGACGATCGCGGCGATCAGGTCAAGGAAGCCGGGCCCTCCATGCCGGTCGAGGTCCTCGGCCTCGAACAGTTGCCGGAAGCGGGTGACAATTTCCAGGGCGTCACCGATACCGCGAAGGCCAAACAAATCGTTCTCTACCGCGCCGAAAAAGAGCGCGCCATCCAGCTCGCCAAAACCGGCCGCATCACGCTCGAGCAGTTCCAGAAGCAGATGGCCGCCGGCGAGATCAAGGAATTGCCGCTCATCCTCAAAGCGGACGTCAGCGGTTCGGCCGAAGTGCTGCGCGACACGCTCGAGAAGCTTTCCACCGACAAGGTCACGATCCGCGTGATCCACGCAGGCGTCGGCGCGATCAACGAATCCGACGTCGCGCTGGCCGCAGCATCCAACGCCATCATCATTGGCTTTAACGTTCGCCCCGAGCGCAACGCGGCAGCCGCCGCCGAGCAGGAAAAGGTGGACGTCCGGATGCACACCATCATCTACGAAGTGATCGACGAAATGAAGAAGGCCATGGCTGGTCTGCTTGCCCCGGTGTTCAAGGAACTCTATAAGGGCAAGGCCGAGATCCGCGAAGTCTTCCGCGTTTCCAAGGTCGGAACCGTGGCCGGTTGTCTGGTCATGGACGGCAATATCACGCGCGATTCGCAAATGCGCATCGTTCGCGACAATATCGTGATCCATACCGGAAAAATCGGCTCGCTGCGGCGTTTCAAGGACGACGTCAGCGAAGTCCGCGCGGGTATGGAGTGCGGTATTACGCTGGACAACTTCAACGACGTGAAACAGGGCGACGTGATCGAAGCCTTCGTGATGCAGCGCGTGGCCAACGAAGCCGCGTAGACGCGGGCCCGCGCGAAATCGGCCGCAGGATCTGCCATGCCCGTTGTCGGCGTTCTCACTCTTGAGCTGCGCATCGATCACGCGCGCTCGCTGAAAGATAAGCGCAGCGTCGTCAAGGGCCTGTGCGAACGGCTGCGCAATAAATTCAATCTTTCGGTCGCGGAGATCGACGATCAGGAACTTCACAACAGTGCGGTGGTCGCCGCGGCGGCAGTCTCTTCAAGCCGCGATTTCGCCGGGAAAATGCTCCGCGCGGCCGAAGAAGAAGCCGCCGATCTGCTTGGCCCCATGCTCATTCGCGCCGACCTGGAGTGGCTGTGACCAGCCCGTCCTTCTTCAGTTAATTCCGGTTTGTTTGCGGAAATCCGGCTTGCTTTTCCATTAATTCTGCTTATTTCAGTTTGACTTTCAGCCCGGCCACGGGCAGAATTGTTAGTCGCATGAAACATTGGAAGCGATCGACCCTGCTGGCCGGCTGCGCTGCTGCGCTGTTGTGCGCGGCATCTGCCTTCGATCTCGGGATGGAGGCTTACCGCGCCCGCAACTACGCCGCCGCTATCCGCGAGTTTGAGATGGCGGTGAAGGAACAACCGGCGAACGCCCATTACCAGAAGATGCTCGGGCAGGTGTATCAGGAGCAGAGCGGAAGCTGGAAGGCCATCGATCCGCTGCGCCGGGCCTGCACGCTCGATCCCCGCGAACCGGAAGCCTGCTTCATGCTCGGCAAGATAGCCTTCCGCCGCGCACTTTTCCCGGAAGCTCTGGCCGCCTACCAGAAGGCCATCGAGATCCCGGATGGCCGCGGTGCTTCTCTGGCCGGTCTCGCCCGGACCCTCGATGCACTTGGCCGCACGAAGGAAGCGGAACAGCGCTTTCGCCAGGCCGTTGACGCAGGCGAAACCGTCGCGCAGATCGACTTAGCCCGCTCCATGCTGCGGCAGGGGCGCGTCCAGGACAGCATCGCCCTTCTTACCAAAGCGGCCGCCGCAGGCGTGCCCGGTGCGAGGACCGAACTCGCCCGCGAGCAGCGCATGGTTCCGGCGACCCCGGCGCATCCGGCGGCAGATGTGGCATCGGCCGCCATACGGTTCCGCGAATCCACACTCGACATGATCGTGCGCAATGGCGCGACAGGGGATAAGCACCTGCCGGAGACCATGCTGGGCGGTGTGGCCGTATTCGATTACGATGGTGACGGCTGGCCCGATATTTTCATCGCGAACGGCGCCACCTTCCCCACGCTGCGCAAGACCGACCCCTCCTACGGCAATCGTCTGTTTCGCAACAACCATAACGGCACCTTTACCGATGTCACCGCACGTGCGGGAGTCGCCGGCGAAGGCTACTCCATGGGCGTGGCGGTCGGCGATTTTGACAACGACGGGCACGAAGATCTGTTCGTCACGGGTGTGAAGTCGAACACGCTGTATCGCAACCGGGGGGACGGAACGTTCGAAGACATCACGACCGCATCGGGACTCGGCGGGGAACTGGGTTTCACCGCCGCCGCCGGCTGGTTCGATTACGATAACGACGGCCGCCTCGATTTGTTCGTGGTGCGCTACGTCAACTGGGACCCGGCGCGTGACGCGACCTGCAGCGCTGTTGCGCCCGGGGTGCGGCAGTACTGCCATCCGCTTTCGTACGGGCCCATGACGAATCTGCTGTACCACAACGAGGGAGGAGGGCACTTTCGGAACGTCTCGAAGGAAGCGGGGCTGGAAGCCCATCCAGGAAAAGGAATGAGCGTGGCGTTCGGCGATTCCGATGGCGACGGCCGGCTTGAGGCCTTCGTCACCAACGACAATCTGCCCAATTCCTTCTTTCACAATGACGGCAACGGCAGGTTCCGCGAAATTGCCCTCGAAGCCGGTGTTGCTTATAACGACGACGGGGCCGTGATCTCCTCCATGGGAACCGATTTCCGTGATTACGACAACGATGGCCGCGAGGATCTGTTCGTCACCGCATTGCCCGACGAACTGTTTTCGCTTTACCGCGGGATCGGTCCCAATCTCTTCGCCAATACGACCTCGCCGAGCGGCATGGCGCGTGAAAGCCGCCCCTACTCAGGCTGGGGCACCGGCTTCTACGATCTGAATAACGATGGCTACAAGGACATCTTCGTCGCCGGCGGCCACGTGCTCGATAACGCCGAATTCAATTCCGGCCGCAAATCCCGGCTGCCCAACGTCGTCTTCGTCAATCACGGCGGCGGAACATTCAAAGCGGAAGCCCTGCCCGGTGACGGCTTTTACCGGGGCTCCGGGTTTGGCGACTTTAACCATGACGGGAAGATCGACGTCGTCGTTTCGAGGCTCAACGAGCGTCCGCTCATCCTGACCAACACGACGGCCACGGCGGGCCACTGGATCCAGCTGCGGCTCGTCGGCACGCGGAGCAATCGTGACGGCATTGGTGCGCGCGTGCATATTGTCACCTCGTCGGGCGAGCAGTGGAACCGTGTCACCACCGCGGTCGGGTACGCTTCGTCCAGCGATCCCATTTTGCACTTCGGTCTCGGCGGCGATGCGGAGGTTCGGACGATTGAGATCGAGTGGCCCTCCGGCACAAAACAGAAGCTGGCCGGAGTGGCGGCGGACCGCTTTTTGACGATCCGCGAAACCGCGGCCCCGTAGTTCGTTCGCGAACCTGGCCGGATCCGGCCCGCGCGCCGCCGCGCGAACGGAGCGCGGCTGGCATCATAGGAAGAGTATGGAAGAGCATCGCTCCCAGCGCGTCTCCCTTGCGGTCAAAGAGGAACTCGCGGAAATCATCGGCTTCGAGATGGACGACCCGCGCCTGCTCTCGGTGAATGTCACCCTTGCCGAAGTCTCTCCCGACATGCGCCACGCCCATGTGAAGTTCAGTGCCGACGCCGGAGCGGAAAAAGCAGCCCAGGCCGCTCTCGAACACGCCAAGGGCTTTCTCAAGCATGAACTCGCCACGCGCCTCAATCTCCGGCGGGTTCCGGACCTGCACTTTGCCCCTGACACCCACCCGGACGCCGAAAGCCGCATCGATTTCCTGCTCCGCCGGACAAAGAGAATGAAGGCCCGGGAGTAATCGCCGATTTTTCCACAGCTCTGCCGATTTGCGCAAAAAATCCCCCCGAAACCAAACACTTTGTGATAGTTTTGTTTTTGTTGCCCCGTGGCGCCCGATGGTGGCGCGCCCCGACTTGTGCTGCTCGGTTTTTAGCTGCAAGACGCTGAAAATAAAAGGGGCTATTAAGTTTTAGCCGCCCCGGCGGCCAGATTCACCCCGGACCCGGTTCCGGTTCCCGCCCGCGTTTTTGCGGCGGACAGAAAGTGGTTTTACCGAAATGATGCGCGTTGCCCCCATGACCAGCCGATTCCTCGATGCCTGCCGGCGCCGGCCCACCGATGTCCGGCCTGTGTGGTTCATGCGTCAGGCTGGCCGGTACATGAAGTCCTATCGCGACATCCGGGCCCGGCACTCGCTGCTCGAAATCTGCAAACGTCCCGACCTTGCTGCCGCGGTTACGCTCCAACCGGTGGAAGCGCTCGACGTCGATGCCGCCATCATTTTTGCCGACCTTCTCCTGCCCGTGGAGCCGATGGGCCTCAAGCTCACCTATGCGCAGGGCGAAGGCCCCGTCATCCACAACCCGATCCTCAGCAGCGAGGATGTGGACGCGATTTCTACGTCGAATACCGACGACCTTGGCTACGTGGGCGAGGCCATCCAGCAGACGGTCCGTGCCCTTGCCGGCCGGGTGCCGGTGATTGGCTTCTGCGCCGCGCCGTTCACTCTCGCCAGTTACATGATCGAAGGCGGGGCGTCGCGCAACTTCATTCGCACCAAGCGTATGATGTACTCCGATGAAACCCTCTGGCGCCGCCTGATGGGCAAGATCGTCGACGTGCTGGCGCCGTTCGCCATCATGCAGGTTGCTTCCGGTGCGCGAGCCATTCAGGTGTTCGACAGCTGGGTCGGCGCGCTGGCTGGCGATGATTACGTCCGCTTCGCCCAGCCGTACTCGCGGGCACTGATTGAGCGCATTAAGTCGAGCGGTGTGCCTGTCATCCACTTCGGCACCGGCGCTTCCGGTTACTTCCGCGAACTGCACGCGGCCGGCGGCGACGTGATGGGCTGCGACTGGCGGATTAATATCGATCAGGCGTGGATGGATATCTCCTACCGCTCAGCGATTCAGGGCAACCTCGATCCCGTGGCGCTGTTCGCGCCGCTTCCCGAGTTGCGCAACAAGGTCCACGACCTGCTGCGACGCACGGGCACGCGGCCTGGCCATATCTTCAATTTGGGGCACGGCATTCTGCCGGAGACTCCGGTGGATCACGTAAAGGCCGTCGTCCAGATGGTCCGCGAATTCCGTCCGTAACCCGCTTCAGAACTTTCGTCATCGTATCCGGCAAGGCCACGGATAGCCCGTGCGGGCGAAGCTGCGTCGCCGCATGTAAACCGACGAACTGGCCCGCGCGGCGACCGGCACCGGCAAGCGCCCGATTCCGGGATCGCGCCCGCCATCGGCACGGCAAATCGCATTATTCCGGCGAGAAAGCCAGCAGCGCGTTTCCTGGAGTGCCGCGCTCACCGAACGTGTAGCCGGACGGAACGAATACCGTTCCTCCTGCGATGACCGGGCCGGCCGAACCCATGGAGCCGCCTTTCGCCGGGACGCCGTTGACGGTTTTGAACTCCTGCAACATGTTGAACTGCCAGAGGAGTTCGCCGTCCTTCGTGGACAGAGCGCGCACCACCCCGTCGTAGCCGCCGCCGAAAACGGCACCGGGGATGACGGTCAGCGCCGCGCCGATTCCGAGGCGGGGGCCGGCCGCTTTGATGGGCGTAGTCCACGCGCGCTCCCCGTTCGACAGACGCACGGCCGCCACGCCGACGCTGCTAACACCGAAATAGGCGTATTGATCGTCGGCAGCGCCGCCGAAGGTGATTTCGCCGAGGGCCAGATTTTCGGGGATCTGCGTCTTCCAGACGACGGCACCCTTCTGATCGGGGTCGTGCGCCCAGATCATGCCGCTTTTTTGACCTGCAATCAGCAGGCGTTTGCCGCTCGGGAGGGTGCGTAAGACCGGCGAGGCACCGAAGTCATAATCGGGCCCCATTTCCCGGGGGCAGTTCGCGGTGCCCCAGGCCTCGCCGCAGGCCATCCAGGCGTCGTTCAGTGTATCCTGCACGCTCCACAGATGTTTGCCGGTGGCGAGATCCAGGGCCATGATGGCATCGGTTCCCGCGGCGGCGGGTTCGGTGTAGGTGTTGCCGGTGCCGATGTAGAGGGCTTTGTTCTTCGGGTCGATGGTGGGGGTGTTCCACACCGCTCCGCCGGCCGGTCCGTACATCTGCGTGCCGATGGAGTTTTTGTGCGTGGCTTTTGGCTCCTGCTGAATTACGTAAGATTTCCAGATTGTCTTTCCCGTGCCGGCATCGAGGGCCACGACGCTGCCTCGAAAGGTGCAACAGGGATAAAGAGGATTCGGGCCGTTGGCCTCTTCGCGCGAGGAAACCGGAACATACAGTCGGCCTTCGTACAGCGCCGGTGCGCCGGTGATGCCGGCGGCGGCGTTATCATCTACGCGATTTTCCCAAAGCAGCGTTCCCGTGGTGGCATCTATGGCGTAGACATTCGCGCGAACGTCGCCAAAGTACAGCGCGAACCGGGAGCCGCCGCGGCCTTTGATCTCGCCGATGCTGATGGCGTTGCGCACGCCGGATCTGGCCTGGAACGACCAGTAGACGCAGCCGGACGCGGCGTCAATGGAATAGACGTAGCCGCTGTTGAGTCCGATGAAGACGCGTCCGGCGGCTACCGTTGGCTGGCCATACAGCGACGAGCCGGCGGGAAATCCGAAGGCCCATTTGAGCTTCAGGCCCGAAACCCGGTCGGCTGGAAGTCCAGCTGACCGGGCGGATTGAAAGCGTGCATTGGTGGGGTCTACGCCCCAGCCGTTCCAGGCGGGCGCATCGGAAATGGACGAGATGGGGGCCGCGGACTGGCACGGGTTCGACATCTTCGCGGCCTGACCCAGACCGTCCGGCGTATAGCTGCGGGCCGACAGATATTCGGCGATGGCAATTTTGTCGGCTGGCGGGAGTGCGCTGACGGCACCGTGGCTGCCGAGCTTTGCGACGATCGACTCGGGCGTGAGCCTGCGCAGCACCCCTGCTTCCGGACCGGCGCTGCCGGGCACGTTGGCGTGACAGGTTACGCAATGCTGATCGAACAGCTTTGCGGACTTCGGCAATTGCGCCATCGTCAAAGGGGCGGCACAAAGCGCCACGGTGATGCCTGCAAGAAGAGTTCGCGTCGTCATCGGATCTGCCTCGCGAATAGTATGACCCAGAGTCAAGGGAAAAGGGGAGCTGTCGCGGGCCTGTGGCTTGAGTTTCGGAGCGTACGGCGGCGCAACTACGATATAATTCGCCCGTTCCCTTAAGTGCAATTCCCGCGGCCAAATCTATGAAATATCTGCCTCTGTCTGTTCTTGTCGCCGTCGCTCTCGGCAGTCTGCCGGGTGCCAGTGCTCAAAGCAATGAGATCACTCTGATTGCTCCCGGCGGCATCAAAGCGGCCATCGAGCAACTCCTCCCCGGGTTTGAGAGGAGTACGGGCCGCAAGGTGAATGCGACCTTCGGGTCAGGCCTCGGGACGAAGCGGCAGGTCACGGCCGGCGAGGCTTTCGACGTGCCGGTCGTGCAGCCTCCGTACCCCGAGGTGTTGGCGTCGGGCAACGTGGTGGCCGGCAGCGCGACGCCGCTGGCGAGCGTGGCGGTCGGAGTCGCGGTGCGGAAAGGCGCACCGAGGCCGGACATTTCGACGCCCGAGGCGGTTAAGCGGATGCTGTTGGCGGCGAAGTCCATCGCCTATCCGGATCCGAAGGCAGGGGCGGCGGCGGGCGTCAGCTTTGAAGAGACGCTGCGAAAGCTGGGGATTGCCGATCAGATGGAGCCGAAGATCAAACGCGCGCAGGGCGGTGCCGGTGCGATGGCGATGGCGGCGAAGGGGGAAGTGGAGATTGGCTTGACGTTTTTGAGTGAGATGGACGACCCGGGAATCGATAAGGTGGGCACGCTGCCGCGGGAGGTTTCGACACCGACGACTCTGGTGGGCTTTGTTTCCGCCCACGCCAAAGATCCGGCAGGCGCGAAGGCGCTGCTCGATTATCTGTCGTCGCCCGAGGCGGCGGGGGTATATAAGGCGCTCGGCATGCAGCCGGGTCGCTGATTTTTTTACCGTTGGGTTCATTGCTGAAGTAGCTGACAGCAAGAGTAAGAAATAGTTTGCGGTCTCAGATTTATCCGCCCGCGCGAGTCGGTAATTTGGGGGACAATACGTGCCTCCGGGGCTTATACTGACCGTAGGACTGGCGTGCCGTTCCCGCCAGCGGAGGATTCATTTGCCACAACGGCGTCGGCGTTTTTCGTTCTTGCTTCTTTCCATTCTCGTTTCGGTCGGAATGCTGGAAAGCGTTGCGGCTGCACAGGTTGCGTCATCCCGGATTCAGGGCGGACCGATCGAGCCGGCGGCCCAACAAGAGCTGCGGGAACGGGCGCGGGAGACCTTCGCGCGGTTACCGCTGGCCTTCGAACGGGCGCCGGGCGGAGGCGACCGCTTTGTCGCGCGCAGCCAGGGTTATACCGTTGCGCTGGAGAAGGCAAAGGCCACGGTTGCGATGGCGCGTACGCAGTCCGGTAAAGACGGCAGCGTGGTTGCCCTCGAGTTTGCCGGTGGGCACGCGGGGCACGCCCGACCCGGAACGGAACTGCCGGGCAAGATCAATTACATTCGCGGTAACGATCCGAAGACGTGGCAGATCGGGCTGCCGACGTATGACAAAGTGTCGTGGGCGGACGTGTACCCAGGGATCGACGTCGTCTATTACGGGACGCAGCGCCAAATCGAGTTCGACCTGGTGGTGAAGGCCGGCGCCGACCCGGGATTGATCCGGATGAAGGTGAGCGGCGCGGACGGGGTGCGCCTTGGAGCAGACGGCGCGCTCGAATTGGGCGAGGCGGCGGGTGGGTTGCGGATCACGCTGCCGCGGATCTATCAGGAAGTGAACGGAGCGCGGGAGAGCGTGCCGGGGCGGTTTGCGATCACGGGACAGGATGAGGTTGCCTTTCGCGTGGAGCATTGGGACAGGACGCGGGCACTTGTGATCGACCCGACGATTGTAAATGCGTTTGCTTTCGGGGGCGCAACGGGCTATGCGACAGGCAGCGCTGTTGCTCTCGACTCCTCGGGCAACATTCTGATAGCCGGAGCCACGCAGGCAACCGACTTATCCGTGGCAAATGCGGTGCAAAGCGGTCTGTCCGGTTCCGGCGCATACAACGCGTTCGTGACAAAAATCAACGCTGCCGGTACGACGTTGATCTATTCGACATATCTCGGCGGATCGGGTGGCGATCAGGTGGCCGGGATGGCAGTCGATTCGAGCGGTTCGGCCTGGATAACGGGCAGCACGAGTTCGGCAGATTTCCCGATGCTGAATGCGGCGCAGTCGCTAAGCGGCGGAAGCGGCGACGCGTTTGTGGCACGGCTGAGTTCGACAGGCGCACTGCAGTTTTCCACATTTCTTGGCGGCAGCGGGTACGATGCGGGCGCCGGGATCGCAATAGATGGTTCGGGCAATGGATACGTCACCGGTTCCGCGTCTTCCGGATTTCCCACGACAGCGGGCGTCCTGAAGTCCACCTCGGCATCGCAGAATGCGTTTGTCGCCAAATACAGCCCGACCGGGGCGTTGCAGTATTCGACCCTGCTCGGAGGCAGCGGCACAGACTCCGGCGCGGGAATCGCGGTGGATACGTCCGGAACGGCTTACGTGACGGGATCGGCCAATTCCGCGACCTTCACCGGCGCTCCCGGCGGCGGCGCGCAGGCAACATATGGCGGTTCGGGAGACGCGTTTGTTGCCCGGCTCAACCCCACGGGGACGGCGCTTTTGTACTTCACGTTTCTCGGCGGCGCAAACGCCGATTCCGGGGCCACGATCGCAGTGGATACGGGAGGAAATGCATACATCGCCGGTACCACAAGCTCGTCCGGTCTTGCGACTGCCGGCGCTGCGCAGACAACTTACGCTGGCGCACAGAGCGCGTTCGTGGCCAAACTGAACGCAGCCGGGAGTGTGTTCAGCTACATTTCGTATCTTGGCGGCAATCACGGGAGCGCCGCTTCCGGCCTGGCCATCGACGGCTCGGGCAATGTCTACGTGGCGGGCTCGACGAGTTCGGACAACTTTCCGACCGTGGGAGCGGTGCAGAGTCAGAACGCGATCACAACTTCTTTGTTTCAGAGCCCGGACTCCGGGGCCACCTGGTCCGCCTTCGATTTGAACCTCCCGGCCGCCGTGTCCCAGATATCGTTCAACCCGTCGGGGAGTTCGGCCGTGGTCCTCACCAACGGCGGTATTTACCGGACGACGAACGGAGGGACTTCGTGGACACAGCAAAGCTCCCAGACGCCCTCGTATATCGGCCGCAGTCCGGTGACCGCAACGACGATTTACGCAGCGACGCAGAGCGGTTCTGTCTACCGTTCCACGGACGACGGCGCAACGTGGACGCTGATGGGCAGCGTTCCCTCGCAGCTCGTTTCGGGGCTCGCGGGCGACCCATCGACCGCGAATACGGTTTACGCCTACTACGCCAACTTTTCCAGTTCGGCTGCGAATTCAATGTATCGGTCGACGGACGGAGGCGCGACCTGGACGTCGGTGGCCGGAAACACCTGGACCACGGGTGTGAATTCCGTGGCCGTTACGACCGATGGCGCGGTGTATGCGGCTGTCAACGGCGGCGGCATCTACAAGAGCACGAATCAGGGAACAGCCTGGACTCAGGTTTTGGCGCAGGCTCCGTACCAGCAACCTTTCGGATTAGCGGCTGCAGGGACCACGGTCTACTATGCGGCTTATTACGCGATGTACAAGTCGACCGATGGCGGCAGCACGTGGCCGACGCTTTCGGGAGTGACCGGAGCCGGGTCCGTGGCAGTGGCCCCGGGGAATCCGTCGGTAGTCTATGTTTTCAGCGGGAAATCCGGAGCGGTTCAGCATTCAGTCGACGGAGGCGCAACGTGGAGCGCACAAACCTGGACGCCCGAACTGGCGAACTGGGACCAATCCGCGCAGCTTGCGGTTGATCCTTCCAACAATGCTCACATCACGTTCACCGGTGCAGTGATTCCGACGGGGTTTGCCGCGAAACTAAACAGCACTGGCTCCGCGTTGCTCTGGTCGACCTACCTGGGGGGCTCTGGCATTGCTCAGCCCTATTCTGTTGCGACCGACGGGGCGGGGAATGCCTTTGTCGTCGGCTATGGAAGCGTGCCGGTCACGTCCGCGCCATTTCAGTCCGGAAGCGTGTTTCTGGCAAAGATTTCCGATGCAACGGCTTCGTGTTCCGTTACGGCCAGCCCCGGAAGCATGCTCGGACCGACCACCGGAGGACAGCTGATTTTCAGCGTAACCGCGCCGAGCGGTTGTGCGTGGACAGCTTCGACGAATCAGTCCTGGGCGGTTGTTTCCAACGGGGCTTCGGGGACCGGCTCGGGCTACGTTTTTGTGCAGACGACACCGAGGCCAGACACTGGTTCGCAAACCGCGAATCTGACGATCGGCAGCCAGAACATTCTGATTACCCAGCCTGGCAGTTCATGTACCTATTCGGCGGGCAGCAGCGGTTATACGGTGAGCGCGGCCGGCGGGCCCGTCACGGTGCCTCTGACTGTCACGGCGGGATGTCCGTGGGTGCTGACGAACAACTTTCCAGGGACGGTCACGGTCAATTCCGGGGCGTCCGGAACCGGCAACGGCACGATCAGTCTGACCATTGCGGCGAACCTCTCCGGTGTGTCGCGGACGCTCGGTTTTTCGCTGGGAAACCTTACGGCATTTAACATCACGCAGTCCGGCGCGGGGGTGGCGGTAACCAGCACGACTCTCGCAACGGCCACGGCAGGGACAGGCTATTCGGAGTCGCTGACCGCGGACGGCGGCACGGCGCCCTATACATGGTCGGTGACGACCGGAGCGTTGCCGCCGGGACTGACGCTGAATACTTCGACTGGCCTGATCAGCGGTACTCCGACATCGGCGGCAGGGAGTCCGTACAGTTTCTCTGTCACGGCGAAGGACAGCGCGGCCGTCGTATCAGCCCCGAAGAGTTTGTCGATTCAGGTTCTGGCAACGCAGACCATCACCTTTGGAACTTTGAGCAACCAGGCGCTGGGTAGTGCTCCGTTTTCGATCAGCGCGACGGCGACTTCCGGCCTGACGGTGGCGTTTGCGTCGAACAGCACCGGCATCTGCACCGTGTCGGGGACGACGGTAACGCTGGTGGCGCTCGGGACGTGTTCGATCACAGCGAGCCAGGCTGGCAATACGAGCTACGCTGCGGCCACATCCGTGACGCAAACTTTTACAGTCACTCCGACGTCGCAGACGATTACGTTCGGAACGTTGAGCAGTCAGCCGTTGGGGACTGCTCCGTTTTCGATCAGCGCGACGGCGACCTCGGGTCTGACCGTGACGTTTGCGTCGAACAGCACCGGTATCTGCACGGTGTCGGGGACGACGGTGACGCTGGTTGCTGTCGGCACGTGCTCAATTACAGCGAGCCAGGCGGGTAATACGAACTACGCGGCGGCGACGCCGGTGACGCAGACTTTCAGCGTGACGCAGGGTTCGCAGACTATCACTTTCGGAACGCTGAGCAGTCAGCTGTTCGGGACGACGCCGTTTTCGATCAGCGCAACGGCGACCTCGGGGCTGACGGTGACGTTTGCATCGAACAGCACGGGCATCTGTACCGTGTCGGGGACGACGGTCACGCTGGTGGCACTGGGGACCTGCTCGATCACAGCGAGCCAGGCTGGTAACACGAACTATGCCGCGGCCACACCGGTGACGCAGACGTTCAGCGTGACGCAGGGTTCGCAGACCATCACTTTCGGAACGCTGAGCGGACAGTCGTTCGGGACGGCGCCGTTTTCGATCAGCGCAACGGCGACCTCGGGACTGACGGTGACGTTTGCGTCGAACAGCACGGGCATCTGTACGGTGTCGGGATCGACAGTCACACTTGTGGCTACGGGCACTTGTTCGATCACGGCGAGCCAGGCGGGTAACACGAACTACGCCGCTGCCACACCGGTGACGCAGACGTTCAGCGTGACGCAGGGTTCGCAGACGATTACGTTCGGAGCGTTGAGCGGACAGTCGTTCGGGACTGCGCCGTTTTCGATCAGCGCAACTTCGACGTCGGGACTGACGGTGACGTTTGCGTCGAACAGCACGGGCGTCTGTACGGTGTCGGGATCGACAGTCACACTTGTGGCTATTGGCACTTGTTCGATCACGGCGAGCCAGGCTGGCAATGCAAACTATGCAGCGGCGACACCGGTCACGCAGACGTTCAGCGTGACGCAGGGTTCGCAGACGATTACTTTCGGAACGCAGAGCGGACAGTCGTTCGGGACTGCGCCGTTTTCGATCAGCGCGACGGCGACCTCGGGGCTGACGGTGACGTTTGCATCGAACAGCACGGGCATCTGTACGGTGTCGGGATCGACAGTCACACTTGTGGCTATTGGCACTTGTTCGATCACGGCGAGCCAGGCTGGCAATGCAAACTATGCAGCGGCGACACCGGTCACGCAGACGTTCAGTGTGACGCAGGGAACGCAGACGATTACGTTCAATGCGCCGGGAACAGTTACCCTGCCGGCCTCGGCGCTTTCACTGACCGCGACCGCGAGTTCGGGATTGACGGTGAGCTTCGCGTCGAACTCCACCAGTGTTTGCACGGTCAGCGGTTCCTCGGTGACGCCGCTCACGGCTGGCACGTGTTCGATCACCGCCAGCCAGGCAGGCAACGCGAACTACGCCGCGGCTACACCTGTGACGCAGACGTTTGTGATTAACCCGGCGTCCACCAGCGGCGGTGGGGGCGGCGGTGGCGGCGGGGGCGGAGTGGGATCTATCGTCGGCACGCTGGCGGCTGCACCAACCAGCCTGAATTTCAGCGTGCCGGTAGGAACAACCAGTTCGCAGACCGTCACCGTGACATACCAGAACTTACTTGCGACCGGTCCGCAGTTGCAGGCCGCGGTCACCGCTACGAGCAACAGCGGAATCACCTGGCTGACGGTGTCGCCGGCATCGGTCAACATGAAGCAGACCGGGTTCGATGGAACTACGTTTACTTATACGGGAACGGTGACAATTACCACGGATGCCTCACGCTTCGGGTCCGGTAATGTTCTGACCGGAACGGTTAGCTTCACGGCGGTAGATGGCTCTGTGCCGCCGCCATCCGCTTCCGCATCGATCACGATGACGGTGGCTGACCCGCCGAAGCTGACGGCAGCGCCGCAGTCACTGAGCTTCACGTATCAGCAGGGCAGCACGAGCAAACCAGCTCCGCAGTCGATCGCGGTCACGGGCAACATCAGCGGGCTGACCTACACGGCCGCGGCCTCTACCGTGAGCGGCGGGAACTGGCTGTCGGTGTCATCAGCAGGAGGGCAGACGCCGGGTTCCGTGCCGGTTACTGTGAACGTGGCGAACCTGGGGCCCGGAACTTATTCGGGCACAGTAACGCTGGTGGACGGAGTTGCTTCGGCCAAGGTTCCGGTGACGCTGACGATACTGGCCTCGAACGCGCCGGTAATCAGCGCCAGTGGTATTGTGCCGGTTTACAGCACGCTCACTTCGATCGAGGCGGGTTCGTGGATCTCAATCTACGGAACGAATCTCTCTGATTCGACGGCCACATGGAACGGCGATTTCCCGACGACGCTGGGCGGCGTCAGTGTGACGATCAATGGTAAGGCAGCGTACCTCTGGTACGTGAGCCCGACGCAGATTAACGTCCAGGCGCCGGACGATACGGCGACCGGCGTGGTGACAGTAGTCGTGACAACGCTGCACGGAAGTTTTTCATCGACGGTGACGCTGGCGCCGGCTAGTCCCTCGTTCAGCCTGCTGGATGGCAAGCACGCGGCAGCGGTGATCCTTACCCCGGCGGGTACGGGAGCTTACGGTGGCGGCACATACGATCTGTTGGGACCGGCAGGGGCGTTCCCCTTCAGCACGCGGGCTGTGAAAGCGGGCGAAGTGCTTGAGTTGTTCGGGGTGGGCTTCGGTCCGACGAATCCGCCGGTTCCTGCGGGGCAACCGTTCAGCGGCGCCGCGCCGACGGTGAATCCGGTGACTATTACAGTCGGCGGCGTGCCGGCGAACGTTAGCTTTGCGGGGATCACCGGCGCGGGGCTGTATCAGTTCAATCTGACAGTGCCGAGTGTGGGCAGCGGCGACAGGTCGATCCAGGCGACAGTGAATGGCGTCCAAACGCAACCGGGTCCGGTGATCACGGTTCAGTAAGACCCGGGTTCCGGCGACAACGGGCTACCGGGAAGCCGGAGCACGGGGAGTGACGACAGACAGGACGTGGTAGACGGCGTCTCCGAGAATTTCGTGAAGATACGCTTCGACCTGCTCCAGCCCCGAGGCAGAAGGCACAAAATTTTCCCAGCGCCACTCCCAGGTATTGGACTGGTAATCCACCGGGAACGGAACGATATCGATGCCGGCTTGTTGAAACAGGAAGGCTGCGCGGCCCATGTGCACCGCTGACGTGACCAGGATGATGCGATGACCTCCGGTTCGCCGCAGGTAATCGCGGACGTCCTCGGCTTCGTCGGCGGTTGTGTGGACCAGTCGCGTCAGGCGAATGGCGTCGGCGGGAACCCCGTGATCCACGGCAGCCTGACGCAAAAGAGCGCCGATCGTGTGCGCCTCGCCAGACCAGGGCTCCACATCGGGAAGAATCAGGACCGGCGCTTTGCCGGCCCGGAAGAGCTTCACGGCTGCTTCGAAACGATCGGTGGCGTCGTACCACTGGAGTTCGCCGGGAAACTGCTTCTTTTCTCCGGCGAACCCTCCGAGCGCCACGACGGCGTCGGCTGCAGGACATTGCTCGGGCCGCAAATGCGGATATTGCCTTTCGAGAAAAGCAGCAAGTGAATTAGAGACTGGCGGCGATGCCGCTGTCACGAGCAGGAGGAACCCGCAAAGGACGATGGCGCGCCGTCGCCGTAACAGACCAATGGCGAGCAGCATCAGCGAAAGATTCAACGGGGTGAGGATGGTTTCGGCAAGCTTGCGGAGTTCAAATAACGCTCTCACGGTCTACCAGCAACTCTAACGCACGCTGGCGGCCCCGGCGTGCCGGGGGGGCGATCGAGACCGGTGAACGGCGGTGCCGACAGGGAGGCCTGCTCGCAGGTCGATCCTTTGAATCCGGAAACCGGTTGCCGATCATTCGGGGTGTTAATCGTTCCGGGCGGTGCCGCCGGCTGCCGCAACGCGAGCCGGAACGATAAAATGCGGCGTCCGCTGGAACTTTCGGCGCGCGGCGGTGTTTGCTGATTCATGAGACTGCTGGTTGCCCTTTTTTTACTTGCTCTGGCTTGCCAGGGGGCTGGATTCGACGGGCACTGGGCGGCGGAGACTGCGACCCGCAGGAAGAAGCCCGACGCAAAAAAGCTCTCATTCACCATGGACCTGACTACAAAGGAAGGAACACCAGCCGGGACGGTCACGCTGGGAGGCGGCAGGAAATCGGTGCCCGGGCAGATCCTGGAGGCGCAACTGGATGGCGAAATCCTGCACTTCACTACCGCTGCCAGGCAGGCTGATGTGAAACTTTACTGGACGATGGCGCTGGATGGCACCCGGCTCAGCGGGACGGTCACACGGGAAGGGCGAAAAAAGGGCCAGACGTTTGTGGCCAGCCAGGCGAACTGATGGTAATGCGCCGCGTGCTTCAGTAGCTCCTTACGTCTGCGTGTCGTTAAGTCTAAGATTCGCTTTAAGTTAACAGGCATATAGTACGGCCCACCCGCAGTTTTCTCCGGCTCCATTGGCAGTGCCCGCGCCGGAAAATATTTTTACAATTGCTGACAAATCCACAAAAACCTCAACAAATCCTAACACTACTTGAATAGTATTGGTCCGGGTTTCTATTCTGCACCTGAGCTGGCAACAGCACACCCACGGGGCAGATCAGGGAGGTTCCTTCGGATGAAACGTATCGTGACCAGGATCCAGCATTGTTTCCCAGTGGCCGCGTTGCTGATTGCTCTTGCTGTGCAATCACTATTCGCGCAGACCAGCTCTTCCACCATTTCAGGTACCGTGACCGATAGCTCGGGCGCGGCGGTCGTTGGCGCGAAGGTTGCGGTAAAGAACCTCGACACCGGTGTGACCGCGAACCTGACGAGCAACGCTGCAGGCTTGTATCGCGCCTCGGAAGTGGTCTTAGGCAATTACGAAGTTCGCGTCGAGCATCCGGGTTTTGAGACCGTGGTGCGCTCCGGCATCAAAACAGTGGTCGGCGAGGAATCGGTCGCCGATGTTACTCTCCCGGTCGGTCAGGCCAGCTCGGTAGTAACCGTCGATACGGAAGTCACGCAGGTGGACACCTCCACCGCGGCGCTGAGCGTCATATTTGATCAACAGGAGATCTCGGATCTGCCGATGGGCACGGCCCGCAATTTCGTGGATATTATCAATTTCGCGCCGGGAGTTGCAGCTATTCCCGGCGGGAATGGCGGCAACGTCTATGGCTACCAGGCCAACTATACGGTATCGGGATCGCGCCCCACTGGTCTGGGCTTCCTGATCGACAGCACCAACCTGACGACGTTCACCGGCAAGTCCGCCGGCTCCGGCGGTACAGGTACCTCGGCGGGCGTTGAGGCTCTCTCGCAGTTTCAGGTTTTGACGAACACGTATAGCGCGCAGTTCGGCGGCAATGGAATTGTGGTCAACGCGGCCAGCAAATCCGGCACCAACGCTTATCATGGATCCGCTTACAGCTTCTTCGGAAACAGCGCCCTGAATGCCCGGCAAATTTCCGATCTGACCGTACTGCCCGGCCAGAAAGTCGGCCATGTGGCCCCGTCGCACACCTTCGTTGCGGGAGCCAGCCTGGGCGGACCGATCAAGAAAAATAAACTGTTCTTCTTCGTTAACTTCGAGGCGTTGCGCTCGCAGGCCGAAGCCAGCACGATCAATCAGAACCTGCCCGATAACAACGCCCATCAGGGCTACGTTCCATGCAGTCTTCCCGGCGTATCGCCGACGTATGCCTGTAACAACACCACCAACCTCGCGTATGTTGGCTTTGCGCCGCAGATCCAGCCCATCATGAACCTGCTGCCGCTGGTCCAGACGCAATCTTTTCAGCCGAACGGCCAGCCCACCGGACTGGGTACTGAAATTCAGCTGAACCCCACGGCCAACTACGACAACTACACACTGGGGCGTCTCGACTACACGATCTCCGACCGCGACACGATCTTTCTTCGGATGGTCAACGAGCAGGCGCACCGGATGTCCACGGCCGGCCCGGGCGTGTATTTCGAGAATGACGCGACCGCCAACTTCTACGCCACTTTGGAAGAGCGGCACACGATTTCGCCCAGCATGATCAATCTGGCCCGCATCAGTTTCTTGCGTCCGCAGGAGAAGGGCAGCCAGAACAACCCGAATTACCCGGCACTGCAGGTCGTTCCCGGCTCGGCTGTCAGCGGTCAGTTTCAGATTGCGGGCGGCCCGCGCGGCGAACTCGGGCCCAACCAGGGCGTTCCGTTCAGCCAGACGCAGGATGGTTTTCAAGGCATGAACGACGTGATCTGGACGCACGGTTCGCACAGCTTCAAGTTTGGCGTTGCCTACACCTACACGCTGGATTTCACCTCGCAGCCGACTGCCATTGGTGGCGGCGTAACGTTCCAGACGTTGCTGACGTTCCTTCAGGGTTTGCCCAGCCAGATCCAGGCTGTGGTGCCGGGCCTCGGCTACCCGAATCGAGACATGGCGGAGAAACTGGTCACGCCGTACATCCATGACGAATGGAAAGTGTCGCGCCGGCTGACGCTGAATATCGGCTTGCGGTACGAATGGATGAACAATCCCAGCGAAAGAAGGAACAACTTCTACACCTTCCCGAGCCCCACCACCAACAGCACATGGGTGAACGTTCCGAACGCGTTCGCCAACAATCCGACCAACAAGAACTTTGCGCCCCGCTTCGGTTACGCCTTCGATCCGTTTAACGATCACAAGACTTCCATCCGCGGCGGCTTTGGCATCTTCTACGACGAGATGACGGGCCACATTGTTCTGCCTTCGTATTACAGCAACTATCCAAACGTTACGGCTACCGTGAGTAATCCGCCGTGGCCGAATCCTTATCAGGTTTTCCAGAACCCGGTGAATATTCCGCCGCCCTCCATCGCGTCGGGCCTGCTGTATGGCAGCGGCAAGATCAGCACGCCTTATGCCATGCAGTACAACACCAATATTCAGCGCGATATTTACAAGGGCACCATCATGACAGTGGCGTACGTGGGGTCGCGCGGCGTCCACCTGCTGGAGGCGCTCAATCAGAATCCCTCGCAGAACATCAACGGCGCCTTCGGCACACTGGCTGCCAATGGAAACACGACTCCGAATCCGCTGCTCAATCCGAAGCTGGGCCAGCTCACCATGCGGGCCACGGTGGGAAGTTCCAACTACAATGCGCTGCAGGTTGGCGTCACCCGCCGGTTCGCCAACCACCTTTCCAGCCAGATTTCGTATGCCTATTCGAAGTCGCTGGATTACGGTTCGGCCTTCTCCATGGATACTGCGATTGGCAACAACCTGTCGGTGGAGGATCCGTACAACACCAGGCTGGATTACGGTCGCTCCACCTTTGACCGCACCCACGTTTTCCGGACCAATACCGTTTATGAGCTCCCGTTCACCAAGAACCAGTTCGTCAAGGGCTGGAAGCTGACCGCCGTGTATCAATTCAATACCGGCGCCCCCAACACGGTCTACGCCGGGTTCGCGCGGTCCGGGCTGGCCGCTAATTCGGGTGGTGCGGATCGCCCGAATGCGGTCGTTGGCTGCCAGGTGTATCCGGCGGTGCAAACCTCCGCTCAATGGTTTAACCCGGCCTGCTACTCGCTGCAAGCCGTCGGTACGTTCGGTAATCTTGGCCGGACCTCGGTTGTCGGTCCGTCCTTCCAGAACGTGTCTCTGGGCATATTGAAGGACACCCGGATATCGAAGATTTCCGAGTTGTTCGACCTGCAGTTCCGGGCGGAAGTCGCCAACCTGGCGAATCATCCGAACCTGCAGATCAATAGCGCCGGGCCCACCAACGGGACCCAGATCTTCCAAAATGGCGGGACGGCTGCCAGTAACTTCACTCCCACGCTGAATCCGATCGCAGGAAGTCTCGGTGCCAACCAGATTGGCCCTGCCCGGTCCATTACACTTGCGCTGAAGGTGATCTTCTAACCGGAAGGCTGCTCAGTTCAGCGGCGCATTTCCCCCGATGGTGCGGCTCTGCAAAGAACCGCACCATCATTTTTTGCGTCGTTCAGCGCACTACCTTGAATCGCTGGATCCGCTTGCCGCGGTTTTCGGCAACGTAGACATTCCCTTTGGAATCCACCGCAATGCCGTGTGGCTGCGCCAACTGGCCGGGGAAGTTTCCGGCCCGGCCGAAGTGGCCCAGGTTCTTTCCGCTTTCGCGCTCCAGGATTTCGATGCGCGCGTTGTTCTGATTGATGACGTACATGTACTTCTGCTTCGCATCGCTGGAGAATGCGAATGCCACGCTGGCGCCGCCGTTGGCCTTCGGTTTGCCGTCGGCAGGGGGCGTGTACGGCGTCCATGGCACCGGGATCGACTTCAGCAGTTTGCCCATCTTGTCGTACACCTGAACGTGGCCTCCTTCGCGGTCAGTCACGTAAACCAGTCCGTCATTGGAGATCGCCATGCAGTGCGTGCTCAGCGTGCCTTCCGGTTGCCACTGGCGTATGAAGTTGCCGTCCTTATCCAGCACCATGATTCGGCGGTTGCCGTTGGAACCTTCGCCGTCGGCCACCCACACGTTGCCGTCAGTGGCATCGATGAAGATGCTGGACGGAAGAAAGAATTTTGCTGCGTTCGAATTGAGAGGCTTCCCTTTTTCGGTACCGTCAGAGGAATCGAGCACTCCTTTTTGACCGATTTGGCGCAGAAGTTTCGAGCCATCGTGCGAATACTGCAGCAACATCCCGGAAGGCGAGCTGTCGAGCCAGATGTTGGTGGCTTTATCGAAGGCGCAGCTGTGCAGCCGCGGATCGAGAAATTTGTTATCGCCCCAGGAGTTCACCACGTTGCCCGCCTGGTCGAATTCAATGACCGGCGGCGCCAGTTTTCCCGCATTCAGGTCGCCTTCGATGACGTCCTGACGGTTGAGAATAAAAACGTGATCATGTGCGTCCACGCAGACGCCGCCAAGACCGCCCATGACCCAACCCTCGGGCAACTGCTTCGGCCAGGACGGGTCCACTTCGAAGCGGGGCACGCTTTGCGACCAGGCGAGGCCCGTCAGAATGGTCAGGCAGGCGATGGAACTCATCAAGCGGATTTGTCGCTGTGTCATGGGTCTTCTCCAGCCGGCGTGTGTTTCGCCGACCGCCTCATTCTATGACATTCATCGGCGCATCGAGGGGGCCGTTCCGTGGGCGTTCCCTGGCCGCGCCGTGGGCAAACCGGAAATTCGCTGTGTCTGCCACCACGACGAATCCGCCGTGACCCCCATCGCGCCCGGGGATCAAAAGTGCTTATAATGCAGCCGGAGGTCGGATATGCATATCGTTGCAGGCAGATTCCAGTCGCGGACGGACGCGGACGAAGCGTTCCGCGACCTCAACATGCAGGGCATTGCGCCAGCCAGCATGCACGTCATAGAACCCGATGACAGAGCGGGCTTTGCGCGCCAGCATAAGCCCACGCGGGTGGCACTTCGGCAGGGAGCCCTTGGCGGCTTTGTGGCGGGGGTGGTGGTCTTCGGCACTCTTCTGTGGATTACCGGCGTACAGTTGTTCGTGCTCTACGCGATCGGAGTAGCGCTCTACACGGTCGGCGGCGCGGCTGTACTCGCGTTCTGGAACATGGGCGTCTCTCATGACGAGGCGCTGCTTTACGAGGAAGCGCTGGCGACAGGTGCGGTGATCGCCGCGATTGAAGTCGATGAGCCGATGGAAGAGAAGGTCATGCACGCGCTCGAAGAACACGGCGCGCGCGACGTTCAGGCCGGCTGGTGGCCGCCGCAGGGCTGGACGCATGCGCATCCGGCTTTCAACTGAGTCTGCGCGCGCACGGCATTTTTATCACTGAGGCGGGTCACTGAGGCGGGCACGGCTCGGTGATGCTGATCTTCACATCGAGCTTGCCTCGCAGTGTGTTCAGCATGATGCAGCCGCGATCGGCGATTTCGACCAGTTTCGCCAGCGCGGCAGGGTCGTCTGTATCGGCCGTGACAATCAGGTCCACGGAAGAGAAGCGTGGCGGGGTGCCCTCGGCAGTCCCGATTACTTCAGTGCGCACGTTCGTGACCGCGGCTTCACGGGCGCGCATGGCGGCGAGCAGATTGCTCATGAAGCAGCCGCCGATGGCGGTGAGAAACAGTTCGCCGCCCATCGGGCCGGTATCGGTGCCACCACCGGTGACGGGGCGATCCACAATGACGCGGTGGGTGCGCATTGTGGCCTCGGAGGCGGTCTCGCTCAACTGACGAATCGGAATGCGAAATTCAGTAGCCATTGACTGACCTCGATTTCATCCTGCAGAATACGTGCCGCTAGCGGCGGAGGCTGTTGCGGTACCAGTCGAACGTCACGCGCATGCCCTGCTCGAACGTATACTGCGGCGCATGTCCAAGCACCTCCGTCGCATCTTTTGTGTCCGCCTGCGAGTCCCGCACGTCGCCCGCGCGCGGAGGCCCGTACTTCGCCTCGAGCGTGACGCCGGTAATCTTCTGCAGCAGCGCCCAGGCTTCGTTCAGCGTGATTCGCCCGCCGTTGCCCGCGTTATATGTACGGCCCGACGCGCTTGCCGGCGCGCGCGCCGCCTTCAGATTGAGCGCCACTACATCTTCCACAAAAGTGAAGTCGCGCGACTGTTCTCCGTCGCCGAAGATGGTCGGCGCCTTTTGCTCGAGGATTGCCTTCATGAACAGGGACAGCACGCCCGAGTAGGCACTCGTCGGATCCTGCCGCGGGCCGAAAACGTTGAAGTACCGCAGGCTGATGGTTTCGACGCCGAAGCACGAAGCCCACACGGACATGTAATACTCGCCCATCAGCTTTTGCGCCGCGTACGGAGATCGCGGATTCGTCTGCATCGACTCCACCTTCGGCAGCACTTCTGTGTCGCCATAGGCCGATGACGACGCCGCGTAAATGACGCGACGCACGCCTGCTTGCTTCGCCGCACGCAGCTCGTTGAAGGTGCCGTTGATGTTGACCTCGTGCGATGGAATCGGATCATCGATCGAGCGCGGTACCGACGGGATGGCGGCCTCGTGGAAAACCACGTCGTGGCCCTGCATCGCGCTCAGAACATCGGCGTAATCGCGTACATCCACGCGGCGAAAATCGACGCCGGCTTTGACTTCGTCCAGATTGCTTTCGTGTCCGGTCAGCAGATTATCGACGACCGTCACCCGGCCCGCGCCCTCGTTCAGTAAACCGCGCACCAGTGCTGAGCCTATAAAACCGGCGCCTCCCGTAACCAGATACTTCACGCCCGTGCTTCCTCCGCTTTCTTTTTTAAGTATGCAATGGATTCCCGTGCTATCGTGTCCGGATCGCTTAGAAAGTCGAACATTTCGAGCGATACCCAGCCCTGATAGCCGATGTGGCCCAGTGCCCGGAAAAGCCGTGCGAAATCGTAATTGCCGCGGCCCGGACAGTCGCCGTCCAACTCGTTGACGTGGATATGGTGAATCTGCGGGCCATACCGCAGAATGAGGTCTTTGTGCGGGTCGGTTTCATCGGCGGTGTTGTGCACGTCGAACATGGTCTGGACTGCCGGACTCGCAATCTGACCAATCAACCGGCTCGCCTCGGCCAGCGTATTGATCACGTCTGCCAGTTTGCGCGGAAGCGGTTCCACCAGCAGCGTCACCCGGCAATCGGCCGCGTGGGGGGCGATCCGTGCGAGGCCGTCCATGAAATAACGCGTAGCTTCGGCGACGGTTGCGCCGCCGGTGGTTTTGCGCTGATCCGGCGAGCCGAAGACCATGACAGAACCCTCGCCGAGGTCGGCGCAGAGGTCCACGAGGTTCCAGACATATTGCCAGCTTCGCTCGCGCAGGGCTGCATCCGGCGTTGTGATGTGGACTTTCAGTGGTGTGACCAGCACGCGGTGCAGGCCCACGAATTCAAGGCCCTCGCCGGCGAGGATGCCGCGGAATTCACGCCGCTGTCCAGCGCTGATGTCCAGCGGATCGTCCGCCAGCGTGTATGGCGCGATCTCGATTCCTTCATAGCCCGCCGAGCGCAAGGCCCGGCACTGCAGCGCGAAGGAGCGTGCTTTAAATGCCTCATTGCACATCGCGTAACGGAATGCGGTGGACATGAAACCTTCAGTCTCCCACGCGGCGCGGGGCTGATTCATTCATCGGCCGGGATTCAGGAGGACGACTCGCCGGAATGTGCCACGTCGTAGCCGGCAATGGTTTCGAGCTGGCGACGGAAGCGCTGGCGGCTGAGAACGTCGAACAGCGTTGCCACTGCCTTCCGCTCCAGATCGCTGCGCTGCAGAACGAGTTCGAAGCGCTCCTCGGCGAGCGGAATGAAGTCGAGGCCAAAGCGCCGCGCCGCCGAGCGGGCGGCGATGCAGCAGTCCGCTGCGCCGGACGCAACTGCCCATGCCGCAGCAAGATGGCCTGGAGCGATTTCGGCCACCGGCTTGACCCGCCCGGCCGCGATTCCCGCGCGTTTCAGCAGGTCGTCGAATAACCGGCGGCTGCCCGAACCTGACTCACGGTTCACGAAGCGTACGCCCGGATGCAGCAGATCTTCTGCTCCCCGAATGCCTTTCGGATTTCCGCGTGCCACGACGAAGCCTTCTTCCCAGACAGCGAAAGTCACCGCCGTCAGACCTCGTCCTCGCGTATGGGGCTGATCGGGATACGTGCCCAGATGCGTGCCTGCGATGTCGATCTTCCCCGCCTTGAGCCACTCGAGGGCGCGCGCGCTGTTGACACTGGCAAGTACAAGTTCAACTCCGGCATCGGCGGAGTGGGCTGCCAGCAGTGAGAGCGCCGGGTCGCATCCGGCCACCAGAAGCCGGTTGTGTACCGGAGCGGCCGGCACGGCCGCATGACGCGCATCGGTGACAATGCCGTCGGCCACCGGCAGGTACGCCGGAAACAATGCGGGCGTCACCCCGATGGTTTGGCGTCCAACCTTGCAAAGCTGGATGGGCTCGCCAGGCAGGAGCGGTGAATTATCGTCGAGCGCTTCGAACGAGACCTCCGATGGTGCTGCCGCCTCTTCGTCATCGAGCGCAAACAATTCGGTAAAAGGCGTCTGCAGCGCTTTGGCCAGCCGCAACGCCACCACGGTGTTCGGCATGTAGGTGCCGGCTTCGATGGCGTAGATGGCCTGCCGCGTTACCCCCGCCTGTGTCGCCAGTTCCGCGGCCGGAATGCCGCGGGCTTTGCGCAGCTCGGCCAGCCGGTTGATCATGTGACCACTATAAAGGACTGTGTTGCGGATTGCATGCCGCGCTACGGGCTGCTGACCTGCTGGATGGGATGTTTGTGCAGATACCAGCAGGGCACGTATCCGAAGTGGGGCAGAAGCGCATCCACGCAGGTCTGCACCTCCGGCGATCCGATCGAATATTCGACCTCATTCCAGTGGTTTACGGCAGAGTAGATCCGGTCTACTTTCATCTGCTCGGTTGGTTTGCCGCGCAGACGCGCCGACACATCATCCGCCACGTAAAGAAGCGCGCTCAGCGCCGCCAGGGCGGCCGTGACTTTCAAAGCGATGAGGCGGATTTTGCGCATGCGCGAGTCACCTCCGAATATATCGGACGGCCTTGACCCCGCCCGGTGGCGCGCCGTAACCTGAGCCTTAGCCATATGAGCACCATCCATCTGAAGGTGAACGGAGAGAGTCACACTCTTGACCTTGATCCGGCCACGCCGCTCCTTTACGCTCTGAGCGACGATCTCGCGCTGCGCGGTCCGAAATTCGGCTGCGGGCTCGGCCAGTGCGGCGCATGCACTGTGATAGTGAAAGGCCAGGCGATCCGCTCCTGCATCACGCCGGTGAGCACGGTGCAGAATACGGAGATCACCACGCTCGAAGGGATAGGAACTCCGGAACGGCCGCATCCGATCCAGCAGGCGTTCATCGACGAAGGCGCGGCGCAGTGCGGTTTCTGCATGAGCGGCGTGATGCTGACGGCAAAGGCGCTGGTCGATAAAGTGCCGCATCCGAGCGAACAACTGATCGAACAATCGCTCGCCGGAGTGCTCTGCCGCTGCTTCACGCACGCGCGCATGATGGCGGCGATCCGGCGCTATGCGGCGGGGGTGGCGAAATGAGAGCGCCAATGAACAAAGCCTTCACGGGCGATGCCCGCGCGGCACTCTCCCGGCGCGGTTTCCTGAAAGCTTCGGGCGCGCTCGTGGTGGGTTTCAGTATCTTCGATGGCGTCGAAGTGGCCCAGGCGCAGTTTCCCGGGCCGGTAGCGCTCTCGCCGTCACTGGCTCAGCTCGATTCCTGGATTGCGATTGCGGCGGATGGCTCTATCACGGCTTACAGCGGCAAGGAAGAACTCGGGCAAGGCATTTCGACGGCGCAGATGCAATTGGTGGCGGAAGAGCTTTCAGTTCCGTTCAGTAAAGTGAATCTGATTTACTGCGACACCGCTTATACGCCGGATCAGGCGTATACGTCCGGCAGCCAGTCGCATCCGGCCAATTTCAATAAGTCCAACCTCGGGCAGGCGGCCGCGACGGCGAGGGAAGCGCTGTTCCGCATGGCGTCGGAAAAGCTCGGTGCGCCGGTCACTGCGCTGGACGCTGCCGATGGCGTCATCGCGGTGCGAGCCGACCGGTCGAAGCGGGTCACGTACGGTGAACTGGTCGGCGGAAGGAAGTTTCAGCTCGCTCTGGATCCGAAAGCCAAACGCAAAGATCCGGGCGAATGGAAGATTTTGGGTACGCCGGTGAAGCGGCCGGACCTTCCGGATATCATGACCGGCCGCTTTGAGTTTGTGCATAACGTTCGGGTGCCGGAAATGCTGCATGGGCGGGTCGTGCGGCCACCAGCGGTGGGCGCGCGGGTGCTGAGCGTCGATGAAGCGTCTGTCCGGGATCTGCCCGGCAATGTGAAGGTCGTGGTGAAGAAGGACTTCGTCGGCGTGGTTGCCGCGAAGCCATGGCAGGCGGTGCAGGCGGCGGCGAAGCTGAAAGTCGAGTGGAGCGCCGGCACCGGATTGCCGAAACAAGCCGGCTTCGCCGAACAGCTTCGGCAGCAACCGGTTCGCGATCAGTTCCTGCTCGATTCGGGTGATGTAGATCAGCAACTGAAGTCGGCCGCATCGGTGATGAAAGCGACCTACTTTCATCCGTATCAGATGCATGGTTCGGTGGGCAGTTCCTGCGCGGTGGCCGATGTGCGAAGCGACGGCGCGACTCTCTGGTGCTCCACGCAGGCGGTCTGGTATCAGAAGACGACATGCGCGATGGTGCTCGGGATGAAGCCGGAGAACGTTCGCGTCATCTTCCGGCGCGGCTCCGGTTGTTACGGCCTCAACGGAGCGGATACCGTGACTTACGACGCCGCCGTGTTGTCGCAGGCAGTCGGCAAGCCGGTGCGGGTGCAGTTGAGCCGCAAAGACGAAATGGCGTGGGAAAACTACGGCAACGCGTATCTGATGGACGAGCGTGTCGCGCTCGATGCCGGTGGCAACATCGTGGCGTGGGATCACGAAGTATGGACTCCGAACCTCGGCAACCGCCCTGGAACGGGAACGCCAGGGAATGTCATCACCGGCAAGTTACTCGGCTTTTCGCCCGATGCGTTTACGCCCCGCTCGCCCGCGCCGCCGCCAGGTAATTTCAATAACAACAGCAACGGCATGCCGTCGTACGTGGCGGGTCGGATCGGCGGCGTCAACAGGAATACCGGCACAGTGGCGAGCGAGCGCGTGCTTGTGCACACCGTCGCATCCCCGCTGTGGACGGGGCCGCTGCGCTCGCCGGCGCGGCTGCAGAATACCTTCGCGCATGAGTCGTTTCTGGATGAGATCGCGGCGAAGCTGAAAGCAGACCCCGTGGAGTATCGGTTGCGGCATCTGAGCAACCCCCGGCTGCGCGACATGGTGCAGGAGGCGGCGAAGGCGGCGAAATGGGATGCGCGCCCCTCGCCGAATCCGAAGCGGAAGCCGACGGACGTAGCGAGCGGCCGAGGTATGGCTTGCGTGGCATACGAACGTGACAACGGCTATGCGGCGATGGTGCTGGAGGTCGAAGTCAATCAGGACACGGGGAAAATTGCGGTGAGGCGGATTGTCGTCAGCAACGACTGCGGTCCGATTTCCAATCCCGACGGCCTGCGCAACCAACTCGAAGGCGGAGCGCTGCAGGGCATCAGCCGCGCGCTCGGCGAGGAGGTCACCTGGGACGATCAGAAAGTGACTTCGGTCGACTGGCGCACATACCATTCGCTGCCGGTGGGGATCGAGGTGCCGACGATCGAATGCGTGCTGGTGAACCGGCCCGAGGAAGAGGCCACGGGGGCAGGGGAGACGTCTGTCACAATTGCCGCGGCGGCGCTGGGAAATGCGATCTTCGACGCCACGGGCGCCCGGCTGAGGCAGATCCCGTTCACGCCCGAGCGGATCAAAGAGGCGCTGGCGACCCGGGCGTAGCGGCGGCGCTGCCGGTTTATTCCGCTACTAACTTCAAAAACGCCTCAGCTGCATAACTGACCGCGCGCCGGGCGGGCTGAACCAGATAGATCTTCCGCTCCACCTGCATTTCCGGTACCCGCACGGCCACGAGGCGCTTTTCCGTGATCTCTTCTTCCACGCACATGCGCGGCAGGAACGCCACGCCGTGGCCCGATTCCACCATGCGGCGGATCAGTTCCACGGTGGGCATCTCGATATCCATGTTCAGCCGCACGCCGCGTTCACGGAAATTGCGAATCACGATCTCGCGGTAGGGCGAGAGCACGTTGTGGGCGATAAATGTTTCGTCGCTCAGCTCGGAAAGCGGCACTTCGCGGCGTTTGGCCAGGCGGTGCTTCGGGTCGACCACGAAGGCCAGCGAGTCGGTATAAATGACGCGCGAGGAAAGCCGCTCGTCGCGCGGTTCGTAGCTGATGACGCCAAGTTCAAGATTGCCGTCGACGATCTCGCCGGGAATTCGGCTGGAAAAGCTGCGGCGCATTTGCACTTTCACTTTCGGATAAAGCGCGCGGTAGCGTTCGAGGTGGTGCAGCAGGTAGAGTCCGGTGGATTCGTTGGCGCCGATGACGAGCTTGCCCGCCGAATGATCGCGCAGTTCGGCGATGGAGTTTTCCAGTTCGCCTTCCAGATTCTGGAAGCGCCGGGCATATTCGAGGACGGTGCGGCCGGCGTCGGTGAGCAGAACGTCCTTGGCCGAACGATCGAGGAGCTTTTCGCCCAGTTCTGTTTCGAGCCTCTGCAGGGCGAGCGATACGGCTGGCTGGGTGCGGCCCAGTTTTTCCGCGGCGCGGGAGAAGCTGCGCTCGGTGGCGATCGTCACGAAGACGCGGAGGAGGCTGAGTTCCAAAACCCATTATAATAATATTTGATGGCTTGGTCTAATCGAATAAATTTGCTTTATTTCGATCCTCCTCCGCATAATGGCTATGGAGTACCTTCCAAAACCATATGAACAATCGCGTCTACATCTTTGACACGACCTTACGGGACGGCGAACAGTCGCCCGGCTGCAGCATGAACGTACCCGAGAAGCTGCGCATGGCGGGAAAACTGGTGGAGCTTGGCGTAGATATCCTCGAAGCCGGCTTCCCCATCGCCTCTCAGGGGGATTTTGAAGCGGTGGACGCGGTGAGCCGTGAGTATCCGTGGGTCCAGGTTGCGGCGCTGGCGCGCTGCGTCCGGCTGGACGTGGAACGTGCCGCGGAGGCGCTGAAGCATGCCAAACGGCCGCGCATCCATACGTTCCTTGCCACCAGCGACATCCATCTGAAGTACAAGCTCAAGAAGAGCCGGGCGGAAGTGCTGGAAGCCGCCGCGCGGGCGGTGGAACTGGCCCGGACGTTTACCGACGACGTGGAATTTTCCGCCGAAGACGGTGCGCGGACCGACCCGGACTACCTGGTGGAAGTCTCGAAAGCCGTAGTTGCGGCGGGCGCACGGACGGTGAACATCCCCGATACGGTGGGGTATTCGACGCCTTCGGAATACGCGGACATCATCGGCCGGGTGGTGAAGGCGCTGGGCGATACGGCGATCGTGAGCGTACATTGCCATGACGATCTGGGTCTGGCCGTGGCCAATTCGCTGGCGGCCATTGAAGCCGGCGCGCGGCAGGTGGAGTGCACGGTGAACGGCATTGGTGAACGGGCGGGGAATTGTTCGCTGGAAGAGCTGGTCATGATCCTGAAGACGCGGAATGACCGGTATCCGTACCAGACGGGCATCCACGCCGAACAGTTGTTCCCGGCCAGTCAGATGCTGAGTTCCATCATCAGCTTCGGGCCGCAGCCGAACAAGGCGATTGTGGGCCGGAACGCGTTCGCGCACGAAGCCGGCATTCATCAGGACGGCATGCTGAAGGACCGGACGACGTACGAGATTATCGACCCGAAATCGGTGGGTGTGCCGGAAAGCCGCTTGGTGCTCGGCAAGCACAGCGGCCGCCACGCGCTGAAGGACCGGCTGGAGACGCTGGGCTTTGCGCTGGCGCCGGAAGAGCTGGATTTCGTATACGGCGAAGTGACCGCGCTGGCCGACAACAAAAAGGGTCTGATGGACGAGGAGATCGCGGCGCTGGCGCGGAAAGCGCAGCAGGCGATGGCTCCGGCGGCTCAGTAAAGTCCGGCTTATATACTGGCTACTTGGCCGCCTGACGGCGGCTTGCCGGCGGCCTTGTTCCTGACGGGTCTGCCCCGCAATATCCACACTGGTTTTTTAAGGAGAAGCTTTGAATCTGAATGTTCTTGTTCTGCCCGGCGACGGGATCGGCACCGAAGTCACGCGCGAAGCGGTAAAAGTTCTGCGCGTGGTGGCGGAAAAATGGGGGCATCAGCTCACCATCCGCGAAGGGCTGCTGGGCGGCATCGCCATTCACAAGACGGGCACGCCGTTTCCGGCTGAGACCGAAAAGCTGGTGATGGATGCCGACGCCGTTCTGATGGGCGCGGTCGGGCTGCCGGAATTCGATAACGTGGCCCCGGAAAAGCGGCCGGAGCGCGGTCTGCTGGGGATTCGCCGCGCGATGGGCGTGTTCGCCAACCTGCGTCCGGTGCGCAGCTACAAAGCGCTTCTCGATGCCTCGCCGCTGAAGAACGAACTGGTGGACGGCGTCGATTTCATCATCGTGCGCGAACTGCTGGGCGGCCTCTATTACGGTACGCCGCGCGGCATCACCGGCAGCGGCCCGGAAGAGCGCGGCACCAACACCATGACCTACACCCGCGCGGAGATCGATCGCGTGGTGCGGATGGGCTTCGAACTGGCCCGCAAGCGGCGCAAGAAGCTCACGTCGGTGGATAAGTCGAACGTGCTCGAAACCTCGCAGCTGTGGCGCAAAGTGGTTCTTGAAATCGCGCCGGACTACAGCGACGTGACGCTGGAGCATCTGATCGTCGATACGACGGCGATGCAGTTGGTGCTGAATCCGAAGCGGTTCGACGTGCTCGTGATGGACAACATGTTCGGCGACATTCTGAGCGACGAAGGCGCGGTGCTGGCCGGGTCGATCGGTATGCTGCCTTCGGCTTCGCTCGGCGCGAAGAAGGCTTCGGGCGTGTGGACGGGTCTCTATGAGCCTGTGCATGGCTCGGCTCCGGACATTGCGGGCCAGGGCAAGGCAAATCCGTTCGGTGCGATCGGCTCGGTGGCCGCGATGCTCGAATACAGCTTCGGCCTTGGCGAAGAAGCGGCGGCCGTGACGCGTGCCATGGAACAGGTGCTGAACAGCGGCAAGGTAACGGCGGATCTGCGGCCTTCGGGCACGCCGGCGACGACGGAACAGATGGGAGAATCGGTGTGTCAGGCTCTGTAAAAAGCGGCGCTTTAAGAACCCTCAGCCAGAAGGTGTGGGACGGCCACATCGTTCATGAGGAGCCGGGCGCTCCCAGCCTGCTTTTCATCGATCTGCACCTCGTGCATGAAGTCACCTCGCCCCAGGCCTTTTCCGGCCTGCGCGCGCGTGGTCTCAAGGTGCGCCGGCCGGATCTGACGGTCGCCACCGCGGATCACAGCATCCCCACTACCGATCGTTCGCTGCCGATCCTGGATAAGGTCGCGGCGGCACAGGTCGCCAAGCTGGAAGAGAACTGCAAAGAGTTCGGTATTCCCTGCTACGGATTGCATTCCAGCCATCAGGGAATTGTGCACGTGATCGGGCCGGAACTCGGCTTCACGCAGCCGGGCATGACCGTGGTGTGCGGGGACAGCCACACGGCAACGCACGGCGCGTTCGGCGCGCTGGCCTTCGGCATCGGGACCAGCGAAGTGGAAAACGTGCTGGCCTCGCAGTGCCTGCTGCAGCGCCCGTCGAAGACCTTCCGCGTGAACGTGAATGGCGTGCTGCGCAACGGTGTCACGGCGAAGGACATTATTCTGGCGCTGATCGCGAAGATCGGCATCGGCGGTGGCACAGGCACGGTTATGGAATACGCCGGCTCGGCCATCCGCGCGCTCGACATGGAAGGCCGCATGACGGTCTGCAACATGGCGATCGAAGGCGGAGCACGGGCGGGTATGATTGCCCCCGACGACACGACGTTCCAGTATCTGAACGGCCGGCCGTTCGCCCCGAAGGGCGAGGCGTGGGATGCGGCGGTGGCGCGCTGGAAACAGCTGCCGACCGATGAAGGCGCGGCGTTCGACCGCGACATCGATATCGACGCCAACACACTCGAACCGATGATCACCTGGGGCACGAACCCCGGCATGGGGATTCCGATTACGGGCGTGATTCCCGATGCTTCGAGCGGCGCCGATGCCATGGCGCGCGAATCGCTGGCCAAGGCGCTGGCGTATATGGGTCTCGAAGGTGGCAAGCCGGTACTCGGTCACCCCATCGACGTCGTTTTCATCGGTAGCTGCACGAATTCGCGGATCTCCGATCTGCGCGCTGCTGCCGCGGTACTCAAGGGCCGGAAAGTGAATCCGAAGGTGCGGACCATGGTTGTGCCGGGCTCGCAGGAAGTAAAGCGGCAGGCGATTGCTGAAGGCCTGCCCGAAATCTTCCGTGCTGCCGGCTGCGACTGGCGCGAACCGGGCTGCTCCATGTGCATCGCTATGAACGGCGATCAGCTGTCGCCGGGCGAGTACAGCGTTTCCACAAGCAACCGGAATTTCGAAGGACGGCAGGGCAAGGGCGGGCGGACGTTCCTCGCTTCGCCGCAGACTGCCGCGGCCAGCGCCATTGCCGGCGCTGTGGCCGACGTGAGGACATTACTGTGAAACCCTTCATCGCACTCGAATCGCGGCTGGTGCCGCTGCCTACCAACGACATCGATACCGACCAGATCATTCCGGCGCGGTTTCTCAAAACGACGTCGAAGGAAGGCCTCGATAAGCAGCTGTTCTGCGACTGGCGCTATAACGCCGATGGCAGCGAGAAGCCGGATTTCATCCTGAATACGCCGCGCGGCAAGGGAGCCGAGATTCTGCTGGCCGGCGATAACTTCGGCTGCGGCAGCTCGCGCGAGCATGCGCCGTGGGCGCTGACGCAGTTCGGTTTCCGCGCCGTGATCAGCACCAGCTTTGCCGACATCTTCAAAAACAACGCCCTGAAGAATTCGCTGCTGCCGATCGTGGTTCCGGCCGACGTGCATGCGAAGCTTTTTACGTTGCCCGAAGATGCCAAAGTCCAGGTTGACCTGAAGGCGCAGAAGCTCATCCTTCCCGACGGCACGGCGGTGGAATTTCCGGTCGATCCGTTTGCGAAGAACTGCCTTCTCGAAGGCGTGGATGAACTGGGCTGGATTCTGAAGCAGGAGTCTTCGATCGCGGCATACGAAGCCAGCCGGATCGGCACGCTCAACACGCTGGCATAACGGAGTCTGCGGGGCGGCGCTGTTTTTTGCGCGGCCCCGGATTTATCACCTTCATACGATATTTTTTCTGTTCCTGCAAGGCCGAAACTGCTACTTTTGTATTCAGTGGGCATGAGGCCATTTGTAGCCGAGCTGGACGAACTCCAGAACAAAATACTTGAGATGGGCGGACTGGTCGAGACCGCCATCCACGAGAGCATCCGCGGTCTGGCGGAGCGCAGCGACGCGCCCATTTCCAACATCTGGCGCATCGAAGAGCGCATCAATCAGCTCGATATCGAAGTCGACGGATTCGCCCTGCGGATGATTGCCCTCCATCAGCCGGTGGCCAAGGATCTGCGGTTCCTCACCGCCACGCTCAAGATGAACAGCGATCTGGAGCGGATGGGCGATCTTGCGGTCAACATTGCGCAGCGCGTGCTTTCATTGCTGGGCAAGCCTGTCGTAAAGCCCGTAGTTGATATTCCGGAAATGTCGAAGATCGTGGAATCGATGGTCCGCCGGAGCCTCGATGCGCTGGTGCAGCGCGACGAAGCGATGGCGCGCAGCGTGCTGCTGGCCGACGACGAAGTCGACGACATGAAGCGCGCTGTTTATCAGGATCTGATGACGATGGTCGAGCAGGGGCAGGCGAACGCAGGGGCGGCCTTCGACCTCATATTCATCGCCCACAACCTCGAACGGATCGCCGATCACGCGACAAATGTCGCCGAAGACGTCCTCTTCATGATAAAAGGCGTGGACATCCGGCATCATCACATGGCCTAGGCGTAACGGTACTTTCCCGCTCGGCCGGAGCTGTGGATAACCGCACGTCTTTGTAATCATCTCTTCATACTTCAGTCATCAAGTTTCCGCTGTTCTCTTCATAAACTAAACTGACGCTTTCAATCCAGACGCTTGTGGTGTGCCCGAAGCTATGTCAGCTTCCGCGTACGCCGAAGGCCGGGAAATCCACCGCGTCAACGCTTCACCCGGATTTGAAACCGGGATTTTGAATGGGGAGATATAGATGAAATTGAACAAACTGCGCAGCCCGTGGGCCGTTCGGTTCATGGCGTGCGCGCTGGCAGGCTCAAGCCTGCTGGGCGCTGCCGAGAACAGCAACGCGACGGGCGTGGCGACAACCAACAACGCTGCTTCTCAGAACGACGAAATCGCGCGCCTGAAAGCTGCTCTGGCGGAGCAGCAGAAACAGCTGCAGTCGCTGCAGCAGGCGATTGACAGACAGCAGCAGATGATCGACCAGGCGGCGACCCGTCCGAATAATCTCGGCACCGTTGCCAGCCTGACGCCGGTCATCCCGGCCGCGCCGATCCCGGCCGTTGCCATCCCGACCGCGCAGGCCGCGGCGGCGAAGCCGGCTTCCAATCCGTGCGAAGCCAATCCCGACGGCAGCAAGCCGGCTCCGGCCTACCTGCAGATCGGCAGCACCTGCGTGATTCCCGTCGGCTTCATGGATCTCACGTCCGTGTGGCGCGATAAGAACGCGGGATCGAGCATGGGTTCCAACTTCGGCAGCGTGCCGTACAACAACACCGTCAACGGCAACCTTTCCGAATTCCGCTTCTCGCCGCAGAACTCGCGCCTCGGCTTCCGCGTCGATGGTGACTGGAAGGGTGCGCACTTCATCGGCTACAACGAATTCGACTTCAACGGGACCAGCGGTTCGAACGGCATCGTGGTTTCCAACGGCGCCTTCGTGCCCCGCCTTCGCCTCTTCTGGGCCGATGTCCGCAAGGGCAAGGTCGAATTCCTCGCCGGCCAGAGCTGGAGCATGCTGACACCCAACCGCAGCGGCCTCTCGGCGCTTCCGGGCGACCTGTTCTTCTCCCAGGCAACCGACATCAATTACGTGGCGGGTCTGACCTGGACTCGTCAGCCTGGCATGCGTATCCTCTACCACCCGAATAACAAAGTGACGTTCGGCGTCTCGCTCGAACAGCCCGATCAGTACGCCGGCGGTTCGGCGGGCGGATCCGGCATCACGCTGCCCGCTGCTTATTCGGCGCTTGGTAACGCCCAGCTCGATGTCTCCCAGAATGTCAGCGCCGGTCAGAACATCCTGAACCAGCCGACCGTGATGCCCGACCTCATCGCCAAGGTTGCCTTCGATCCCAGCTCGCGTCTGCACTTTGAAATCGGCGGTCTGGTGAGCGAATTCAAGACGGTCAACCCGGCTTCCCTCGGCCAGCACTTTTCGGCCACCGGCGGCGCCGGCCTGTTTGGCATGAACGCGGAAATCATCAAGAACCTCCGCCTGATCTCCTCCAACTACTGGAGCGATGGCGGCGGTCGGTACCTGTTCGGTCAGGCTCCGGATCTCATCGTTCGCGCCAACGGCAACCTGAGCCTGGTTCACTCCGGCGGCACGATCGACGGTTTTGAAGCCCGCTTCATGCCGAAGACCCTGCTCTATGCCTACTACGGCGGCGTCTACGTTGGCCGCAATGTTGCGGTCGACGCCAGCGGTTCGCTGGTCGGCTACGGTTACCGTGGTTCGGCCAACAGCCAGAACCGCTCGATCAACGAAATCACGTTCGGCTTCAACCAGACCATGTGGAGCAATCCGCGGTATGGCGCCATCAACGTGATGGGTCAGTACGAATGGCTGATGCGTGATCCGTGGTACGTTGCGGCGGGTGCACCCAAGAATACCCACGACAACACCATCTACGTCAACATCCGGTACTCGCTGCCGGGTGGAATGCCCAAATTCTAAACGGGCCTGTAACCTGACTGAAACATTAGGGTGGGAAACTCAGGTTTCCCGCCCTTTTTTGAGACTTGCCGAAAAGGGGATAAACAGCAATGAAGAAAATGATTTCGATGATTGGCCTCGCCGCACTGGTTGCGAGTGGCGCCATGGCGGCAGACACGATTAACGCCGCGGGGGCGACCTTCCCGGCGCCGATCTACCAGAAGTGGTTCCAGGAATTCAAAACCGCGACCGGCACGCAGATTAATTATCAGGCCATCGGCTCGGGCGGCGGCATCCGTCAGCTGACCGAAGGCACTGTGGACTTTGGCGCTTCCGACATGCCGATGACGGACGAACAGCTGAAGGCCCTCAAGGTGAAGGCGCTCCACTTCCCGACGGTGATGGGCGCGGTTGTGCTCAGCTACAACATCCCGGGCGTTACGGCGAAACTGAAGCTGACGCCGGATGTTATTGCCGGTATCTATCTGGGCACCATCACCAAGTGGAACGACGAAAAGATCGCCAAGGCGAATGCCGGCGTGACACTGCCTGCCAACAACATTGAAGTTGTGCACCGTTCGGACGGGTCCGGCACGACGTTCATCTTCGTCGACTATCTCTCCAAGGTCAGCCCGGAATGGAAGACTAAGGTCGGTGCCAACACGTCGGTCAACTGGCCGGTGGGCCTGGGCGGCAAGGGCAACGACGGCGTGGAAGGTCTCGTGAAGCAGACGCCGAACTCCATCGGTTATGTGGAACTGATCTACGCCGTGCAGAACAAGATGGCTTATGCCGACGTGCAGAATGCCGCCGGCAAGTTCGTTACGCCCAGCTTTGAAGGCGTGACCGAAGCCGCTGCCAACTCCAAGGAAATGCCGGACGACTTCCGCGTCTCCATCACCAACGCCCCGGGCGCGAAGACCTACCCGATCTCCTCGTTCACCTGGATGCTGGTGCCCAGCCAGATTGCCGATGCCGGCAAGAAAAAGGCCATCACCGACTTCCTCAGCTGGATGCTCACCAAGGGTCAGGCCGAGGCGACGGGCATGAGCTATGCTCCGCTGCCCAAGGCTGTGGCTGCAAAAGTGCAGAAACAGATCGCGATGATTAAGTAGTCTCCGGGTAAAACGCATATGGCCACCTCATCCGCCGCTATAGGGCCCGCCGGGAAGTCCGCTTCACGCCGCCAGCCATTTGGCGATGAGGTGGCCTACGCAGTTACCTGGTTTTTCGCCACTCTGATTCTGGGTCTAACTCTCTGGGTGGTATTTGAGCTCTGGACGCATAGTTCGGAGTCGATTTCGAAATTCGGATTCCACTTTCTGACGACTAAGCTGTGGAATCCGGTGACCGATGAATTCGGCGCGCTGCCTTTTATCTACGGCACCGTGCTGACATCGGTTCTGGCCCTGCTGATTTCCGTGCCCGTCGGGGTCGGAGCCGCGATATATCTCTCCGAACTGGCGCCCACCAAACTATCCAACGCCCTCACGTTTCTGGTGGAATTACTAGCCGCGGTCCCCTCGGTGATTTACGGCCTGATGGCCATATTCACCCTGGTGCCCCTGATGCGGGATTACATCGGGCCCGCGGTGCAGGCTGTAGCCGGCAAGTTGCCATTCTTCGCGGGGCACGTCTACGGCGTCGGTTACCTGACAGCGGCGCTGATTCTGGCGATCATGATCTTCCCCTACATCATTTCGGTTTCACGCGAAGCGCTGATGTCGGTGCCGCGGGACCAGCGTGAAGCCGCTCTGGCGCTCGGCGCCACAAAGTGGGAATCCACCTGGCAGGTGGTGGTGCCTTATGCGCGCCTCGGCATCCTGGGCTCGGTGTTTCTGGCGCTTGCGCGCGCCATTGGGGAAACGATGGCCGTCACGCTGGTGATCGGTAACGATCCCGCCATTCACGCCTCGCTCTTCGCGCCCGGTTATACAATTGCAGCCGTGATCGCCAACGAATTTACCGAGGCCACGGGCAAAGTTTATCTCTCCAGCCTGATCGAACTGGGCCTGGTTCTGTTCGCGCTGACCATGATTCTCAACGCAGCCGCGCAACTGCTCATTGTTCTGACTACAGGGAAAGGTACGGCGCGCGGATGACCGGGCGAAACAAATATCGCAACGCTGTGAATAACGTCATGCTGACGTTGTCGGGAATCTGTGCGGCCGTCACGGTTTCCATGCTGTTCGTCATTCTGGCGTATCTGGTCTATAACGGTTTTTCGTCGCTCAACCTCGATTTCTTTACTCAGCTTCCCAAACCGACCGGGCAGGTGGGGGGCGGCATGGCCAACGCCATTCTGGGCAGCGCTCAGGTTGTGCTGATCGCGTCGTGTTTCGGCCTTCCCATTGGATTCTTCGCCGGCATCTATCTGGCGGAGTTCGGCGGCAAGAAGTTTTGTATGCTTGTGCGCTACATGGCCGATCTGCTGAACGGCGTGCCGTCGATCGTAATCGGAATTTTTGCCTGGACAGTTTTGGTTGTCCCGATGCATCACTTCTCGGCGCTGGCCGGCGGCATGGCCCTCAGCCTGATGCTGATCCCCATCACCGCGCGCAGCACGGAGCAGTTCCTGCTGGAAGTGCCGCGTTCGATGCGAGAGGGCGCGCTCGCTCTGGGCGCCACCAAGTGGAAGACGATCGCCACAGTGATCGTACCCGCGGCGCGGCATCATGACCGGCATGATTCTGGGCGTCGCCCGCATCTCCGGCGAGACGGCGCCGCTGCTGTTTACCGCCCTCAACAACGAATTCTGGAGCACCGGATTTTCCTCGCCGACCGCAACGCTGCCGGTGATGATTTTCACTCACGCCGTTGCTCCCTACGACGACTGGCACAGGCAGGCCTGGGCGGCGGGACTTGTCCTGCTGACGATGGTGCTCGTCGCTAATATCCTGGCCCGGACGGTAATTTCGCGGGGAGCGTCGCTTCCCAAGTAAGGCAGGCAACCATGAGTCCGAAAATGGTCAGTACTTCCGAAACGAAAATGGCTTACCCGCCGGAGACAACGGCTTACGCGCCGGAGAATAAGATGAGTCCGACATCCACTGAGGGAACGAAGTCCGCTACGGCAACCGCCAAGCTGCGCGCGGCCAACGTCAACTTCCATTACGGCAGTTTCCATGCGCTCCACGATGTTTCGATGGAGTTCCAGGAGAATAAGGTCACGGCACTGATCGGCCCGTCGGGCTGCGGCAAGTCGACCTTCCTGCGCAATCTGAACCGCATCAACGAAACGCTGCGCGATACGCGTCTCGAAGGCGAGATCACACTGGACGGGCAGAACATCATGGACTTCGACATCACCGAAGTCCGGCGCCGCGTCGGCATGGTCTTCCAGCGGCCCAATCCGTTTCCCAAGTCGATTTTCGAGAACATCATTTACGGGCCGAAGATCAACGGGATGCTGAAGGGCACGTCGGCCGCGGAGATCGTGGAAAAGAGCCTGCGGCGCGCCGCGCTTTGGGAAGAAGCCAAGGACAAGCTGCATGAATCGGCGTATGCGCTTTCCGGCGGCCAGCAGCAGCGCCTTTGCATCGCGCGCGCTCTCGCGGTTAATCCCGAAGTGCTGCTTCTCGATGAGCCCTGCTCGGCGCTCGATCCCATTGCGACCGCCAAGATCGAAGATCTGCTGGTGAGTCTCAAAGATCAGTGCACCATCGTCATCGTGACGCACAACATGCAGCAGGCGGCCCGCGTCGCCGACACCACCGGTTTCTTCCTGATGGGCCGGCTGATCGAACATGCCAAGACCGACATGATCTTCAAGAATCCGGCCTGCAAGGAGACGGAAGATTACATCACGGGCCGGTTCGGCTAGACCCGTAGCCACTCCGCGAAACTACAGACGGATCAAGGGAGAACAGTCGTGCGCCCATTCGAAGAAGATTTCAAACTGCTGGACGGCTCGCTGCAGGAAATGGGTGCCCTTGTGGCGCGCTCTATCCGCCGCAGCGTTTACGCCTTCATTGAGAAGAACGAAGATTTCGCCCATCAGGTGATACGCGACGAGGCGAGGATCGACCAGCTCGAGATCCAGATCGATGACCTCGCCACCAGCCTGATCGTACGCGATCAGCCCGTGGCCAGCGATATGCGTCTCATCGTTGTCGCGATCAAGATTTCGACGGATCTGGAGCGCATGGGCGACCTCGCAGTGCATATCGCCGAACGCTCGCTTTCCCTGATGAGCCAGCCCCTGCTGCCCGAACCGCTCGACTTCAGTCCGCTGACCAGTACGGTCGAATCGATGGTGCTGGGGAGCCTCTCGGCCTTCTCCCGTCGCGACGCGGCGCTGGCTCGTGAAATTGTGGTGGCCGACGATGCCGTGGATCAGATGCGCGCCGAAATCTCCCATCGCGTGATCGAGCAGATGCAGCGCGAGCCTTCCTGTATTCCCCGCGCGCAGGACTACCTGACCATCGCCCGCAGCCTCGAACGGATTGCCGACCACGCGACCAACATCGCCGAGGATGTCATCTTCCTCGCTCAGGGCGTCGACGTGCGGCACCGCCAACTGGAAGGCACTGCAGCGAACTAGCCTTTCCCGGCCATAAGCATCCCGCTCAGGCTTACGTGGGCCGAGCCGGCCGGAATCAGGCTTTATCGATGGCCTTTGTCCGGTGACGGATGAACCAGGCCTGGCTGTCGAAGCCCGCGCCTTTTTGCGCATGCGGGGCGGCTTCGTAAGTGCCGTCCGGCAGTCCGGTCCTCGCCTTGCGGGAGTCGGCGAGGCATTTCTCCAGCAACACGTCCCGCAATCCGCGCACGATCTTTCGGTTCAGGATAGGGAACAGCAGTTCCACCCGGCGGTCCAGATTGCGCGGCATGAGGTCAGCGCTGCCGCAATAGATTTCCTCTTCGCCGCCGTTGGCAAAATAGTAGAGGCGGCTGTGTTCGAGGAAGCGGCCCACGATGCTGCGCACACGGATGTTTTCGCTCACCCCGGCAATGCCAGGCCGCAGGCAGCACAGGCCGCGCACGATCAGATCGCAGCGCACGCCGGCGCGGGAGGCTTCATACAGCAGCCGGATCATGTCCGCATCTTCCAGCGCGTTCATCTTGAAAATCAGGTGACCTCGCGGGCCGTGTTCAATCTCGCGGCGGATGAGCTCAGAAACCTTCTGCCGCAATGTGACCGGCGCCACAAACAGTTTGCGGAAATCCGACTTGCGCGAATAGCCGGTCAGGTAGTTGAACAGATCGGTGGCGTCCGCCCCCAACAGCGGGTCGCAGGTGAAGAGGCTGAAATCCGTGTAGAGACGGGCCGTGGTGGCGTTGTAATTCCCCGTGCCCAGATGCAGGTAGCGCCGGATGCCATCCTGTTCGCGCCGCACAATCAGCGCAATCTTGCAGTGAACCTTCAGGCCCACCAGTCCATACACCACATGGACGCCTTCTCGTTCCAGCGCGCGCGCCCATTCGATGTTGCTCTCTTCGTCGAAGCGGGCCTTGAGTTCCACCAGCACCGAAACCTGCTTGCCGTTCTCCACGGCTTCCAGCAGTGCCTGAACTACGGGTGAATTGCGGCCCACCCGGTACAGGGTCATCTTGATGGCCAGCACCTCGGGATCGTGCGCAGCCTTGCGCAGCAGATCCACCACGGGCTGGAAGGACTGGTACGGATGATGCAGAAAATGATCCTTACGGCGGATCACCGAGAAGATGTCCTCTTCGGCGCGCGTGGAGAACTCCGCCGGCACGCAGGGGTCGAAGGGCTCGTCGCGGAGGTCGGGGCGGTCCAGTTGCGGAATCTGCCGGAGTCGCGTCAGATCCAGCGGGCCGTCCACGCGATAAACATCGGCGGCGGTAATCCGGAGGTTCTCCACCAGGATCTCGAGAACGTCCGCGGAAATTTCCGCGCCGGTCTGCAGGCGGACGGGTTTGCGGAAGCGGCGGCGCCAGACCGCTTCTTCCACGCTCTCCAGCAGGTCGTCGCTTTCCAGTTCCTTGATGGCGACTTCCGCGTCGCGGGTCACATGGAAGGCGTGCGATTCAACAATCTCGATACCCGGGAACAGCGACTGCAGATTCGCCGCGATGACCTGCTCGATCCAGACAAATTTGTGCGGCTCCGCCCCGGCTGCACCAGGTGCGCCGGCGACCGGCACCGCGACCAGCTGCGGCAGCGAATCCGGCACCTTCAGCCGGGCGAAGTGGGTCCTGCCTTCGTCGCCGCGCAGCACAATGGCGAGGTTCAGGCTGAGGTTTGAGATGTGCGGGAACGGCCTGCCTGGATCGAAGGCGAGCGGTGTGAGAACGGGATAGATGGTCTCGGTGTAGTAACGATCTGCAGCGGCCCGCTCGCCTTCGGTGAGCGCGGAGTAATCGGCGATGGTGATCCGCTCCTGTTCCAGCGCGGGGAGGAGTTCATCGCGCAGACAGGCGTAGATTTCGCCGGCCAGTTGATCCACTGAAGTACGCACCGCTTCCAGTTGCTGCGTCACTGTGCGTCCGTCAATGCTCAGCTTCGGGGTGCCGGAGGCGAGCTTCTGTTTCATGGCGGCCACGCGCACCATGAAGAATTCATCCAGATTCGAGCTGACGATGGAGAGGAACTTAACGCGTTCAAACAGGCGGTTGCGGGGGTCTCGGGCTTCTTCGAGAACACGGCGCTGGAACTCGAGCAGACTGAGTTCGCGGTTCATATACAGGGCCGGATCGTCGAGTGACAACGCCACGGGAGCCTGTGCCTCTGTCTCCGCTACGGGGGCGGGTGCCGCCTGCTGCGAAGCCGAGCCGGGGCGCTTTCGTGGAGCTCGGGGGCGTGAGGTTGAAGTCATAATCGGATTCGGAGCAACTGGATTCAGATTGGCGAGTCTTCTCTCAGGCGGCCAGTGCATTGGCACGTTGCGGCAGCGAAATGATGAAGGTGGATCCCTTTCCGAGCCGGCTTTCCACTTTAATGGTGCCTTCCATTCGCTCCACTACGTGCTTCACGATGGACAGGCCGAGTCCGGTGCCGCCCACTTCGCGGGAACGGGCGCGGTCCACGCGATAGAAGCGTTCGAAAATGCGCGGCAGGTCGGCAGAAGGAATGCCGCTGCCGGTATCGGATACGGTGATAACGACGCGGCCCTCCGGATCGATGCTCGCTTCCACCCGGGCCTCGCCGCCATCTTTGTTGAACTTCACGGCATTGTCCAGAAGATTAACCAGTACCTGTTCGAGGCGGATGGCGTGTCCGCTGACCTGCGCGTCCGGAACGCTGCCGCGGATCAGCTTTACGCCGCGCATGGTGGCTTCCGGGCCTACGGTGAGCACGGCGGTGTCGATCGCGTCTACCACCGAGACCGGCCCCGGGCCAGCTTCCTTCCGGCCCGATTCAAGGTCGGAAAGCGTCAACAGATCCGAGGCGATATTGTTCAGCCGGATCGCGTGGGCTTCGATGATCTCCACGAAACGCCGGTTGTTATCCGCATCTTCGAGGGCGCCGGCCAGCAGCGTTTCGGCGTAACCGCGGATGGCGGTGAGTGGCGTCCGCAGTTCGTGCGATACGTTGGCCACAAAATCGCGGCGCACTCGTTCCAGTCTTTCGAGTCCCGTGATGTCGTGCAAAAGGACGACGGCGCCCCGGTGCGGCGGCATTTCAAGCGGGGCGGCGTGAGCCTCGAAGACCGGTGCTTCGCCAGAGGCGAACTGCAGCCGCACCCGTACCGGCTCGCCGGAAGCGATGACGCCGGAAAGCAGACTCAGCATCTGCGGATCCCGGATCAGCCCCACCAGTGGCGTGTTTTCGGGCACCGGGAGATCGAAGCCCAGCACGTTGGATAAGGCCTGGTTGCAAAACAGCACCCTCATCTGGTGGTCGACGGCAAGAACGCCTTCGACCATACTCTTGAGGATCACGTCACGGCGGCTCGATTCGAGGCTCAGCCGGTCCACCAGTTCACGGATGCGCTCGGCCATACGGCGGAACGAATTGTGCAGGAGCGAAATCTGCTCTCCGCCGGCGGGCAGCGGGGCATCGGGGCGGCTCGTTCGCAGAACGCCTTCGGCGAAACTGCTCAACTGCTGGATATGCCACTCGATCGCTGAGGACAGAACCCACGTCAGGCCGAAGGCACCGGCGAAAATCAGGACGATCTCAAATCCGATTCGCACAGGGCTGCCAGCACCGGGCGCAAGGCGTGCCACCAGAACGATAGCAGCCACCAGCAGGGCGCAGGTAACGAACAGCCGGAATCGGATGGAGGAACCCATGGATGAACGTTGCCGTGTTCCTTCAGTTTACCCGCCAATTGTGACACGGGAGTTTCAGAAGGGCACGCCGGGGCTGCTCAGGGGCATGGGGCGCTTGTAAAAGGTCCGGGAATGGCCGAGACCGCCGATTCGGCAGGCTGAGCCGGAGCCGCTCAGAATTCCTCGTCGTCGCCCTTCTTGCTGCTGCTTTTGCGGCGCATGATGATAATTCCGACCAGCACCAAAGCCAGCACTCCGGCGATGATTTTGACCATACCGGTGTTATCGGCGGCCGCCGGGGCGGCGTCCTGGAGCAATGCCATGAAGGGCGTAAGAAGCATTCGGTGATTCTCCGTTTTCCCCGCTGTAAGTCAGCGGAACCTAAAGAGTATAACCCGGTCCGGCGCGAAAAGGTAGTATCGAAATGTCACCTGAAAACGCTAGAATTACTACTTGGAGCGTTCCTGCGAGGCAGGTGACGGCCTATCATTTTTGATCCAACACTCAAGAATGAGGGAGTCGGCCAAAGCGGCGCTGGTGCGCTGGTCCCTGCCGGCTTCGGCCGGTGGATGGCCCCTAAAGGCGTCCGGTTGATTCCCACCCTTTACACAAGGGGGTCAAAAGCCGGGTCGAAACGGCTGAGTGGTGCGCTCCAAGTTTTCCGGAAGCAATAAAAAAAGGCGCTCGCTGTGAAGCTGAGCGCCTTTTTGTTGGTGAAGCTGCTGGCCGACTACGCCGGTGTTTCAGCCGGCGGCACGATCCGGACGCTGCTGGCGGCGATCTTGCCGTTGCGGTCCATGCCCAGTTCATAGGCAACCTTCGCGCCGGGAACCAGTTCGGTCGACTGCCCCTGATGCAGACGCGAAATGTGGAAAAAGATATCTTTTCCGCCGCCGTCGGGCCGCAGGAAGCCGAATCCCTTCTCTTCGAAATAGGTCATCACCGTGGCGATCTGCGGCTCGTTGCCGATTTCTTCGCCGTTTTCGCCCGCTGCCGGGGCTGCGGCGGAAGCGGCAGGCCGCCCGCTCTTATCGCCCACGCCCTGCTTCAGAAGCGCCAGGTCGTCCTCGGTGAGTTCGGCCCGCTGCGTCTCAGTGGGCATCTTGAGGTTGGGATTCTTCTTGAGAGACTCTTCAAAAAGCCGTTTCTGTCGAGCGTTCAAGCGGGGATCCTTTTCGTCTTTTGTGTGGGCGCTGCGGCCGGGTCCATGGAGGCTTGCTGCATTGCTGCTTGTTGTTCCGTACTGGCCTACGCCTGCGCCGGCGCGGCTGCGACTTTGGGCTTGCGGGCGCGCGAGGCTCGCTTTTCCGCGGGGGGCTGCCGATCGCTCTTCTTCAGTGACGCGATCACCATCGTGGTGACAAACTTCTTTTCGCCGTGATCGTCGAACTTGATCACGATCCGCTCATCCGAACTGGAAAGCACGGTTCCGAGCCCGTACTTCAGATGCTCGACCTGAGCTCCCTGACTATAGTTGGCCATGTTGTTGTTGGGTCACTCCTTGATGACTAATGCGCCCACGCGCGTGAAAAAGCTCAACGCGAAAAGGCGTCGGATGCTGCGTGATGCTACGACGTGGAGGGCAGGCGCGCAAACTACAACCTTATAGTACCATGGCGGAATTTTGTTATGTTCCGCCCGGGAACCAGGGCGTGCGATCCCCGGCGCTGCGATCCCCGGAATTTCCGTAGCCCGATCTGCGGGCTTACCGGATTCCCCGTTTTCGCCGCACCGCAAAAACGAACCCAAGTCCCACTGCCAGCAGCCCCCCGGCAGCCGGTTCCGGGACGCTGGCAAACGGGACCGTCAGAACGTGGGAGATGGCGTACAACTCCAGCCGGGTCGTTTGCAACGGACTTGTCCAGTAGATCCAGTTGCTCGTGATGCCCTGCGTCAGTCCGGCGATCGACGACGTGTGAAGCGTTGTGCCGAGTTGAAAGCCGGCCGCGCCCGTACCGTCCGGATTGGTTCCGGTCCACGCGACAGAGAGATAGCCCGAGTCGGCGGGCGCGACGCTGCCGAATTCATCGAAGACAATCTGGTCCTGATGGGGCAGGGGACTGCCCGTGGTGGGGCCGAAGAGCCCGAAGGGAGCCGTGCTGGCGTCCAGCGCCACCAGGTTGCCGTTCAGATCGTACAAGGGGACTCCAGGATCTGCGCCGACGTTGTCGATCGCGTCCAGTCCGGGTGTGGAAACGATGGCGTCCCAGGTGCTCAGCCCGGCGATCGGGGAGCCGGTGTTGCCGGCGAGGTTATTGGCTTCGTTGTTGACGTACGTGTTGTAGTCGCTGCTGAGGCCGTCGGTCGCGGTGTAAACGTCAGCGGTGACAAACACCAGCCTGTACTGAGATCCCGAGGCCAGTCCGCCGGGGACCGTGATTGGACCGCCCCGGCACAGCGAGTTGACGCACGCGATGAACAGACCCAGCGATGCGAAACGTCTCGCCCTGATTTTCAAATGCTGACTCCCTTTCCAGAACCCGCGGTGTCACTTGCGGACGTTAAGGGACGAAATCGTCCGGAGCTTCGGGAACCCGATGTTAACCATCGGTGTATATCGAATTTTCAGCTTAGTTGTACGAGAGCGGCTTACACAATACGAGGACGCTGAACTTCAGTGGTTCCGGTACCGGACCCTGGTTTTGGGCCGCCCTGGTACGTAATCCCTTGTGTGCATGGCAGCGACGTGGTACAGCGTTTGGCCGCCGGGCTGGATTTTCCGTTGGCCAGGGCCGCCACCAGACAGCCCGGAAGCGGGAACAAAAAAAAAGGACGGAGGCATCTTGCCCCCGTCCCTGTTTGCTGCCGCGAACCGCTGTATCGCCGCTTTACTTCTTCGCCTTCAGCCAGCTTTCCGCTACTTTCGAGGCGCGGAACACGGTGTTGTCCGTGATCTTCCCGTTCAGCTTCGAATAGGGATTGATGAACTCCCACACGATCTGTCCGGCCGGCGTGACTTCGAAGATGCGTCCGTTGGAGCCTTCGCAGATCAGTGTGTTGCCGTTCGGCTGGCGCTCGGCGCTGCTGATGTAGTGGCTGACGAACGTCCACATGGGGCGGTCGCTCTTCTCGGCGTTGTATTCCCACACGATCTTGTTGTCGAGCGGGTTGATCTCCACCACGCGCGAATTCGGGCGGCTCTGCATGTGGCGCGGATTCCGGTTGACGTCGTTGTTGCCGTTGTCGAATACCAGAATGTGACCGGCGCCCGGCAGTCCGCCCGCGATCATATGCGTGTTGTGCTGGCCCAGCGTAGTGCCGATGGCCGTCCACACAATCTTCTTCGACTCTTTGTCCACTACCGCAATCGTGCTGAGGTGGCGATAGCTCACAACGATGTTGCCGGCCTTGAAGCGCGGATCCGTGTTGCCTGTATTTTCCGGAATCGGGCTGGCGGCGTTCATGTGGGCCCAGTCGAAGGCGCTGTCGGGAACCGTCTTGACGGCTGTTCCGTACGCGTTCATGATTTCCGCTTTGGCCGTTTCGTCCAGATTCAGCTCGTTGAAATGGTCGGCGGTCTGCCACTCCCAAACCACTTTGCCCTTCGGGTCGACTTCAATCAGGCAATCGTCCTTCAGTGCCCGCTTTGAGATCTCCGGCCGCTTGATGTCCTGGCTGCAGACGAGAATCGTGTTGCCATTCGCCATGCGTTCTTCATCGTGATGCAGTCCGCGCACGTCGTCGGTGTATTTCCAGACCAGCTTTCCTTCCTGGTTGAATTCCACAACGCTGGGGACCGCGGTGCTCTCGCCATATCCGCCACCCGCTTCGGCCGCCGCCGTGGGCAGTTTCAGCGGACCGGTGCGAGCCAGCAGGTTGCCGTTCGCCATGGGCCGCGTGTAGCCCATCACCGAGTTCGGTTCCGGAGCCGCCCACTTGGCCGCAATCTGGCCCTTCACATCGATGGCATAAGCAAAGCCATCGGGCGACGCGAAGACCACGTAACCGGGCTGCACGCCCGCTTTGGAAATGGTGAGACCGGTGGGGAAGACCGACGGCGCGGCGAACGCTCCGGCCACGGCCAGCGAAATAATAGCCGCGCCCGCGAACATTTTGCGGCGGCTGGGTTGAGATGTCATTTGCTCTGCTCTCCTGAAAAGTTTGGGCGGCGACGTTCCTCGCCGGAACATCGCCAATTGTATATCTATTGCTTCAGTTGCGCCGGGCCACTACTCTTCAGGGGCTTCAGCTGCCGCCGCTGCTGCCTGGCGGGGTACGCCGATCGGGTTATAGTGATCGGCCAGTTGCGCCGGCCCGAAGCTGTACGATGCCTTGACCCTGTTTTCCGCCAGCATCGTGCCGTTCCATTGCTCGAATTCCTCGGCCATCCGCTTGAAGACTTCGGGCTGCTTGAAGCGCAGATTGGCGCGCTCCAAAGGATCCACCACCACGTTAAACAGGAACTGGTTATCGTTGATCTTGAGCCACTTGAGGTCGCCGTCGCGCATGGCCCGCTGCGCATTCGCGCGGTAGCGCCAGTAGACCTTGCGCGATACCGGCGGCGCGTTTTTGGTGAGTGCGGCCGTGAGGTCCATACCGTCGGTGGGGAACGCCGGGTCGATCTGGCCGCCGGCCATGGAGACGAACGTCGGCATCCAGTCCATGTTCATGCAGACCTGCGTGCTGGTGCTTCCCGCACGGATATGCGCCGGCCAGCGCACGATCGCCGGAATGCGCAGTCCGCCTTCGAGCAGTTCGGTCTTCTTGCCGGTGAACGGCCACGTATCGGAGAAACGCTCGCCGCCATTGTCGCTGGTGAACACCACCACGGTATTTTTGGAAATTCCGAGGCGGTCCATTTCCGTCAGGATTTTGCCGATGTTGAGGTCCATCCGCTTGACCATCGCGCCGTAGGTGGCAAGGTTGCCCGCCTGGTAGCTCGACAGCCCGCCCATCTGCGCCAGGGCTTCATCCTCCGGCCCTTCCCACGGCCAGTGCGGGGCGTTGAAGTGGACGCTGAGCAGAAACGGCGTCTTCGTCTTCGTGTAGTCGCGCATCAGCCCGATCGTCTTTTCGGCGATCAGGTCGGTGAGGTAGCCGTGCTCATCCTTTTTGATGTCGCCATCCCACAGCCCGAGGGCGCTGTTCGGTTCGCCTACCTTATGTGTGAAGTAATCGAGATTGCCGCCGCCAAAGCCCCAGAAATGGTCGTAGCCGTACTTCAGCGGTCCGAATTGCGGTACATCGCCCACGTGCCACTTACCGATCAGCGCCGTTCCGTAGCCGGCCTTCTTCAGCGTTGAAGCGATGGTGGGGTGCCCTTCCGGCAATCCCACGTTCTCCGAACCGGCGAGTGGCTCATACAGGCCGACATCGGTTCTGTATTGATAGCGGCCGGTCACGATCGCCGTGCGGCTGGCTGTGCAGACCGGCGAATTCGCGTAGGCGTGCGTGAGCTTCATCCCCTCGGCCGCGAGGCGATCGATGTGGGGAGTGGTGTAGTCGCGCCGCCCGTAGCAGGAGACGTCGGCGTAACCCATGTCGTCGGCCATCAGAAAGACGAAGTTGGGTTTTTCCGCGGGCGCGGGATGGGCATTCTGGCCCTGCGCCAGCATGGCGAGTGGCGCGGCCGCGGCTGTGGCGCCAACGAAAGTGCGGCGCGTGATGCGCCTGGCGGACGACGGTTGAGTCTGAGATTTGTTCATATCAGGATTTACAACAGGTGATCGGTTTCAGGGTACTACTTGCAGCCCATCGCCGCCCGTCGGGAGGGGTTGCCTGCAGACATGCGGGATCGCTGCCTCATGGTAAAACCTCGGCACGCGGTGAGTCAACCCGTGGAGCGGCGGCAGTAGCCCGAAAGTGGCGGGATGTCCGGCGTCCGTTTGACGAAAATACGCCGTCTATTCCTTTACGTATTTGTAGACCGTTTTGGCCTGCACCGCCGCGGCGTAGATGTTGCCCCGGGAATCCGCGGCAACGCCTTCCGGCGGCGGGAATTTCGGGTCCGACACCGGCGGTGGCGGAATGTAGTAGTCGACCTTCCCCGTCTTCGCGCTGCCGATCCGCAGACCCCTCCTGCAACCTGGATTGTAGGTGTCCTTACCTGGTATTTCTTCCGATTCCGAGTCGGCGACATAAAGCGTGTCGTGCTGGTCGATCCAGATTCCGCTGGGGCGGCCGAACTGCTTCCAGGATGCCAGGAACTTGCCATCCTGACTGAAGATGTCGACCCGGCTGTTGCTGCGATTGGCGACAAAGAGCCGCCCCTGCGAATCGAAAGCAATCGCGTGCGGACTCCGGAATTCCCCATCTCCCGAGCCGACGCGGCCGAAGGTCATGAGGAACTTGCCGCTGCGGTCGAACTTCATGATCCGCGAATTGCCATACGCCGGCGCGTGGCCCTCAGCCACGAAAATATCGCCGTTGGGCGCAATCGCTACCGAAGTTGGCTGATCGAACACATCCAGCCCCTTGCCGGTTTCGCCTGCCTTGCCGAGCGTTATCAGAACCTTGCCCTCCGGCGAAAGCTTTGTGACCTGCATTCCCTTGGCGTCCTTCGCCTGGTAATCGACCACCCACACGTTGCCATCCCGGTCCGGTACGCCCTGATGCGGCAGCACGAACATCCCGGCGCCGATATTGCGCAGCACCTTGCCCTCGGGCGAAATTTCCCAGATCGGCGCCATGGCCGATCCGGCGCAGCCTTTGTCCTCGCAGCGGTCGGCCACCCAGATGTTGTCCTTCGCGTCGACGCTGACGGTGTTCGTCCCCGCGAGCGGGCGCGTGGTTTGCACCCAGTCGTTCACGAGCCGATACGGATTGGGCGCGTCGTTCCCGCACGCGGCTGTTTGCGTCTGCGCCGCGGCGATCCATGCGGTCGCGGCCCAAACGGCTGCAGCGAGTCTGATCTGGGTTGCGAGCATTGTTCCTCCTGGTGTTCCCCGGGTGTTGTGTGGCCGCGAGTCAAGCTTATTGTAGTTACGTGCGGCCGCCGCGTCCACGGGGTCGCAACGGGGTTCGGAAACAGCGACAGGCGCTCATGATAGTCTGGCTGCTGTCAGCGAGCGAGAAGCAAATTCGACCGTCATTCGGAAAACCAATGTTTTCTGAACTACCCGATAAGCTGACGTGCCCTGCACAAACCTGGCCCCCATAAAAAGGTATTTTGATGAAAAAACTAAGTCTGCTTCTGCTCGCCGCGGCGTCCTTGCTGACCGCCGCCGATTTCTGGCTGGCGAAGCCCTACACCGAGTGGTCCGACAAGGAACTGCAGAAACTGATGACCGATTCGCCCTGGGCCAAAACGGTCACGATCACGCCGATTGTATTGCCTACCGCGGGCGGCGACGCACCGCCGCCGAGTCGGGATCTGTCCAGCGGCAAGGGCGGTGGCAAGGGCGGCGGAGGAGGTGGTGGGCAAACTGCAGCCGCCACGCAGACCTACATCATCCATTTCATGTCCGGTGTGCCAATGAAGCAGGGCGCGCAGAAAATTCGGCTGGGTAAAGAGGCTGCCTCGTCCGCTGAATCCCGGGCGCTGATTGAACGGGAAGAAAAAGAGTACATTGTGGTTGTTTCAGTCGCGGCATCGTCCACCGGACGCGGCGGCGGGCACGGGAAGAGCTCACTGTCTTCCGATGCGCTGAAACAGGCCATGACGGAATGCACGCTGGCGTCGAAAGAAAAAGGAAGCCGTACGCCGACCAGTGTTCAGATGCGCGAGGGCGTGAACGGCGGCGTCGACGCGTTTCTCTTTTTCCCTCGAAACGATCCGTTCACGATCAACGACGGCGACGTGGAAGTGGCATTCAAATTTGCCGGAAGCACCATTAAGCAGAAGTTCCATCTGCGGGAAATGGTGTTTAACGGCAAGCTGGAGATGTAGCGAGCCGCGCAGGGGGCGTTGGTCCGGCGCGACCTCGATCCACGCTTGCGGCAACGACAGAGCCGGTGGCGATGCAATCCGATCCGCTGCCCGCTCCGGCGCGATACAATCCACCCATGAAATTTTTCCTGTTTCTCTGTCTTTCGCTCGCCGCTTTCGCGCAGGAGCCGGGCAGTTGCGTTTCCAATCCTCCTGTTCCGGATATCGCTTCCCGGCCTTCGTGGAACGGGTGGGGAAACGGGGCAGGCAATGCAAGGTACCAGGGTGCCGGAGCGCAACTCGACGCCGCCCAGGCTGCAAAGCTGAAGCTCAAATGGGCGTTCGGATTTCCCGGCGCGAAGTCGGTCTACGGTCAGCCTACGGTTGCCGGCGGACGCGTATTCGTGGCTGTCGATACCGGCACCGTGTATTCGCTGGACGCGGCCACAGGTTGCCAATACTGGTCGTACACGGCGGCCGCGGGCGTTCGCACGGCAATCAGTATTGGTCCGGGCAAAGATGGGCACGGCTATCTCGCGTACTTTGGCGATCAGAAGGGCACTGCCTATGCGGTCAATGCACAGACCGGGGCGGAAGTATGGAAAGTCCAGGTCGAAAGCCATCCTTACGCAAAGCTGACCGGTGCGCCGCAGGTCTACCAGGGGCGCATTTACGTGCCCGTGGCGTCGGGCGAGGAGGCCGCTGCCGGCAATCCGCAATATGAGTGCTGCACGTTCCGCGGCAGTGTTCTGGCACTCGACGCCTATACGGGAAAACAGATCTGGAAAACATATCTGATACCTGAAGTGGCGAAGAAGACTACCAGGAATTCCCTCGGCACGCAACGCTGGGCGCCTTCCGGCGCAGGCGTGTGGAGCGCGCCGACGCTCGACCCGAAGCGCCATGCCCTGTATGTCGGGACCGGCGACGCCTACTCCGAGCCCGCCACCGGCAACAGCGACGCGATCGTGGCTCTCGATATGAACACCGGCAAGATCCTCTGGGCCGCACAGGATCTGGCGAACGATGCCTGGGTGACCGGCTGCCTTGAAAACGCGAAGTCAAAAGAAAACTGCCCGGACAACGCCGGCCCCGACTACGACTTCGGCGCCTCGCCAATTCTCCGCGATCTGCCCAGCGGCAAGACTGTGCTGATCGCGCCGCAGAAGAGCGGCATCGTCTGGGCGCACGACCCCGACCGCAAGGGTGCGGTTGTGTGGAAGACCTCGCTGGCATCGAAAGTACCCACCGCTGTTGGACAGCTCAACTTTGGCGGCAGCGCCGACGAGCGCAACGCATTTTTCGGACTGCGCACCGGCGGCATTGTGGCGCTGTCTGTTCAAAACGGGGAGCGCAACTGGTTCACGCCGATTGAACCGGCCGCGGGACGCAAGAGCGGACACGACGGAGCAACGTCGGTGATTTCCGGCGTCGTGTTCTCCGGCGGATGGGACGGCGTGCTGCGCGCGTTATCCGCGTCCGACGGCAAAATTCTGTGGCAGTTCGATATGGCGCAGGAATTCAAAACGGTGAACGGAGTTCCGGCGGAGGGCGGTTCCATGGGAGCTGCCGGGCCCACGATCGCAGGCGGAATGGTCTTCGCGGGCGCCGGCTACCCAGGCGTTCCCGTGCAGGCGGGCAAGCCCGGCAACGTTCTGCTGGCGTTCAGCGCGGAGTAGCCGCGGGACGGGCAGACCGGCGTACCCGGTCGGTGCCGATGCTGATGTACGATGAACAACGGCGCCCGTACTGGTTCGATGCATGGCGGATGCGGCACGCAGGGCGCTCGAAAAGCAGGAGAGAAAATGATGATGAAATTTGCAAAAGCGCCGTTGCTCTTCACTCTGGCGTCGGCCGCGCTCTGGGCCCAGGTCAATGTGGGCGAACAAAAGCCCGAAGCCACTCTGCCCTTCACCATGACGACGGTGGCCACTTTTGAGCTGCCCTGGCGGCTGGCCTTCCTGCCCGATGGCAGAATGCTCATCACCGAAAAAGTTGGACCTGTCTGGCTGGTAACCCAGCAGGGGCAGAAGATACCGGTCACCAACACCCCGCCGGTCTATTGGCAGGGACAGAACGGCATGCTCGGCGTCTTTGTCTCCCCCCATTACTCCACCGACCAAAGCATCTATCTCACATACGCCGAACCCGGCGATTACGGCGGGGGCCTGGCTCTCGCGCGCGCCAAACTGAATGCCACCGCCACATCGGCAAAACTCGAAAACTTCGAGGTGCTGTGGCGCCAGTTGCCGCGCGGCAAAGGCGGCCAGGAAGGAGCGGCGGTCGCTTTCTCTGCGGATGGCCAGTTCCTCTACCTCGCAGTTGGCGACCGCCAGCGCATGACTCCGGCCCAGGATCCCGACCAGCCCGCGGGCAAGATCCTGCGCCTGACTCTCGACGGCAAGCCGGCTCCGGGCAATCCGAACGCCGGCAAGACCGGCGCGTCCACCATCTCGCTGATCGATCCGCCCCGGGATACTGAAGCCGCCAAGACCGCCAAGGTCGTCAGCAACTACACCTTTACCGGCCCCAACCTGACGCCTTCGGAAACGTGGGCCAGCGGCTTTCGCACTCCCTACGGCCTTGCGTTTTCTCCCGCTGGTGAACTGTGGGAGGTGGAGCACGGCCCGAGCGGCGGCGACGAGCTCAACCTGATCGAACCCGGCAAGAATTACGGCTGGCCCCTCGTGTCGTATGGCAAGAACTATAACGGCGTGCCGATTCCTCATCCCGACACGCGTCCCGACCTGGCCAAGCCCGTGCTCTACTGGGTGCCCGTGATCGCGCCGGGCAATCTGATGTTCTACCGCGGCACCCGGACCTTCCCGCAGTGGAATGGCAACGGGTTTGTCAGCGGCCTCGCCAGCATGTCGCTCACCCGAATCATTTTTGACGGTCACGGTGGCGCCAAAACCGCCGAACGCTGGGACGTCGGTCACCGCATCCGCGACGTGGAGGAAGGCCCCGACGGCTCGCTCTGGATGCTGGAAGACGCCAACCCCGGCGCGCTGATCCATGTCTTGCCCAAGTGATCCTTTGGGATAGTTGAACGAACTATAGCGGGGCCGGAGCGATCCGGCCCCTTTTGCGTTGGCAGCCGAATGCAATGGTGTGTCGTCCGCGAGGTGCGCGTTTCAAATACATGTTTCCGGCGACGGATCCACTTGCGGCGAGCTCGGCACGCGCTGCCCGATTCGGCCGAAAGATATGTTGGAATAGATCAGACCCATGCCGACGAAGCTGCTGCGATTGTACGTTCCGCTGGCGATGATGTGCCTCCCGCTCGCGGCCCAGTGGCTCGACTACCCGACGCCCGGTCTCCCGCGGACAGCCGATGGGAAGCCCGACCTCACAGCACCCGCGCCGAAGCAGGCGAACGGGAAGCCTGACCTCACCGGTGTCTGGATGAGGCGCGATGACCGGCACTGGGCAGATCTGGCTGCCGGGGTGGAGCATGTGCCGTTTCTGCCGTGGGCGGAGGAAGCGTTCCGCAAGGCGGACCGGTCGCCGGATGAGTGGCATGACGGCCTAACCTGCCTGCCCCGCGGCTTTCCCCGCCAGGCGATGGCGGGCAATCATCCGTTCCGGATCGTGCATGCTCCGGAGATGACGCTGATGCTCATGGAGGAATTCACCAATTTCCGCCAGGTTTTCACCGACGGTCGTCCGCTGCCGGTGAACCGCGAACCAACCCGCTTCGGCTACTCCATCGGACGCTGGGACGGTAATACGTTCATTGTCGATACCGTCGGCATCAGCGAGAACGTGGTTCTTGACAACGTCGACCATCCCCACACAGATGCGCTGCACCTGATCGAGCGCTATCGTCGTCCCGACCTTGGCCATCTTGAACTGGACCTGACCATCGACGACCCAAAAGCCTACAGCGCTCCGTGGACAACCCGCATGGAGTTCGACCTTTTTCCGGACGCGGAACTGATTGAGTACGCCTGCGAGAACGAGTCTTCGGCCAGGCACATGCCCGCCCGTTAGACACCGTGTTGGGGCCATCGGGCGCGGAGTGGATCGGGGGACGGAGGCGTCCCCCGACTCAGCGTCAGAAGGTAGCTTTCAGGGCCAGTGTGATCGTACGGCCGCTGCCGATCTGGCCGGTGATAATGCCGGCGTTCGGATTGCGGGTTCCCACCGAACCATCGGCATTGACATTGCCGTTGGTGAAGATCTGATTCGGCTGCCCGCCGCCTGTCTGGTTGAGAGCGAGGCTGGGATGATTGAACAGGTTCGCCACTTCGGCGCGGAACTGCACGGTGAACAGTTCGGATACCTTGGGGAGCCGTGTGTCCTTGAGCAGCCCGAAGTTCATGCCTTTGAAAGGCGGCCCTGTTACGGTGGTGCGTCCCACCGTGCCCAGGGTTCCGGCGGGTTGCAGGACGAAGCAGGTGGGGTCGAACCAGAGTATGCCGTTGGCGAGCGGGCGATTGACGATGGGGTTCTGGCTGCAGCCCGATGCCAGATTGGGCCGGTCCGCCGAAGGCTGGTTGCTGCCGATGCCGGAGCGCGAAAAGCCATCGTTGATGGTGTCCGGCGCCCCCGTGTTTTGCGACCAGATGCCGGTAAGCCTCCAGCCGTGGACGAACTCGTTCCGGCTGAACGGCAGTTGGTACGTGGCGTTGATGCGCAGCACCTGCGTGCGGTCGAACGTGGAGCGCCCGCGATCAATGGATGTATCGTAGGGATCCGATGTGATCACGTTGTTTCCAACCGCCGTGTCCTGAGAGAACGACGAGCCGTAGTCCAGCGATTTGGAAAACGCGTAGGAGGTCTGGAGCGAGAAGTTATTGGTGAAGCGGCGCGTCAGGCTGACCTGCAGCCCGTTGTACACCGAGTTGCCCCACGTGCTGCGCATCTGCAGGCTCCCCAGCTTTGGGTTGATCGCCGGATTCGCGGTGGAGTTTCCGTTGGCTGCAAGCGTAGCGAAACGGCCGTTGATCAGCTGCGGTGGGTTCTCCTCGATTGTGCCGAGCAGGTGTACGCCGCGGGATCCCACGTAGGCCACCTGGAACAGCATGTGCTGCACCAGTTCGCGCTGGATATTGAAGTTGTACTGCATGGCGTACGGAGTGCTCGTTTTGCCGTTGCCGTAAAGCAGGCCTCCCGTCACAAGCGGCACCGGAAGCGCCGCCGCCGTCAGCGCCAAGGACGGGTTGGGGAACGGCGGATTGGTGACCTTGGCGGACTGGTTGGGGAAGGATCCCCAGTAACCGGGCAGGATGATGTGACCGGTCATCACGTCGTAAAAAATGCCGAAACCGCCGCGGATGGACGTCTTGTGATCGCCGAACGGATCGAACGCGAAGCCGAAGCGCGGCGCAAAATTCTTATTCGTCGGGTTATTCGCAAACGCGTGGGGAATGTTCACCCACGTGGTATTCGTTGCGGGACTGGTGAACGTGTAAAGGTTGTTTCGCCGCTCCGTGGGGTTCGAGGCCCACTCGTAGCGCAGGCCGATGTTCAGCGTGAGCTTGCGGGAGACCTTCCATTCGTCGTGGACGTAGGGAGTGACGAGCCGCTCCAGCATGTCACGGTTGGCGTAGCTCAGGCCCGGCAGCGGTCCCTGAATCTGCGCGGGAGATCCCTGGAGAAAGGTGAGCATCGAGTTGAACTGAAGCTGTCCTCCGGGTGAATTTACGGCGACGGTGAAGTCCTGGGTGATGGTGGTCCCGATGCCGAATCTCAGGTTGTGCGCGCCGTGCGTCCAGATCACGTCATCCATCGCCTGGTAGCCGTCCTGCGTGGTGTTGAATGGGATCGACTGGTTGGGGCCCAGGATCTTGTTGCCTGAAGGCACGATGACGACTCCGCTCACCGGCGCCCCCGGAATAATCTGCAGCGCCGGAAACGCCGGGCTGTTCTGGCTGCCGATCTCCTGCGGCCGAAGGAAGCTGACGCGGGCCAGATTGATCATCGTGGGGGAAATGATGTGACGCTCTTCGAGCGTTGCGTACCAGTTTCCCGTTCCGTCGCGTTCGTTAAAGACTCCGATTCCAGTGGTGCCGCTGCGATACGCCTGCTCGCTCACGACGCGGACAAAAATGCTGTCGGTCGTCGAGAACGTGTAATCGATGCGGGACAGCAGATAGTTGTCATGGTTCGCCTGCGCGTTACTGATGTATTCATTGCCCAGTCCGGTGGCCGTTCCGTTGGTGGCCAGTGCAGGGATCGTGCCGACCGGCAGCAGACTCATCAGCGGCTGGATGCCGGGTGCAAAACCGACGTACGCCAGGTTCGTGGCTGAATTACAACCGTACGTCGGGCCCGCGACATTGCAGGGCAGGTACCCCTGATGCGCCTGGGCATCGGGCAGATTCTGCACCAGCGTCGCGTTGCTGCCCCCGTTACGCAGAGCCTCGTAGTTCACGAAGAAGAACATCCGGTCCTTTCGGATGGGGCCGCCCAGCGCTGCCCCGCCGACCACGGTCCGATTGGGCGGCAACCCGGCCGTCGTATGGGGCGGAACCACCGCCAGATCGGAGATGGCGCGCGCGTTCAGGGCGCTGTTGCCGAGGAATGTGTAGACGCTGCCGTGAAAGCCGTTCGTGCCAGACTTGCTGGCTGCGTTGACCACAATTCCGTTGCCTCCGAACTGCGCGCTGTAGGTGTTCGTCAGAACCTGATACTGCGTGATGGCCTCAATACCGGGAGAAGATCCGGTGCCGCCCGAACCAGCCGATTTGTTCTGGAACGTGGTCAGGTTCGTGTTGTCGATCAGGAAGCCCAGCCCGGTGGGGCGCGAACCGGAAGCCGTGTAGCTCGCCTGCTGCCCGTAGAGATTGCCACCGCCGTTGGGTACGGCCACCACGCCTGGCGCGAGATTGATCAGGTCGGTGAAGTTGCGGCTGGTCCCCATCGGGAGGTCGTTGATCTGCTGCTGGTCGAGGTTCAGTGAAATGGCGGTATTGGTGGTGTCGACCTGCGAGACCTGCGCGTCGATCGTGACGACCTGCTGCGACTGGCCGACCGGCAGCGCAATATCGACTATCGACTCGAGCCCGAGCGCGGTCGAAACGCCGGAGCGGACTACAGTTTCAAAACCCGCTGCCGAAACCCGAATTTCGTAATTGCCGATGATGACTTCCGGAACCCGGTAGCGCCCTTCCGTATCGCTGGTGAGCGTCACGGCCACGCCGGTGTCGACATTCCTGACCGTGACCTTGGCGCCGGCAACGACTGCGCTGCTCTGGTCCGTGACGGTACCGGAAATGGTGGACGTGCTGGTTTGGCCCTTCAGGAACGGGGCGCTCAAAATGAGCATCGAGAGCGACAGCGCGGCGACGAGCCGGATTCGCGAACAACGGAGCTTCATGGTTGCCTCCTTGCAGATTCGTCCCTGGTGTCGGGACGGGCACATTGGCGGCAATCCTATAACGCTTTGGCGCCGGTGTCAAAGGTGCTTTCTTCCGGCGCGGCGGTTGGTGAATGAAGGCGGGGTAGCTGCTTGTTTAGGAAGCTGCTTGTTTATGAAGCCGCTTGTTTAGGAAGCTGCTTGTTTATGAAGCTGCTTGTTTATGAAGCTGCTTGTTTATGAAGTTGCTTGTTTATAAAGCTGAGCCGGGCCGGGTTGGCAGGGTGCGGTGATGAAGCGGTACCGGGCGAACTCTCATCGTTCCGGGCCGCGGCGGAAGTGCTGAAACGCAATGGTGGAACGGGTGCTGCTGGAGTTCGCCCGTCCCGGGCGCTCGTCGGCGCGTGATGGGCCGAATCCATCAAAAACTCAGCTTTCACGTGTGTGACCGGGACGCGCCGGGCTTCTCAACGAATGCGGCTACTGCTTCTTTCGCGGCGGCACGTTGTCGGTGGTCGGGAGCGGCGGTTGCGGCCCGAGTACCTTGGTCAGCGCAGCGTAGGCGCAGTTCTCATCGTCATCGCGCGAACCGCCGACGCCGATGGCACCGATCAACTGGTCGTCCACAATGATGGGCAATCCGCCGGAAACCCAGTATTTATCGAGCATGACGCGCGCGACTTCGGCCTGCAGGTCGGTGTCATAGCGCTTTTCATAGACACTTGTGGCGCCCCGGATGTAGAGTGCCGTGAGCGCCTTGCGCTGCGCCGTCTCCACGTTGATGGGGCCGAGGCCGTCCATGCGGTGTGAATGCACCACGGCGCCGGACGGACTGACGATGAAAATCGCCACCGAGACGTGCTTCTCGTTGGCGTAGGCCTCGCAGGCTTTGGCCAGCTTCTCGGCGGTCTCGCCGGAAATTTCGGTCCGCGTTTTCGCCCGTTTCGCGGCGTCGCCGGTGATGACGAACTTATCGAGACTCGCCGTGTTCTGAGCCGAGGCAGGGAACGCTGCTCCCGTGAATGAGGCCGCGGCGAATACCGCGAGAGCCATCCAGCGTTGATTCTGCTTTTTTTGCATTTGTTCTCCTGCCTCGGATCGGGTCACACGTTACTTTTTGGCGTTGGCGGGCACGGGCGCAAACTTCTGGATGCGCTTGGCCTGCTCCACTTCACCGGTGTAGATGTTGCCGAAGCGGTCGGTGCCGATTGCGTTGATCCAGTGCAACTGGCCAGCGTACTTGCCGTTGCTGCCGAAGTTGCCGAGCGTTTTACCGGTCTTGCGGTCCAGGATCCAGACGTGATTGTTGGTGCCGTCGGCCACGTACATGTACTTCTGTTCGGGATCCTTGGAGAAGGTCATCTTATAGGTGGTGCCACAGGGCGGCGCGGTCATTTTGTTGAGACCGCCACAGTCCGCTCCGCGCGCCGGCGTGTTGGGAGAAACGTAGTAGTCCTTCACCCACTTGCCCTGCTTGGTGTAGATGGAGATGCGATCCTGACCGCGCTCGCCGATGTAGACGAGACCGTCTTTATCGAACTCAACGAAGTGCAGGTCGGGCACCATGTTCTTTTCTTCCGGCGGCGGGCCGCCGTTCCAGGTGTAGCCGGGAATCGGGTCGTTGCTGATTTCGCTCAGCGGCATGCCGTGTCCGCCCCAGCCGCGCTTGAAGGCGCCTGTGTCCATGTCGTAGATCAGGACGCGCCGCTGGTTGAGCAGGTAGATTTCGCGCGCGCCGAAGTCGATGTTGAAGCGACGGTTGGAGGCGAGGACGTCGGTCTGTTGGTTGTTCTCTTTAAACGAAGGATCATTGGGTGCGCGGTGGCCGAAGTCCCACAGAAATTTGCCGTCATGGGTGAACTTCAGGATGCTGTCGTTGCGGCCGGTCCCGCCGATCCAGATGCTGCCATCGGGGTCCACGATGATGGACTGCAGCGCGGTGGGCCAGAGCGGATGATGCCCGGGGCCGCCCCACGAGCTGACCACGTTGCCTTCCTGGTCGAGTTCGATGACTTCGGGGCCGCGCACACAGCAATCGATGCGGGGCGGGTTGCCACCACCGCCGATTTCATCGCCGTCGGCTGCGGCCGCGCGATTCAGAAACCAGATGTGGTTGGTCTTGTCGTCGACCCACAGCCCCGTTACCTGCTGCATGCTCCAGCGATTGGGCAGCGGTTTGGGCCAGAACGGATCGACCTTGAAAACGGGAGCGCCGTTGGCATCGATAGCCTGAGGCGGAACTTTGGCGGGCTTCTTTTCCGCGCCGGTCGCCGACATGGCGGCCAGCACGAAGCAGCACGCCGCAAGCCCGGCGACGGTGGTTTTACGCATACGAGTCATGAGGTCCTTTTCGGATGTATGATAGCTGAACATACAACGGCTTTGTGGATGTATGATATCTGAGCACGGAAAAAACTTCCAGGAGAATTTATGCGCAACGCTGCGTTAGTGGTGACCGGCATAGCCATTGGCTGTGTCGTCGGCACCGTATTTTCACTCAAGACGTCGCCGGTTCTGGCCGACGCGAAGCCGGGACTGGGCTTCGCGGCCGTTCCCGGTCAAGTGGGTGGGCAGGATCTGTTCGGGCCCTACGATGTGGCCGAAGGCTGGCCCAAGGACATCAGCACGCTTCCCGGCAACGAAAAGTGGACGTGGGGCGCAGGGCAGGGCATCTTTGCCGAAAGCCCCGATCGCATTTACGTTTTGTTCCGCGGCGAACTGCCGAAGATTCCGCGGCCGGCAACCAAACTGCTGACCGACATGGGCCCCAGCATTCAGTTCCCCATAGGCCGGCTGCCGATTCGCGACGCTACGTCTTCGTCGCTGCCGGGCGCCGGTGGCAGCGGTCAGGATCCCGATGACGGCCCGAAGCTCTGGAAGGGTACCGTTGGCGTGGACGCGAAGTGGGAGCACTGCCTGAGCGTCATCGACCGCAACGGCAACATTGTCGAAACCTGGACCCAGTGGGACAAGATCATGAAGCGTCCTCACTTCGTGGCCGTCAACCCCTACGATCCGGAAAAGCACGTGTGGGTGGTCGACGATCACATGCACGCCATCTATGAGTTCACCCACGACGGCAAGACTCTGGTGAAAACCATTGGCACTCCCACGGTGAAGGGCGCCGACGCTACGCACTTCAACCGGCCCACGTATCTCGGCTGGCTGCCCGACAGCACCATGTTCGTCGCCGACGGCTACAACGGCACTCGCGTGGCCAAGTTCGACAAAGATGGCAAGTTCCTGTTGGACTGGGGCAAGAAGGGCGACGAAGGCGGCAAGGAGACGCGTCCCGGTTACTGGAACAACGTCCATGGCATCGCTGTGGATCCGAAGACTCACCGGGTTTACGTCAATGACCGCGGCAACCACCGGATTCAGGTCTTCGACGAAAACGGCAAGTACCTTTCGTCGTGGAGCATGGGCCCGGCGCCGTCGGACATCCACCTCATCTATATGGGCGCCGATCGCACCATCTGGGGCTTCGACCGCAACTCGAACCGCATGCTGAAGTACGACACAGAGGGTCACCTTCTGTACGCCTTCGGCGCGTGGGGCGATTACCCTGGCGGATTCTGGGGCGTCCACGGCATCACGGTGGACCAGGAAGGCAATTTCTACGTAGCTGAAGTAGATAACGGCCGCGTGCAGAAGTTCACGCCTCGCAAGGGCGCCACGCAGTCGTTCCTCGTCAGCAAGCCTGTCTACTCTGCCTGGAAGTAGGAACTGCTTAGTTAGTAAGAAGGAACTGCTTAGTTAGTAAGCAGGAACTGCTTAGTTAGTAAGTTAAGCCCCGCGCGCGGGCGGCGGTCACCGGTTACTTACCGGTGACCGCTTCGCCCGTCACGGGTTTGATCTCGATCCTGTGTGCCTGATAAAGGTACGTCCCCGTATTGAGCAGCGTATGGATCGGCTGCGAATGATTCTCAAACGTCACCTGTTGCTGTTTTAGTTCCGGCCGGTCCACCGGCGGCTGACCGTCGGCCGTGCCGCGCCGCGATGTGGGCAGGCGATAGTAGTAAACCACCGTCGGCCACGTATGCGTGTGGGGCGGTTCCGATTCCCCCGGTTTTACTTCCAGCTCCAGCACCCGTACATACGGATTTTCCAGCGCCACTTTGATGGAGGGATCGTGAATCACCACGCCGTCGGTTGCCGGCAGCGGCGGATTCTTCACCGGAACGCAGTCGGCCT
>CAIKMJ010000072.1 GCA_903828455.1 uncultured Acidobacteriia bacterium | reverse complement strand
CTGCGTCGCCTGCGTCACGCTGAACGTCTGCGTCACTGGTGTCGCCGCCGCGTAGTTGCCGTTCCCGGCCTGGCTCGCCGTTATCGAACAAGTCCCCACGGCCACCAGCGTTACCGTCGACCCCGACACGGTGCAGATCCCCGTGCTGTTCGACGCGTACGCAACCGTCAGCCCCGAACTCGCCGTCGCCGTCAGCCCGAACGGCGCACTCCCGAACGGCTGCCCGCTAAACGCTCCGAACGTAATCGTCTGTGCCGCCTGCGTAACACTAAACGTCCGCGTCACCGCCGTCGCCGCCGCGTAGTTCGCATTGCCCGCCTGGCTGGCCGTAATCGAACATGTCCCCACGGCAACCAGCGTGACCGTGGTCCCCGACACAGTGCAGATCCCGGTGCTGTTCGATGCGAAGCTCACCGTCAGCCCCGAACTCGCCGTCGCCGTCAACCCGAACGGCGCACTCCCGAACGCCTGCCCGCTCAGCGCTCCGAACGTAATCGTCTGCGTCGCCGGATTCACCGTGAAACTCCGCGTCACCGGCGTCGCCGCCGCGTAGCTCGCATTGCCCGCCTGGCTCGCCGTAATCGAACACGAGCCTCCCGCAACAATCGTCACCGTCGTGCCGCTCACCGTGCACACCGCGCTTGTCCCCGACGCGAACGTCACCGCCAGCCCCGAACTCGCCGTCGCCGAAACGCTGAACGCACTCGCGCCAAACGTCACATCGCTCAGTGCCCCGAACGTAATCGTCTGCGCCGCCGGATTCACCGTAAAGCTCCGCGTCACCGGCGCCGCCGCCGCGTAAACCCCGTTCCCGCTCTGCGTCGCCGTAATCGAACACGTCCCTGTCGTCACCAGCGTCGCCGTGCTGCCGCTCACCGTGCATACTGCCGTCGTGTTGGACGCGTACGAAACCGTGTAGCCGGAACTCGCCGTCGCCGTCAGCGTCAGCGGCCCCGTCCCCAGCGCCTGTGTCCCGATCGTCCCGAACGTAATCGTCTGCGTCGGCAGCACCGTTCCCGGACTCACCAGGAACTGGATGCCCGTATCCACCAGCGCCAGGTCGGCGCGTCCGTCCCCGTTGAAATCGCCCACCGCGATATTCAGTACCGCGTTCGCATCGCTGAGCGGTCCGTAATATCCCGTCAGGAACGTCCCGTCGCCCTTGCCGATAAGAATGTCCAGGCCGTCGGCCCCCTGCGCCGCAATATCCGGAATGCCGTCGCCGTTGAAATCGCTCACCGCCACGCCCGTGCCGTTGGCCGCGCTGCCATATCCCGCCGCCGTCTGGAACGAGCCGTCCCCGTTCCCCAGCAGCACATACACCTCCGGCCCCGGACTGCCCGCCGCCACCACCAGGTCCGTCTTCCCGTCTCCGTTCAGATCGGCCGCGATCAGTTGCGCCTGATCGGCCGGACCGAATGAGTACGCATTGCCTGTCTGAAAAGTGCCGTCGCCAATCCCCGGAAAAATCTGCACGCCGCCGCTGGTGCTCGATGTCGCCAGATCGGCCTTGCCATCCCCGTTGAAATCCGCCACCGCGACGCCCCAGTAACTCGCTCCCGCCGCGTACGTCACCGGCGTCCGAAAGCTCCCGTCGCCGTTCCCGATCAGCACCACCATTCCGCTGCCGCCCGCAATCGCCAGATCGGCCCGCCCGTCATTGTTAAAGTCGCCCGCCGCCACGCCGAACCCGTCCATGCCGGTCGCGTAGTTCACCGCTGCCTGAAACGTCCCGTCGCCATTCCCGAGCAGGATGCTGACGTTCTGGCTGTTCGTGTTCAGTACCACCAGGTCCGCCTTGCCGTCCCCGTTGCAGTCCACCACCGCCACCGCCGTCGGATTCGTTCCCACCGCGTAAGACGTGGCCGCGCCGAAGCTGCCCGTCCCCGTTCCCAGCCGAACCACCACCGCGCCGCCGCCCAGATCCGCCGTCGCCAGATCCTGCTTGCCGTCCCCGTTGAAGTCGCCCACCGCCAGTGCCCAAGGCAACGCCCCCGCCGTGTACGAAACCGGCGTGCCGAGCGCATTCCCGCCCACCGCATTCACTGTCTCGGTGAAATTCGCCGACGTGCTCGCTCCCAGCGTCCCCCCGCCCTGGTAATACGCCCGCAGCGCTCGCGTCCCCGGCGCCGGCAGCGCCGTTGTCGCTGTCGCCGTCCCGCCCGAAAGTGCCCCGATTCCCAGCATCGTGGTGCCGTCGTAAAACGTCACCTTCCCGGTCGCCGAGGAAGGCGTCACCGTCGCCGTCAGCGCTACGCTTTGTCCGTAATTGGAGATCGAGGGCAGCGCCGTCAACGTTGTCGTGCTGGCTGTGGGCAAGGCGAGGACGTTGAAGGCGCGCGTCACCGGCGTTGCCGCCGCATACGTTCCGTTGCCCGATTGCGACGCCGTTATCGAGCAACTGCCCACGGATGCGATCGTAACCGTCGCGCCGGAAACCGTGCAGACCGTCGGGGAGTTCGATGCAAAACTAACCGTCAGGCCGGACGTGGCTGTCGCGGTGATGCCAAACGGCGAAACTCCCAAAACCACGTCGCTCAGTGCCGCGAACGTAATGGTCTGCGCCGTCTGCGCGCTGGCGTTTGCGGCCAGCAGCGTGGTGACGGCCAGCAGCCCGAACAGGGTGGTCCGCCGTCGTACCAGACTCGCCGCGCGGTCCGCGCCGCCTTTTCTGTGCGCTGTCAATTTAGCTTGATCGAAAGTCGGCGCTTTCCGGTCTGCGCAACTGCTCTCCGAACCAGTCGCGGTGTGCGCTTTCCAGCCTGTCAGTCCTCGCACCTCAACCCTCGCCCGGCCACGATGCGCCACGCCTGCCGTTATGCCAGTATACGGCAGGAACGGCCCCATATTGGCCCCGAACCGTTAAATTCCGCCAAGCAATTTCTGCAGTGAAAAGTTTATATTTCGTCTCTTTCCCGTGATTTTACTGCAGATCTCCAAAAGCTCCCGGCGTTCCTGTTACACCGTCGTGAACGAAACGCATCACCTCCGATGCCCGCGCCGCATACTTACCTTCCGGCAGTTCCGGTTTCCGCCGAAATATCCATCGCGCGCCTTTGGCCGTCGCCCCGGACCGCTTTTACAGAACGTTTCGTTCGTTCCCCGTCAGGGTGCTTCGCCGCGACACTCAGCGCTTCCGCGTGGCAGTGCGCTTCTTCGTTGCGGCCGGGCGCGCCTTCGCGTTTCGCGCCATCAACTGTTCGAGTTCTTCGATCCGGCGGCGCAGTTCCTCAATGGAAGACCCGCCCTCTTCGCCCCGCGGCGACCCGGGCGCCGGCGGTTCAGTCCTGGGCACCGCGAAGCCGGGCACCGGGTACCCGGGCACAAACGCCGCGTATGTGTTCTGATACATGTCGGCCATCGCCTTCATGTAGCCCGCCAGACCTTCCTGGCCGACTCGCCCCGAAGCCTTCACCATCTGCCGCAACATGTCGAGCGGGAAGGCCGAATCCGAAGACTTCGCCCCTTCCGTGATGATCTGTGTCAGGATGACTCGTGTCAGATCGTCTCCCGTGCCGGCATCGATCACCTGCACTTCAGTGCCATCCCGGACCATCTGCGCAATCTCTTCCAGATTCACATAACGGCTGTTATGCGTGTCATAGAGCCGGCGGTTCTCGTATTTTTTGATGATGATCGGGCGTTCCGGCATGTCTGCCAACCTGCTATGAGTCTAGCCGTTTTGCAGTGCAGCAATCCACCCGATTGCCGGGCAGCCGTCAAAAAGTGGCATTTATCTTGCCTTTTCTCTTGACATCATCCGCCGGTGTCGTACACTGAAATTGTAATTGCTGCATTGCAGCATGAAAATACTGTTAGCTCAAAAGAGGTATTATGTCCGCCCGAACCGATTCGAAATCCACCGCAACGCCGCAGGAACCCGCCACTTCGGCGGCCGCTTACACCACGCTCCTCCAGAGAAACGTGGAACGGCTCGTCGCGCTGCAGAAGGCGACTCTCGACGCGCTCGGCAGTCAGGCTGCCGATGTCACCGAGACGGTACGCAAGTCGGTTCCGGCATCTGCCGCGCCCGGCGTCGAAGTTCTGGCTGTTGCGCAGCAGGGCATGGACACCTGGATTAAGGCCCAGAAGACCGCTCTCGATCAGGTCGTTCAGAAGAGCGCCGAAGCCGCGGACACCACCAAAGCTCGCGCCGCTTCCGCTTCGGATTCCATCAAAGTGTTGAGCGAACTTTATCAGCAGACCGCCGAGCGCACGGTCGAAGCCCAGAAGACCATGCTCGACTTTGCCGCACGGCAGAACAAGGCCGTCTCCGAAGCCGTGCAGCAGCAGGCCACCGCGGCGGGCATTCCCGCGACCGGCGTTGCCGAAATCATGCAGCGCGGCGTGACCGCCTGGTTCGATACCCAGAAGGAATTCCTGGATATGGCAGCGAAGCTGAGCAAGTCCGCCGGCACCGCCGGCTTCTGAAGCCGGCAACCCGCACAGGCGCAGCTGTCAAAATAGACTCATGAGTGATTCCGACAAGCCGATCGACCCTCTCGAGGCGTGGCGCGCGGTGCGCAACACCAGCCTCGACGCCTGGGCGAAGGTCATGACGCAGACCGTAGGCTCGGAGGAGTACGCGAAGGCGACCGGGGCGACGCTGGATGCTTATCTCACAGCGTCCATCCCCTTCCGCGAAATGCTGGAAAAGGCGATGGCTCAGACCCTCCAGCAGGTGAACATGCCCACCCGGGAGGACTTCATCAGCCTCGCCGGTCGCCTGACCAATATCGAAATGCGGCTGGACGATCTGGACGCGAAGCTGGATGAGATGGCCAGACGCCAGTCGGCTTCGTCGCCGGAAAAGGCTTCACCCCCGAAAAAAGCGGCTCCCACCACAAGGACGAAGAAAGCCAAATAGCGATGGCGCCCACATCTACCGGCAGTGATGAATTCGCGAAGGCCGAAGAACGCCTCCGCCGAGCAAGCAAAGTTCTCACCACCAAAGCCGCGATTGCGCAGACGCCCAAGGAACAGATCTGGGCGCTGAACAAGGCGAAACTGTACCGCTACGTGCCCGTGGTCCCGCCGGAAAAGCGACATAAAACGCCGCTGCTGCTCATCTTCGCCCTGATGAACCGGCCGTACATTCTCGATCTGCGTCCCGGTCACAGCTTCGTCGAATTCATGGTCTCGCGCGGCTATGACGTCTACCTGCTCGACTGGGGCTCTCCCGGCCCGGAAGACAAAAATCTGAAGTTTGACGATTACGCGCTCGAATACCTCCCCCGCGCCATCCGCAAGATGAAGAGCGTCTCCGGTTCCGACGAGTTCAGTCTGCTCGGCTGGTGCATCGGCGCCATTATCACCACCGTCTATGCCTCCATGCGGCCGGAAGACGGCTTGCGCAATCTGTTGCTCCTCACCGCGCCGCTCGACTTCTCCGACAAAAACTCTCTGACTTTTGCCCGCTGGACCGACGAGCGCTACTTCGATCTCGATAAGATCCTCGCCATGTTCGGCAACATGCCGGCTGAAATGATCGAGTACGGAGCCAAGGCCCTCAAGCCGGTCGAAAACTTCATCTCCAACTACCTTCGCTTGTGGGACAACCTCGATAATCCGAAAATCGTCGAATCCTGGCATGCCATGAACACCTGGGTTGCCGACAACATTCCCATGGCCGGCGGCGCGTTCCGCCAGCTCATCGTCGACCTGTATCGCAACGACAGTCTCCTGCAGGGAACCTGGAAAGTGCGCGGCGAAACCGTCGATCTCAGCCGCCTGCGCGCCAATCTGCTCACCGTCATCGCGAAGGACGATCACATCACTCCGCCCTGCCAGTCGGAATCCGTACTCAGCCGCGTCGGCAGTATGGACAAGGAAGCGTTTCGCGTTTCCGGCGGCCACATCGGCATCATGGCCGGCAGCGAAGCCGCCAGAAAAACCTGGCCGCACATCGACGCCTGGCTCTCCGCCCGTTCCGACTAATCTGACTTTCCATCCCCACTTCATACTCTGACGACATGAACATTCAAGACTCTATAGCTGTCATTACAGGTGCCGGTGGCGGCATCGGCAGGTCTGTGGCCGTGGAACTGGCCCGGCGCGGCGCAAAGATGATTGCCCTCGTCGACCAGTCCGCCGAGGCGCTCGAAGGCGCCAAAGCGATGGTTCCGCCAGGCAAAACCGCCATTGAGACTTTTCAGGGCGACACCACCGACGAGAAATTCCGTGCCGGCGTCTTCGATGCCGTCTGCGCTCAATACGGTGTTCCCAACATCTGCGTCCCGGCCGCCGGCATCACCCGCGACTCCATCGCGGTGAAGCTGAATCGCGAGACCCGCGAGCCCGAAATCTACCCGATGGAGACCTTCCGCAAGGTCGTCGACGTCGATCTCATCGCGCCGGTCTACTGGGGACTTGAGATGCTGGCGCGCATTGCGAAAACGCGCAGCGCGCAGGGTCTGAAACGCTGGCAGCCCGAAGAAGGCGGGCAGGGCGCCATTGTTTTCATCGGTTCGGTCTCATCGGCCGGCATCAAGGGACAAGTTGCCTACTCGGCATCGAAAGCCGGCCTCGAAGGCGCGTCCAACACCCTCGCCAAGGAAGCGAATTTCTTCGGCGTGCGCTGCGGCGTTATTCATCCCGGCTTCACCGACACCCCGATGGTGCGCGCGCTCGGCGAGGAATACATCCGGGCCCATATCCTGCCGCACACGCAGCTCGGTCGTCTCATTCAGCCCGAGGAAATCGCCGACGCCGTCTGCTTCATGATCTCCAACCCGGTCGTCACCCGCGAACTTTGGGCCGATGCCGGCTGGCGCGCCGCCCCGGTCTGAGCCACTTTGGCGCCATCCGCCGGGTTTTCCGTAAGCTCGCCCAACGGTAGCTTTCGCAAGTCCGGCGGCAATCCGCCCGCGCCGCCCCGTTCGGGCTCACTCAGGCGTAATAGCGAACCACCCACTCGGCTACGCAGGCGGGCTTTCCCGAACCTTCGGATTCAACGCTGACCACATACGTTGCCTCCACGCCCTCCGGCAGGCCTTTCACGGACTGCAGCGTGACGCGCCCGCGCACCCTGGAATCCGCCCGCACCGCCGAAGGGAAACGGACCCGGTTCAGTCCGTAGTTGATTGTCATTTTCAGCCCGCGGATCTCAACGCTCTGTCGCACAAAGTCGCTGATGAACGCGAGCGTCAGAAATCCGTGCGCGATCGTTGTTCCATACGGCGATTCGCGCCGCGCGCGTTCGCTGTCCAGATGTATCCACTGGTGGTCTCCCGTCGCGGCGGCAAACTGATTGATCCGCTCCTGCGAAACAATCATCCATTCCGTCAGGCCGAGTTCGCTCCCGGCCAGTTCCTTCAGTTCGTCGAGTGAGTCCACAGTCCGCATGATGTCCGCCCGGATTTCCGTTTTGACTCCTGATGTCTAGGAAGGCTAACACAGTTGTCCGGCACAGCGACAGCAAATTTCGCTCTGGCGAAGTCCCGGAATCGCGCACTCGCAAAATCCGGCACGCGCCGTCGATGGCTGCGCTCGCGCTCCTGCGGGCCACGCGCGGCAATCGAGACCGCAGTGAGCAAACTGCGCTCGAATATCCCGATCCCGAGGCTCGCCCGCATCTTCCCCCGTAATTCATCGAGTCGCGCAGCCACCGCGTCGTCCCACGACCACGTCGCCTGATCCCGCCACCGTTCCGCGGCTCCGGCTCTGCCGTCGCCACTCTTGCTGAAGGGAGACGCGCTGCTCCTTCCGCCGGAAGCAGGAAAACGCCTACCGGCCCATCCCGCCGGCAACGTTGTCGGGCACCGGAATCACCACGTAGGGATTATTTGTGTCCGCCGTCTTCACCTGCACGTCCAGCAGAGTCTTTCCCGCCCGTTTCCGGACCATGCGGCCCGGAACCAGCACGTCGGTCAGAACCTCAGCTCGATCCGCATAATCGGAATACTCCGTCTCCGTAGCGAGATTGTCCATTCCCGGCTTGTCGGTCCGGGTCTCGACTTTCACCACCAGGTTCTTCGCATCCAGCGTGGCTTTTACCGTAACTCCCGCCAGTTCTCCCGCCAGCGGAAACGTAATGACGGTCGCGCCGTTTTCCGTCGACACCTTCGCATTGTCTCCGGCCGCCAGCCCGGCCTTCACGACGCCGTAAGGCAGCGTCCAGAGCCACAGCAACCGTTCTTTGCTCGCGGCGGGCATCGGAGTCGCCGTCCCCGTTCCAGGTTGAAGCCCCCCGCCCAACTCGGACTCGTTCCACGCATACTTGCCCGCCACGACTTCAAAGCTGTGCTCCGGCTTTCCCTTCGGATTGGTCGATTCCACCCGCATCCCCGGCGGATTGTAAGCCAGCGAAACGTGGTACTCGCTAAACGGTGTCCCGCCGCCCCACAACTCCAGTGTGTTGACCACATCCAGCCGCGGCGAGCCCCTTCCTACCGCCGAAGGTCGAATCATTCCCAACGCAAATGCCGCGGCCGTAAGGCTCGCACGCGCTTCGCTAATGCTGCCGGCTTTCGCAACCGGCGCGGATGCCGTTCTGGCGCCTGCGCTCGTCTGGGCCACAGCCATCCGCTCCGCACTGCGGAATACAAACACCGCCACCGCTGTGACTATCAGGATCTTCATCATTCTTGCTTTTGTTGGCATCCTACAAGCTCCTTAGTCAGGCCCGGCCACCGCGTGCGGAAGTAACAGTGAAATTAGTGATGCTCTTTGGTGACGACGTGATCGAAATCCCGCTCGCTGCATGGCAGCGGCTCCGGCAACAGCGCATTAGGATCCGGATTCAGTACCGCCACGCGCTTCGTTGTCGTCCACGGCTTCAGCAACACATCGGGGTCATCCACCGTAGCCTGCCACGTGAGCTTGTTCCCGTCGCGATGCAGGCGTTCGACGACATGCATGTTTTCCCCGTGAAAATAGCCGCCCACCTGGTCGAGAAAGCTGGAACTGTTGAACCCGATCGTATCGATCACCATCGTGTCGCCGTCCCAGTGCCCGATGCCCTCCCCGTTCCAGGTCGGGTCCAGATCATCCAGATCTGAGTGCTTGCGCCCGTCGGTCGGGATCGTACGAAACACCGTCTGCGTCGCCAGCAGGCCGCCCTGCCCCGGATAGAGCAGCACCAGAAGCTTCGGCGTCTGCACGATCTGGGACGGAACGCCGATGCGCGGAACCCCGGCAGCCATGCAGTGATACGCCGGGTCGTCATTGGAGTTGGAATCGAAGTTCTGCACCCGCGCCCAGTACTCGGGCTTATATAACGGCTTATTCGAACCCATCCGGCGCACCAGCGCATTGGCGCGCTCAATGTCGCTGTCGTTCCCCACGCCCGCCGCGGCGGGAAACACCGGTATCGCCGTGCCGCTCGACGTGTCGCGCGCTCCGTCAGGCCCGATCTCGATGCCGATGTTCGCCAGCTGAGACCCGCCGTTCCAGATCCCGCTCAGATCCGGATGCCCGTCACTCGCCATCGGCGTCGGCATAACCTTTGTCTGCTTGAGTGCATCGCCGCCCCGTTGTTGCCCTTCCTGTGCAGGCGCCGCGGCAGGCAGCAGTCCGATCGCGACAGTCGCGGCCAGTATGGTGCCGCGCCCCGGATAGTTACTCATGCGAGGCTCCTTATTGCGGCTAGTTGCCATTGGCGGCCGCGCCTATCTTAAACACGCGTCCGTCCGGGAATTTTATTTCGTGAAGAAAGCCCGTGGTCGAACCATCTTTGGCTGCGAGCCCCGTGATGGTTACTGTGTCGCCCGGCTTCAAACCGCCCCGGTCTTCCCGGCTCAGTCCGGCCTTACGGAGCACGCCGGGCGCAGCCATCTCAAATGCCCAGCGTTCTGTTTTGCCACTGGCATCTTTTCTTTCGATGGTTATGTAGGAATGGGGATTGATCCACTCCAGCTTAGCCACCGTGCCCGTTACCGTTATCTCCTTGTTCACGTCAAATTCGGCCTGAACCGAATGGTGAGCAAAAGCGGTTCCGGCAGTAACCAAAGCCAGAATCATCAGCGGCCTGCCGAGAATTGCATTGCTGATTTTGAAACGCGCCATATTTATCTCCGTGACCGAAACTCGAACGGAATCCTTAACCCGCCTGATGCTACAGCGAAGCGCTCCGGCTTGTCAACTTACCTCGTCCTTGTATACCGCTCCCGACTATCCCGGCTACCCGCCCGTACTTCCGGCGGCGCGTTCCCGCATTCCGGGCCATAACTACGCTCAGACGCCTTAAGTTCCCGTCTCCGAATTATCAGGAAAACCTTCCCTGTTTTTACGAGACACTTATAGCTCAATAGCTACCTCGCGCGCTGTTTACAATTTTTTACCGCACGCCAAAATCACCCCTGCCGCGCTTGCCCGTAAGTTGTGATAGCATCATCCCCACGCCGGATATGAAGCTGGCGCAGAACCTGGAGTGCGGATGAATACAGTACTAAGTTCATTGCGACATAGTCATCTCAGCTTCAATCCGTTTCGCTGTGAAATCAGGCGGCGGCGAGGACGGACTGTTGGCACAGGCTCGATTCGCATCGTCCGCGCAGCCGAGTCGGAAGCCGCGTTTTACTTCAGTTCCGGAACACGTTGATCGCAGGGAAAGGATATTCCATGAGCGCACGTAAACAAGCAGGAATGTATCGTCGAATTACCATGGGAGCCACGCTCCTGTTTACTCTGTGGGTAACGGCACTGCCACTATGTGCCCAGAGTTCGGGCACCATTCTGGGCGTAACGAAAGATGCGTCCGGAGCAGTCATTCCCGGCGCGGGCGTCACGATCTCCAATTCCGATACAGGCCTCGCGAGAACGCTGACCACCGATGCCTCCGGCGCCTTCCGCGCGCCTGCCCTGCCCGTCGGGCACTATGATCTGAAAGTCGAAAAATCCGGCTTCGTAACCATCACCGAGCGCGGGCTGACTTTAGAGGTCGCGCAGGAATTAGTCGTCAACACCACCCTGCAGGTTGGCGCCGCCAGTCAGGAGATTCGCGTGAGCGGCGAAGCCCCGCTCGTGGATACCACCACCAGTTCCCTCGGCGGTGTCGTCGACGAACAACGCATGTCTGACCTGCCGCTCAACGGCCGCAATTACGTCGATCTCACTCTGCTTCAGCCCGGCGTGAGCGTGCAGACCCATACCGGACAGGGCGGCGCCGGCACCTGGTTCAGCGCCAACGGTTCGCCGATACGTTCGAACAATTACACGCTCGACGGCGCCTCCATGGTCAACGGCCTCGGCGCCGGAACCTCTTCGGAAGTCGGCTCAACCCTGGGCGTCGATGGCATCCGCGAATATAAAGTCGTCACCAGCGCCTTCAGCGCCGAATACGGCATGGCGATGGGCAGCCAGATGGTGATCGTCAGCAAGAACGGCACCAATCAGTTCCATGGCGACGTCTTTGAATACCTTCGCAACAGCGCCCTCGATGCGCGAAACTTCTTCGACACCGCGCAGGGCTCCGGCGGCAGACGCCTTCCTGAATTCCAGCGCAACAACTTCGGTGGAGCGCTCGGCGGCCCCATTAAGAAAGACAAGACTTTCTTCTACGGCGTCTATGAAGGCCTGCATCAGAATCTCGGCGTCACCACCATCGACAGCGTCCTGCCCGCGGCTTGTCATAACCTCACTCCCGCCGGGAATTCGTACCGACTCACCAATCCGACCTCATGCGCAGCCACCCTTTCGGCCTCATCGGTCGTGCCTGCGGTAATGCAGCCCCTGCTCGATCTGTACCCGATCCCGAATCTGCCCAACAACCAGTTCACCCTCCCGAGCGCCAACCGCCAGGATGTGCACTGGGCCCAGATGCGGATCGATCATAACTTCTCTGCCGCGGATACTATGTTTGGCCGTTACACAATTGACGACGTCGGTCTGGACAATGCCACAGGCTTTCCGTCGAATCGCCTGATCGGCTCCAGCCGCAATCAGTTCCTCACATTGTCGGAAAGTCACATCTTCTCTCCCACCCTGCTGAATACCGTTCGCGTATCGTTCTCCAGAATGAGCTTCGGTCAGGGTGGCGTCTCGAGTCTGGACCTCACCTCACCCTCCTACCAGCTGGTCACGGGTCAGCCCATGGGACAGGTGGCGATTTCCGGCGGCATCACCGGTCTGCCCGGCCTCGCCCAGCAGGCGCACCAGAATCAAACCGTCTACACCATCAATGACGATGTTTACCTCATGAAGGGCCGCAATGCTTTGAAGTTCGGCACGCTGATCAATCGCTACAACCTGAACAACGCGTTTCTCATCACCCAGGGGAACCTCACATTCAACAATGTGGCGAACTTCATGCAGGGCATTTACAACAACTACAACGCCGAAACGCCCGGCTCTTATATGCCCCGCTTCTGGGCCTATAAGACACTCGGCTTTTATGCCCAGGACGATATCCGCGTCAACTCCCGCCTCACCGTCAACGTCGGCCTGCGCTATGAGACCATGACCGTCCCGACGGCGCGCTACGGCTTCAATTCGCGCTTCCTCAACTTCGGCGATCCTTCGCAGACGTGGAGTTCCGGCTCCATCTATCGCAATGCCTCCAAACTGAACTTCAGTCCGCGTATGGGCTTTGCCTGGGATGTCGCCGGCAACGGAAAGACTGCCGTGCGCGGTGCGTTCGGTATTTACGAGGATGTAGGGACCGTCGGCGGCGCGCTCCAGCAGAATGCCTTCGCCATGCCTCCGTTCTCCGCGGTCAGCACCGTCGCGAATAACCCGACCAACGCCGTCATCTCTCTCCCCTTGCCGTTCTCGCCCGCGAATGTCGGCAACACCCTCAAGGGCATGAACTATAACATTGGGCAGCCCCACTCGTATCAATACAACATCGGAGTGCAGCAGGCGCTTCCGTTTGGCGTGGGCGTCGCCGTGTCCTATGTGGGCAACCGCGGCCTGCGCCTCTGGCAGTCCAAGGAAGGCAATCCTGTGCTGCCCACCGCCATCGTCAACGGCGCGCAGCAATGGCAGCCCTATATTTGCGGCGGACAGCCTTCTGTGTTGACGTGCCCCGGTGCCACCGCTAATCCCGCCTACCACAGAATCAATCCGAACTGGGGCAGCTGGGTGCAGGTCGGAACCGGCGCGAAGTCCTGGTACGATTCCCTGCAGCTCGTAGTCAATAAGCGTCTCAGCCACGGTCTTCAGGCCCAGGGCACTTATGCGTTCAGTAAGTCGCTCGATACCGCAACCGGTGTGGCCACCGGCCTCGACTGCACTCTGTCCGGCGAACTGCAGGGCTCCGATCCCCTGCAGCCCGCCCTCGACAAAGGCCCGTCGTGCAGCGACCAGCGCCATGTCGTGCATCTCAACGTCCTCTATCACCTGCCCGACGTGAAATCGGACCGAATGGTCGCGAAAGTTCTCAACGGCTGGTGGGTCGGCAGCATCTTCACGACAACAAGCGGTTTTCCGTTTACTCCCAATCTCACCGTGAACCGCTCCAATTCCGGCGTTCTGAGCAATTTTGCCGACCGCGTGAACGTGGGCACGAACTCAACCACCGGAACGTTCCCCTGTTCAGGCAGTGGTTCCGCCTTCCCCGGCGCGCCCGCCTGCTCGAACGGCTCGGTAACCTATCAGTTCGTCCCCTACAACGCCGGCACCGTCATCACCGGCGACCCCAACATGTGGTTCAATCCCCTCATGTTCCGGTTAGGCAACACCGGCTCTCTCGGTCAGGCTTCCCGCGGCATGCTGCGCGGACCCGGCGCCGCCACCTGGGATGCCTCCATCAACAAGGACACCAGAATCCCCCGTCTCGGCGAGTCCGCCAGACTCGAATTCCGCGCGGAGATCTTCAACCTTCTGAACCACACCAACTTCTCCACGCCCAGCGGCTCTGTTTTTGCCGGAACCCTCACAGACCCGGCGGGCGCATCCGAAGCGCCCATCGCCAACGTCGGCAAAATCACCTCAACCTCTTCGAACTCGCGTCAGATTCAGCTCGCACTCAAGCTGATCTTCTGAATCGGCTTCGTTCCGACTTAGTCCGGAGCGGCTCTCGTAGCAATACGCCAGCCGCTCCTTTACGCACCAATCTGTAGTACGGAGGATATGTGGAACCGCCGGTTCTCCTGCGACTCATCGAAGAAACCACTCTAAGTACCTGGCTGCGTGAGTCCGAATCTCCGTTCGTGTTCTACCTCGTGCTGCTCTGCCATACCTTCGGCCTCGCACTCCTGATAGGCGCCAACGGACTTCTGGATTTGCGCCTGATCGGATTTCTTCGGGAAATCCCCGTCGCGCCGCTCCGCCGCCTGTTCCGCCTCATGTGGCTCGGCCTCGGCGTCAATCTGGTGACCGGTGTCTTGCTGCTCATTTCTTACCCCACTAAGTCGCTCACCAACCCGGTCTTCTATGCAAAACTAACTGCCATCGCCTGCGCCGTCCGCGTCCTGACTAAATTGCACGCCGTCTTTGCCGACACCTCTGCGACCGACGCCGATCTGATCGCCCGCGGCGCCACGCTCGCCAGATGGTCGCTCGGCCTGTGGATCGCTACCATCACCGGCGGCCGGCTGCTCGCCTATACCTACAAGTACATCCTCTATCCGAGCTAAAACAATCGATCAAGGGACTCTGTGTATCTCGCCCACTTACATCTTTTACTGAACCATTTCCCGATCATCGGTACGATCATCGGCCTCGGACTTTTTCTCGCCTCCCTCGCAGGAAAGAACGATGGTTTTCGCCGCGCGGCCCTGATCCTTTTCGCTCTCATGGCGCTGTTATCGCTCCCGACGTTCTTCAGCGGCGCCGGAGCGCAGGGCGCAATTGACGGACTGCCCGGCGTCTCCTCCGCCCTCATGACCAGACACGAAGGAGCCGCCATTCTTGCCCTCTTCTTCATGGAATTCACCGGCGCCTTTTCGTTGGCTGCGTTGTGGCAATCGCATCGCGACGGCCAGCCTGCCCGTCGGACCCTCAACACCGTTCTCATCCTTTCGCTCATCACCGTGGGGCTGATGACCCGGGTCGGCACAACCGGCGGCGACATCCGCCATCCGGAAATTTCCGGAGCCTCGGGCCCCGTGGCCGTCGAAGGCCCCCTCGCCGCCCTCGTCGAAAAAGTTGAGCCCTCGCCCTCGGGCGTAATGACTCTGATGACCGCCAACAAGTTCTGGTGGGCCTTCATGATGGATCTTCACTTCATCGGCCTCGCCATGATCGTCGGCGCCCTCGGATTCCTCGACCTTCGCATCCTCGGCTTTGCCCGGCAGATTCCGCTCTCTTCCCTCGAACGCCTTATCCCGTGGGGTCTCACCGGACTCGCCATGAACATCGCGACCGGAATCTTGGCCTACCTCGGTATGCCCTCCTACTACAGCCATGACATCGTATTCTGGCTCAAGATTCTTGGACTCGTCCTGCTCGGCCTCAACGCCGCCGCCTTCTGCCTCACCGATGCCTTTCACGCAGTCCGGAACACCGGCCCGGACGCTGACGCTCCGCTGGCCGCGAAAATCATGGCGCTGACGTCCCTGATCCTCTGGTTCGCCGTAATTACCTTCGGCCGCTACATCCAGTTTTTTCAGGACTCGATCCCTGCCCGGTAAACTTCCCGCGACGCTACAGGCGCGCGCAGTTCTCGGATCGCTTGCCCGCACGTGGCATCTCAATCTGACCGCCCGCAGATAGTCCAGCCCGCGGAGTACTCGCGCCCGCCCGCGCCGAAATCCGGTCACACCACTCGCCCAACTTTATTCCCCCGCATATCAACCACTTCCCGCTGCGCCCTGCCACTCCCCGCCCGCGCGGGTCCACAATGTGGTCGGTATGAAAAGAACCACCTCCGAAGCCCGTGCCGCAGCCTCGCGTGCCAACGGCTCCAAGTCCCGCGGACCTGTCACCGCCCGCGGCAAATACAACTCTTCCCTCAACGCCTTCCGCCACGGAGCCCTCGCCAGCGGCCTCGTCCTCCCCGGCGAAAATCCCCAAATGTTCCAGGATCTCTACGACG
>CAIKMJ010000071.1 GCA_903828455.1 uncultured Acidobacteriia bacterium | reverse complement strand
TTCGGTGAGGTCTTCGCCCTGGAAGAGTCGCTGGCCCGTGAGCATTTCGTAGAGGACTACACCGAACGACCAGATATCGGCGCGCTTGTCGACTGGTTTGCCGCGCGCTTGTTCCGGCGGCATGTAGGCGGCGGTGCCGAGGATCACGCCCATCTGCGTGGGCATCTGCATCAGCGTGGGTGAATCGCTGGTGACTTTGGTTTCGCCGAAGACGGATTTGGCGAGGCCGAAGTCGAGAACTTTGACGGAGCCATCGGGGCGGATCTTGACATTGCCGGGTTTGAGATCGCGGTGGACGATGCCTTTTTCGTGTGCCGATTCGAGGGCGTCGGCGATCTGGCGGGCGATGGCGAGGGCGTCGGTTAGCGGGATCGGGCCTTCGAGGATGCGGTCGGCGAGCGTGGGGCCGTCGATCAACTCCATCACGAGGTAGTTGGGGCCGACGTCGTAGAGGGTGCAGATGTTGGAGTGATTGAGCGCGGCGATGGAGCGGGCTTCCTTTTCGAAGCGGTCGCTGAACTGGTCGGCGGAGACTTTGATGGCGACGTCGCGGCCGAGACGCGAGTCGCGCGCGCGCCAGACTTCGCCCATGCCGCCTTTGCCGATGGAGGCCAGGATCTCGTAGGGGCCGAGTTTTTCGCCGGGTGAGAGTGGCATCGCGAATTATTTCCCTGCCGGGACTTTGCGCTGGAGTTCGTCGAAGAAGTTTTCAAGGAACACGACTTCGTGCTCCGGTGGCTGCGCATCCGCGGGCCCGTTGGGAGTGAGCACTGCGATCCGTTTGCCGTCGGGCGCGAGGTCCCAGTCCGATCCTCGGAACTTCGGGATCCATACGCGGGGCTTTTCCGCAACGAAGATATCGCCGTTTGCCGACCAGGTGGCGGCCATGATGGCGTCGCCGGACTGGTAGATCAGTTCGTGACCGTTGCGCGACCAGCGCGGATTGAAGCCGCCGCTGTTGGAAATCTGCCATTTCCCGCCGAGGCCGGATGACGGCAGCGGAAATGGCCGGACGTAGACTTCCAGCTTGCCCGAATCATCGGCCTGGTAGGCCAGCCAATGACCATCGGGCGAAAAAACGGGCTTCTCTGCGTTGAAGGCGGCGGTGAATAGGATTTCGGGCTTGCCGGCTTTTAGCTGACCGTTCTGCACCTCAACAGGCGCCGTGGCGATCTGAAAGATGCCGTTTTTGTAACTTTCGTAGGTCAGTCGCCTGCCGTCCGGCGAAAATGACGGCGAATTCATCCCTTTGTCGGGAATGACCAGCTGCGGCTGGCCGGCTCCGTCGGCGCGAGTCGAGAAGAGGCCGAGTCCGTAACCCGAGAAGACGACGTACTGGCCATCGGGACTCCAGGCGGGACTGAGGGAGTATGTCTTTCCGAAGGTGAGGCGGGACATGGAATCGCGCTGCGGATCGTAGACGAGGATATCGTGACCGCCACTGACGCCATCGGCCTCCAGCGCCACACGCTTGCTGTCGGGTGACAACCGCAGGCTCCAGTACGGGCCGGATTTGGAGAACAGTTCTTTGCCGCCGGTTGCGTCCATCCACTGGATTGCCGATCTGGCGGTGGCTTTGCCGGTATTTTTTCGGTAGACCAGAGTTCCGTGACCGGAGGGTCCTGCGGAGAGACTGAATTGACCGGTCCACGTGCCCTGGTCGTAGGCCATGTCATCCAGAATGGGGACGGCGGTGCCGTGCGTCTCGAGTTTATCGGGATCGAAGGGGATGGCGAAGAGGGAGGACCTGGTGGTGTAGATCAGGTAGCCGGCACCATTTGGAGTCCGCACGAAATGGGGATTCTGGCCGCCGCGCGCGACGACTTTTCGCTTGCGATCGGCGAAGGTCAGAACTTCGACCTCATCGTTTTCGAGCGTGAAATCCTGGTCGGTTACGAACAGGACAGCTTTGCCGCCGGGGAGAAGGTCCGGGCGGACGTGCCCGGCATCGACGCGGGCGAGGGCCACTTCGGGAGCGCCGCCGGCGGAGGGGATTTTCAGCAGCCCGCGGCCGATGCCTTCGGACACGTAGATAAAGCCGTCCTCGCTCCAACTGGCTCCGGAGTAACCGGATTCGGCGAGCACGACGACGGCGCCGCCGTTCACCGAGATCTTGCAGATATTTTTTCCTGCCGAGAAGCCGATCCACTGACTATCGGGCGAAAAGAACATGCCGAATGCGCCCTCGGTGCCGGGAAGTTCGACGGCATCGGGCTGATCGAGACGCCGCGTGAAGAGTTTGGGTGGAGTGCCGGACTTGAAGACGAGCCTGGTTCCGTCGGGAGAGAGGATGACGTCGGTGCCGCTGCGATTGATGGCCGGGAGCTGGACGTCGGGGCCGAGGTCGATTGTGAGGCGGGAGAGTAGATGATCGACGGGCTTTTCCATGCGCCAGAGGGCAAAGAGAGCGACGCCGGTGGTGACGGCGAGCAGGGCAGCGGCGGCGAGCCAGAGCTTTGAAAGAGAACGGTACGGCGAGGCAGCGGCGGCGGCAGTATCGCTCTCCACGGCCCAGAGCAGATCGCGTTTTAAATCGAGCGCGTTCTGGAAGCGTTTGTCGGGCTCCTTCGCGAGACAGGTTCGGATGACGCGATCGAGCGGCGGGGTTGTCCGCAGCGGCTCGGGCTCGCGTTCCATGATGGCTGCGATGACGCTGGCGGCAGTGGAGCCGGCGAAGGCTTTCTTGCCGCTCAGCATTTCGTAGAGCACGCAGCCGAAGGCGAAGATGTCGCTGCGGGCGTCGGCGGCGCGGCCGTTCAGCTGTTCCGGCGACATGTACTGCAGGGTGCCGGAAATCTGGCCTTCGGCGGTGATCGCGTGCTGAACGGTGAGATCGTCGGGGCCGAGACCGGCGGACATTTTGGCGAGGCCGAAATCGAGCAGCTTGATGCCTTGTTTCGTAACCAGGACGTTGGCGGGTTTGAGGTCGCGATGCGTGATGCCTTTGCGGTGCGCGGCGTCGAGAGCGTCGAGAATCTGGCCGGCGTATTCGACTGCTTTCTCCAGCGGCAGGGGGCCGGTGAGAGGAGTGCCCTCGACCAGTTCCATGACCAGGTAGTTGGGGCCGACGTCGTGGAGCGTGCAGATGTTGGGGTGGTTGAGGGAGGCGATGACCTTCGCTTCGCGTTCGAAGCGGTCGGTGAATTGTTGTGCGGAGACTTTGATGGCGACATCGCGGCCGAGGCGGGGGTCGCGGGCGCGCCAGACTTCGCCCATGCCGCCTTTGCCGATGGAGGCGATGATTTCGTAGGGGCCGAGTTTTTCGCCGGGAGAGAGTGGCATATCGGATTATTTTCCGAGCGGCGCTTTACGCCGCAGTTCGTCGAAGAAGTTCTGCAGGAGCACGATATCGTGCTCCTGCTTCGGCGCGCTGGAAGAGTTCGCGGGGGAATCGGCGGGAGCCAGCAACGCGACGCGTTTGCCGTCCGGTGAGAGGTCCCATTCGGTGCCGCCGAACTTCGCGACCCAGACGCGGGGTTTTTCCGCTACAAACGTCTCGCCTTTCACCGTGTAACTCGTCGTCATGAGCTGGTCACCGAGTTGGTAGACGAGTTCGTGCCCACTGCCCGACCAGTGCGGGCGGGTTCCCCCGTTTGTCGAAATCTGCCACTTCCCGCCCTGGCCCGCGGATGGCGCCGGGAACGCACGTACGTAGACTTCATTAGTTCCCGATTCATCTGACTGATAGGCGAGCCAATGCCCGTCTGGTGAGAACGAAGGCTCGGCATCGTTGGAACTGTTGCCGACGAGGAATGGCTCGGGTTTGCCGGCCTTCAACTGGCCCGACTGCTGCTCCACCGGTACGGTCCATATCCCGTAATCCCCACCGTAAGCGTTGATATACGCGAGGCGCTTACCGTCCGGAGAGAAGGACCCGGGCGCGAGGTAGGGCGCTTTCAAAAAAAGCGCCTGCAGCGTGCCTGAGCCATCCGCCCGGGCCTGGAAGATGCCGTCATTCAGAGTCGCAAAGACGACGTACTGTCCATCCGGACTCCAGACCGGGTGGTAGTAGAAGGTCTTCCCGAAAGTCAGGCGGGTCATAGAGTCGCGCTGCGTGTCGTATACCCAAATGTCTCTCGACGTTCCTACGCGCTGGATGGCTTCGAGCGCGATGCGCCGTCCGTCCGGCGACACGGTAGGCGAGCTGAGGAACGCAGCCCGGGCCGGCATGGCCTCTTTCTTTCCGCTGGAATCGAGCCATTGCAGTGTGACCGCAAACGAGGCCGTACCGTCGGATTTGCGATAAACCAAAGTGCCGTGACCGGAGGGCGCCGCTGAGAATTCGAACTGACCGACGCCCAACTGACTGAAGGCCACATCGTCGAGCACGGGCACCGCGGTGCCACGGGGTTCCAGTTTTTGGAGATCGAACGGGACGGCGAACAGAGTTGCGCCCTTGACGTAGACCAAATGGCCCAGATCACCCGCCGAGGCGCCGGCCGACGGGACAAACCGGGCGGTGTGGCCGCCGCGGGCGACGACTTTGCGGCGGCGGTCTGCAAGCGAGAGGACCTCGATTGTGTTTGCTTCGTTGCCATTCGCCGCAGCAGCCACGAACAGCACCGCTTTGCCGCCGGGTAAGATCTGCGGCACCGGGTAGGCGGTGACGGAATTCAGCGGGAGGAGTACCTGCGGCGGTCCTCCGCCCGGCGGAATCAGCACCAGCCCCCGGCCGGGGCCTTCGGCGAAAACGATGGTCCCGTCTTCGCCCCAGCTCCAGCCGTTGAAGGCTCCGACTTCGGTGACAGTCACCGCGGCCCCGCCGTCGACGGAAATCTTGTTCAACTGATGGCCGGCCAGGAAGCCGACCCACTGGCCGTCGGGCGAGAAGATGGGGCGCGATGCGCCGAGCGTGCCCGGGAGTTCCACGGCCTTTGGCTGATCGAAACGCCGGAGAAACAGTCGCACGGGCGAACCGGAAGTGTAGGCGAGGCGCGTGCCGTCCGGGGAGATGACGACGTTGGTGCCGCCGTTGGTGGGAGGGGGCAGGGCGACATCGGAGCCCAGATCGAGATCGAGGCGGAGGACCGGGCGATCTGCCGATTTTGGGGAGCGCCACGGGGCCCAGGATGCGAAGGCAGTGGCGATTGCCAGCGCCGCGGCGAGCGCCATCCAGAGCTTCGATCCGGGTTGCGACGGCGAGGTCGCGGTTGGCGCGGAAGCGAGCGGATCGTCGAGGAGTTCCCAGACGTCACCGATGTCGCGCAGACGGTTCTTCGGGTCTTTTTGCAGGCACCTGGTGAGGAGACGTTTGACTTGCGGCGGGACGACGGAGAGGTCGGGGTCCGTCTTGACGACGGCAGCCAGGGTTTCGGTGAGGTCTTCGCCCTGGAAGAGACGCTGGCCCGTGAGCATCTCGTAGAGCACGACGCCGAACGACCAGATATCGGCGCGCTTGTCGACTGGTTTGCCGCGCGCTTGTTCCGGCGGCATGTAGGCGGCGGTGCCGAGGATCACGCCCATCTGCGTGGGCATTTGCATGAGCGTGGGTGAGTCGCTGGTGACC
>CAIKMJ010000070.1 GCA_903828455.1 uncultured Acidobacteriia bacterium | reverse complement strand
GGCAAGGCGGCGACCGATGCCACGGTGGGCGCGAAGATCGACGCGGGCGGCGGCGGGATGCCGGCTTACAAAGATCTGCTGTCGGCCGCGGAAAAGGCCAACGTCATCGCCTACCTGAAGACGCTCTAACGAGCGGTTGGCGCGGCGGTTCGCTGCACCGGGCGGCGCGGCAGAGTGCCGCATTGCCGGGACGAGCGGGCGGCGCGGGTTCGGCATGAGATTCCTTTCCATTTGTTTCCTCAGCGGGGGGCTGGCTGCCGGGACCTTTCTGTATGCGCAGAGCGCACAGAAGGGGTCCGGGCAGCAGCCCCCCGCGTCTGTTCCGGCGACGGGCGCGCGGCCACAGAGCGCGGCGCAACTGCCGAAGGGCGATGCGGCGCGCGGCAAGACGGCGTTCGAGCCCTGCGTGCTGTGCCACGACCCGAACGCCTGGCGGACGGGCGGACTGCTGGCGCGCAAGGGCGGCCCACCGCTGCGGCATCTCTACAGCAAGAGCAAGCTCACCACGACGGGCAAGCCGGTGAACGACGACAACGTGCTCGAGGTCATCAACAACGGCGGCAAGGGCATGGTTGCGTTTCGCGAGACGCTGACGGCACAACAAAAGGCCGACTTGCTGGCTTATCTCAAGAGCCAGTAGGGCGGGCGCAGAGCCGGGATTCGAACTGCCGGCGCGGCCGGGCCGGTTCGGCGACATGGCCGGCGGCGGCGAATGGCGATGCACTGGCCGCGCGAATTATTTTTGCGGCACCGAGCGTTGCGACCGAGCGTTGCGACCGATTATTGCGACCGATTATTGCGAAGATACCGGCGGTACGTGGCCGGGAGATCCTTCCGACCACGGTTTTAGCACGCGGTGGAGCGCTACGGCCGACGGGAATGGCTAAGTGGCTGAGCGGGAACGTGAAATAAACCGGCGGTGGCGGTTACCGTCCGTGGTCACCGTCCGTGGTTACCGGCAGTGGTTACAGTCCGTGGCGGCTGCCGCTTGTGGCGACTGGCGCCCGTGGTGACCGGCGCGTGGTGACCGGCGCGTGGTGATCGGTGAGTGGTGATCGGTGAGTGGTGACCGGCGCCGGTGCCGGGGCGGGCGCTTAGCCCTTCTTCACTATCAGCCCTTCTTCATGACGACTTCGAGGCCCTTTTTGAGGATCATGTCCTCGGTGGAGGGCTTCTTTGCGGGGGCGGGCGCGCCGTCGGTTTCCTCTTCCACTTCCGCTTCCGATTCGGTGTCGGCGACCAGGGTTTCGGGCGTGACGCCGTTGTCCTGGATGGACTTGCCTTCCGGCGTGTAGTACTTGGCGATGGAGAGAATGATGGCGCTGCCGTCATCCATCGTGATGGGCTTCAGGATGGAGGCATCGCCGTAGGTGCGTTCGCCGACGAGGGTGGCACGCTTGTTACCGGCGAGGGCAGCGGCGGCGAGTTCGGCTCCGGAGGCGGTGCCGCGGTTGACGAGGATGACGAGCGGCAGAGCGGAAACATCCTTCTTCGCATCGGCTTCAAAGGTCTTTTTCGGCGACTTCTGGCCCTGGGTGTAGGTAATGGTTCCCTTGTCGAGGAAGAGGTTGGCGAGATCGATGCCATCCTCGGCGCTGCCGGAGGCGCAGTAGCGGAGATCGAGCAGCAGACGTTTGGCGCCCTGCTTCGTGAGGGCGGCGACGGCGGCGGCGACTTCGGTGCTCTTCGCCGGAGACATGGCCGGAACCTTGATGTAGCCGACGTTTTCAGGCATCATCTTCGATTCGATGGCCGGGACGGCGATGGCGACACGGGTGAGGGTGAGCTTCTGGGGCTCGGGCTTGCGGCGCAGGACAGAGAGTTCGATGGTGGAGCCGGGCGCGCCCTTGAGGAGCAGGCGGGCGAAGGCGATGGGCATGTCGCGGGTGGCGATGCCCTTGATGGATTCCAGCATGTCGCCGGTGGTGAGACCGGCTTCGGCGGCGGGCGAACCGGGGATGGACGAGATGACCGTCACGTAGCCGAATTTCTTGGCGAGGACGAGGCCGACGTCGCCCTTATAGGCGTCGAAGTTCTTCTGGTATTCCTTGTACTGCTCGGCGTTGAGGTAGCTGGCGTAGGGGTCGATGGATTCGAGCAGGCCGTTGAGCGCGCCGAGGGTGACGTTGCTCATGTCGGGCTCTTCGACGTACTCGCTCTTGATACGCGAGAGGACTTCGGAGTAGACGGCGAGGTGCTTGTAGACGGAGGCGCCGGAAGCGGCGGCGTCATCGGCAGCCGAGCTTTTGGTGACCACGCCGCCGAGCAGCAGGAGAGCCACGAGGCAGGTGGAGGTCATGACGACGGCGAATTTGGTGCGGCTGCTCATAGGTTATTTGGCCCGAATCTGCGAGGCCCCGGCGGGGGCGCTGTCTCTATTATAGGCTCCTTTGAAGGCATCTGCTCTGCTAACGTGGCGGCGGCGATTCGGGTTTCCGGATTGACGGGACGACACGCGAGTTGGGAAGAACTGTTCCACATTTTTGGTTACTTCTGGTTTTTCAATAACTTCTGGGGTTCAATGGCATTTTTGCCAATACTTTCCGGCGGCGAGGGGGCAATTTCACCGGCGAGACCGCAGTGGGAGAGCAGGACGGGATCGTATTCGGTGACGGAGCGGTAGCGGTGCCAGGTGTCCGGGAGGCCGGTCTGGTCCTTACGGTCGAGGCGATGGGCGGCGGCGGGTCTGACGAAGTGGGCGGCGAGGCTCATGGCTTTCTCCTTGTTGGTTTGGCTTTCTGCTTTTGTGGCGTTCGTTTAAATGCCGGGGAGGCGGAGGGGGCTGGGGCCGATGGTTTTGCGGCGGGCGCGCCAGCAGGCGAGGGCGAGGGCGATGACGAGGTCGTCATGCTCGCCGACGCCATCGGCGCCGATGCGGATGCGGCCCAGGGAGCTGAGTTTGCCTTTGACTTCGGTGAGTTCACGGGAGAGATGGACGGAGTCGCGGATGGCGCGGGAGATTCGGAGTTCGCCGGATTCGAGCAGGACCTGGAGGCCGGCCATGAGGTCGACCTTGGGGACGCTGGAGAGGCCGCGGGCGTGGTGTTCGCGGTGGCCGGAGGTGATGGTGACGGCGGCGATTTCGCAGGGCGCGCCGAAGCCGGGGGCGGCGGCGCGGAGCATTTCGACGACGGGCGCGCCGACACCGGTGGCGTCGACGGCGAGCGAGATGCCGCCGAAGGTGCGCGAGGTGCGGACGACGTCGCGGACGCGGGCGAGGATGGTGGCGTAGGGCTGGCCGAGGGGCGCGCGTTCGATGTGGCGCACGGCGAGGCTGTGAAAGGCCGCGGGCTGATGTGCCCGGTACAAATTATGGCGCTCGATGACTGCGATGGCGCTGTGATCCTGCTTCTGACCGATGTCGAGACCTGCGTAGAGCATGGCCCTGTTCCTCCGTTGCAAAACGACGCCGGGACGGGTTCCGGAGCCCGAGCGGCGGTCAAAAAAAGGCCGGCTGCGAGCCCGATGTTACGGGCAGGCAGCCGGCCGAAGATCCGCGACGGAGGCGAGCCCCGAAGAAGACAAACCACGGGGGACGCGGTCCGGCGGATCAGCCGCGCAAGGTGCGCGCGGGGAAAAGCGAAAACGGCGGGGGCGAGATTATTCGGGCGGCTGTTGCCGCGGCTGCATTCCGCGCATGCGGCGAATTTATGCCGCGAGTGGCCAGGGTGGAAGGTCGAGGGGTTCGATGGTGTCGTCGAGGGCGGCTTCGACGAGTTCGCGGCTGAAGATGGAGGAGCCGTTATCGATGAAGCGGCACTGGTATTCCTGATCGAACCAGGCGGAGCCGAGGATGGTGCGCTCCTCTTCGAGGAATTCGCGGGAGATGCGGGGGCAGTCGAGGGCGCGGACTTCGAGGCGGGTCCAGCTTTCGGCGGATTCGCGTTCGGAGACGGTCCAGGTGTCGTAGAAGAAGCCGCGTTTGCCGAAGGGGGTACTCATCATCCAGATTTCGCCGTTGGCGACGGCGACCATGGGGCGGAGGGCTTTGTAGAGGGAGTCGTCGAGGCGGGCGGCTTCGTCGATGAGGAGGAGGGAGACGGAGGAGAAGCCGCGGACGCGGGCTTCGGAGTTGGCGCCGGGGAGGCCGACGATGCGGGAGCCGTTGGGGAGGGCGAGGGAAATGGGGTTGGAGCCGTCGGAGCGGGGGCTGAGGCCGAGGCGGAGGAGGAAGGCGCGGGCCTTTTTCATCCACTCGCCGGACTGGCGGGCGGTGGGGCAGGCGACGAGGACGAGGGAGTCGGGGCGGGTGAAGGCGCGGTGGACGGCTTTGAGTGCCATGAGGGTGGATTTGCCCCACTGGCGGGTGCAGTTGAGGATGCCGCGTTTGGCGGTGGAGCGGAGGACCTGAGCCTGGAGGGGGTCGGGGTGGAAGTCGAGGCGGCGGGCGAAGGAGAGGATGTCTTCTTCGGAGGCGGGGAGATGGACGGGTGGCGTGGTGAACTGGGGAGGCAGTGGCGGCGGCGCGATGCCGGGGCCGTAATAGAAAGTCACCACGCTTAGGGTGTAGCACGGGGAAAGTGGGGCGCGGCGGGCTGGTATTGAAACGAAAGGAAATAGAGCTGAAAAAACGTTGTGACTGAGGCTGGCGGGTGCCTGCGTCAGGGCTTTTTGCCGGTGAGGGTGACGACGATGGGCTGGGGCGGGGCGCCGGGGCGGCGAGGACGGTTTTGGTTGGGGCGGCGGTGTAGCTCTGCCCTTTGTGATCGTTCAGCGCGAAAGATGCGCTGGCTGCGGTGACGGTGTGCTGGATATAGTTCGGGATCACGATGGCGAGGTTGCGTCCCTGCACGTCCTGGATGACGACAGGTATCTGCTGGGCGATGCAGGAAAGGATCCTGTCGTAACCGTTTGTCTCCGGGGTAAGACGGAGTTTAACGAATTTACAACGCCCGGTTCGCAGACCGCCAGGGTGGCAAACTGCGAACCGGGCCGGACCGGAGGAGCCCGATGGACAGACAGGCGTTGTGACCTTTGCTACGCCGATACCTTGCGATGGCGATGCAGGAGGCCGAGCACCAGCGCGCCGGATGCGACCAGGAGCCAGGTGGAGGGCTCCGGGGTTGCGACGTAGCTGGCCGGGGCGTTGAGATATGCATTGGAAACGATGGACATGCCGGTAGAGCCGTCCGCGTTGCCATCGGAGTTGCCGCCGAAGATGCGGCCGTTGACGGTCACTTCGTTGATGTTGACGTTGCCGGCGAGGTCGAGGAAGTCGCCGTAAAGGACGTTCTCGGCGTGGTTGCCGCTGGTCTGGAAGTTGTTCTGACCGGCGTTACCGGTGAGGTTCCAGAGGATCTGGTCGGAGGTGATGCCGCCGCTCAGTGCCGTGGCGAAGACGGAACTGCCGCCGGTGCTTTCCTGCGATTTAAAAGTACCGCTCACGTTAATGATGACCACGCCGGTCGGGTTGGCGGAACCATCGATTTTGATCTGGCCGCCGCCGTTGTTGATGTTCACGTTGGCCGCGTTGAATACCGTTACGGCGCAACCGTTTTTCGCGGCGAGAGTGATCTGGCTGGAGACGTTCGAGAGATCCACGGTCTGGCCGCAGGACCCGGCGTTAGTCGTCGATGTGCTGGCCCAGGTGGCCAGCTGGCTGATGCTGGTGGCGACCGAACTCATCAGCGGTGCGTTCACGTACGGGGCGTTGGTGACCGTGGTGTTGCTGATGCTGGAGTTCGTCTGGGCGGTGGTGCTGCCGTAAACGACTCCCGAAATGGTGCCCGGGCCCGTTGCCTGAATTTTGGTGTTGGATTCAATGCCGACCGTGGCGATGAGGCTGCCGTTGTTGGTCTGAAAAGTGACGCCGGAGACGACGCCGAAACTGCCCTCCGCGCCGGCACCGCCGGCGTCGCTAAAGATGTTGCCACCGAAGGCGCACGGGGTGGCGCAAATGAGTGCCGCCAGTATTCCGTTGCAAATTGTCCGACCGGCGCGCTGCACGCGGCTCGTTGTTGTTTGTGTTGCTGCTTTCATTCCATCCTCCGTTACCGAGTGCATGCCGGTCACGCCGCGTTGCATATTCTGCAACGTGATCCGCATCCACAGAGTGGCCTAGTCTGTGGAAAAACACTAGCTAGCCAGTACCGGTACCGCAAGGGAAATACAACGATAAGTGATTTATTTACATTAATCTAGCGATGGATTTTCGGTCGCGCCGAGGAGGCGTTTTCGTCCCGAGTCCTGGGCTTCTCAGTAACCTGTGGGGGAAATTTGAGGAGTACCAGTCCTCTGGCAGGGGGCGGCCCGGGCGAATGTGAGAGTGGGCCGGGGAGCTGCGGGGAGGGAGCCGAAGGAGGAGCCTCAAGGAGGGGCACGAGGCAGCCGGACGGGATGATTCCGATCCGGCCGCCCGTGACGGACTGAACTACGGGAGCGTCGTGGTGTTGGTGGAAAGTACGGCGTGCCCGATGGTGCGGTAGTTGCTGATGTCGCCGGAGTAGGCGGAGTCGTAGCCGGAGAACGTCAGGTTGAGAGTGGTGCTGCTGGCCCAGGTGGCCTGCGGACCGTAGACGCGGCCGGTGAACCAGGTCTGCGTGGCGCCGAGCACGGGGGTGGTGGCCGGAATGGTGGCCTGGGTATTGGGATCGGTGGTGTTGGACACCGATGCGATTGGATTGTCGATGCCGTTGTAGATGGTCCAGCTGGTGAGGTTGGAAGATTCGGCATACATGATGGCGTGGAAGGCATCGGAATCGCCGTCGAGGCAGTTGCCGCCGCCGAAGAAGAGGCCCCATTTGCCGTTCGGCAGCTTAATGAGCGAGCCGTTGGGGGCGACGTAACGAACGGCGTGCAGCGAGACGGTGGTCGGGTCGTTCAAACCGCTTACGGCTCCCACGTCCGTCCAGTGGATGCCGTCGGTGGAAGTGGCCATGCGGACATAGGAGATGTCGTGATTGGCCGCTCCGCCTTTGGAACTCAGCCCGCACAGCTGGTTGGAGGGGAAGGCGTAGTCGCCGTTCAGGGTCTTGTTGATGTAGATGATGCGGAGCGGGAAGACGTTGGGGACCTGGGCGAGGATGCCGTCCGGATTGGTGAGGCCCGTGGTTTCGGTGGCAGTCGGAATCTTCGTAGCCAGCGATGCGGTGCCGAGGACGTTGATTTCATCGAAGCGCCAGTTGCCGGAGGTGTTGTTGATCGGAACCGGGCCGCTTGAGCCGAGCGTGGCGGCAGTGTAGGTGGGCGAGCCCGTGCCCGTGTAAGTGGGGTCGTAGGCGGAAACCAGACGGACGCCGAAGTTGGGGTTGTTGTTCACCGCCGTGATGCCGAGGGCCGGGAAGTTGATGCTGATCTGACTGGAGTAGCCGCCGCCTGCCTGCGCTACCTGAACCGGGCCGACGTTGTTCCATGTAGCTCCGTCGGTGGTGTACTGAGCCTGCAGATTGCGAACAGCCTGCGCGGTTGTATACCAGTCGTACTGGAAGACGATGTTGTAGTAACCCACGGTGCTGACGCTGAACTGCGCGCCCTGCGTGTATTGGGGGGCCGAGGTGTTCCAGCCGTTGCCGGTATTGTTGCCGGTGTTGGCCCCGGAGCCACGGATGCGCCACGCCAGCGCGGTGCTGCTCGGATCGGTGCCGCCAGTGGTGGTGACAAGGTCGTCCGAAGTCGCGCTGCCGGTATAGTTGTGGCTGCTGCTGACGAACGGGTAGCTGTTGGTCATGCCCAGCGACGTTGCGGTGCCGGAGCCAATGGAAGGCGCCGGGCTGTTGTTCAGCGTTCCGTTCGTGTAATTGCTGAAATCCCAGCGGGCGATGGTCTGCCCGGTGGGGGGGACGGTGCCCACTTCGATGCTGGAGGCAATGCCGTTAAGAGGCGAACCGGTTTTGGGAGTCAGGGGGCGAACAACCAGCCCGTCGAAATCGACATGGCCGCTGCGGCGGTCCAGCATGTACAGAAAGCCGGCGCCGCCAAAGCTGACCACATAGGGGTGGCCGAGGCCGTTGTCATTGCCAGCACTGTTGGCATTGGTGGTGGGGCAGGCGGCGGTGAGGGTTTCCACCTGCTGCTGGAAATTCCAGGTGTTGCCGCCGTCGGAAGAAGATGCGGCGACCACCGCTTCATTGACGTTGCGGGGGCGATAGTCGAAGTAGCCCTGCAGGGACAACCCGCGGCCCGTAACGACGGGGACATAGAAGGGCGACATGGGATTCGACGTTGAGGCAGAGTTTACGATCGGCGTTCCGGCTGTGCAGTACGGCGTGGTGCCGTTGAACGGGCCGCCCGCGGTGGTGGTGCCGGTATTGGTCGTCGGCGTGTAGGGTCCGCCCTGGGCGAGAGTCCAGGGTCCGCCCTTGATAACGGAAACGGGAGGGGCGCTGCCGGGAGTGGCGTTGGTCCAGGTGGCGATCTGCTGGGCGTGGACCGGGGCGGCCACAAACAGGGCGGCGATGAAGCCGAAGGTCAGAAGTTGCGTCTTCATGTTTTGATTTCCTTTCAACAACGCAGTGAGTCAGTTGCTGCGCCGGCGCAGCAGGGCAATACCGGCAAGACCGAGAGCAACGATGGAAACCGTGGCGGGCTCAGGGGTGGTGGTGATGTCGAGCGTAATGGTGCCGGTTTCGACGGCGCCGTAGTAGTTCTGAACCACGTTAAAGTCGAGCGATCCGGCCGACAAACTCGACGCGAGTGCAGTGAGATCGGACGGCGTAAACGTGTAAGTCCAGGGAGTGGGATCGCCGGTGGTGCTGCCGGCATCGCAGGAGAGCGAGAGGCCGCTCGTGGCGACATTCGGAGAGTCGCAGGCTGCGACCTCGATGGCGGTTCCCTTGACGAAGTAGTCGCTGTCCGCCGTTACGTTGGTGGTGCCGGGAATGTCGTTATTGCCGAAAGTGCCGGAGATTGTGGCGCCGGTTACGATCTGGCTATTCGGGATTGTAAAGGCGAAGGTCCCCAGCGTTACCGGCGAGAGGGGGTAGTTGCCGGAGAAGTCCGCGGGCTGGTCAAAAGGGCCGAGGGTAACGATGATGTCAGCCTTTGAAGAGGCCGCGGCGCAAAGCGAAAGTACGACTGCGAGGATCAGTGTGGAAAATGTGCGGTTGTTCATAAGCGATGGCGCGGGTCATCCGGCGTTTCCGGCGCGGCGATGTGCCCAACCTGCGCGGAAAGTTATAGAAAGATTTCCCTAGTAGATATAAGAAGTAGCAACCCGAAGTGACACGGCAATGACGGTCAGGTTACGAAGGCGAAATGGTGGCGAGTACCTGAATTGCGGTGACGTCGCGATGCCGCAGGCAACGGGGGAGCGGAGAGGTGGCGGAGCGGGAGAACTGCGGATGCTACCGGAGCGCGCCGACCTGATAGTCGACAAACAGCCGCTGCGCCTGATATTCGTAGCGCGCGGCGGCGTTGGATATCTGCGCGGAGGTGAGGCTCAGCTGCGCCTCGCTCAATTCGACGATGGAGCTGAGCCCGAGGTCGTAGCGGCCCTGCGCGAGGTCCAGCGAGAGCTGCGCCTGCGCGAGTAACTGTTCGGTGAGGCCGACGCGCTCGCCGGCGGTTGCGGCGTTGAGATAAGCCGTCCGCACATCGCGCGTGATGAGGTTGGCCTGGGCGGCGACGCGCTCGGCGGCGGCTTTCGCTTTGAGCTCGGCTTCGGTGCGGCGGGCGCCGTAAAGTCCGCCGTCGAGAATCGGGATGCTGACGTTGACGCCGGCCGCGCCGTAACGGGGCTGCACCTGCGCCTGACCGGCGGGGACGATGCCGGTGACGCCGGCCGCGGAGATGGTTGGATAACGGAGCGCTTTCTCGGCCCGCGTGAAGCGTTCGGCGGCGCTCTGTTCGAGGCGCAGGTCCTTGAGTTCCGGGCGATCCTGGAGCGCCTGCCGGATGAGCGGCTCGGCACTATCCGGCAGAGGGGCGGGCAGGGGCTCTTCGGCCAGCTGGAAGCCTCCCTGAGTGGGCGCGCCGATGGCGCTGGCGAGCGCGGCCTCGGCCGCATGGACGTCGCTTTCGGCCTGGGAGAGAAACAGTTTCGCTTCGGCCAGGCGGACGCTGGCGAAGCTGGCGTCCAGCTTCGATTTCAGTTCATTCTTATACAGCGCGTCGACTTTGTCGCGAACGATCCCGCGCTCGGCGACGGTCTGTTGCGCAACCTTGAGGACGGCGTTGGCGCGAAGCACGGCGAAGTAGGCGCGCGCGGTCGTCATGAGGACGTCGGCGCGGGCGGTCTCGGTCACCTGATCCTGCGCCTGCGCGCGCAGGTTTGCGGAGGCGATGAGATTGCCGGTGCGGCCGAAGTCGGTGACCAACTGACTGATGGCAACGCCCGAACCGATGCGGTTATAGAGGACGGAGTTGGTGATATTGCCGGCGCCGATACGGCTGCCGGTATCGGCCCCGACGCCGGTCAGGCTGCCGGTGAGAAGCGGTTCGAGTCCGGCGTGGAATTCTTTGGGCGTCTGGTGTGCGGCGGCGGCGCTGAACTGAGCGCTGGAAATCTGGGGATTGTGCTGGAGCGCCAGCTTTTCGGCTTCGGCGAGCGTTAGCTTCTGCTGGGCGACAAGAGCGTGTTGCGCCGGAAGTGCAATCGCGACGACAGCCGCGAGCAGGCGGAAGCGCATTACCGTGCCACTTCCTTTCCGCGATAAACCAGCAGATATCCGGCGGGCACGAGGAACACAGTAAAGAGAACCGAGAAGCTCAGGCCGCCGAGGATGGCGCGCGCCAGAGGGGCATAGCTTTCGCTGCCCTCGCCGAGCTTGAGCGCCATGGGGAGCAGGCCGATGATGGTGGCGAGCGAGGTCATGAGCACGGGGCGCAGACGGACGCGGCAGGCCATGGCGACAGCTTCGCGCACCGGCATGCGTTCTTCTTCGCGCAGCTGGCGGGTGAATTCGACGATCAGGATGCTGTTGGAAACCGCGATGCCGACCAGCATGACGACGCCCATCAGCGACATGACGTTCAGGGTGGTGCCGGTCATCCAGAGGATCAGCAGAACGCCGGAGAGGCCGGGCGGAACGGCCAGCAGGATGATAAACGGATCCACGAAGCTTTTCAGCTGCGCCACGAGGATCAGATAGAGCAGCACGACGGCGAGGATGAGTCCGGTGGCGAAACTGCGGAAGGAAGCGCGCATCCCCTGCACCATGCCGCGCAGAGTGACGGTGAGGTTGGCGGGGATTTTGGTATGGGCGATGAGGTCATCGATGCGGTCGGCAATGCCGCCCAGTTCTTCATTGAGCGGCCGCACGTAGATGTCGGTGACGCGGCGGATCTGGTAGTGATCCACTTCGGTGGGCGAGAGGATGCGTTTGACCGTCGAGATGGCGTCGAGCCGCGTGGGGAGCGGGCTGCCGGCGGCCTTCAGGGAAATGGCCCGCAGGTCGGCCAGAGATTTGACCTGACCTTCGGTGTACTGGACGGTGAGCATGTAGTCCTGGCCCGACTTGGGATCGATCCAGAAGCTGGGTGCGATCATCTGGTTGCTGCTGAGCGCGGTGATGAGGTTGCCGATGACTTCCTGCTGGTCGAGACCGAGTTCGCCGGCGCGTGTGCGGTCGACATCGAGGCGGAGCGACGGATAGTCGACGTCCTGAGGAATGAAAACGTCGGCGACGCCGGGGATGCGCTGGATTTCGGTGGCGAGGCGCTGGGCGGTTTCGTGCGAGCTGTTCAGACTCGAGCCGGCCACCTGAATATCGATGGGAGCAGGCAGACCCATGTTGACGACAGCGTCCACCATGCCGCCCGACTGGAAGTAGGTGTTGAGTTCCGGCATCTCTTCGGCCAGCGCATGCTTGACGCGGGCCATGTATTCGTAGCTGCCGATTTTGTGGCCGTCTTTGAGCGAGACCTGCATGAAGGCGGTGTGCGCGGCCGAGTTGGAAGTGTAGATGGCGGAAGTGTCCGGGGTCACGCCGATATTGGAGAGCACGAGTTCCAGATCTTCCGGCGCGACGACACGGCGGACGATAGCCTCGGCCTTTGCGATTTCGCTCTCGGTCAGCGTAACGCGTGTGCCGGAGGGCGCCTTGATGTTCATGGCGAACATTCCGGCATCGGTGCGCGGGAAGAAAGACAGGCCGAGACGAGGGAACAGAGCGAGACTGGCCACGAACAGGACCGCGAAGCCGCCAACCGTGGCCCAGGGATGGCGCAGCGCGACAGCGACCAGACGGTCGTAGATTTTCAGGAATGCCTCAAAGCCATCGTTGAACCAGATATTGAAGCGCGCGCCGAGGGACAGGCGGTGTTGGCCGCCGGTGACTTCCACCTCCACGGGGATTTCCGAAGAAGGCGTGCCGTGATGCGACGCCTTGAGGAAGCGCGCGCAAAACAGCGGCACCACCGTCATCGCAACCACATAAGAGGCAAACAGCGCCAGCACGACCGTGAGCGCGAGCGCGGAAAACAGGAACCGGCTCACGCCATAAAGAAATGTCACCGGGAAGAAGACGACTGCCGTGGTGAGCGTAGCGGCCAGCACCGGCAGCGCCACTTCACTGCCGCCTTTTTCCGCGGCTGTTTCGGGCGAATCGCCTTTTTCGAGGTAACGATAGATGTTTTCCAGCACCACGACCGAGTTGTCGATGAGGCGCGACATGGCGAGGGCGAGTCCGCCGAGGACCATGCTGTTGACGGTGCTGCCGCCCATCCAGAGGATCAGAAACGTGGCGAGCGCCGAGAGCGGAATGGAAAAGAGAACAGCGGCGGTGGCGCGCATGCTGCCGAGGAACATCAGAATCATGACCGAGGTGAGAAACAGGCCGAGCGCGCCTTCATCGAGCAGGGTGCGGATGGCCGTCTTGACGAAGACGGACTGATCGAAGACGACCCTGGTGGTCAGCTGCTTCGGCACGTCGACGAGGTGTTGCAGGACAGAGCGCACGCCATCGACAACCTCGATGGTGTTGGAATCGCCGCCCTGTTTGAGGACAGGAGTGTAGACGGCGCGCGTACCGTTGACGCGGACCACGTTCGTCTCAATCTGGCGGGAATCCTGTGCGTGTCCGACGTCGCTCACGCGCACGACCGAGCTGCCGACGATTTTGAGAGGCAGCTGATTGATCTGTTCGATATCGGGCAGCTGGCTGTTGGTGTAGATGTTGTAGTCGAGCGGTCCGATGGGAACGTCGCCGGCGGGAAGAATGAGATTGGAGCGGTTGACGGCGCGAACCACATCCATCAGGCTGAGCTGATGCGCTTCCAGCCTGAAGGGATCGGCGTAGACCATGATCTGCCGGTAGCCGCCGCCGAAAGGCGTGGGTACGCTGGCGCCGGGAACGCTGGCCATCTGGTTGCGGACCGAGAACTGAGCCAGATCGCGCATCTGGGTTTCGTTGAAACCCTCACCTCCGACCGTCACCATGCAAACAGGAAGGCTGGAGGTATCGAACTTCATGACAATAGGCGGCAGCGTGCCGGGCGGCAGCCTGCGCAACTGCGCCATGGCGAGATTGGAAACGCTGCCCACGGCGGCATCCGCATTGGTGCCTGGCTGGAAGTAGACCTTGATGAGACTGACGCCGGGGAGCGAACGCGATTCAATATGTTCGACGCCGCTGGCCAGGGTGAACTGACGCTCAAAGCGGCTGGTGATGTCGGTTTCGATCTGCTCCGGCGGCATGCCGTTGTAGAACGTGGCGACCACGACCATCGGAATATTGATGCCCGGGAACATGTCCACCGGCATGCGGGCGACGGCCATGCCGCCGACGATGGCGACGATCAGCGCGACGACGACGATGAAGTAGGGCGTGCGAATGGCAAAGCGGGACATAGTTCCGTCTCAGCGGGTTGCCGGCGCGCTCTGTTCCGCGAGTCTGGGGCGGACCTGCTGGCCCGCCCGCAGACTGGCACGATTGCCGGTCACAACCATGTCGCCGGGGTTGAGACCGGACTTGATTTCCACGCGACTGGCGTCCTCGGCTCCGAGGACGACGTTCTGTACGGCGATTTTGTTTTCCGCCGTAACCACGGTGACGCGGCCGCTGGTTTCGTTCGCCAGATCGACCGCGGTGACGGGAACCGACAGCACGCCGTCGCGCGAATCGAGAGTCAGGTTGACTTCGGCGAACATGCCGGGGATGAGCGTCATGGCGGAATTGGGGACGTCGACTTCGGTATCCATGGTGCGGGTCGCCTGCGAGATGCGGTCGGCGAACCGGGCAACTTTACCAGGGAAAGACCGGTTCAGCGTGGGGACGCGAACGTCGACCTGCTGGCCGATGTGTACCGTGGGGACCGCGGATTCGGGGACCGGAAGGATGAGCCGCAGCAGACTGTTATCGGAGAGCCGCACGAGGGGCATCGCCTGTGTGCTGGACGAGGTGCCCGCCTGGATCATGGAACCGGTATCGGCGTAGCGTTTGGTGATCACGCCGGCGAAGGGAGCGGTGACGCTGAGGTAATCCATGAGTGTTTTGGTGCGCTGCAGGTCGGAGTTACTGACCTGCACCTGCTGCATCGCGGTGGCGACGGCGGATTTGGCGGCGCTGACCTGGGCTTCTGCCACGAGGTCCCGGGAATGCGCATCGTCGACTTCCTGCTGGGCGACAAGGCCGGGCTTCTGCTTCGCCACTTCGGCGAGGCGCGTGTAAGAAAGATGCGTCATCTGGCGGGTTGCCTCGGCGCGCTGCAATTCGTCCTCGGCATGAGTTACTTCGGCCTGACTGCGGCTGACGGTGGAACGCGCGCGCGTCTGGTCGTCGGTCATTTCGGGAACTTCGAGGACGGCGAGAACCTGACCCTGGCGGACGCGGTCGCCGACATCGACGCCGATGCTCTTCACGTAGCCCGCGACTTTGGACATGACTTCGACTTCCTGGAACGGCCGGAACTCCGCGGTCACGACCAGGCTGTGGGACATGTTCCGGACCGCTGCCTTCTCGACGGCAACAACGGTCGGTTCGGAGGCCGAGGCGGACGCGTTCGTGCTTTCCGGCACTGCTTTGGAGCGGGCAGAACAGGCGGCAGTGAACGATGCGGCGGCAAGTAAAGCAATCCGGAATGCGGACTTTGGCATCAAATCTGAATGTAGGGCTTCGTGCGCTTACGGGCCATACCAGATGGCTGGTATTTGCGGGCGAATGGGAATGTGAAATGGTAGGAACAGATGATGACGAGCCACGTCAGAGTGGGGAACCGGCGTTCGTGATAACCAATGCCAGCCAGTCCCGATACAACAAACTCCTGCCGGGCAGCCGGGTAGCGCTGGCGGCGGGCTTTGGCGGTCTGCTGTTGATCATGACGCTCGGCGGGGTGGATGCGCTGCGAGTCCTGCGTGAGATCCGGCGGGAGGAAGATCAGGTTCGAACGCGCTTTCTGTTCCGCAATCATGTCCTGAACGACATGCGCTCGAAGATCTATCTGTCGGGCACGTACGTCCGCGACTATCTGCTGGACCCGGACCCGGAGCGGGCGGAAGGATATCGCGCCAATCTTCGCCAGGTCCAGAACGACATGGAGGCGGCGCTGGTGTCCTACATCGGCCAGGCAGAGCCGGGCGATTCGGCGCAGATCTGGGCCCTTCGCACGGAACTGGCTTCATATTGGGATGTCATTCGCCCGATCCTCAGCTGGAACGCCGAACAGCGAAAGGCGCAAGGCTACGTATTTTTGCGCGATGCGGTGTTCCCGCGCCGGACGGCAACGCTCGATCTGGCCGGACGCATTGGCGACATCAACGAGCAGCAACTCGACGCCGGCAACACGCGGACCGTGGGTCTGCTGGTGCAGTTTCAAACACGGCTTGCCATGACGCTGTTTGCCACGCTGGCGCTCGGCCTCGGGATGGCGGCTTTCAGCACCAGAAAGATTCTGCGGCTGGAGGCGCACGCGCAGACCCGCTACGAGGAAGTTGAGGCCGCCCGCGTTGAACTCACCAATCTGTCCGCGCGCCTCGTGCAGGCGCAGGAGGCCGAACGGCGATCGCTGTCGCGCGAACTGCACGACGAGGTGGGACAGACCCTTTCGGCGGCGCTGGTGGAACTGCACAATCTCTCCGGCGCGCTGGAGACCCGGTCAGCGGAGGATTCGCGAAGCCGCATTGAGGCTGTCAGAAGCCTGGTAGAAAGCACGATGCGGGTGATCCGCAATATGTCGCTGCTGCTGCGTCCGCCCATGCTGGACGATCTGGGACTGGTGCCGGCGCTGAAATGGCTGGCGCGTGAAGTGGGGAAACCTTCGTCGATGGATGTCAGCGTAATTGCCGACACGGTTGGCGACGATCTGCCGGACGAGTACAAAACCTGCATTTACCGCGTGGTTCAGGAGGCGCTGCGGAACTGCTCCCGGCACTCGCGCGCGACCGCGGTGACCGTCAAGGTTCAGCAAAAGCCAGGAGCGCTCATGTTTTCGATCCGGGATAACGGCCGGGGGTTCGACGTGACGGAATCGAGAGGACTGGGTCTGATCGGCATCGGAGAGCGCGTGGCGAGACTGGGCGGCAGCCTGAGCATCTATTCCGCCGCCGGGGAAGGCACGGTGCTGTCGGTGGAACTGCCGTACAGCGGCGCGTCGGGAGGCCAACAGCGGCCGTCATGAAACAAATCCGGATTTTGCTGGCCGACGATCATAACGTGATTCGTCGCGGGATTCGCCTGCTGCTGGAGAGCGAGGCGGATTTCAACGTCGTGGCGGAAGCCGCCGATGGCCGGATGGCTGTGGAACAAGCGCTGGCAAATAAGCCGGATGTCGTTGTGCTGGATATTTCGATGCCGCAACTGAACGGCATCGACGCGGCGCAGCGCATGACCGAAGCGCTGCCGGGGACAGCCATTGTGGTGCTGAGCATGCATGCCGATGAAGGCTACGTCCTGCGGGCCCTGCGGGCCGGGGCCAAGGGCTACCTGGTGAAGAACTCGGCCGAAGGAGACCTGATCGAAGCAATCCGGACAGTGAGCCAGGGAAGAGCGTTCTTCAGTCCGGAGATCGGACGAATGCTGGTTGAGGATTACATTCGCGAGGTTCGCGCCCGGGGAGTGACGGACAGCTACGAATTGCTGACGACCAGGGAGCGGGAGATCCTGCACATGCTGGCGGAAGGAAAGTCCAACAAGGAGATTGCTTCGCTGCTCAACCTCAGTTTGTTTACGGTGGAGACGCACCGGCGCAACCTGCAGGAGAAGCTGAACCTGCACAGCATTGCGGAACTCATCCTGTACGCACTGCGAAAGGGCGTCATTGCTTAGACCCGGCGCTGCATCGCCCGGCCGGAGCGCTGCGCCGCCTGGTATCACATCTCACGGCGCCTGATTTCACATCTCGCGGCGCCTGATTTCGCGGCGCGCGTGTCTGTCGGGCAGGCGGAAATACCAACTCATCGGTATTGCCCGCAGCGGGCCTGGCGGATTACGGTTGAGCTGGAGACAAAGAGTGCCGGAACGAAAGGCTGACAGGCGGTTCGGGTGCGCGCGGTTCGAGTGCGCGCGGTTCGAGTGCGCGAAGGCTAAGGCTTTCAGCGGCTTTCAGCAGGAAGCGCCATCCGCTGAAGGCGGGGACAAAGCCGGAGCCTCGATCGACAGGAACAACGGAGCGCAGCGAGGCCTCTCGCTGCTGCGTACGGCATTGGGTCTGGCAGCAGCAATGCTGTTTGGCGGGATCGCGATATTCGGCGCGACTGCGCCGGGCGGAAAGGCGATCCGGATTGACAGTGTCGACGCCAGATACCAACTGCAGGAGTTCTCGTTCGAAGTGAACCAGGAGAGCGGACGCGCCGGCATCCGGCTGGTTTATGCCAATCCGCATACGCTGACCGGCCAGACAGAGGATCCGGGGCCCGCCCCGAAAATCGTTACGCTGCCTGGCCTGACATACGACGCCGCGGCGCGCGCCGTGATGTACTTCGACGGGAAGACGCACACAGTCTGCGCCAAAGAAGCGGGGCGCCGAATCCTGTTCTGGCGGACGCCGGAGATGATGGCAACCGGCGTGTGTACCGTGTCGTCCTACCCGGCGGATCATGCGCGGGACAACGGCTGGGGAACAGATCGTTCGCGGACGCTCGACCTTTATTTCGAAGTAACAAGGTAGAGCGATCGGCTTGCCGCCCGCGCCCGCCGCGGGGTCGGGCAATGGCGTCAGCCGAGCCAGCGGCCCCGCGCGGGCGAGGCTTCGCTCCACGCGCCCGACAATGGCGTTCAAAGCTTTATGTGATAAACTCGACGGCGCGTAACGCATTGAATCGTCCGGATTAGGTGGAGGCAATATGGTGAAGTCAGGAAACGTGAAGTGGCGCGCGGGAGCGGCGATATTTCTGGGGCTGTGTCTGCTGGCGGCGCTGGTCGTCGGGCAGCAGAAGAGGCCGCAGGATGTCACGACCGAAACGTCGGTCGCCGGACTGACGCAGGTGCTGGGGCGGCCCACCGACAACGCGATCACGACGAATATCCTCTCGCCCGACGATATTGAAGCGTATGCCGAGTACGGGGTGAAGCCCGGCGTGTATACGGGCAAGACGTCGGTGGCGACGTCGAAAGCGCGCACCTCGTTCGAACTCGTGATGGATAAGCTGAAGCCGAACACTCGTTACTATTACCGGCTGCGCTACCGGTTGCCGGGCACGACGGACTACACGGCCGGCACCGAATACGGGTTCCAGACGCAGCGGACTCCGGGCAGCACGTTCATGTTTGCCGTGCAGGCGGATTCGCATCCGGAGCGGGTCACAAACATGTTCGACACCGATCTCTACGGGCGCACGATGGCCGAAGTACGCAAGGAGCATCCGGACTTCTTCGTGACGCTGGGCGACGATTTCAGCATCGATCAGCTGAGCACGCCGGTTACGCCGATCACGGTGGATCAGGTCTATATCAATCAGCGCCATTATCTGGGCGTGGACGGCGCCTCGACGCCGATCTTCCTGGTCGCCGGCGGCCACGAACAGGGCGCGAAGTATCTGCTGGATGGCACACCGAACAACGCGGCAGTGTGGGTGGGCAATGCGCGCAATAAATACTATGCGCTGCCGGAACCGAACGGCTTCTATTCGGGCGATGAAGAAAAGGTGCAGTTTATCGGCTCACTGCGCGATTACTACGCGTGGACGTGGGGCGATGCGCTGTTTATTACCATCGACCCCTACTGGCATTCCGACAAAGCGGTCGACACCATGCTGGCCAACGGCGGCAAGGATAACGCGGGGAAGAGCCAGCGCGACGGCTGGGACATCACGCACGGCGTGGCGCAGTACCGCTGGCTGAAGAAGACGCTGAGCGAGAGCAAGGCGAAGTACAAGTTCATGTTCGCGCACCATGTGCTGGGCACCGACCGCGGCGCCGTCGAAATGGCGGACCTGTTCGAATGGGGCGGCAAGAGCAAGAACGGCGAATGGGAATTCGAAAAGAAGCGGCCAGGCTGGGAGATGCCGATTCATCAGCTGATGGTGAAGTACGGGGTTTCGATCTTCTTCCAGGGACACGACCATATCTTCGTGCGCCAGGAGAAGGACGGCGTGGTTTACCAGGAGACGCCGAATCCGGCCAATCCGTTTTACACGGAAGCGAACGGCGGATGGCGCAGCGCTTACAAGTCGGGCGATTATCTGCCGGCTTCGGGACATCTGCGGGTGACCGTGAGCCCCGCCAATACAAAGGTGGAGTATGTGCGGTCCTGGATGCCGAAGGACGAAAACGCGCAGCACAAGCAGGGCGAAATCGCCTACACGTACACGGTAAAGCCGGGTAAGTAGGCGGCGGAATTCGCCAGAGAAGACAAAGCATTCGGGAGGGCGGCGGAGTGGATTCGCCGCCCTTTTTGTATTCGGCTCCGGCTGGTCTAAGCTCCGGCCTGTTTTAAGCTCCGGCCTTGCCCGCGCCTTTTGCCGCGCCCCGGCCGCCGCCACCACCGCCGCCACCACCGCCGCCGTCATCCGCGTTCTGCCCAACGGGATTGGGAAGCATTTGTGCGTCCCACTTCCGGTATTGGCCGCGCAGATTTTCCAGCACGTCGGTATGAGCTTCCTTTACGTCGTTCTGTTCGCCGGGGTCGGTGCTCAGGTCGTAGAGGTGTTCGGTGGTGCCGGCAACAAAATACTTCCACTTGCCGGAGCGGGCCGCGCCCTGCCCTGTCGGGGCGCCGCGCTGAGCCGAGCGGAAGAACAAGGTGCGCTCGATGGCCGGGCGCGCGCCGGTGCAGACATCCATGAGGTCGATTCCGTCGAGGGGATAACCGGGATCGGCCTTGGCGCCCGCGGCGGCAACGATGGTGGCCGATAAATCGAACGTATACGAAATCTGATTCGTGGTGCGGCCGGGCGGCACGACGCCGGTCCAGCGGACGATGACGGGCACGCGGAGTCCGCCCTCGGAGATCTGGCCTTTTTGTCCGGAAAACGGCTTCAGATACGACCAGGAGGTGCCGCCGTTGTCGCTGGCAAAGATCACGAGGGTGTTCTTATCGAGCTTTGCGTCCTTCAGCGCCTGCATCACCTTACCGATGCCGGTGTCCATGCTCTTCACCATTGCCGCATAGATTTCGGCAGAACCGGCGGGCTTGCCGGCGGCCGGCGCCGGCTGCGCGGACTTGAGATCCGGCGGCGCTTCGTAAGGAGTGTGCGGGGCGTTGTAGCAGAGGCTGATGAAGAACGGCTTGTCGTGTTTGCGCTGGATGACCTTCACGGCGCGTTCGGTGAAGAGGTCGGTGAGGTAGCCTTCTTCCTTCGAAGGCTCGAGGTTCTCCCAGAGATCGTAGGCGCCGGAGCCGTTCTTGTGCGTATAGTAGTCGGCCTGCGAGGCGCGAATGCCGAAGAATTCGTCGAAGCCGTGGCTGTTGGGCCCGAACTGCGGGGCGTTGCCGAGGTTCCACTTGCCGATCTGCGTCGTGGCGTAGCCGGCCTTCTTCAGCAGCGAGGCCACGGTGGGATGACCTTCGGCAATTCCCAGCGTCAGGTTCCGGTCACCGAGCGGTTCCTGCAGGCCGACTTCGACGCGGTGCGGATAGCGGCCGGTGTGGAAGGCCACGCGCGTGGGGGTGCAGACGGGCGACGCGTAGGCATCGGTGAACTTGATGCCCTCCTTCGCCAGAGTGTCGATCACCGGAGTCGTATAGTCGGGCCGGCCGTAGCAGCTCAGGTCTCCGTATCCGAGGTCGTCGGAAAGAATGAACAGAATATTGGGCTTCTTCGGTCGCGCGGCAAACGCAGACTGCGCCAGCCCGAGGCCGGTGGCGGCAACGGCCGCCTGTAGGAAGGTGCGTCTGTCGAGAAGCTTGCTCATGTGAATGACTCCTGTGATCGGTCTGTGTTGGTTCCGGCGCGGCCGTGGCGACAGCGATACATCCTATCATGTGGACGCGGTGCTGCCCGCTCCCGGGAACTTGCCGGCGGGAGGCGCCGGTCAGTACTTGTAATTCACGATGAGATGGGCGACGTTGGAGGTGCCATTGCCCCACATGCCTTTGATCCAGAAAGCATCGAGCGGCTCGGGGTTTTTCACCACAACATTGAACCGGCCGGCCTCACGCAGTGTATCGGCGTCGAGCGAAATCTCCGCTTCGCTGCCGCTGACGAGCCGGAACGGCACCGGTCTGCCGTTGAAATAAACCACGGACTTGCGAACGAAGTTGAAGCCGGTGATCTTCACCGTAGCGGCGGTGCCCTGCGTCACGATGATCGGGTTCATGGTTTCAATGGCGGGCTGCGGCGAAAAAGCAGGGTCGGGAATCGCGCCGTTGTCGGCGCCTCGCTGCGGTCCGCCTTCGGCTCCGCTGCTCGCCTTCTTCATGGACTCCGCCCAGGGAAGGCCTTCCACACTCACGGTGCGGGCCGCGGCATTATCGAACGGGCTGGTGTAATTGGCGTGATAGCCCAGTTCGACGACCTTGCCGTCCTGAATCACGGTGTTGATCTTGTCGAGGTTTTTAATATCGGTGAGCGGATTGGCATCGACGATGATCACATCGGCCAGTTTGCCGGGCTCGACGGTGCCCAGCATGTCCTGTTTGCGGATCATCTCGGCCGGATACTTGGTGGAACCCTGAATGATCTGCATGGGGGTGAGGCCGAGGTCGATCATGATTTGCATTTCCTGATGGAGGTCGACGCCAGGGACCCAGGCGTCGTTGGTGTTGCCGGAGACGACGATGTGCCCGCCGGCATCGGCAAACATCTTGTGGAAGCGCATCACGTTCTCATAACCCTTCAGGCGGCGCGCGCGCACCTCGCCGGTGTCGACGGTGTCGTAGCTGCGCAACGCGCTCTGCACGGAGGCAGGCGGATAGTAGGCGAGCAATTCGGGATTATTGAAGAACTGATGGGCCTCGGCCTTGAACTGCTCCCACTCCTTCGGGTAGCCGGGGAAGTTGATCATGAACGTCGGGACGAGCGAGACGTGATGATCCACGAGGATTTTGATGAGGTCGCGCGCTTTGGCGTCATCCATTTCGACGTAGCGGTCGAGTTCGTTGCGGTCGTCGCGGCCCTGTTTGAATTTGGAAGGGTCCTTCGTGACGGCGATGCCGACGCCGGAAGAATGGGGCAGGTTGGCGGCGCCGAGCATCGCGGCGTCGGCGGGGAAGAGAACGGGGCCGTAGGCGCGGGTAAAGACGGGCTTGTTGGCTTTGTTGGCCTCATCGAACGCGGCTTTGTAGTATTCCATGGGCAGAGCGCCGTCGTAGAAAAGTATATAGTCGGCGCCGGCGGCGATCCAGGTTCTGACGAGTTGACGGGTCTCTTCGGCCGATTTGGGAACGCGAGTGTGGGTGAGCGGGTTTTCGAATCCGGTCGAGACCAGCGCGTTGGGGTTCACGCTCAAGCGCGAGAGGCCGGTGAAGGCGCGCGGCCCGCGGGCCTTGCCGTGCATGACGGCATCGCGATAGGGAACGGCGGTCTCGCCGGTGGTGCCAACATCGATGGTCGAGGTGATGCCGTGGTTGAGCATGCCCTCGCCGAGATACCAGCTGTAGGAGTTCTGCGAGTCGAAGAGGCCGGGCAGGACGTATTTCCCATCGGCCTTGATGATGGTTGCGTTGGCCGGATACGGGACCTGCCCGCGGCGCGAAACGCTGGTGATCTTGTTGCCCTGAATGACGACTTCGGAATCGGCGAGCGGCGTGCCGCCGTTGCCGTCGATCAGGGTACCGCCTTCAATCACGAGTGAGCGGGCCTGCTGCGATTGGGCGGATGGCATGGCGACGAAGGCAGCCAGTGTCAGGCTGAGGGCAAAAGCGGGCCGGTAGTGACGGAAGGATTTTTTCATAGATCTCCTTGCAAGGCTCTCCTCGCAAGTCACCTATTGTATGCAAACAGAGAGAGCGCTTCAATGCGGAGGGCCGTGTAATTGGCGGGGGGGGGAAATAAAAAAGCCCAACTTTTCAGTTGGGCTTTTGAATATAACCGGGCGACTTCCTAGTCTCCCACACACCTGCGCGTGCAGTACAAT
>CAIKMJ010000069.1 GCA_903828455.1 uncultured Acidobacteriia bacterium | reverse complement strand
TGCTCCTTCAAACGGGAGAAGTTTGAAAAACGCTACCCGCCAAAGGCCGCCTGACCGCCTTTTTCGCCTCCATCCTCCGCCGCCCGCCCGCCGGCACACCACAACTGCGCCCAAACGCCCCGCCCGCTCGCAACCTGCTGGAACCACCTTGCGCTACCATCGCGTCAGCAACGCTTTGATGACGAACGCATCCCGTCCAACCCGTCGCCGCTTCCTCGCCGCCGCCGCCGGCGCGCTCGGCCCCCTCGTTTCGCCCGCCCGCGCCCAGCGCCTCCGGAAACCCGCGCCCGACACGTCAGCGCCCGGCGAAGCCGAAGCCGTCTTCTCCTCCGACACCGCCGTCGTCAACCTCCTCGCCAACATCCGCAACCGCCGCGGCGAACTCATCAAAGACCTCACCAAAGACGACTTCACCCTTCTCGAAAACGGCCACCCCCAGTCAATCCGCTACTTCTCCCGCGAATCCGACCTCCCTCTCGTCCTCGGCCTCCTCATCGATACCAGCGGCTCCCAGCAGCGCGTCCTCAACGCCGAACGCGGCGCCGCCATGCGCTTCTTCGATCAGGTCCTGCGCGAAACCTCCCCCGATAAAGGCCCCGGCGACCGCGTCTTCATCGAACAATTCGACACCTTCATCCGCCCCCGCGCCACCCTCACCTCCTCCCGCGTCAAACTCAACGACGCCCTCGCCTTCGTCGACACCCAGACCGTCCGGGAAATGCGCTCCGCCGGCGCCGAAACCCTCCTTTTCGACGCCATCGCCCAGGCCTCCGAGGAAATCATGCGGCCCCTCACCGGCCGCAAAGCCCTCCTCCTCCTCACCGATGGCGACGACAACGGCAGCCGGAAGTCCCTCGCCGAAGCCATCGAATCCGCCCACCGCGGCGGCGTCCTCGTCTACTCCATCCTCTACGCCGATTCCTCCGCCGGCGGTCGCGATGGCCGCCCCGTCCTCAAACGCCTCTCCGCCGAAACCGGCGGCGGCTACTTCGAAATCTCCAAAAAACTCCCCATCGATCAGGCCTTCGCCATCATTGAGGAGGATCTCCGCAACCAGTACAGCCTCGGCTACGTGTCCGACCGCCCGGCCGAATTCGCCGAATTCCGCCGCCTTCAGCTCACCGTCACCCGCCCCGGCCTCAACAGCCGGGACCTCACCGTCCAGTGCCGCGACCGCTACTGGGCCGTCCCGCCTTAAGGACGCTTCGTGAACTCGTTCGCCGCGCACTCTGCCGCAGCCGCCCGCCGCCGCTGCGGCATTTGCCGCTGCCCGCGCCTCGTTGCCCCTGTGAACCGGGTCCGCTGGCGTGGCACTTGAACTGCTCTGGTCAGAGCGTGAAAATCCTGCTCGCATGGGATGCCTCGAAGTCCAGCGAATGCTTCCTTCGCCGCGTGGCGAAGGACGTCTGGCTGCCCGGCACCTCCTTCACGGTCCTCACGGTCGTCGAACCGCTCGATCGCGCTCCTGGCCTCGAAGGCCAGCTGCTGGACCGCGCCAGTCGCCAGGCCGATGGCTGCGCCGCCGGTCTGCGCGCCCAGGGCCTCGACGCCATCGGCATCGCGAGGCAGGGTGATCCGTCCGATGTCATCGTCCGCGAAGCCACCGAAATGGGCGCGGGCCTCGTCATCGTCGGTGCCCCGGCCGCCGGCCGGTCCACGCACCTGCTGGGCGGTTCCGTCGCCCGTCGCGTTCTGCGTTTTGCTCACTGCTCGGTGCGCATCTGTCGCCCCGGGCCGGAGGCCGATACGGGCGGCTTCCGCGTTCTCGTGCCCGTCGATGGCTCGGATTATTCGAAGATGGCCGTGGTCAGCCTCACCGCGCGCGCCTGGCCTGGCCAGACCGTCTTCGAAGTCCTGAGCGTCGTCGAGCCGGTGTCAGCCTCCGTTCGGTATCTTTACCCGGGCTACACCGAGAGCGCCGAAGCCGCCCGTATCCGCGCCACCGCCATGCAGCACGCCCAGGAGGCCATCCGGACCGCCGAGCAGACGCTCACCGCCGCCGGACTCAAGGTGATGGATACCGTGATGGTGCCCATGGCCGCGCCCGAGCAGCTGATCATCGAAGAGGCCGCGCGCTGGCAGGCCGACCTCATCGTGATGGGCTCGCACGGCCGCCGCGGCGTCAGCCGCTTCCTGCTCGGCAGCGTGTCCGAACCCGTCGCGCTGCACGCCGCCTGCTCGGTGGAAGTGATCCGCCACAGCAGCTAAGGCCGGGCCGGCCGCAGTTACGCCGGCAGAGGCCCCGTTGAAAGCAGCCCCGTTGGAAGCAACTCCCGCAGGTCGGAGACCCGGTAGTCCGGCGCCCAGCGGTCCAGTTCCGGTTCGCTGCCGTAGCCGTAGCGAACGGCGCACGTCCGCACCCCGGCCCTGCGCCCCGCTTCCATATCGGCGGCGGAGTCTCCGATGAAGAGGCACTCGTGCGGCTTCGCCCCGAGCGCTTCCATCGATCGGAACAGCACGTCCGGCGCCGGCTTGCACGGAAAGCCGTCCGTGCCCTGCACGTGGTCGAAGCGGTCGAGGAGGCCGAACTGCGCCAGCACCGCGCGCGTGGTCGGCGTGCCTTTGGTCGTCGCCGTAGCCTTGCGGCCGGGCAGCGCGGAAAGCGCCTCCGCCACGCCCGGGTAGACGCTGGTCGCGGCGTGTCCGCGGGCCGGATACGCGGTTCTGTAGTGCTGGATCAGGCCGTCCAGCTGTGCGCGGTCGTAGTGCGGAAGTATGTCGGAGAAGACCACATCGAGGTGAACCCCGATGAAGCTCTTCAGGTAGTCAAACGAGGGAAGGGAGGAAACATGGTCCGAAAGCACCTGCTGGATAGCGCCGCAGATGTCGGCTGCGCTATCCAGCAAAGTACCGTCGATGTCAAACAGATAAACCGGAAACGCCGGAATCACGTGCGCCGGGCCGAATTACGCGGGCTGCGGTCCGGTGCCTTCGGAAAGCCCCGGCAGGCGGATGCCCGACGCGGGTTCCGGCCGGATCACCTGCTGGTGATCCACCGAATCGCGCTGCGGGCGGCCCGAGGTGAAGGGCGGCAGATCGCCGCCGTCCAGCAGTGTCTTCACTTCGCCGCCGTCCAGAACTTCGCGCTCCAGCAGCGCTTCGGCAATCGCCACCATCGCCTTCGAATGCTGCTCGATGATCGCGCGCGCCCGGCTGTAAGCGGTCGAGATGATGCGCTTGACCTCTTCGTCGATCCGGATCGCCGTCTCTTCGCTGTAATCGCGGTGCTGCGAGATCTCGCGGCCGAGGAAGATCTGCTCGTCTTTCTTGCCGAAGCTCAGCGGACCCAGCTCGCTCATGCCCCACTCGCAGACCATCTTGCGGGCCATTTCGCTCGCGCGCTCAATGTCGTTGCCCGCGCCCGTGGTCATCTGGTTCAGATAGATTTCCTCGGCGATGCGGCCGCCCATCAGAATCGCCAGCTGGTCCTCGCAGTAAACCTTGCTGTAGTTGTGCTTGTCGTCCACCGGCAGCTGCATCGTCACGCCCAGCGCCATGCCGCGCGGAATGATCGAAACCTTGTGCAGCGGATCGGCATTCGGCATCAGCACAGCCACTACGGCGTGCCCGGCTTCGTGATACGCGGTGGTGCGCTTCTCGGCATCGGTGAGGATCATCGACCGCCGCTCGGCGCCCATCAGGATCTTGTCCTTGGCCAGTTCGAAGTCGATCATCATGACGACCTTGCGATTCTGGCGCGCCGCATTCAGCGCCGCTTCGTTCACCAGATTCGCCAGATCGGCGCCCGCCAGACCCGGTGTGCCGCGGGCCAGTACGTTCAGCTCCACGTCGTCGCCGAGCGGAACCTTCTTGGTGTGAACTTTGAAGATCGCTTCGCGGCCGTTCACGTCCGGACGTCCCACCACCACGCGGCGGTCGAAGCGGCCCGGGCGCAGCAGCGCCGGATCCAGCACGTCGGGGCGGTTGGTCGCCGCCACCAGAATCACGCCTTCGTTCGATTCAAAGCCGTCCATTTCCACCAGCAGCTGGTTGAGCGTCTGTTCGCGCTCGTCGTGCCCGCCGCCGAGGCCGGCGCCGCGATGCCGTCCCACGGCGTCGATTTCGTCGATGAAGATAATGCACGGCGCATTCTTCTTGCCCTGTTCGAACAGATCGCGCACGCGGCTCGCGCCCACGCCGACGAACATTTCCACGAAGTCCGAACCCGAGATGGAGAAGAACGGCACGTTCGCTTCGCCCGCGATGGCGCGCGCCAGCAGCGTCTTGCCGGTGCCGGGCGAACCGATCAGCAGCACGCCCTTCGGGATGCGTCCGCCGAGCTTCTGGAATTTGGACGGCTCACGCAGGAATTCGATGATCTCCTGCAGCTCTTCCTTGGCCTCTTCCACGCCCGCCACGTCCTTGAACGTCACCTTGCGCTGCTGCGTGGAATGCAGCCGCGCGCGGCTCTTGCCAAAGCTCAGCGCCTTGTTGCCGCCGCTCTGCATCTGCCGCATCATGAAGATCCAGAAGCCGATCAGCAGCAGGAACGGCGACGCGTTCACGAGGATCGAAACCCAGCCGCTCGCATTGCTGTCATTGAACTGCATCTGCACTTTCTTGTCGTTCAGCAGATCGTACAGCTTCGGATAGTTGCTCGGCACAATGGTGTGGAACGAGTCCTTGCCGCTGGCAAAATCGCCCTTCACCTCATTGCCGTTGATGGCGACGGTCTTGATGCTGCCGCTCTCCACTTCGGCCAGAAATTCGCTGAAATTCAGCGCCCGCTCCGGCTTGGTGTGGCCGTTCCTGACCACTGCCCACAGCAGCATGGCAACACAGATGAGGACAACCCAGAAAATGATGGTTTTTACGTTTGAATTCACAATACCTCCGCTCCCGGCACGTGCGTCTGCCGGGAACCGGCTCCAGAGTCCCGCTTCATATCAGTAGACGTCGTCCCGAGCGGGTTCGATTCCAGTTCTTCGGAATGCACTTCGCGAATCACTACGGCATTCCTGGTCTCCGGCCCCGCGGCATAAGGCGCCGAAACTCCAAACCTGCGGCTCCAGACCACAGACTTGCCGCTCACAACGACCGGCCAGGCGCGCCGTTCCCATAGCGGAATGCGATCTTCCTGAAACAGAGTTTTCATCTTCCCGGGCGCATGTCCGGAACGCTGAAACTGGTCGCCCGGCTGCCAGTTGCGCAGCACCAGCGGACTTTCACAGCGGTCTCGGTCCAGAACCCCGTTCACTCCACCATTATATACGTGGCTGGAAGTAACCAGTTCGCTCTCAATGGTTAACTGGCGTTCGGCAATTTCCAGACGCCCCGGTACCGGCAGTTCCAGTTCGAAGTCCCGGGCCAGCCGGGAATCGTAGCCGAGCCGCGAAAGGCGCAGCCAGTCGAAGGAACGATAAATGTCGAGGTCGGGCAGCTGGACGCGCCCCGAACCTTCGTCGGTCGAGAGCAGCGCCCGGGCTGCCTCCACGTGGGCGAAATCGATGGCGCGCAGCGAACCGCGCGCCCGCTCCATGGCACGGCGCAGCAGGCGGCGCTGCACCGCGAGGTCCAGCGCTCGCAGCGGCGCCACGCGGAGCAGCACCGCTTCGCCGCGCCGCGTCAGGTGCCGGGGTTCCAGCCGGTCCAGTTCGGCGCTCCAGTAATCCTCCTCGCCCTGCGCCCATTCGGCGGTGGAGGCGAGGACCTGCGGCAGGCCCGGATTGATGCTCCGGCTCAGTTCGGGCAGGTGAAGGTTGCGGATGCGGTTGCGGGCGTATTCGTGGTTGGCGTTGCTCGAATCTTCCCGCCATTCCGCCCGGCGGTCGCCGAGCCACTGGCGGATCTCGTCCCGGCCCAGCCCGAGCAGCGGGCGCAGGATCATGGCGCCGCTCGCCGGATCCACGTGCACGGGCCGGATGCCGCTCAGCCCGGCCGTTCCCGAGCCGCGCAGGAAGCGGTAGAGGACGGTTTCGGCCTGGTCGTCCAGCGTGTGGCCCGTGGCTACGGCGTCGCAATGGCCGAGCGCGATGTGTTCGTGAAAGAACCGGTAGCGCAGCCGCCGGGCCTCTTGTTCCGTGTTGCCCTGAATGACCGGCGCCACGAAGACGTGGCAGGGCAGTTCGAACCGGCCGGCCAGATCGCGGACAAAGGCTTCGTCGCGGTCCGATTCGGCCCCGCGCAGCCCGTGGTTCACGTGCAGGACGGCGGCGGCGACGCCGAGTTCGCGCAGCGCGTACAGCAGGAAGACCGAATCGCCGCCGCCCGAAACGGCCACGCCGAGACGCAGGCTGTGGCCCGGACGCCACCCTTTGCTGCGCGCAAGCGATTCGGCAACGCGGTTGATCACGCTTTGATTGTAGGTCGCGGGCGGCTATGCGGAGGCAGGGCATGCACAATGGGAGAGAGGAGATTTTCGTGACCCTGACCGACAGCCTTCGCGCGCGCGCCGCCGGCATCGAGCTGCTTCTGATGGACGTCGACGGTGTGATGACCGACGGGCGGCTCTACCATTACCCCCGCGAAGACGGCCAGGTGATCGAAATCAAGGGCTTCGATTCGCAGGACGGACTGGCGCTGAACTGGCTGCAGGCGCGCGGCATCCGGACCGGCCTCATCAGCGGCCGTGTTTCGGCGGGCGCGGCCGAGCGGGCGAAGCAGCTGAACATGACGTACGTGTATCAGGGGCACCTCGAAAAGATCCCGATCCTTGAAGAGATCCTGAGCCAGGCGAAGGTCCGGCCCGAGCAGGTCGCCTACATCGGCGACGACCTGACCGATATCGTGGTGATCAACCGCGTCGGCCTGGGGGTGGCGGTGGCCAATGCGCGTCCGGAAGTGAAGAGCGCCGCGCACTGCGTCACCACGGCGCGCGGCGGCAGCGGAGCGGTGCGGGAAGTGGCGGAGATGATTCTGCAGGCGCGGGGAATGTGGGACGCGATCCTCGCTCACTACGAAGTGCCGGTCGCGAAATAGACCGGCCGCGGCGATGACGCCGTTGCTAGTGCTTCTGGCGCGGCTTTCCGGACTGCTTTGCCGGCGGCTGTTTGGCGGCCGACGATCCCGCGGCTGCTTTGGCGCGCAGCGCGGCCTGTTCGGCGAGCAAGGCGTCCAGATTCTTCTGGGCGTTGAGAAGGCGGGGATTTAACCGAACCACCTCTTTCGCGGCGGCCACGGAATCGTCGATCCGGCCCATTTCGTGGTAACCGGCGGCCAGGTTCGACCATGCTTCGGCGAGGTTGGGACTGATCCGCAGGGCTTCCTTCGCGGCGCGGATGCAGTCTTCGTATTTGCCGTTCTTGTAGTAAACAACGGACAGGGCGAGGTAGCCGTCGCTGCCGCGTTTGGGCGCGTCGGCCTCGCTCTGCTTCAGTTCGTTTTCGGCCACGGTGGCGACGTTCACCGTGCGTTCGGCATCCATGTCGTCCGGGTAGAGCCGCAGCGTCTCATCGGCGAGGCGCAGCGCGTTGTCCCAGTCGTGGTGCCGGATGTAGACGTCGAACAGCGTATGGCGCGCGTCGGCGCTGTCGAAGCGAAGGCCCAGCGCCTTCTTTGCGTTGTCCACGGCTTCGGGTTCGCGCAACTGAGCGAGCAGCCACTGGGAGTAGGCGCCGTAACTGTTGGCCCAGTCCGGCTTGACGGCGATGGCGCGTTTGAAGTGAGCGTCTGCTTCGGCGCGCTGGCCGAGGCGCTGCGCGGTGAGTGCGAGGGCAACCTCCACGGCGGGATCCTGCGGCGACACGCGGGCGGCTTCCTTCATCATGCCGTAGGCGGTGGTGAGGTCGGCGCCGGACCCGCTGATGACTTCGGCGTACCGGGTCAGAGCATGGCCGTTGACGGGATTCTTTTCCACGGCGTCGTGCCAGAGCAGTTCCTCCGACGCCCAGACAGTGTTGCGCTGGTAGGTGGAGTAGCCGAGCGCCACCAGCAGTACGACGCCGCCGGCAATAGCCGCCGCGGTTACCGAAAGCTTCGTCTTCTCCGCCTGCCGGGCGCGTGCGAGCAACACGTCGCCGGCTCGCGTTGCCGCGAAAGCGAGGCCGATGGCCGCCACATACATGCGCGGAATCGCTTCCACCTCGCGCTGCGGCGCCAGAGCGTCCGGCACCAGCGCCAGCAGAAACCACCACAGGCCAAAGCTTGTGGTGCGCCAGGTGTCGAGGCGCGAAAGCTTTACCGCTCCGACGATCAATGCTGCCAGCCCCGCATAGCCCGCCAGCGCGAGCGGCGAAAAGATGGAGGAGACCGGTTCGAGGCCGGTATCGACAGACAGGTGGCCGGGCCAGAGGAACGCGAGGAAATAGCGCACCGTGACCAGCGGCTGCGTGGCCCAGTATTGCCACACCGCGGGCCGGATCGCGCTGCCGTAGCGCCACGTCACGGCGAGCGGAACAAACCAGAGCAGGCCGCAGACAACACCGGCCGGCATAATTTCCCGCGGAGAGCGTTCCTTGTCGATGAGCTTCACGTAGGCGAGCAGGATCAGCGCGAACGCCCCGGCCTGCGGCGACGCCAGCATCGCCACCACCACCGGGAAAAGGTAGGGTGCGGGAACGCGGAGCAGCGCCGACCAAACCTTATCGACAATGGGTTGCAGCTGCTTTCGCCGCGCGTGGGACTTCGACTTCGGCATCCCCCCGGCTTTCAGATCGATGCGTGCCGGAACCATGCGTGGCCAGAAGATCCACATGGCGAGGCCGGCCTCAACGCCGAGCGCCGCGAGGATTCCGCCCCGCTGCGAGATGTAGTTCACCGTTTCCGACGACATGGGATGCAGCCCGATGAGCGCCGCGCCCGCCAGCGCCGAGATCTTGTTGCCGCCCGGAATCAGCCGGAACAGCGTGTAAAGAAAAATCAGCTGCAGCACGAACCAGACGAACGAATCGATGAGGAAGACCTGCGGCGCGGCGCCGCGCGCGGCCCAGTAATCCACCGTCCAGAGGGTTGAAAGAAGCGGGTGCCAGGCGGCCGATTCCGAGGCCTCGCTGAAGGCCCGCGGATCGAAAAAGAAACGCGGAATGGAGCCGAATTCGTGGACGAACCGGTTGTTGACGATGTTGGCGAAATCGTCGTAGTGGAAGACGTTATGGAAAGTGCCGGACCAGACCAGCATCAGCGTGGCAGCAATGATGCCGAGCGAGAGCCAGATCAGTACGAACTCGCTGGTTTCCTCTTTGGATTTGCGTGGGTGTGCGATGGCTCAATTATAGCTGCGCCCGAAGACTCCGGCTTGTGTTTTTTTGGCACGTTCGGATGCCCGGGTACTGCCCGTTTTTTCATGACGCGGAGGGCCGCGTGGCTGGCGCGCGAGGCGGCTGCGCGCGTCAGCGGGCGCGGGCTTTGAGCACCGCTGTGTACTCGTCCATGGCCCGTGCGGTGCCCGCGACGTCCATCTGCGGCGTCAGCGAGCCGTTGAATTCGGCATAGAGGCGTACCGTGTTCCACACGATGCGTTCCGGATTGGTCCAGCCGGAAAAGCGTCCCATATCGATATCGGCCGCCGCCTTGCCCGGTGTCATGCCGGCGCGCCAGCGTTTGGTCACTTCGCGAATCAGCAGATCGAGATAAGCGCGCGTCTCGGCCAACTCGCGTTTTGTGCCGACCGGGCCGTGTCCGGGCACGATGATGTCCGCGTCGATCTGCATCGCGCGGTCGATGGCGTCGAGCCACTTTGTGAGGTGACCGTTGTGACCGGCGGGGCCGACGTAGTAGAACGCGATGTCGCCGGCGAACAGGATTTTGTGCTGCGGCACGTAGACCATCACGTCGCCCCACGTGTGGGCGGGCCCGTTGTAGATGAGCTGTACTTCGGTGCCGCCGTAGCGGTAGGTGAGGCGGTCGGCGAAGGTGGTGGAGGGCGGAGTGAGGCGGAGTTGCTCCATGCCTTCCTGCCACTGGGGGCGGTCGGCGTAGGGGTGTTCGGGGATGCCCTGGTCGATCACCGCCTGCCGGCAGAATTCATGGCCGACGATTTCGGCGGGCAGGAAGAAGCAGTTGCCGTTGGTGTGATCGCGATGGTGGTGGGTGTTGACCAGCCGTCCGAAGGGCTTGCCGGTGGCTTTGCGCGCGGCGGCGATGAAGGCTTTGGCGTGAACCGGAGGGCCGAGGGCATCGATTGCGAGCAGATCGTCACCCGCGATGACGCCGGCGTTGCTGAGGCTTGCGTTGTCGACGCCGGGTCCGCTGGCCTGGGTGTAGGCATAGATGTTCGGAGCGAGCTGGCGCAGTTCCGTGTTCCAGCTGGGGATGGCGGGGGCGGGCGACGTTTGCGCCCGCAGGAAGGCCCGGGCGGCGACGCCGGCGCTGGCGAGCCGCAGCATTGCCTGACGTCTGGAAAACAGCGCTTCGCGGGGGGGAAGCAGCGCGGCCGTGGCCGGGCTGGAGGCGGAATGCGCTGGCTGGTCAGTCGGACAAAGTTCCGGCATACGCTCTAAATCGTATATCGCGGCGTGGCCCGACGGGCGGACGGCAGGCGGCGGGCTGTTTATTTCGCCAGTTGAAAGATCTTCACGGCGGCTGGCTGCGGGTTTCCGGCAATTCGTTCGTCCCGCGACGCGAAGACGCGACGGAGCCAGGGGAGTTCTTCCAGATCGACGCAACTCGATGCCGGATCGGCGCTGGCCAGATGGGCGCTCTCGAAGGGATGTTGCGCCATCCACTCCTCGGCCTGCTTTTGGGAGGCAAAGCGGCGCACGGACTGAATGGTCTCGTTCGGCGCGCCCTCCGCCGACGGGGCGGGCTGCGTCAGCAGCACGACGACGCCCTGGCTGGTATCGACGCGCCGTCCATCGAACAGGTAGAGCCGCGCGGCCATGGTGCGGTAAAAGGCCGGGAAGAAGAAGCGCGTGGGAGCCGGCTTGCCGCCCGGGAGCGGCAGATCGAAGATCCGCGAGTAGCGGTCGAGGTCGCGCCCCGCGGTGCGGATCAGCGAAGGGAACTCTACGGTAACCTGGCGCGGGCCCAGTATGACGTAGCGTGCCCCGAGTTGCCGGATGTTGCGCAGGGCTTCTTCGGGGTCGGTTTCGCTCAGGAACCTGGCGACGTCGGCGGCGCCGTTCTGTTCGCCGTTCGAAGCGGGGATACGCCGCGCGAGGCCGGTGATGAACCAGCCCTTGTCCCAGGTGGTCAGAATGCTGTACGCCGACGGCGGATACGCGAAGGCCACCTCTGGCGCGGGGCGCGGCCACCAGCGGGACCAGGCGAGCGGGTCGCCCATGGGTTCGGGGGTATTGCCGCGCAGCCAGTCGAGAGCGGCCCACCAGTCGGGGTCGGGGCCCATGCTGGTGCGCAGTTGGGCGAAGCCGGCGGGGATCGCGGCGGCCGATCCGATCAGGAGCAGCGCCGCCGCTGCAGCGATGGCGCCGCGCGGCACGCGCCGCACGATCCATGCCGAAGCCGCGCCCGCCAGAATCGCTGCTACCGGACCTGTATACGCCGCCATACGCAACTGGAGAAGTACGCCGGTGAGCATGACGAGGCTCCAGACGGCGAAGAGCGTGAGAGCGGGACGGCGGGCGCGCCACGCCATCCGGATGACGGCGCCGAGCGCCGGGATCGCGAGGAGCCAGGCTGCTCCGAACTGATTGAAGAGCGAGCGAAAGCCGCCCGGCGGGGCCAGCCAGAGCGGTTGCAGTTCGATGATGGTGGCGGCGATGGCGCGGTCGTGGCGCCAGGGCAGGTAGTGGCCGATCACTTCGGTCAGAGCGCCGATTTTTGCGCCTTCCGTCAACGCCAGGATCGCGGCGGCCGCGAACGCGACCAGGGCCGCCACGCCGTACATGTGCTTTCGCGACCAGTTCCGCTGCACGGCCATCCGGTTCAGCCCGGCGAGCGGCAGGGTGACGCACAGGCCGGCTGCGAGCGACAGGATCGTGAAGTGTGCCCAGGGGCTCGCACTGCCTGCCGCCATGAACAGAAGCCCCGCGATCCCCACGGCCGCCGCCGCGAGCGCCGCGAGATCGGGTTCCAGCAGCGCAGCCGCGGCGACGATGGCGGGTACGAAGATGCCGGCGGCCCGGGTGCTGAGATAGGCGGCGAGGGCCACGCCGGACAGCGCGGCCAGAATCCAGCGCTGACTGCCGCGCGATTCGGCCGCGGCGCAAAGTGCGAGCAGCGTAAGAAGACTGGTGAAAGATTCGGCCGCGTGATGATCCGCCATGCCGAGGTGGCTCACCCACAAAAACGTCCCGGGAACGATGGCCACCCAGAAGGCGGCAAACAGCGCGGTGACGGTATCGAACAGACGCCTGGTCAGGATGAAGACGAGCGCCGGGAAGAGCGCGCCGAGAAGAGCGGGGAGCCACGCGCCGGTAAGATCGACGGTGCGGCCGGTGGGGGAAGCGGCGCCGGCAAGCCAGGCCATGGTGCCGATCGCGTAGTCCCAGAACGGTCCGGTGGAGATGGTTTCGCCTCCGGGGAAGGCTGCGTATGGGTCGAATTCGCTGCGCCGGGGGAAATGCGCCATCAGGTTGTGGACGGTGCGCATGTGGAACCACGCGTCGGCCTCCTCAAAGCTCACGCCGTGCGAGGTGAAGACGGCCGGGTACGCGGGGATGACGCGAAGCGCGAACGCGAGCAGGATGCAGAGCAAAACCGCGATGGTGGGCAGCCGCTTCGGCATTGGAACAATCATAAGAGACAGAGCCGAACCCGCCTCGCCGGACGGGCCTCGACGGACGCGCTTCGAAGCGCAGCGCCCGTGGACTATTTGGCGCTACCCTGCGATGCGTTGCTGAACAGCTGTTCGGACTCGCGCGCGATTGCCCGCGCCGCTCCGGTCATGGCGCAGGCGCGCGCTCTTTCGCCGATGGCCCGCAGCCTTTCGGGTGCCGCGAAGAGCGATTCGATCCAGCCGGCGAGATCGGCGATGTCCCACTCTTCTTCGCTGACGAATCTGGCGCCGGTGCGGGCGGCATAGAGCTGCGCATTCGCCGCATGGTGTCCGTGCGCGATGCCGGGCAGCGGCGAAAGCAGCGCGGGAATTCCGGCGGCGGAGAGTTCGGCCAGCGTGCGGGCTCCGGGACAGGCGATGGCGAGTGTGGCGGCGGCATAGACCGGGGCCATGTCGTCGACCCAGCCTTCCACGCGAGCGGGAACGCCGGCGCTGTCATAAGCGGCCTGCGTTGCGCCGGGAGCCTCCATTCCGGTGAGGTGGTGAACGGTGAAATTCGCCGGGCGGCGCCGCAGTTCGGCCAGCAGCGCGGGCACTTGCCGGTTCAGCCAGGGCGAGCCTTCCGAGCCGCCGAGGACGAGAATGCGAAACGGCGTGGCCGCGGCGGCATCCGCGGCGGGTGGGGCGCCGGATGCCGGCAGATGGCAGGGTGTTCCCGTGACCGCCACGCGTTTGGCGCCGAAGTGGCGCGCGGTTTCCTCCGAATCGACGCAGATGAGAGTGGCGAAGCGCGCCAGAAACTGGTTGGCGAGGCCGGGAACGGCGTTCGCTTCGTGAATGACGACGCGAAGACCGAGCGTCCAGCCGGCGATGCAGGGTGCCAGCGAGGCATAGCCGCCGGCGCCGATGACCAGTTCCGTACGCTCGCGCAGCAGAATGCGCCGCGCCGCGAGGAACGCGGGCAGGAGAGACGCGATGGCCTGCATTCGCGCCGGCAGCTTCTGTCGCGCCCACGGCAGCGCCGGGACCAGTTCGAGGCGCTCCCCGCTGTGCAGCACGAGGCGCGATTCGAAGCCGGTTTCACTGCCGATGAAGAGGCCCTCGCAGGCGAATTCTTTCCGGTACGCCGACAGGATTTCGAGAGCCGTGAGGATGTGCCCGGCGGTGCCGCCACCCGCGACGGCCACGCGCCTTCTGGCTAAAGTTGAAGCCAATCCGTTATTCTACTAGTTCTTCGCGTGAACCTCCCTGCAAATCGCGGCAGCTGGCGGGCTTATGCCGCCTGCTTTCGGGATCACCGGCTTTCGCTGCTTCTGCTGACGCTGGCGGGACTGGCGCAGTCGTTCGCCTGGGTGCCGGGCGCGGCCATCCTGCGGCGGATTTTCGAAGAGATTCTGCCGGAAGGGCATGGGCTTCCCGCCGGGGCGATGGCGGCCTTCGGGGTGGCGGTGGCGCAGTTGATGGCGCTGCAGGTGGGGGGATTGTTCGTGGCGTGGTGGATCCGCACCGCCGCGCTGCGCCTCAGTCAGGACGTGGTGGCGGGGCTGCGGGCGAGCGCGATCGAACACTTCTACACGCTGCCGCGCGCCTTTCACACGCAGGCCGACGTGGAGAAGCTTCATCTGACGATGGTGCACGAGACCTCCATCATCGATGCGATGAACATTGCGGTGACGACGCAGATGCTGCCGGGCGTGTGCGGAGTGCTGGTCCTTTTCCGGATCCTGATGCGGATTGAGCCTGTTTACGCGGTGATTCTGGCGGTGGTTGCGCCTGTGTTGTTTGTGGTGAATCGCGCGACGGAGCGGGATGTCTGGCTGCGCCAGCAGCGCGTACGGCAGGCGTGGGAAGCGTTCAGCCGCGGCGTGCGGTTCATGATTCAGGCGTTCGAGCTGACGCGAGCGCACGCGGCGGAAGAGTTCGAAACGGCGCGCCAGAAGAGCAACATCCGTGAGCTGCGCGGGGTCTCGCTGGAACTGAACCGCTTCGATGCCGCGCAGCAGATCCTGCAGGGCTTTCTGCTGCTGACGTGCACGCTGGCGGCGCTGCTGGCCGGCGGCTGGTCGGTGGCGGCGGGGCATGCCACGCGCGGCCAGGTGATGGTCTTTTATGTAACCGCTGCGATGTTCGCGGTGCAGGTGAGGTCCATTGTGGATTCCGTTCCGCCGCTGCGGCGCGGGCTGGAATCGTTTGGCGAACTGGAGGCGCTGCTGCGCGTTGGCGAGCGCGAGCCATACCAGGGGCGGCTCGCGGTGAGTGCCATCGAGAGCGTGCAGCTGCGCGATGTGTGGTTTGGCTACCGCGAGGCGACGCCGGTGCTGAGCGGGGCCTCGTTCGCGATCCGGCGCGGCGAACACGTTGCGCTGACGGGCGCCAACGGAGCGGGCAAGAGCACTATCGGGCATCTGATCACGGGGCTCTACAGACCGTCGCGCGGCGGTCTTTTCGTGAACGGAGTGCCGTATGAAGAGGCCGACATTCGGGCGTTGCGCGGGCGGATGGCGATTCTGCCGCAGAATCCATTCCTGTTTCCCGGAACGATTCGCGAGAACCTGACCTACGGTCCGGCGGCTTACGGCGCGGCCGAACTCCGGCAGGCACTGGAGTGGTCCGGCGCGAGCGCGTTCGTGGAGGGGTTGCCCGGCGGGCTCGATGCGCAGATCGGCGAGAGCGGGATTTTGCTTTCCGGCGGGCAGCGGCAGAAGCTGGTGCTGGCGCGTGCGCTGCTGCGGCAGCCTGATTTTCTGATCTTCGATGAGCCGACCAATCACCTCGACGAAGAAGCCATCGCGATGCTGCTGGGCAATCTGGCGCGGCTGCCGTTTCATCCGGCGGTGCTGATGATCTCGCACGATCCGGCGGCGATCCGCCATGCCTCGCGCGCCTGGCGGCTGGAGGACGGAGCGCTGCGTGAAGAGGCGATCGGGAGCCGATGAAGGCGGGGGCGCTGGTGGCGGTTGTGGTGATGGGAGATCCGGCGCGCAGTCCGCGGATGCTGAATCACGCGCGCGAGCTGGCGGCGGGCGGATTCGCCGTGGTGCTGATCGGTTATCGCGGACGCGGGTTCGAAGTGCCCGCCGGAGTGCGGCTGCTGTGCCTCGAAGGAGGACGAAGCGCGCCGCGCGGAGCCTCCGGCATCGGCTTCATCGTGCAGGCGGGTTTGAGAATGAGCCGGCTTTACGCCGGCCTGTTGCGCACTCTGCTGCGGGAAAAACCGCGCGCGATTCTGGTGCAGAATCCGCCTTCATTCCCCACTCTGATGGCAGCGGCGGCGGTGGCGAAACGGAGCGGCGCGCGCCTGATTGTGGATTGGCACAATTACGGTTTTTCCCTGCTGGCGCTGCGGCTCGGAGCCGCGCACTGGCTGGTGCGTTTGTCGCGCTGGTACGAATTTCGCGCGGGGCGCATGGCGGCGCGGCATTTCTGCGTCTCCCGCGCCATGCAGGACGATCTCCGGCGCAGGGGCATCGGCGCCGAGGTGCTGTACGACAGGCCGTTGCTTCCGGCGCAAGGCGATGGCGGCGCTGTTGGCGCTGACAACGCGTCCGCGCGCCGGGTGATTGCGGTGTGCCCGGCCGGGTGGACCGCCGATGAGGACATGGAAATGCTGCTCGATGCGCTGGACCTGATGGCGGACAGCGCCATCATTGTGTACATCACGGGCGAAGGGCCGAAGCGCGCGGAACTTGCGCCGCGGCTGCGCGGGCTGCGTGCGAAGGGAATTCTCGACGATACGGGCTTTCTTCCCGCAGCCGAATATTGGGGTCTGATTCGCCGCGCGGAGGTGGGGCTGAGCCTGCACCGCTCGAGTTCGGGTCTCGATCTGGCGATGAAGGTTGTGGATCTGTTCGGCGCCCGCGTGCCGGTCTGCGCGTTCGATTACGGCGGCAGCATCGGCGAGCAGATCGAGCATGGCGTGACGGGGTTCCGGTTTCGAACGGCGGCGGAACTGGCCGGGTTGCTCGCGCGGATTGCCGCGGATCCGGGCGTCGCGGCGGCGATGCGAAACGCGATCGGCGAGCGATGGTCGCGTTCCTGGAGCGAGGAATGGAGGAGCACCGTGCTGCCGGTGTTGACGGGGGCAGCGTGAGCAGACCACGCGTACTGATCGCCCATCCGTATCTGAATGCCGCGGGCGGGGGCAATGCCGTTGCGGCGTGGGCGCTGCAGGCGTTGCGCGACGACTGCGATGTCACGCTGGGGACGCTGGGGCCGGTGGATCGCGTGGCGGTGAACCGGAACTTCGGAACGTCGCTGCGCGCGGAGGATTTCACTGTGCGCATCGCGCCCGCGCTGTGGCGCGGAGTTGTGCGCCACATCCCCACGCAGGGCGCGCTGTTGCGGCAGTGCGTGACCATGCGATGGGCACAGGATCTGGACCGCGCCGAGCGGTTCGACGTGCTGCTCAGCACCGAGAACGAAGCCGATTTCGGGCGGCCAGGAATACAGTACGTGCATTACCCGTGGGCGTATCTGCCGCGGCCCGACGTGGAACTGAGCGCGGTGCATCGCATCCCCGGTCTGCTGGCCGCGTACCGGATGCTGTGTCTGCGGATCTCGCGCGGCTCGCCGGAGGGGCTGCGGCGAAATCTTTCGCTGGCCAATTCGGAGTTCGTGGCGGCGCGGATTCGCCACGTTCACGGGATGGGCGCCGAGATCGTGTATCCTCCGGTGCCGGGAGGATTTCCGGCGGTCCCGTGGGAGGAGCGCGTGGAGGGCATCGTCGCGCTGGGCCGGATGCATCACGTGAAGCGCTGGGAGATGGCGGTGGAGATCGCGGATCGCGTTCGCAGCCAGGGCGGCGAGATTTCGCTCACGCTGATTTCGAACCGTCATCAGGCGGATTACGCCGCGCGCATGGAGGCGCTCGCCGCCGCCCGGCCGTGGTTTCGGATCCTGTACGACGTTCCCCGCGAACAGCTGGTGCGGGAGGTGGCGCGGCATCGTTACGGACTGCACACGATGGAGGAAGAGCATTTCGGCATCGCACCGGCCGAATTGCAGCGCGCCGGCTGCATCGTGTTCGTGCACCGGTCCGGCGGCCCGATGGAGATTGTGGGGCGCAGAGAGGAGCTGATGTTCCGCGATGCGGAGGATGCCGCCGCGCGGATTGGCCGGGTCCTGAACGATGCCCCGCTCGCCGGCGAGCTGCGGCGATTTTCGGCGCGGCAAGCGGAACGTTTTTCCGAGGAGCGTTTCTGCGCGGAACTGCGCCGGTGCGTGGGCCGTTCGCTGCATTCATCGCCCTCGCCGGGTACGTGATCGATTCCATCTGGCAGGCTAGCGAAATGCGGTTTCGCCACTTGACAGACGGCGAATAAAAGGCGAATATCGTGAGGTGCTGTTTGTCGATTCTCCCAAACCGACCGCGGCAGGGGCTGCGCCGGGTCTGGTCGGGATCGCGCGTATGGCGGCTGAAAGTGAAGTGCTCGACGCCAAAAAGGTGGTGGAGTATTTCGAAATTGGCTGCCGTACGGTGCTGAACCGGACCAGGCCCGGGCTGCCGTTTGCATGGAGTATCAATCCTTATCGCGGCTGTGAATTCGGCTGCCGGTATTGCTATGCGCGGTATACGCACGAGTTCATGGAACTGCGGGAGAGCGAGGAGTTCGAAAAGCGCATCTTCGCCAAGTCGGGCGTGGCGGAGGCGCTGCGGCGCGATCTGAAGAAGCTGCGGGCGGGTGAAGGGGTTGCGATCGGCACGGCGACCGATCCGTATCAGCCGGCGGAGCGGCGGTACGGGCGGACGCGGGCGATGCTTGAAGTATTCGCGGAGGGCGGCGGGCGGGAGATTGCCGTGACCACGAAGTCGGACCTGGTGAAGCGCGACGCGGCGCTGCTGGCGGAGATCGGCAAACGCAATTCGGTGAGCGTGAACATTACGATCACGACGCTCGATGCGGGGCTGGCGCGGCTGCTGGAACCGAAGGCGCCGCGGCCGGAACTGCGGCTGGGCGCCGTCGAGGCGCTGGCGAAGGCGGGCGTCGTGGTGGGGGTGTTCGCCAATCCGGTGATGCCGCTGATCACGGATCAGGAAGCGAAGCTGGACCGGCTGGCGAAGGCCGCGCGGGATCGCGGGGCGGAGTGGTTCGGCGGCGGGACGCTGTTTCTGCAGCCCTGCGCGCGCCGCGTGTTTTTCCCTTTCGTGGCACAGCATTATCCGCATCTGCTGCGGCGTTACGAGGAGCGGTTCGGGGAGTCGGCGTACCTGCGGGGCGCTTATGCCGACGCGATTCGGGAAAGAGTGGCCGCGATTCGCGAGCGGTACGGGCTGCGGGGCGGACCCGAGCGGCGCCGGCCGGAGCCCGGGACAGTCTCCGCGCAGCCGTGGTTGTTTTGAACAACGGCCTCCGGATGTTGGCGGCGTCTCTGTACAATCGAGAAACAGGCACTCGAACGGGACACCACCATGCAACGGATGCTCTCCACACATTTGATCTGCAATCACCGGCTGACGACCGCGTGGCTGAACCGCGTGGAGCAGGCCGGGATCGCGGCGGTGGAGATCTTCTGCGCGAAACAGCATTTCGACTACCGGAACGGCTCGCAGGTCGCCGAGCTGGGCCACTTCCTGCGGGATTCGCCGCTGCGGGTGCACTCGGTGCATTCGCCGATGTTTACCGATGAGATCTGGGGCAAGTCGGGGCCGGATACCCATATCAACCTGACCGAGCGCGACAAGGGGCTGCGGATCCGCTGGGTGGATGAAGTGAAGCGGGCGCTGGAGGTGGCCGAGACGATTCCGTTCCGCTATCTGATCCAGCATCTGGGTGTGACCGGGCAGGAGTTTTCCGAATACGCGGTGGAGGCGGGCTTTACGGCGCTCGAAGAGCTGACGCTGTTTGCGCGGCAGCGCGGCGTGGAGATCCTGCTGGAGAATATCCCGAACGAGCTTTCGACGGCGGAGCGCCTCGATTACTTCAACGGCGTGACGCATCTGAATCTGAATTACGTTTTCGATACCGGGCACGCGCATATCGGCAGCGGCGTGGCGGGCGAGTTCAGCTCCATGCAGGCGCGCATCCGCTCGCTGCACCTGCACGACAACGACGGGAAAGAAGATCAGCATCTGCTGCCGGGCGCGGGAACGATCGACTGGACGGCCACCATGCAGCTGCTGCGCAGCCGGCCCGGACAGTATCCGCTGCTGCTCGAACTGCGGGACGATGCGGCACTGAATTATTCGCTGGAAGACGCCGGGAAAGTATTTGAGCGTCTCGAAGCCCTGGAAACCACCCATGCCTGAACGAATTACGATTGCCGACGCGGCGAAGCATGTAGACGAAGTTGTCGAGATCCCGGGCTGGCTTTACAACCTGCGGAAGTCCGGCAAGATCGTGTTCCCCATTCTGCGCGACGGCACCGGGCTGCTGCAGTGCGTGGCGCTGAAGAACGAACTGCCGGAAGAGGTGTTCGAGAGCCTGAAGCATCTGACGCAGGAATCGTCGCTGATCGTGCGCGGCAAACTGCGGGCGGAGGCGCGGGCGCCGGGCGGCTTCGAAATGGACATCTCCGGAGTGGAGATTCTGCAGAGGGTTTCGGAAGAAGATCCGTATCCGATCACGCCCAAGGAACACGGCGTGGAGTTCCTGATGGATCACCGGCATTTGTGGCTGCGGTCGCAGCGGCAGCATGCCATCATCCGGGTGCGGCACGCGATTATCAAAGCGGTGCGCGATTATTTCGACGGCCACGGCTTCACGCTGGTGGATACGCCGATCTTCACGCCGGCGGCGTGCGAAGGCACCACGACGCTGTTTGAAGCGAATTACTTCGACGACGAAAAGGCGTACCTGACGCAGTCCGGGCAGCTTTACAACGAAGCCAATGCGATGGCGTTCGGCAAGGTGTACTGCTTCGGGCCGACGTTCCGGGCGGAGAAGTCGAAGACGCGGCGGCATCTGACCGAGTTCTGGATGGTGGAGCCGGAGATGGCGTTCGCCGATCTGGAAGAGATCAAGCGGGTGGCCGAGGAGATGGTCATCTACGTGGTGGGGCGCGTGCTGGAATCGAAGCGCGAAGAGCTGAAGGTGCTGGAGCGCGACGTGACGAAACTGGAAAAAGTGACGTCGCCGTTTCCGCGGCTGAGTTACGACGAGGCGGTGAAGAATCTGCAGCAGCACGGCTCGGAGATCCAGTGGGGCAGCGATTTCGGCGGCGGCGACGAGACGATTCTCACGCAGCAGTTCGAAACGCCCATCATGGTGGACCGGTTCCCGACGGTCATCAAGGCGTTCTACATGGCGCCGGATCCGGTGCGGCCGGAAGTGGCGCTGGGCGTGGACGTGCTGGCGCCGGAAGGCTACGGCGAGATCATTGGCGGCGGGCAGCGCATACACGATCCGGAACTGCTGCTGCGGCGCATTGAGGAACACAATCTGCCGAAGGAAGCGTTCGACTGGTACATTGATCTGCGCAAGTACGGCACGGTGCCGCACGGCGGCTTCGGCATGGGGATCGAGCGCTGCGTGGCCTGGATCTGCGGGCTGGAGCACGTTCGCGAAACGATTGCATTCCCGCGCATGCTGTACCGGCTGCGGCCCTGAGCGGATTGTGCTGCTGACATTCGGGCTATCGATAACGACATGAAGACACGCGTGGCGGTTTTGTACGGAGGGCGCAGCGGCGAGCACGAGATTTCGCTGCTTTCGGCCGAGGCGGTGATGGCGGCGATGGATCCGGCGCGGTATGAAGTGTCGCGCTTCGTGATCGGCAAGGACGGCAAGTGGTCGCCGCGGGCGATACTGCCGGAGCCGGGAGCGAATCCGGATATCGACGTGGTGTTTCCGATTCTCCATGGCACGTTCGGCGAAGACGGCACGATTCAGGGGCTGCTGGAACTGGCCGACCTGGCGTACGTGGGGGCGAACGTGCTGGCATCGGCCGTGTCGATGGACAAGGACGCGATGAAGCGGTTGTGCCGCGACGCGGGCCTGCCCGTGGTGAAGTACAGCGTGGTGGCGCGCGAGGGCTACGATCCGGAAATGGTGGCGCACGTGATGGGATTTCCGGTGTTTGTGAAGCCGGCGAATCTGGGGTCCTCGGTGGGGATTTCGAGGGTGCGCAACATGGAAGAGCTGCGGGCGGCGCTGGCGCTGGCGGCGGAGTACGACAGAAAGATCGTGGTGGAGAAGGCGATCGTGGGGCGCGAGTTCGAGTGCGCGGTGCTGGGCAACGACAAGCCGAAAGCGGCGACACCCTGCGAGATTTTGCCGTCGCGCGAGTTCTACGATTACGAAGACAAGTATCTGCTGAACGAGGCGAAGACGGTGCTGCCGGCGGAGTTGCCGGCGGCGGAGATCGAAACCATCCAGCGGCTGGCGGTGGAGTGCTACAAGGCGGTGGGCTGCGAAGGGCTGGGGCGCGTCGATTTCCTGCGCGAGACGGCGACCGGGAAGTTCTACATTAACGAGATCAACACCATGCCGGGGTTCACGGCGATCAGCATGTATCCGAAAATGTGGGCGCATGCGGGGATTGGGTATGCCGAGCTGATCGACGAGCTGATCCGGCTGGCGCTGGAGCGGCAGGCGGCAAAGAAGGCCACACGATTCACGAGATAATGGTGGCCGCATGAGCCTGAGACGGATCGCGGCCGGGTGGCTGGTGTGCGCGGCGTGTCTGCACACGACGGCGCTGCGGGCAGCCGGGCCGGAGACCGACGAGCACGCGATGAAGCGGTTCATCGAGGCGCTCGCGATTCTGGATCGGAATGCGGCCGACGAAGTGAATCTCGATCAGGCGTTCTACGGCGGCGCGATGCCGGGGATGCTGCGGCATCTGGACCCGCATTCGGTGTTCTTCGATCCGGGGCAGTTCGAGCAGCTGCGGCAGATGCAGACTTCGACGAGCAAGGGTTTCGGCAGCGTGGTGTCGGTGCTGCCGGGCCGGGTGGTGGTGCTGCAGACGCTGCCGAATACGCCGTCGGCAAAGGCGGGCATGTCGCCGGGCGACGAGATTCTGGCGGTGAACGGATACCGGCTGGACCGGTTCGATCCCGAGCAGATTGTGGAACTGCTGACTGAATCGAAGCAGAAGCCGGCGCAGCTGGTGGTGCGGCGGCCGGGCAACGTCCGGCTGCAGGAGCTGACGCTGGTGCCGGAGACGATGCAGACATCGAGCGTGGAGCGGGTGTTTGCGCTGCAGCCGGGCATCGGGTACATTCGCGTATCGGCGTTTGAAGAGAACACGGCGCGGCAGATTCACGACGGGATCGAGAAGCTGGGCGGGCGCGAGCTGAAGGGCCTCGTGATCGATCTGCGGAACAATCCGGGCGGGCTGGTGACGGCGGCGCTCGAGACGGCGTCGCTGTTTCTGAATGCAAAACAGGTGATTCTTTCGGCGCGCGGACGGAACGTTCCGGAGACGACGGAGCGGGTGCCGGAGGGCAATTCGCCGTATGCGTTTCCGCTGGCGATCATTGTGAACGAGAAGACGGCGAGCGCGTCGGAGATCGTATCGGGAGCGCTGCAGGATCACGACCGGGCGACGATTGTGGGCGAGCCGAGCTTCGGCAAAGGGCTGGTGCAGAAGGTGTATCCGCTGTCGGAAGAGACGGGGCTGGCGCTGACGACGGCGCTCTATTACACGCCGAGCGGGCGGTCGATTCAGAAGCCGTTTCGCGAGGATAACTTCGCGCTGGGGGCGACGGCGGCGCATCCGAACGAACAGACGGAATTCCATACGGACAGCGGGCGCAAGGTGACGGGCGGGGGCGGCATTGTGCCGGATATTGCGGCACGGCGGACGTCGACGCCGCTGCGGGATGTGCTGGAGGGTTCGGGCGCATTTGTGGAGTTCGCGACCGAATATGTGCGGGATCACAAGATCTCCGAGGGCTGGGAAGTTCCGGCCGCGGCGCTCGACGCATTTCAGACGTGGCTGTCGGAGCGGCAGATTCAGCCGAGTCTGCACGAATGGATTTCGCACCACGAGGTGATCGCGCGGCGGCTGAAGACCGAGGTCTACAATCTGACGCTGGGCGTGGCGAAGGGCGATGAGGTGGAAGCGCAGGGCGATCCGCAGATCCAGGCGGCGCTGCAGGCAGTACTCGACGCAAAAAAATAAAGGCTTGAGGGAGCAGACGGCATGGCGGCGATACCACTCGAAGAAGAGATGAATCCGTGGCTGGCGGCCGAGGCGAGGTTCGACTTGGCGGCGGAGAAACTGGGGCTCGACCCGGGAGTGCGCAATGTGCTGCGCGTTCCGACGCGCGAGATGACGGTGAACATCCCGGTGATGATGGACAACGGGAAGCTCCAGGTGTTTACCGGCTACCGGGTGCAGCATTCGCTGGTGCGCGGGCCGGGCAAGGGCGGGCTGCGCTATTCGCCGGACGTGACGCTGGATGAAGTGCGCGCGCTGGCGTCGTGGATGACGTGGAAGTGCGCGGTGGTGAACATTCCGTTCGGCGGGGCGAAGGGCGGGGTGATCTGCGATCCGGCCAGACTTTCCGAACCCGAGCTGGAACGGCTGACGCGGCGGTACACGGCGCAGATTATGGACATTCTGGGGCCGGAAGTAGACGTGGCGGCGCCGGACATGAACACCAACGAGCGCGTGATGGCGTGGATGATGGACACCTACGCGATGCACAAGCGGCATGCGACGACGGCGATTGTGACGGGCAAGCCGATGGAACTGGGCGGGTCGGTGGGGCGCAAAGAGGCGACCGGGCGCGGCTGCATGATCGTGACGCTGGAGGCGCTGAAGAAGTTCGGCATGACGCCGGAAAATACGCGCGTGGTGGTGCAGGGCTTCGGCAACGTGGGCGGGATGGCGGCGCGGCTGATGGCGGAGCGCGGGTTCAAAATCATTGCGCTGATCGAGTACGACGGGGCGGTGCACAATCCGGCGGGGCTCGATCTGAAGGCGCTGACCGAGCACCGGGCGAAGACGGGGTCGATCAACGGGTTCGCGGGGGGCGAGGCGATCGACAAGCACGAGGCGATGTTCCTTGAGTGCGACGTGCTGCTGCCTGCGGCGACGGAGAACGTGATCACGTCGGAGAACGCGGCGCGGCTGCGGTGCAAAATTCTGTGCGAAGGGGCGAACGGGCCGACGACGGCGATCGCCGACGAGATTCTGGCGGAGAAGAAGATCTTCGTGATCCCCGACATTCTGGCGAATGCGGGCGGCGTGACGGTGAGCTACTTCGAATGGGTGCAGGACCGGCAGGGCTTCTTCTGGAACGAAGAGCTGGTGAACAGCCGGCTGGTGGACATCATGACCGGCAGTTTCGCGGCGGTGATCCGGTACGCGGAGACGCACAACGTGGATAACCGCACGGCGGCGTACATGCTGGCGCTGGACCGCGTGGCGATCGCGATGAAGCTGCGCGGGATATACGCGTAGGGGCGCGGCGCCGGGGCGTCCGGGGTGCGTCCGGAAATGGCCGGGAGCGATCGCTCGAATCGGAATGGTCTTTGCGCCCGGCGTTCGGTGAACCGCGCTACTTGCGCTTGTGGTAATTGGGACGGTAGTCCTGGTGGCATTCGACGCAGGCGGTGTTGAGCTCTTCGTTGAGCGCGAGGATTGCGGGAAGGTCTTTGGCTTTCGCCGCCTTGTAGGCCGCGGCGCCGGCGTTCGCCAGCAGTTGGGCGTCCTTCATCCACTTATCGTTGTCGCGGGCGCGGCCGGGGAGCATAAGGAGGTTGGCGGATTCGGCGAGCGTGAGGGCGCTGGCGGCCAGTTGATCCCAGTCCAGCTGGTTTTGCGGCGGCGTGCGGTCGATGTAGAAGATGGCGTTGGAGGTCGGGTAGAGGATGCTGATCATGAGCTGGCTCATGGTGCCGACGTTGCGGTAAGGCGCGGGCTCCTGCGCCAGGGAAATGGCGGCGGCCGCGGCGAACGTCAGCAGGAGCCCGGTGATGATCTTCAATTCCGCACCTCTTCGTGGAAAGTTCGTACCTGGCGATTTTACTATGATGCGGGGCGCGCGGGGGTGCGTTCGGGCATCACTTTGAAGCGCGGGGAAGTCGCGGCCCGTGAGATAATTCGGCCAGTGATTGAGGCAGGGCCGGGGGATGTTACGCGTCCGGCAATGAAGCAACGAACATTCATATGAAAAAAGTACTTGTGAACGGCGCCGGAGGGTTCATCGGCGGGCACCTGGTGAAGCGGCTGAAGTCGGAGGGCTTTTGGGTCCGCGCGACTGATCTGAAGAAGCATGACTTCGAGGAGCCGCCGGCGGACGAGTTTCTGCTGGGCGATCTGCGCGATCCGGACTTCGTCAAAGAAGCCGTGAGTGGCATTGAGGATGTGTACCAGCTTGCGGCCGATATGGGCGGCGCGGGCTACATCTTCACCGGCGAGCATGACGCGGGCGTGATGCACAATTCGGCGACGATCAATCTGAACACGCTGGAGTTCGGCACGAAGGCGGGCGTGAAGCGGTTCTTTTATTCGTCGTCGGCGTGCATTTATCCGGAATACAATCAGCTGGACCCGGATAATCCGAAGTGTTCGGAGGAGTCGGCGTATCCGGCCGCGCCGGACAGCGAGTACGGCTGGGAGAAGCTGTTCAGCGAGCGGCTGTATGGCGCCTACATGCGCAACCACGGCGTGCAGGTACGGGTGGCGCGCTTCCATAACATTTTCGGACCGCAGGGCACGTGGCGCGGGGGCAAGGAAAAATCGCCGGCGGCGCTGTGCCGCAAGGTGGCGGAGACCGCGGCGGGCGGCGAGATCGAAATGTGGGGTGACGGCAAGCAGACGCGGTCGTTTCTCTATGTGGACGAGTGCGTGGACGGGGTGCGGCGGCTGATGGATTCCGGTTTCACCGGGCCCGTGAACATCGGCTCGGAAGAGATGGTCACGATCAACCGGCTGGCGGAACTGATCATGGACATCGCGGGCAGGAAGCTTGCGATCAAGCATATTCCGGGGCCGCTGGGCGTGCGCGGGCGGAATTCGGACAACCGGCTGATTCGGGAAAAGCTGGGCTGGGCGCCGAGCCGGCCGCTGCGCGAAGGTCTGGAGAAGACTTACGCGTGGATCTCCGCCGAAGTCGCAAAGGCGGCGGAAGCAGAAAAAGCGAAGCAGAAAAGCTAGTGCAGCGGCAGTTCCGCTTCGGTCACCGGCGCGACGAGGCACTGGTCGGAGCGGCAGTTGTGCGAGTTCGGCGAGCCGAGTTTTTCGAGTAAAGCAACCGTCTCCGGATGCGGGATGGAATGGGGGATTGGTCCGTTGGCCATGTCGGCGGGCGAATCCCCCAATTGCGTTTTTGCGGTGACCGAAGCGCCGCGGGAGACGAGGAACGAGACCATTTCGTTGTCGCCGCGGAAGGCCGCGCCGTGGAGCGCGGTGTAGCCGGTGGAATCGGCGGCGGTCACGTCGAGCCCCTGCGCGAGGCAGAGGCGAAGTGCGGACATCCGGGCGTCGGCGGCGGGCGCGGTGGTGGTGTTGTTCGGGGCCCAGCCGACGCCGGCGGCGACCATGAGCGCCGTGTCGCCGGAGGCGTTCGGGATACGCGGGTCGGCGCCGCGTTCGAGTAACAACTGCATGGCGGGGACGTCGAGCGCCTGAGCCGCGCGCCAGAAGGGTGTTGCGCCGGTGGGGTCGACCCATTCGCGGAGTCCGAACGAGCGCATCCAGATGCGGCGGCCGAGGCGGACGTCGGGGGATGCGCCGCGGTCGAGCAGCGCGCGCAGCAGGTCGAGGTGCGAGGTGATCTCTCCGGTGGTGATGGGCTGCGGGAGCCATGCGAACGGAGCCCATCGAACGTCGATGGCGGCGTAGAGCGGCGAGAGCCCGTCGTTGCTGCCGAGGTTCGGGTCGGCGTCGCGGGAGAGCAGGAGCATGGCGGCGTCGAAGTGGCCGTTGACGGTGGCGATCAGGAGCGGGGTGATCTCTTCTTTGTCGCTCGCCTGATCGATAGCCGCGCCGCCGTCGAGCAGCGCCCGAATCGCGTCGGATTTTCCTTCGCGGGCGGCGTAGAGCAGCGCGGTCTGTCCGCCCATCCAGGCGGCGCCGAGCAGCGCGGGTGGCGTCACCACCTGTTTCGGCATCTGATCGGGAGGCAGGCGCGGCGCGGCGTCGGAAATCTTTTGAGCGAAAGAGGTCAGCGAAGGATCGGCGCGACCGGCGAGGAGAACGCGGATCGCATCGGCGCGGCCGAGCGCGGCAGCGAACATCAGCGGCGTCTGCCCATGGGCGAGTTCGCGGGCGTTGGGGTTGGCGCGGTGCGCGAGCAGAAGCTGCACGGCGGCGGGATTGCCGGCGGCCGCGGCCATCATGAGCGGCGTGGTGCCGTTGTCGTTGGGGAGATCGACGGCGGCGCCGGCGCGCAGCAGCAGATCGAGCATGGGAGCGCTGCCGTTGCGCGCAGCCATGAAGAGCGGCGTGAGGGCGTCGATGCGGGTGGGAGCGTCAACGGGAGCATGCGCGGCGAGAAGCGCGCGGGCGAGCGGGAGATCGTCATGCAGCGCCGCCCAGTGGAGGGCAGTGGAGCCATCGGCCTGCGCCACGGCCGGCGAAAGCTTGCGGAGAAGCAGCGCGCGCACCCGGGCGAGGTCGCGTTGTTCGGCGGCATCGGCGAGCGGCGATGCGGAACCGGCTGCATGGAGCAGCGCGCAGAGGGACAGAGTCAGCAGGGCGGCGCGCATCAGATGCTGAGTTCTCCGGTGCTGTCGCCGATGCGGTCGATGCGGACATCGAGGCGGCGCAGCATGGTGAGCAGAACGTTGGCCATCGGTTCGCCATCGGGCGTACGCAGATGCAGGTTGCCTTTGACGCGGCCCGAAGCGTGGCCGGCGAGCAGGATGGGCAGGCGTTTGTGGTTGTGCGCGTTGGAGTCGCCCATGGGGCTGCCGTAGAGGACGAGCGAGTGGTCGAGCAGCGTGCCGTCGCCATCGGGAGTGTTGCGCAGGCGGTCCAGAAAATAAGCCAGCAGACTGACGTGATAGCGGTTGATGCGGGCGAAATCGGCAATCTTCGAAGGCGCCTCTTCATGGTGCGAGGCGGAGTGGAAAGACGTGCGGACGCCGGTTTCGGGGAAGACGCGCTGATTCACGTCGCGACTCATTTTGAAGGCGGAGACGCGCGTGACGCCGGTCATGAAGGCGAGGGCCTGAAGATCGAACATCAGGCGGACGTGCTGATCGTAGGAGTCGGGAACGCCGGCGGGCGCGGCCGGGAGGGCACGGGTTTCGCCGGACCGATTGAATCGTTCGATGGCCTGGATGCGGCGCTCGATTTCGCGAACGTCGTCGAGATAGCCGTCGAGACGGGCGCGGTCGGACGGGCCGAGCTCTTTCTTCAGCGAAGCAACGGAGGAGGAGATCCAGTCGAGGATGCTGCCGGAGAGTTGCTGACGGCGGCGGCGTTCGGCGGGCGTTGCGCCGTCGCCGAAGAGGGATTCGAAGACCATGCGCGGGTCGAGCGTCATGGGCAGCGGAGTGGTGGGCGAGGCCCAGGAGATGGTGTCGGAGTAAATGCAGGCGTAGCCGTAGTCGCAGGCGCCGGAGCCATCGAGACTTTCGATGCAGAGCTGGAGCGAGGGAATGGGCGTGTCGCGGCCGGCTTCGGCGGCGTAGATCTGATCGGCGGACGTGCCGCAGTAAATGTCCGCGCCCTCGGTCATCTTCGGATGGGAGGCGGTGAGGAACGCGGAACTGGAACGGAAATGATCGGCGCCTTCTTCGCCGGGTGACCATGCGGTGGCGGCGTTGAGGTCGGTGCCCGTGACGATCGTCAGGGCGTCGCGGTGCGCGGCGAGAGGTTCGAGGGTTTCGGTGATGCGGAAGTCCGAGCCGGTTTCGGCGGGCGACCAGTAGTGCTTGTTCGAACCGTCGAGGGTGCTGCCGGCCGCGCCGTGCACGATCTCAATGCAGGCGAGCCGCGAACGAGGAGATGCGGCGGTGCGGGCGAGCGGAGTTTGCGCGGGCACCATGGCGTCGAACAGCGGCAGCGCGAGCGAGACGCCGAGTCCGCGGAGAACGGTGCGGCGGTCGAGATGGCGTTGTGCGAGAAACATGGCCTTAGTGAGCGGCGGCGGGCGCCGTTTCGACGTCACGCAACCGGAAGGGAGCGCTCTTCACTACTCCCATGATGAACGAAGAGAGCCGGTTATTGCTGCTTGCCGCGTCGCGCGAGATGGCTCGTACGGCCGGCATGTCGGCGGGTTCGAGGACGCGGCCGAGCGCGTAGGCGAGAAGATTTTCGGTGAATGCCTGGCGGAACATGTCGCTGCGAGCGAGCAAGGCCTGACGAAGCGAAGCCGGGCCGCTGAGCGGAGTGCCGTCGAAGAGCGTGCCGGAGGAATCGATGCGGGCGCCGTTGTCTTTGGCGCGCCAGGCGCCGGTGGCGTCGAAGTTTTCCAGCGAGAAGCCGATGGGGTCGATGATGCTGTGGCAGGAGCGGCAGGGTTCCTGCGAGCGGTGGGCTTCCATGGATTCGCGGACCGTGCGGGGCGCGGCGTTTTCGGCAACGGTGCGGAGCGGCGGCACGTTGGGCGGCGCAGCGGGCGGGGTGGTGTTGAGCAGAACTTCCAATACGTATTTGCCGCGCGCGACTGGCGAGGTGCGGTTCGAGATCGAGGTCAGCGTGAGGATGCCGGCGTGGCCGAGGATGCCGCGGCGATTTTCGTCAGTCACCGGGACCCGGCGGAAACGCGTGCCGAGCACGCCCGGGATGGCGTAATGGCGCGCGAGGTTCTCATCGACGAACGTGTAGCCGGCGGTGAGGAGATCGAGCAGCGAACGGTCTTCGCGAATGAGGGAATCGAAAAGGAGTTCGGTCTCGCGGCGCATCGAATCGGCAAGGTTGCGGTTGAAGAAAGGGAAGAGGAACTGATCGGGCTGGGCGTCGCGCAGACCGGCGAGGCGCAGCCACTGCGCGGCGAAGCGGGTGGAGAGCGAGGAAGCGCGCGGGTCGGCGAGCATGCGGCGCACCTGGGCTTCGATCACGCCTGGCTGGCGCAGGCGGCGAGCAGAGGCGGCGGCGAGCAGGGGTTCATCGGGCGGAGCGCTCCAAAGAAAGAACGAGAGGCGCGAGGCGAGTTCGACGTCGCTGACAGGATACGGGGCAGCGGGGGCAGGTGAGGGCGTGCGTTCGAAACGGAAGACGAATTCGGGGCTGGCGAGGATGGCTTCGAGTGCCGCGGCGATGGCGGAATCGAAGCTGCCTGAGGCGCGCGCGTCGAGATAGAAGCGGAGGATGGGCTCGGCGTCGGCAGCAGTGACGGGGCGACGCCAGGCTTGCCGCAAAAGGCGCGTGACGATGGCCCGCGCGCACGGGAGTTCTCCGGCAGGCGTGGCCGGATGACAGGTGAAAACAGCGCGGCGGCCGGGCGTGTCGGGCATGGTTGCCGACGCCGCGGCGGGTCCGGTGACGCTGAGTTCGGCCAGGTGCGGCAGATTTGTCAGGCCGGGAAAGGCGGCAGTGTTGAGATCGGCGAGAGGCTGCTCGCTGCGCTGCATGTCGTCTTCCACGGGGCCGTCGGCGGTCTGGATGAAAGCGGCGGCGATGCGATGCGGGCCGGCTTCGATGGGAACGGGCGGCGTGCGGAGATCGTCGGTCGACTGCATCTCCGGATCGATTTTGAGCAGCGCGACCGGGCGGCCATCCACCGAAATTTCGATGCGTTCACCGGCGGCGAGGGCAGCGCCGAAGAGCGGACCGTCAAGCGAAGTATAGAAAACGAGGCGGAAAGTATAGTCGCCCGAGGCAGGGAAGTTGTGGCTCACCGCGATGCCGCCGCGCGTGCCCTGCGGTGTGCCTTCGATGTGGCGTGTTTGTGAGACCACGCGCGGAATGCGCCAGGTGGCGGTGGCCGCGGCAGTGGCCGGTTCGCCAACAGCGAGGCGCGCGATGCGGGATGCGGCGCGAAGCCACGCATCCATGAGGGCCGGCGACGTGTTGAGCGAGCCGGACATGTTGTCGAAGCCGCGCGAAGAATCGTCGGGCGGGAGCAGCGCGGCGGGATCGATATCGAGGTGGAGCAGATCGCGGATCGAGTTGGCGTACTCGGCGCGATTGAGCCGGTGGAGCGCGGGGCGGCCGGGGTGCGGATGGAGCGCGGCGTCGCGATCGAGGGCGTCTTCGAGGGAGGCGGCGAACGCGGCGAGTTCAGCGGGCGCCGGCCGGGGAGCGCCCGGCGGCGGCATGAGACCGACGCGGAGTTTGCGGATCATGCGTTCGAACTGCGCGCGTTCCTGTTCGGGGTGTGCGAAGTCGAGCGCGGCGAACGAGAGGCCGCCGGATTTCAGCGCCGGGTTGTGACAGGTGGAACAGTAGCGAGCGGTGAGCGCAGAGAAAGCAGCGGGCGGCGTGGCGGCGCGCAGTTGCGCGGCGCAGAGGAGCAGCAGGGAGCAGGCGAATCGGGTGACGCGCATCGCAATCGCCATTGTCCTGCGCCCGCGGCTACTTCGGCGAGGTCTCGATGCCGAGGCCCGCGTACTGGTCTTTCACTTTGATTACTTTGTTGTCGGCAAAGGTGACGAACGTGATCTTGCCGGGCGGCGTGCCGTAAATCCAGTCTTCCGTTTCGAGCCCCTCTTTGTCCGTCTCACGAACCTTGCGCACGGGGCGGCCGACGGCGAGCATCACCTGGTCGCGATCCATCCCGACGATGGCGCGCTTTTCGGTAACGGCCTGACGAAGTTCGGGCGAAAGCGTTTCCGTGTACAGCATGGTGGGGGAACGCTGATCGAACAGGAGAATCGGTTCCAGAATTCGCTTCACCGCGTTGACGTCGAGATTCTCCATGGGCTTGTGGAAGTTGATCTCGATGTACGTGCCGTTGTGCGCCGCGCCGGGCGCCGTATTGTTCACCGGCACCATGCCTCCGCCGCCGCCCACGCCGGCCTGAATATGGTCGTACCAGTGGGTGCCGTTGGTGAGGCCGCCGTCAATCTCCAGAAGGAGGCGATCGCCCTCGAAGGTGACGTGCGTGATCTGAACCTTGTCGCCCTGGCGAGCGGCGGTGCCTCCGGAAGTCTTCGCGTTCTGCCACTGGAGCTGGGCAAAGGTGCCGTCCGCATTCAGCTCAAGCGGCTTTTTCGAACGCGGGATGTCTTCTTTGGCTTTGGCGTACTCGGCGCTGAGTCCGCGCAGGAGAGCGATCTTTTCGTCCTCGGTGAGTTTGTCCTTAACCGGAATGATTGCGGCGGAAAGCGTCACCGCCAGAGTGAGTGCGATCAGCAGGCCGGCGGCGAATCGGGCGCTTCGAGAAGCGATGCCCTGCCTGGCGGAAGGGGCAGGAGCCAGACCAGCACGAGCAGGACGAGCAGGACCGCAGTCGCGGGAAGGCCCGCTTCCGGTCCGTAGCTGCCGCCGCTCCAAAGCTCTCCGGCGTTCCATATGAGTCGATGTCCTGTCACTTTGATTGTAAGTCCGCTGAGTGGGACTCCAAGAAACGGCAGTGTGACGTTCCAGCCGAAATGCATCCCGATGGGGAGCCAGAGGCTGCGCGTGCGCAGAAGGGCCGCGCCGAAGAGAATGCCGAAGCCGGCCGTGTTGAGGGCGGCCAGCGGCGTGACGCCTGGGTTGCCGAGATGGACGAGGCCGAAGAGGACGCCGATGCCGAGGATGCCGGGCCACGCGCCATAGCCGCGCATCAGATACTGCAGCGGGAAGCCGCGGAAGGCGATCTCCTCGCCCGCCGCGCCGCAGAAAAGCAGCAGGGGAACGAGCGGCGCGGCGGGCGTCGCGATATCGCCGCCCGGCGCTGTCGGGAAGCTGGCGGTCACGAAGCGCGCGCAGCCGAGCCAGACCGCGGGCAGCGCGGTGAGCGCCGCGCCGAGCGAAGCGGCAATGATGCCGGAGACCAGGTTCCGCAGGGCGCCGGGATGCAGCCGAAGGCCGAGGTCGGCGAGACTGCCGGAATCGAAGATCGCCATACACAATGCGCCGGAAACGAGAGCGGCGATGAGCGGCGTAACGGTGAGGGCGGCCATGGCTCCGCCGAAGAAGCGAATGGGCGGGCCGAGCAGCCATGCGAAGGCAAAAAACAGGACCGCGCAGACGACGGCGCCGAAGATCGGACGCAGCCGGTCGCGGAGGCTCATGCGCGGGACCGCGTGGCGGTGACCGTAACGCCGCGCGGGGCGACGCGAGCGTTGAGCACCTGAGCGCCGTTGGCTTCGACGATGCGCGAGACTCGCTCCTTCGCATCGGGCTCCACGAGGAAGACAACGCAGCCGCCGCCGCCCGCGCCGCAGACTTTGGCTCCGGTGCAGCCGGCGCGGCGCGCGGAAGCGACAAGGCGGTCGATCAGCGGAGTCGTAATGCCGGGAGCATTGCGCTTGCGGCTGGCCCATTCGTCGCGAAGCAGGCTGCCGGCCTCTGCCCAGTCTTCGCGTTCGAGTGCGCCGCGCATGGCGGCGGCGATGGCGGCAATGCGATCGAAGGCGGCGTGGATGGCGCGGTCGCCGTTGATGTGCCCCTTCATCACTTCCCAGTTGTTGATGCCGGAGTTGCGCGGCGCGCCGGTATAGGCGAGGACGAAGCGGCTGTTCAGTTCGTCCGCGTCAACGCTGAGGGCCGTGCGCGCAATGCCGGCCGGCGAGAACTCAATGGCCGAGACGCCGCCGTACAGGGCCGGATAGTAATCCTGCGAGCCGGTGGGCACGCGGATGACCTGCGCTTCCACGTTCTGCGCCACTTCGCGGATTTTTTCCAGACCGTATCTGCGCCCGGTGAGTTTGCTGAGCGCGGAGGCGACCGAAATCATCAGGGCGGAAGAGCCCGAAATGCCCGCGCCGGCCGGGGCTTCGGAATGCGTGTCCATGGTCAGGCCGGTTTCCGGCGCGAAGAACTTTACCAGCAGCGCGGCGAGCGGCAGGCGATAGCGGCGGGCGGCGCGTAGCTCATCGAGGCTCGCGAAGGATTCTTCGACGCCGAGGTCGCGCGAGCGGAGCACAATGCGGCCATCGGCGCGCGTGTCGATCACGCACGATGTCTGCAGATTCACCGCAAAATTGATGGTCACCGCCTGATCGTGGAAAAGATAGAGGGGCCAAAGATCGAGAGTGCCGCCAGCCAGGTCGATGCGGCAGGGCGCCTGTGAGCGCACGCGCCTGTGATGTTCGCGCATGTTGTTTTTGAAGCTATGAACATAGCATGACGAGCGACCCGCCAACAGGTTTGAACCCGCCGCCGGATTCGCGCGTCTAATAGATCGTGCCCCTTGCATTCGTCCGGAAGGCCGTTCCGTTTCTGCTCGATCAGTATGCGCGGGAGCGCGCCCATCCGGTCCGTTCGGCCGCGCACCGGCCGGAGCCGAAGGCGTGGGGCGACAAAGGACTGCATGCGGCGTGGCTGGGACACAGCACGGTGCTGCTGAAAATCGACGGCATTACGGTGCTGACCGATCCGGTCTTTTCCAGCCGAATCGGTGTCAACCTGGGGCCGGCAACGGTGGGTCCCCGGCGGCTGGTGGCGCCCGCGCTGGGGCTCGGGGAACTTCCGTGTCCCGACCTCATTCTGCTCTCGCACGCGCACATGGATCATTTCGATATTCCGAGCCTGCGCGCGCTGGAGTCGGCAAAAACGCGCGTGGTGACCGCCGCGCGGACCAGCGACCTGCTGCGGGTGCGGCGCTACGGCACCGTGCGCGAACTGGGCTGGGGCGAGGCGACGCACCTCGGCGAGATGACGATTCGCGCCTTCGAAGTGAGGCACTGGGGCGCGCGGATGCGCACGGACACGTGGCGTGGCTACAACGGCTACGTGATCGAGACGGCGAACCACCGGGTCATTTTCGGCGGCGACACGGCGATGACGGACACTTTCCGCAGTCTGCGCTCATTGCGCCGCACCGATCTGGCGCTGATGCCGGTGGGTGCGTACAACCCGTGGCTGCATGCGCACTGCACGCCGGAGCAGGCCCTGCAGATGGCCGACGATGCCGGGGCGCAGCGCATTCTGCCCATCCACCACCAGACGTTCCGGCTGAGCAGCGAAGCGTATCTGGAGCCGATCGAACGGCTTTCCGCGGCGCTCGGGAACAGTCAGGACAGGCTTGTCCTTTCCCGCATCGGCCAGGAAATATCGATCTGATCCCGTGCCGCCGCGCGCCGTGCGCGGCCGGCGTCTCCCGCAATCAGAGCGTTGTGCTAAAAAAGGGGTTCTCCCATGGTACTGACGCCCCGCGCGCAGCGCGCAACGATTGCGACCTGGCTGGCAGCGCTCGCCGCGATCTGGATCGTGGCGTGGCTGACGCCGGGCATCGGACTTTATCACGATGATGCCGTCTATCTGGTCACGGCGAAATCGCTGGCGAGCGGCCACGGCTACACGATCGGAAGCCTGCCGGTTCCGCTGGCGCAGACCAAATATCCGCCGGTCTTCCCCGCCGCGCTGGCGCTGTTCACGCTCATCTCGGACAATGCGCAGTGGCTGAAGCTGCTGCCCATGCTCTGCGGGCTGGGGTGGCTGTATCTCACATTCCGGCTGCTGTCGCGGATGGGAGCGTCGTCCGAGGGCGCGCTGTTCCTTGTGGGGCTGACGGCGGCCAGTCCAACCGTGATTTTTCTGGCAACGAATCTCATGTCGGAAACGCTGTTCGCGCTGCTCGCAACGGCTGCACTGCTTTGTCTGCTCGATGAAAGCATCTGGCTTGCCGGGTTGCTGGCCGGCCTTGCGACGCTGACACGCAGCGCGGGTGTGTCGCTGATCGCGGCCTGCATGCTGACGCTGGTGGCGCGGCGGCGGCTGCGGCCTGCGCTCATTTTTGCCGGGATCGCGATGCTGGTGGTTTCGCCGTGGTTCGGATGGTCGTTCGCTCACGCCGCCGGGCATGCGAGCGGCGCGGCTTATTACGGAAGCGGCAACTACGCGGCATCCAACATTCTGACGGGCCTCGCGGCCAACGAAAAGGCGCAGGTGCTGTTCCGCAATGTGCTTTACCTGCTGGCGGCGCCATGGTCGCTGCTGACCGGAATGGCCAACATGTTCTCGCTGGGAATCACTCTGTTTGTGTTCGGCTGGAGCCTGTTCGTGCGGCGGCAGCTGCTGCCCGATCTGTTCGTGGGCATCTATTGCCTGATGCTGCTGTGCTGGACGTGGCCGCCGGAGCGCTTCATGGCGCCGATCCTGCCGCTGCTGCTCTGGATCGTATGGCGCGTGTTCCGCAACATGGAGCTGAAGGAGGCGCTGGCTGCGTTCGTTGTACTGGCGGCGGCGCTGGGAGTCTGGGCAGCGGCGTCGCGAATCCCGAACGCGAGGGCTTCGGGATACTACACGTCCACGGGCCGCGACACGGACAACTGGCGCGAGATGCAGAAGCTGTTCGCCTACATCCGCTCGAACACGCCCGCCGAGAGCGTCATCGTCGCCAATCTCGATCCGGTGTTTTATCTCAATACAGGCAGGAAGTCCGTGCGCGGCTTTGCGCCGAGCGGTTACACATTGTTTTACGGCGAAGGCCAGCCGGCGGCGACGCCCGATCAGTTGTCGGCCGCCATCGCGCAGGCGGGCGCGTCCTGGGTGGCACTCACGCCGGATCGCGACTTCGCCGAATCGCCGTCCTTTCATAACAGCGTGCAGGCGCTCGAGCGTGGCGGCGTGCTGGAACCGGTGTCGATCCCGGGCCTTTCCTCCGAATACCGCTTGCTCCGCGTGACCCGCTGAGCGCGCGGCGAAATCGCTGCTTTCCACCTTCGCGGTTAACCGTGGTTAACTGTCCGATGCAACCAATGTGGACTATCGAAGAGACCGGCTTCGCGGATATTCTGAGCCTGTATAGCCAGACTTGGTTCCCGGCATGAGTCGTCACGCAGCCGGAGAAGGGGCCGGCGCGACTGCATGCCATACACAGAAGAGCTTCATCAGGTTGAGCGCCCCGAACTCTCGGTCTGCGAGCTGCAGGTAGCCGAGCCTGCGTCTCAGCCGCGCCCGTCGTCCCGGGGATCCGGAGTGGTGGCGGAAGTCAGGGAAGCGCTGCCGGGGATTCTGGACGACTTCGGCGCCATGGTGGAGAAGCGTCCCGAGCCGGTTCTTTTCGCGTTGCTGATTCTGTACATCGCTGTGGTCGCGATGAATAATCAGCGCCCGCTCTGGTACGACGAACTCATCACGAACATGCCGGCGCTGGTCCACACGCCCATGAAATGGGGGCTGCGGGCTTTGCAGCATCCTTTCCTCTCGATACTGCTGGGCAAATGGTGCGCGGCGATATTTGGCGCGGCGAGCTGGTCGTTGCGGTTGCCCGCCACGCTGGGATATCTGGCCGCCAGCGTTTGTATCTACACTCTGCTGCGCCGATTGCGCACCGGAAATCTGTTCGCCCTTTTCGCCGTGCTCGTTTTCTGGAGCACCTCGACGTTTTACTACGCAACCGAAGCCCGGCCGTACGGGATCATTCTGGGTCTTGCCGCCGGTCTGCTGCTGGCGTGGCATTCGGCGGTCACACGGGAGCGCCGGCTCCGCTCGCTGGCTGCTATCGCGCTGTGTGACCTTTTTCTGATCTACTGCCATCCGCTGGCCGTCCTGGCGATTCTGCCGATCGTCTTTGCGGAAGTCGCGCGCTACCGGGTGCGCCGGAAGACCGACTGGCCGCTCTGGATTTGCTCGGGCTGGCCGCTGCTGGGAATCATCCCGATTTTCCTGATTCATCCCGTGCATCCGGCGTATTCGCCGCTTCTCAACGGACGACTCGGCAATGGCACTATTTTTTATCTCGACATTCTGCAGAGCGTCGCGCCGGCTGTCATGATCGCGGCCCTCGCGGCGCTGCTGACCCGCAGAGCCGGCGCGGCAGAATCCGAGCCGGCGGACCCGCTGCGTCCGGCGGTGAATGCACTGCTGGCCGGTGGTCTCGCGATCCCTTTCGCGGTGAACGCGATTCTTGCCGCGACGCTGACCAACCCCTACTATCCGCGCTATTCCGTCGCCGGCGCACTCGCGGTTCCGATGCTCGCGGCCGTGATTCTGGCGCGCGCGAGCGGGGGCAGCAAAAGGGCCGGCGTGGCGGCGCTGCTGGCTGCATTATGCTTCTTCCTGATCGGAGCCATTCAGCAGCAACAGCCGGAGAAGTGGAACGCGCCGCCTCTTGCGCAGTCGTCGCTGATCGCCAGCCACAAAGAGCTGCCTGTGGTCGTCGCGAGCGGGCTGACGTTCACCGAGATGGGAAACCGTGAGCCGGCGGCCTTCCTTTCCCGCACGTACTATTTGCAGGATGCGGCCGCCGCGCTTCGCTACGCTGATTCGGGTCTGTTCGAAACCGGCGAGTTCAACGAATACTTCACCCACCTCCCCGCCAGCGGAACGGTGACGCCGTATGCCGACTTTATCCACCAGCACCGGAAGTTTCTCGTCTATGGGACGGTCGACTATTGGGAAGACTGGCTGCTGCGCCGGCTGATGGCGGAAGGTGCGCAACTGGTCTGGCTCGGGCAGGTGCGCGGTACCTACAAGGACGTTGACCTGTACGAGGTCACCGTCGCACGCTAGCCCCACGAGCAACCAATGCTTCTGGATCCTGAACGAGTACCCGTTGCCGGGCAACCGATCGCGCCACTCGCGCCGCCGCGCCGCAACGCGTGGCAGGGAGTGGCGTGGATGCGCGCCATCTGCATCCTGTTCGCGGCCGGAGATGCGTGGATCAGCCGTTATGCCCTCGGTCCCGACGGCACGGCGTATCTGGACCTCGCGCGCGCCTGGCTGCGCGGCGACTGGACCACGGCCTTCAACAGCTACTGGAGCCCGCTGTACGCGTGGCTGCTGGCGGGCACGATTTCGCTGCTGCCGGCAGGGAGCCGCAGCGAGCTGTTCGCCGGCCACCTGATCAATTTCGCGGGCTTCCTGCTGGCTCTGTTCGCCGGAGAATTTCTGCTGCGCGAGTGGACTGCCACGGCAGGCGCGCCGCGCCATCCGCGCCTCGTGGCTTTGGCCGGTTACCTGACGCTGGCGTGGGTGAGCCTTCATCTTGTGGGGCTCGGCTTCAATTCCGCAGACATTTATGTGATGGCCGAAGTGCTGTTTGTGGCCGCCATGCTGGTTCGCATTCGCCGCCGCGCAGCCGGATCGGGCGAGTTCGCGCTGCTCGGCCTCGCGCTCGGCGCCGGGTTTCTCGCCAAAGCCGCGGGCGCGGTGCTGATTGTTGCCGCGCTGCCCGTTGCGGCGGTGCTGCTGCGTTCGGCAACACACAAAGGCATCCGCATCGCCGCCGCATGCTGCGCGCTGGTGACGCTTCCCTTTGTCTGCGCCCTTTCGCTGGCGAAGCATCGTTTCGTTTACAGCGACGCGGGCCAGGTCAACTACAAGCTGGTGGTCGGAGGCAACAGCCTCGAAGGCTACAAGGACAGCATCCATCCGCCGCCCGCCGGGCTGCCCCACCCGCTGCGCGTGCGCCATGAGGATCCGCGCGTGGTCAGCTTCGAAGATCATTTGACCGGAACCTTCCCGGTGCATGCCGATCCATCGTGGTGGACCGAAGGCTACCCGGCGTCGGCCGCGCCCGGCCGCCAATGGACGGCGCTGCGCAGCGGCATCATCTATTCGCTGACTCTCGCGGCGCAAGCCCCGGCATTGTGGCTGCTGTTTCTCGCGGCTCTGGCCGGCGCGGTGCGGATCCGCCGGCTTTCCCTGCGCCGCGTGTGGCCCGTGGCACTCGTGGCCGCCGCCGCAACGGCGCCTTACTGGCTGATTGTGGTGCACCCGCGTTACATCGCGGGGCCGCTCGCGCTGACCGGCTTTCTCGCCATCGCCGCCGCCTGGCATGCCGCCTTGCCGCGGTTGGCGCAGCGCGCGGCATGCGTTGCCATGCTGCTTGCCGCCGCCATCCCCATGTGGGTGGAACTGGCGGTGGTTCCTTTCTATACGATCGGCGAACCGCTCGGCATTGCCAGCCCGCCGGAAAAGATCAATATCAAACTCGCGGAAACGATGCGGCGCGAAGGCCTGCGTGCGGGCGATCGCGTGGCCTACATCGGCGATACGCTCGACGGGACCTGGCTGGCGCTCGATGGCGCGCAGATTGTGGCGATGGTGCCGGCGCGCGTCTACCACGACGAATCGACGGCGGAACGCCCGATCCGCGAGGATTTCGCCGGACCCGACCGCTACTGGCGAAGCAGCCCCGCGCAACGCGATGAGGTGATGCGCGCCTTCCGCGAGGCCGGCGCGAAATGGGTTTTTGCCGACGACGTCCCGCCCGGCGCCGATGTTTCCGGCTGGAGCGTGGCCGGTTCGGCGCACCGCCTTCGCGGGGAAGACTCCGACAAACAATTCTTCCGCCGCATCGACTGAGCGGCGCGCCCGCTTTGCTAATGTAGGTTTGAAGGGCGCTTAGCTCAGCTGGTTAGAGCGCCTGCCTTACAAGCAGGAGGTCCACGGTTCGAGCCCGTGAGCGCCCACCATTTCAATCACCGGCTCTGTGCACTGAATGGGGGCCGACTCGCCTCCGACTGAACCGAAGTCCGGCTCTGCGCCATGAGCCCTCTGCCCTCGCCGCTTCCCATCGACGCTCTCCTCCCGCAAATCGTCGCGTCTTTGCGTACCTGCCCGAATCTTGTAATCGAGGCCGCGCCCGGAGCAGGGAAGACCACACGCGTCCCGCCCGCGCTGCTGGCCTTCGGCGGTGAAGTCCTCGTCCTCGAACCCCGCCGCATCGCCGCCCGCATGGCTGCCCGCCGCGTCGCCTCCGAACTGGGCGAACAACCCGGCGACACCGTCGGCTACCAGGTTCGCTTCGAGGAAGCGGCCGGCCCCCGCACCCGCCTGCGCTTTCTCACCGAAGGCGTTCTCACCCGGCGCCTCACCACCGATCGCGAACTCCGCGGCGTTTCTGCCGTCATCCTGGACGAATTCCACGAACGCCATCTCGATACCGATCTCGCCCTCGCGCTCCTGCGCCGCCTCCAGCGCACCACGCGCCCCGATCTCCGCATCGTCGTCATGTCCGCCACGCTCGATGCCGCGCCCGTCACACGCTTCCTCGGCGACTGCCCCGCGCTCGCCTCCGCCGGCCGCCTCTTCGAACTCACCACGGAGCACACGCCCTACTCGCCGGCGCCGCTCGAAGATCAAGTCGCCGGAGCCGTGGAACGCGCCGTTCCCGATCCCGGCGACATGCTGGTGTTCCTCCCCGGCGCCGCCGAAATCCGCCGCGCCGCCCGCGCCTGCGATGCGCTCGCCCGCCGCCACAACCTGCTCGTCGCTCCGCTTTACGGCGACCTCTCTCCCGCGGAACAGGACCGCGCCGTCGAACCCTCCGCGCAGCGCAAGCTGATCCTCTCCACCAACATCGCCGAAAGCTCCATCACCATCGACGGCGTCCGCGTCGTGATCGATTCCGGCCTCGCCCGCGTCGCTTCCGACTCCCCGTGGACCGGCCTGCCATCGCTCGACGTGAAGCGCATCAGCAAAGCCTCCGCCCGCCAGCGCGCCGGCCGCGCCGGCCGCACCGCTCCCGGCCGCGTCATCCGGCTCTACACCGCCGAAGACTTCCACCGCCGCCCCGATCACGATTCGCCCGAAATCCTCCGCCGCGAACTCTCGCAGTTGTGCCTCGCTCTCGAAGCCGCCGGCATGCGCGATCCCCTTGCACTGGAGTGGCTCGATGCGCCGCCCGCCGCCGCCATCGCCGCCGCCGAAACCCTGCTCGACCGACTCAACGCCCGCGGCGAAACGGCGAAGCAGATGTCGCGCCTCCCGCTGCACCCCCGCCTTGCGCGACTGATGCTCGATGGCGGCGATGCCGGCTGCCGCGTCGCCGCGCTTCTCAGCAGCGGCCAGCGCGTGCAGTCGAGCGACCTGTTCCGCGCCATCGCCGAAGACTTCGACGGCCGCACGCGAGCCGTTTACGATCAACTCCGCCGCCACGCCCCGCGCCACTCGGGCAGGCACGATGACGCCACGCTCGCCCGCGCCGTCCTCGCCGCATTCCCCGATCGCGTCGGCCGCCGCCGCCCGAGTGGAGCCCGCGGCGCGGCGGCGTTGCAAAATGAACACGTCGTGCTGCTCTCTGCCGGCGGCGCGGCCGCGATGCCCCACGCGCCATCCGAATTCCTCGTTGCGCTCGACGTGGAACAGCGCAGCGACCGCGCCACGCCAGGCTCTTCAACGCTCATCCGCCTCGCCTGTCCCATCGATCCCGACTGGCTGCTCGACGGCATCGCCGAACGCGACACCGTCGAGTGGAACCGCGAAGCCCGCCGCGTCGAAGCCGTCAACGCACTGGTTTACGATCAGCTTGTCGTCACCGAATCCCGCGGCGGCCACATCGATGAAGACGCCGCGGCCGCCCTCCTTGCCGGAAAGGTGCTCGACGCCGGCATCGACCGCTTCATCGAGCGCGCCGAACTCGATCAGCTTCTCGCCCGCATCGACTTTGCGTCGCAGCACTCCGCCATCAAACCCGTCGGCGAACACGAGGTGCAGGAGGCGCTCGTCGCTCTCTGCCACGGCCTGCGCAGTTTCAACGATGTCGAAAAGGCCGCCGCCGGCCTGCTGCCGCTGATCGGACAACGCGCGGGCACGCAACTCCTCGACGCCGTCGCCCCCGCGCGGCTGCGCCTTCCGAGCGGCCGCAATACGCGCGTCAATTACGAACGGGGCAAGCCCCCGTGGGTCGCCTCGCGCCTGCAGGATTTTTTGGGAATTGCGGAAAGCCCCCGCGTTGCGCAGGGGAAAGTGCCGCTGGTGGTGCATCTGCTCGCACCCAACCAGCGGCCCGTTCAAACTACTACCGACCTTGCCGGCTTCTGGCAGCGCCTTTATCCGCAGTTGCGCCGCGAACTCGGCCGCCGCTACCCGCGCCACAAGTGGCCGGAGGACCCTCTTGCGGCGTCGTTCGATTAATACCTGCTGCTAGGCGCGGTCGTGATCCGCCCGCCAGTTCTTCACGGCCTTCTTGATCGCGTCCTGCGACATCCCCTCTTCCGCCGCCTTCCGCGCCAGTTCCACAAACTCCGCATCGGACGCGAAGCGCAAACCAACAATCTGCTTAATCGTCAGCCGCGGATCGAGCCGTTTTCCGGTCATCGCAAAGTGCCGCAGGCTTTCTTCGGCCCGGATGGCGCGGTCCTGCACCTTCATCGCAAACACGCGCGCGAAGAAGAAGAGAATCAGCATTGCGAACGACAGCACCACAATCAGCGATGCGCTGTACAAACGCTCGTGATCGCCCATCGACTGCCACAGATTCACGATCGACCCGATCAGCGCCAGCACGATCAGTCCGAACAGCAGACCGTGGTACATCGGCACAAGCTTGGCATGTTTCGCGTAACTTTGTTCCTGCATTGGCGTAAACGGGCTCCTCACCCCGTCGGCTGATTATAGCGGGAACGCCGCGTCGCCCGACACTGCTAAATTCCCCGCCCGAATCCCCGTCGCCCCGCCTGCATCCAATCCCGTGTAGATTCGGTTACGTCCATCGGTCCAGACTTATGATCACCCTCCGCCCCGCCGCCGAACGCGGCCACGCCCAACACGGCTGGCTCGACAGCCGCCACACATTCTCCTTCGCCGATTATCACGATCCCGCCCACATGGGCTTCCGCCAGCTCCGCGTCATCAACGACGACCGCGTCGCTCCGGGCCTCGGCTTCGGCGCCCATCCCCATCGCGACATGGAAATCATCAGCTACGTCCTCGAAGGCGCGCTCGCCCACAAGGACAGCATGGGCGAGAATCACATCCTCGGTCCCAATACCATCCAGACCATGTCGGCCGGCTCCGGCATCGTCCACAGCGAATTCAACGCCTCGCAGACCGAACCCGTCCACTTCCTCCAGATCTGGATCAAGCCCGCCGCGCACGGCGTCACACCCGGCTACCAGCAGATCGCCTTCGATCCCGCCGAAAAGCAGGGCCGCTTCCGTCTCATTGCAGGTCCGCGCGACAGAACGGCGAATCCGTCAGATGGCGTGGGCGCTGTCATCCACCAGGACGCCTGGGTTTACGTCGCCGAACTTCGCCCCGGCGACACGCTCGCCCGCACGCTCGACCCCAACCGCTACGCCTGGGTCCAGATGGCCCGCGGCGCAGTGAAACTCAACGGCGTCGATCTGGGCGAAGGCGATGGAGCGGCCATCAGCGCCGAGACGCTTCTCTCGTTCTCCGCGGCCGGCCCCGCGGGCTGCGAATTCCTTCTCTTCGACCTCGCCTGAGCATCCCGGCGTTATACTGAATCCCGTCGGGCGCCCCCCTCGCCGCGCGCCGTCACCCGGAGTTCTATGCGCCCAGCCGTCATCGCCGTTCCGCTCGCCCTGCTCTGCATCGCCAGCGCCTTTGCCCAGACCGGCACGCTCGCCGGCACCGTTCTCGAGCCCACCGGCAATCCCGCCGCCGAGGCCTCTGTTCAGGCGCGAAACACGCAGACCGGCGCCACGGTGAAAGCCACTTCCTCACGCGATGGCCACTACTCCGTCAGCCTTCCCGCCGGCTCCTGGGACGTCAGCTTCAGCCTCGCCGGCTGGCAGGGCGTGAACAAGCGCGGCATCGCCGTCGCCGCGTCCAAAGCCACCACGCTCGACGCGCGCCTCGAAGAAACCACCCAGCTCAACACGCTTGGCGAAGACGGCCTTCACACCATCGCCGACCTCAAGCTCCACCACCCGCCCTCCGGCCCCACCCCGCGCACCGCCGACGGCAAACCCGATTTCTCCGGCGTCTGGTGGGCGCCCGTCACCACCGACCCCGGCAAGCCCGAGTGGACCCCCTGGGCCGAACAGATCGGCCGCGAACGCACCGAAAATAACCGCCGCGACAGCCCCAAGTCCCGCTGCCTCCCTTCCACCCTCACCTTCTCCGGAGCCGTCTGGCAGTTCGTCCAGAGCAGGGACTTCCTCATCCATATCTCTGACGACGACTTCCCCGGCTTCTACCAGATCTACCTGAACCGCGAACACGAAAAGGATCCCAATCCCGCCTGGTACGGCAACAATGTTGCCAGGTGGGATGGCGACACCCTCGTCGTCGACCGCATCGCCTTTGACGACCGCGACTGGCTCGATGGCGCCAATCACCCCGTCTCCAGCCAGCTCCACATCGTCGAAAAATACCGCCGCCCCGACCTCGGCCACCTCGAGATCGAAGCGACTTTCGAAGATCCGAAAGTCGTTGCCAAACCCTTCACCCAGAAGCGCACCGCCGAACTCGCGCCCGATCAGAAGGTGTTCGAATTCATGTGCACGGAAAACAACGTCGACGTCCCGCACCTGGTCGGGAAGTGAGCCACGCCGGAGCCTCTGCCTCTCTGCTCCCGCTTCGGTATCATTTTGAAGGTCAGCCCACGCAAGGTCACACACATGGAAACCCCGTCCACCGACATCCAGTCATCGCTCCACGAAACGCGCGTCTTCCCGCCCCCTCCGGCCTTCGCCGCGCACGCCCACATCGGCGGCATGGCCGACTACGAGCGTCTCTATGCCGAAGCCGCCAGCGATCCTGAAACCTTCTGGGGCCGCATCGCCAAAGACCTCCACTGGTTCAAGCCCTGGACGAAAGTGCTTGAGTGGGACGCCCCCTGGGCCAAATGGTTCGTCGGCGGCCAGACCAACATCGCTTACAACTGCCTCGATCGCCATCTCTCCTCGTGGCGCCGCAACAAGGCCGCCATCATCTGGGAAGGCGAGCCCGGCGAAGTCCGCACCCTCACCTACCAGCAGTTGCACGATGAAGTCTGCCGCTTTGCCAACGTCCTCAAAGGTCTCGGCGTCGGCAAGGGTGACCGTGTCGCTATCTACATGGGCATGACGCCCGAACTCGCCATCGCCCTGCTCGCCTGCGCCCGCATCGGCGCGCCCCACACCGTCATCTTCGGCGGCTTCTCTTCCGGCGCTCTGGTCGACCGCATCAACGACGCGCAGTGCAAGGCCGTCATCACGCAGGATGGCTCCTGGCGCCGCGGCGTCGAAGTCAAGCTCAAGCCCACCGTCGATGAAGCGATGCTCAACTGCCCCTCGGTCCAGTCCGTCATCGTTTATAAGCGCACCGGCACCGAGCAGCAGATGCAGCCCGGCCGCGACCACTGGTGGCACGAACTGCTCGCCAACGCCACCGACCATTGCCCCGCCGAGCCGCTCGATTCCGAACATCCTCTCTACCTGCTCTACACCTCCGGCACAACCGGCAAACCCAAAGGCATTCTCCACACCACCGGCGGCTATTCCGTTTCCACCTACATCACCTCGAAATGGGTCTTCGATCTGAAGGATGAAGACATCTTCTGGTGTACCGCCGACATCGGCTGGGTCACCGGCCACAGCTACGTGGTCTACGGCCCTCTGCAGAACGGCGCCACCGTCGTGATGTACGAAGGCGGCCCCACCCATCCGCAGCCCGATCGTTTCTGGGAGATGATCGACCGCCACAAAGTCACCATCTTCTACACCGCGCCCACCGCCATCCGCGCCTTCATGCGGCTCGGCGAACAATGGCCCGCGCGCCACAAAATGAAGTCGCTCCGCCTGCTCGGCTCGGTCGGCGAACCCATCAATCCTGAAGCCTGGATGTGGTACCGCAGCATCATCGGTCACGACAAATGCCCCATCGTCGACACCTGGTGGCAGACCGAAACCGGCGCCATCATGATCGCCCCGCTTCCCGGCGCCACGCCCGCCAAGCCCGGCTCCTGCACGCGTCCGCTGCCCGGCATCGTCGTCGAAGTCGTCACGCGTGAAGGCACGCCCGTGCCCGCCGGCTCCGGCGGCTATCTCGTCGTCCGCCAGCCCTGGCCCTCCATGCTGCGCACCATCTACGGCGACAACGAGCGTTTTAAGGAACAGTACTGGTCGCAAATCCCCGGCTCCTACTTCACCGGCGACGGCGCGCGGCAGGATGAGGACGGCTACATCTGGGTCATGGGCCGCGTCGACGACGTGATCAACGTCTCCGGCCACCGTCTCAGCACCATGGAAGTGGAGTCGGCCCTCGTCGCGCACATCCACGTGGCCGAAGCCGCCGTCGTCGCCCGCCCCGACGAGATTAAAGGTTCCGGTATCGTCGCCTTCGTTACCCTGCAAATCGGCAATGAGCCCACCGACGAACTCAAGCAGGAACTCCGCCACTGGGTCGCAAAGGAAATCGGTGCGCTTGCCCGGCCCGATGAGATCCGCTTCACCGATTCGCTTCCCAAGACCCGCTCCGGCAAAATCATGCGCCGCTTACTGCGCGAACTGGCCGCCGGCGGCGATGTCAAAGGCGACACCACCACGCTCGAAGATCTCACCGTCCTCGCCAAACTTCGCCAGGACGAAGACTAACCGGGCCCGTTCGGCGGCGCGTCCCCGTTCGGCAGCGCGTCCCCGTTCGGCGGCGCGTCCCCGTTCGGCAGCGCGTCCCCGTTCGGCAGCGCGTCACGGATCGCGCCGTCCCTGGCGCGGGAATACAAGTACTCCGGCGGCGACAACCAGGCCGGTATATTCCCGCACAAACGGCAAGCGTAGTTGTTATACTCCATCCTGCGCTGCGATGCTAGACTGTTGAAACCGGAGGAGACTGATCGGCAAATGCTAAAGCATCTAAAACTAATCGGCATTGCCCTGCTGTTCGGCGCGTTATCCCTGCAGGCTGACCTGATTCCCACATCCACCTGCTCGTTTTTTGATCCCGCCACCACCAGCCTTGGTTTTCAATGCAATCTCTACGGCGACGCCAGCAACGCGGTCGTGACCGTTCCGTTCCCGGCCGGCTGGAATTCGAATCCGCCGAACACCGTGGTGACGAGCGGTTATATTGTGCTCGAAGACCCGACAGCCGATCCCGCCGCCAACAACATCGTCGCCGATTCGCACAATCTCTACGGCTCTTCCGACTCCAACGAGGCCGACTGGACGCAGATCCTCTACTTTTCGCCCGGCGTCAATCAGCCCGCAACGCAGGTGACTTTATACACCATCGGTTGCAATAATTCATTGAATCCGGCCGATGTTTCGTGTTTCCCCCTCTACAGCACGATCATGGCGTCAGCCTATTTCGACGTCTACACCAGTCCCGACTACTATTACGACGACAACCCGAATCCCGGGGCCAACATCGATCACCTCTACACCGTCACGCTGGTGGCGCCCGAACCTGCAACTTACGGTTTTGCCATCGGCGGATTCGCCCTTATGGCCGGCCTTGCACGCCGCCGCGGCAGGCAGCGCGGCGCTGCACCGCAGTCCTGACCTTTCCTGAAGGGCCGTCGGCGCACGGCCGCATTCACGATTCGTTCTGTGCTTCAATATCTGCCATGAGAGCCGTTGCGGTTTCGATTCTGCTGCTGGCGGGAACGGTCCTGCTCCCCGCGGCGGACAAGCGGCTCGTCGCCGGCAGCGCGGAAAACGATGCCCTGCGCATCAGTGCCACTGTTCTCGATGCCGTCCATCTGCGCGACGCCGTGGGGTCTGACCTCGGCGACCACTATGTTGCCGTCGAAGTGACGATTGCCCCAAAGCGCTCCGAGCCGATCGTTTTCAGCCTCAACGATTTCATCCTCCGTTCCCAGGCCTCCGGCGAGCACACCGGTCCGCTGGTCGCCAGCCAGATCGTCGGTGCCGGCGAACTGGTTGTTGCCCGGAAGTACGGCAATCGTAGTGGGCCAGGCGAGCCCCGCCCGATCACGGGTACCGACGTCCAGCTCCGCACTCAGGGCCTCGACCCGGCCGCAAAGTCGCTGGAAGACACACTTCGCGTTAAGATCCTGCCCGAGAAGACCACCGCGGAGTCCTTCTCCGGCCTGCTCTTTTTCCCGCTGGAGAAGGAAAAGCCGAAGAATCTGACCCTGAGCTATTCCGGCCCAAAGGGTAAACTGCGCATCGAGTTCAAATAACCTCATTCCGCAAGTCGCATAGAATCTCTGTAAGCCTCACAGAATAAACGATATGTTGCGTCGTTTGGGGCTGGCTTGGCAGCTTCCTTCCCCCTCACTGGCAACCTTCGGTCTGCCCGAAATTCAGCGTTCGAAACAATTGTGGCGAAACACACGTACCCGGCAAAATCGGGTCTCGCTACGTCCAAGTACCACTTGAGCAGTAACCAAAAGTTAGTGCTATACTGTTAACTCCGGAGGAAGTGGTACTAGGATGCATAAATTATGTTTAGCTGCGAGCTTGGTACTTTTTAGTGCGCTGTCCCTTGACGCAAGCCTGATTCCGGTTTCGAGCTGTGCCGACAACAGTTACGGAAACATCGTTTCGCCCCTTGCCGGTTTCAGTTGTTTTCTCTACCCCTCAACCTCAGCCGGAGACTGGAGCCCGGTCGTGACTGTACAACTTCCGGCGGACACCCTCGGCCCGACTGCGAACGGTTACACGAGCGTCAGTTCCGGTTTCATTGTTCTCGAAGACCCGCTGCAGCAGGGTAATTCCAATATCCAGAACGTCACCCAGTGCTTCAATCCCACCACCTGCGCTGCTGACGTGTCACAAAACGGCGGCGGTGGCGTCGGGTACAACATTTACGGCACGCAGGATTCGAATACAGCCAACTGGACGCAGGTCGTAGAATGGGTCGCATCGCCGGAAACCAATACAACCGCTACCGGTTATCCCGCAATCGACATCATGCTCTACACGGTTGGCTGCGGCATCGATCTGGCCAATATCAGCTGTTTCCCGGCCACGTCACTGCTGCTGGAGCAGGCCTACTTCCAGACCTACAACGGCCCGGATCAGTTCTTGTACGCCCCCGACGCGACCAGCGGTCAGCTCCTGCAGCATGACTATCTCGTCACTTTCGTGCCCGCGCCGGAACCGTCCACCTACATGTTTGCCATCGGCGGACTGGCTCTGCTGGTCGGCATGAAGAAGAAAGCCAGTCAGTCCCGGTAGTCCCAGGGAGTCTTCAGGGACTGTTGTGACGCCGGATTATGATGTATTGTGGTGATAGATAGTAAAACGAGCTTAAATTCGGAGACAGCATGAAAAATCTGAAGCGCGTAATCTTGATCCTCTTCTCGGTCGTTACTCTCGGCACCGCAGCCTCCGGTGGTTATGCGGTCATGCAGGCGCGCAGTCAGTATTACGGTGTCTGCTCAAAATTAGGCGGCTTTCCCGGATTTCTCCAGCAGGCTGGCCTCCTCCAGACCGGTACCTGCGTCTCCAAGCCTGGCGGCACTTTGTGCAGCGCCGGCAGCACCTGCACCGTGAACAGCAAAGCCGGCCACTGCTACAACACCGCGAAGCCGGGTGGTACGCCCATCTGCACCTGCGTCGCCAACACCAGCCCGCTTTTCTAACCGCGTATCGATTCGAATCTTTTGAATCGCGTCTGGCGTGAAGTCAGACGCGATTTTTGTTTGCGCCATCCTCTGCCAACGCCCTCACACCGCCCCGTATGCTTCTTCCCCGCGCCGCTTCCTGCCGTGTTCGCCGGCTCGCCGTGGATGCTAACCTGAGCGTTGGCCGTATCGCATTCCCTCGCACTTTTGTCTTCCGGAAAGGGCTGAAAGAATCGTGAAAGTTTCCATTATCGGAACCGGCTATGTCGGGCTGACTACCGGTGTCTGCCTCGCCTGGCTGGGCCATGAAGTCACCTGCCTCGACACCGACGCCGCCAAGATCGCCCTGTTGCGCGCGGGCAAGTCGCCCATCTACGAGCCTCTGCTCGAGGAACTGCTGCGCGACGTCATGCCGCAGCTGCACTTCTCGACCTCGCACGAGGAAGCCATCTCCGGCGCCGAAGTCATCTTCATCGCCGTCGGCACCCCTCCGCTCCCGGGCGGCAATCCCGACCTCAGCTACCTCCGCCAGGCCGTCGAAGCCGCGGGCCGCTATCTCGCCGACCACGCCGTCATCGTCAACAAATCCACCGTCCCCATCGGCAGCGGCAACTGGGTCGAATCCCTCGTCCGCGGCGCCCTCGAAGAGAGCGGCCAGAAGAAGCACTTCGCCGTCGCCTCCAACCCGGAATTTCTCCGCGAAGGCACCGCCATCTTCGACACCCTTTATCCCGACCGTGTCGTCATCGGCTCGGATGAGCCCCGCGCGCTCGACACCCTCTACCGGCTGTATCGCCCCGTGCTGGAGCAATCCTTCACCCCGCCCGCCAACCTGCCGCGCCCCGCCTCGCTCGCCGCCGTTCCGCTGATCGCCACCGACCTCGCTTCGGCCGAACTCATCAAGTACGCCGCCAACGCCTTTCTGGCCCTGAAGATCAGCTACATCAATGAAATCGGCCATCTCGCCGAAAAGGTGGGCGCCGATATTTCGCAGGTGGCCCGCGGCATCGGCCTCGATGCCCGCATCGGAACCCGCTTCCTCCAGGCCGGGCTCGGCTGGGGCGGATCCTGCTTCGGCAAAGACACCGCCGCGCTCATCTCCACCGCTTCCGAATACGCCCTGCCGATGCAGATCGTCAAGGCCGCCCGCGACGTCAACCAGCGTCAGCGCGACCGCGTCGTCGAAAAGCTCCTGCAGGAGCTCAAGATTCTCAAAGGCCGCACCGTCGGCCTGCTCGGCCTCGCTTTCAAACCCGATACCGACGATTTACGCGACGCCCCGTCCGTGTCAATCATCCGGAAGCTCATCGAATGCGACTGCCGCATTCGCGCACACGACCCTGTCGCCATGGAACGCTTCCGCGCCGAGCATCCCGATCTCAAAATTACGCTCTGCGACAGCGCCGCCGATGTCGCCCGCGACGCCGACGCGCTCGTTCTGGTGACCGACTGGCAGCAGTACCGCGACCTTCCGCTCGCCGAAATCGCCGGCTCCATGCGCAAGCGGCTGATTCTGGACGGCCGCAACTTCCTCTCCCGGCCGCAGCTGGAAAAGGCGGGCTTCACCTACTGTAGTTTTGGAACCTAAGCGCGAAACGCCGTGAGCCGGGTGCCGTAACAGCCGCTATGCCGGCTGAACAATTTCGCCGGAAAGCGTCTTTTCGAAGTAGGCGATCGTCTCGATCAGCCCTTCCTTGAGCGCCACCCGCGGCTGCCAGCCCAGCTTTTCCTGCGCCAGTGTAATGTCCGGCTGCCTCTGCACCGGGTCGTCCTGCGGCAGCGGCCGCTGCACAATCTTCGATGCCGATCCCGTCAGCGAAATCGTCAGCTCCGCCAGTTCGCGAATCGTGAACTCGCCAGGATTTCCGATATTCACCGGCCCCGTCAGCCCTTCCGCATTCATCAGTCGCATCAGCCCGTCGATCAGATCGCTCACATAGCAGAACGAGCGCGTCTGCGAACCGTCGCCGTAAATCGTAATCGGCTCCCCCCGCAGCGCCTGTACGATGAAGTTACTCACCACCCGGCCGTCGTTCACCGCCATGCGCGGCCCGTAAGTATTGAAGATGCGCGCGATCCGGATGTCCACCGCGTTCTGCCGGTGGTAGTCCATCATCAGCGTCTCGGCCACCCGCTTGCTCTCGTCGTAGCAACTGCGCGGCCCGATCGGATTCACATTCCCCCAGTACGTTTCCTTCTGCGGATGCTGCACCGGATCGCCGTAAACCTCCGACGTCGAAGCCTGCAGAATCCTCGCCCGCACCCGCTTCGCCAGCCCCAGCATGTTGATCATGCCCATCACGCTGGTCTTCACCGTTTTGACCGGATTGTACTGGTAGTGCACCGGCGACGCCGGACACGCCAGGTTGTAGATCTGATCCACTTCGAGCAGAATCGGATCCACCAGATCGTGCCGCTTAATCTCAAATGCGGGATTTGCCAGCAGATGCGCGATATTGCGCTTCGAGCCGGTAAAGAAGTTGTCGAGGCAAATCACCTCGCAGCCCGACGCAATCAGCCGGTCGCAAAGATGGCTGCCGAGAAATCCGGCCCCGCCTGTTACAAGAACCCGTTTCGTTTGAGTCATTGACGTGGAAACCTGTCCTGCCCGGCCTGCGAGCGCCGGAACACCGCCCGAGTGCGCAGCGAGATCTTCGACTATACCAGCATCTTCGGGCACCGCTCAACCCGCCACCCGGTCCACCCCATGCCCCGCGGCGGACCGGGTCCCTCCCCGCGCCTGCCGAGGTGAATTTCCCGCCTGCTCTCCGTGCGCTAAAATCGAACCTGCGTAGTTGTGTTAGGCGGAGTTGCGTTATGCGGAGCTGCGTGATGCGTTGTTGCGTTATGCGGAGCTGCGTTATGCGTGGCTGCGTTATGCGTAGTTGCGTTATTTGACCGGAGATATTTTGCACCAAACGTGCAGTGGAATGTTCGAGGCCGCATATGCGTGAAGTTCGCAGCTCCGAAGCTGAACCATTGGTTCAAGTTGACGCAGCGCGCGCTCTGTCCCCCCCGATTCTGACCGATTCCGCGACCGCCTGGCCCTGGTTCGCCCTGCGGGTCCGCGCCAATTTCGAGAAAAAGGCCGCCGATTATCTGCGCCTGACGGGCCATGAAGGATTCCTGCCCACCTATCGCTGCCGTACCTACTGGTCGGACCGCGTCAAGTGGACCGAAAAAGTCCTCTTCCCCGGCTACGTGTTCACTCGCTTTGATGCCAATAACTGGCTTCCCGTCCTGAAGACCCCCGGCGTCATCGAAGCGGTCAATTTTGGCGGCAAACCGGTGCCGCTTGTGGAAGCCGAAATCGCCGCGTTGCGCACCATGGTGAACTCCGGCGAACCGCTCTTCCCCCGCGCCTTTCTGCACGTCGGGGAACGCGTGCGCGTCGTGCGCGGCCCGCTGACGGGGCTCGAAGGCTATCTGGAACGTTTTGAGAAGGATTGCCGCATCGTCGTCTCCGTCACGCTGCTCCAGCGTTCGGTCGCCGCTCAGCTCGACGCCGAATGGGTCACGCCCCTGCGCTGAGCCCGCCGTCCGGGACCCCGCCGCGCCTCAACGTTTGCGAATAGAGCGCAGCATCAGGTCGCGCGCCGCATTCAGGCGCATCATAACTTCCACATCGCCTCCGCGGTCCGGATGGTACTGCATCGAAAGCTCGCGGAAGGAGCGCGCAATCATCTCCTGCGCGATCTGCTCCACCGTCTGTCCGGGTCGAATCTCGTCGGTGACGCGCTGCCTTGCTGCCCGTTCCGCCGTCTCCGCGTTCGCCGAAGCCCGCCCGAATACGTCCGCCGCGCACAGTCGCCGCTGCGTACCGCCCGCGCCGGCCGCTGCACCCGCCGGCATCGCAGCTGACATCGCAGCTGACATCGCAGCGGACATCGCGCCCGGCCCCGCCAGCGGATCGCCCGCCCGCACCGCCATCCGCGGCAGCGTGATGAATCTCCAGCACTCCCGCACCAGCGCGCAGAACGCCAGCAGCAAGATGAATTCCCCGGTCAGCCATTGCGGCGGCGCCGCAACCACCAGCGCCTTCCCGATCACTGCCATCCCCAGCAGCGCGAACACTACCGGCAGCGCGATTCCCATACCGACTCCCTCTCGATCCACGCACCTGCTTGCGCAATCCATGCAGCTTTAGGTGCCGGTTTGATCCTATAAAGTTATACCCGGCTATTCAACTATCGTTGTACCGGTACCCGGATCCCGACGGCAGCGCTTCCCGCCGAATCGCCCCGCTCCGCAACTCCCGTATCGCAAACGCACGAAGTGGTCTAAAATCAAAGAACCAGCGAATGTCGGGGCGTAGCGCAGCCTGGTAGCGCACCTGCCTTGGGCGCAGGGGGTCGCCGGTTCAAATCTGGCCGCCCCGACCAATAAATTCACCGAAATTCAGGCGATTTCGCGCTGAAGCTTGAGAAGCCTCTCGTTATTCTTGCAGCGAACGCCCGCCGCTGCGAAATGCGCTTCGGTTGGCAGCGCTCAACATCGCTCGTCGTTTGGACAACACCTGCACCAAAAGCAGGTGCCTCAAACCGCAGAACGCTTCCATCCGATCGTCGCGGCCCCGATTCATTCCTGGCCCCGCACCTCATCCTCCCGTCCACCGCCCGCAACATATAGCAATGAATTAGACTCGTGTCGATGATCCCCGACGCGCCGCAGCCCCCGTACCTGCCAAACCCGGGCCCCCGGCAAAATCACCCCCCGGCCCGGTCTTCGATAAAATTCGGCAGGCCCGCATTCAGGCATCCTTCAGATCCGGATGTTCCAATTGAACCCGTCGACTGCTGAACGCGTCCGGTCCATCGCCGCCAGCAACACGATCACCGCCAACCAGTACGAACGACCCGGCAAAGGGAGGAATTATGCGACGGCACTACCTCAGACTACTGCTCATCACGGGCCTGTGCATTCCCCTGGCAATTGGCCAGGTTTCCCGGACGCCCGTTGTGACCCCCCTCGGCACAACCGGCGATGAAGACGTCCGCAGCCTCACCATATCCGGCGTCACCCTGAAGGCCGGCGACACCCTCCTGGTCTCCACCAATGACGAAGGCGACGACGCCACGGTCACCTGGAACGGAATCGCCCTGCATCAGGATGTTGCCTCGTCCAACGGGAAATGCGGCTGTTATACGAAGAGCTTTTCGCTTTACATTGCCAGCGGCGGCACCGGCGACATCGTCGCCAGCCACACCGTGGGCGACCTTTCGATTAACGCCTCCTCGGTCACAAACCTCGCCCCTTCCGCGCTCGACAAGACCGCTGCCGCGCAAGGCTCCGGCCCCAATCCGTCATCGGGATCCACCCCGATCACGGCCAAAGCCAATGAGTTTCTGTGGGCGGCCATCGGCTACGCCAGCAACGACACCGCGTCGGGCGTCTGGAGCGACGGGTTCAAATCCGGCGGACAGTTCACCTCCTCGGGCGATACCGGCGGCGTCGAAAACGGCTACCGGATCGTCTCCTCCACCGGCGCATATGCGGCTGCGAAGACCGGCGCGAACACCGACGGCTGGAGCGCGCTCATCGCCACCTACGCCATTGCGCCATAACCACGCGCAGCTGTCGCCGATTCGCACACCGCGCCCGTTCAAACCTCGCAAGACCATTGGCTCCGGGCTCGCCGACTGTTAGACTGACACGAGAATTTTATGAACAAACTCGCCATTGCTCTGCTCCTCGCCACCAGCCTCTACGCCCAGCAGCAGGCCGCTCTCGACCCCGCCAACCCCATGTCCTCCTGGGTTCGCAACGCCTACACCGGCAATCGCAACAACATCATCCGTACGGCTGAGAAAATGCCCGAAGAAAACTACGGCATGCGTCCCGGCGCACAGCCGGAAGTCCGCACCTTCGGTCAGCACCTCATGCACGCCGCTACTTTTAACTACCTGTGGTGCTCCCAGGCCAAAGGGGAAAAGAATCCCAACCCGGGCAACCTTGACAAGCTGACCTCCAAGGCCGAAATCCTGAAGACGCTCAACGATGCCTTCGCCTACTGCGACGCCGTCTACAGCAGCCTCACCGATGCCAAAGGCACCGAAATGATCGATATCACGCAGGAAAACGGCCGCCAGACCCGCAACATGCGCCTCGGCCTGCTGACCCTCAACTACGCCCACAACAACGAAATCTACGGCAGCCTCGTCGTTTATCTGCGGATCAAAAACCTCGTTCCGCCCGCTTCCGAACCTCGCCCCCCGCAGGCGCAGAAATAGAGGTCGTCGCGGCATTCGTTGAAGACTGCCCGAATCGCGGGACACACGGGGCCCGGTGGGCCGCCCGCCCACCGGCCTCTCCCCGCGATCATGATAAAATCCAGGACCGGGAGTTCCGCTGAACTCCACTCCGGCGCCCCGTACCGATCGATGCTACTGAACGCACTGCTCCGCGTCACCCGATTCCGCGCCACCCAAAACCGCGCCACCCAAAACCACGTCAACCAAAACCACGTCAACCAGGAAGGAAACGTCATGAAAATCCCTGCTTTCCGCAGCCCCCTGTTCCTCGGCTCCGCCGCCCTGCTGCTCGCCGGCATCGCCGCCGTCGCTTACCCGACCCTCTCGCAGAACGGCCTCATCATCAACAAGCCCGGCGCTCAGCCCGGCTACGTCATCTTCGGTGCGCCCGACGGCTTCGCCTACGCCATCTCCGCCGACGGCAAGGTCGCCCGCAAGTGGTCCTCCTCCGATCCCCGCCTCGACCTCGGCTACACCCGCCCCAACGCCTCCGGCACGCTCCTCTCCCGCGTCAGCCCCTCGAAGAATCCCGCTGCCGCAACCGCCGATCAGTACGGTGAAACCCTCCCGGCCAACAGCGTCATCGAAATGAGTCAGGACGGCCAGACCATCTGGAAATATTCCGATCCCCAGCGCGGTCTCCACCACGACATGGAGCGCATGGACAACGGCAACACCCTGCTCGTCTGCTCGAAAGACCTCAACATCCCCGCCATCTCCAAACAGACCATTCAGGACGACTGCGTCATCGAAGTCGACAAGAGCGGCAAGGTCGTCTGGGAATGGCAGACCTCCGACCACTTCGACGATCTCGAACTCTCCCCGGCCGCCAAAGAGAAGATCATGACCGGCCACCCCGTCGCCGGCCAGGGCACCGGCGGCCAGGCGCTCGCCGTCGGCGCGCCGCCCGTCCACAAGGCCTACGACTGGGCCCACATGAACAGCGCCAGCTTCATCCCGAAGGACGCCGGCCTCACCGACCCCCGCTTTAAAGCCGGCAACATCATCGTCAGCTTCCGCCACCTCAACACCGTCGCCGTCATCGATCGCGACAGCAAAAAAATCGTCTGGAAAATCGTCGGCATGACGCTCGGCCAGCACAACGCCCACATGATCGCCACCGGCCTGCCCGGCGCCGGCCACATCCTGATCTACGACAACGGCAACAACACCATCGGCGACAATCCCCGCGGCACCGAAGGCCGCTTCTACTCCCGCATCGTCGAAGTCGACCCCGTGACCAGCAAGATCGTCTGGGAATACACGGCCGAAAAGAGCAACCGCCCCATCTGGACCTTCTTCAGCCACTACATCAGCAGCGCCCAGCGCCAGCCCAACGGCAACACGCTCGTCTGCGAAGGCGCCAACGGCCGCTTCTTTGAAGTCACGCCCGCCGGTGAAATCGTCTGGGAATACGTCAATCCCTTCGCCAGCACCGCGAAGAAGGTTTCCGACAACACCGTCTTCCGCGTCGCCAAGGTCCCCGAAACCTGGCTGAAAAAATAGCGGTATCGCAAAATAGAACTTCGGAGGTTCATTCATGGCTGCACTGAAATTGCAGGTTAACGGGGAATCGCATTCCATCGATGCGGTTCCCGAAATGCCCTTGCTCTGGGCGATCCGCGACGTCCTTGGACTCACCGGCACCAAATTCGGCTGCGGCGTCGCGCAATGCGGCGCCTGCACCGTCCAGGTCGATGGCAAGGCCGTCCGCTCCTGCATCACTCCCGTAAAGACCGTCGAGGGTAAAAAGATCACCACCATCGAAGGCCTCTCTTCCGATGGCAGCCATCCCCTCCAGAAGGCGTGGATCGAAATCGACGTCCCCCAGTGCGGCTACTGCCAGTCCGGCCAGATCATGCAGGCCGCCGCCCTTCTCGCCACCAGCGCGAAGCCCACCGACGCCGAAATCGATGCCGCCATGCGCGGCAACATCTGCCGCTGCGGAACCTACCAGGACATCCGCAAAGCCATCCACCGCGCCGTTGAACTCAAAGGAGGCAAGGCATGAGCACTACCGCTAACCCGATTCGTTTCGATCTCACCCGCCGCGGCTTTCTCGGTGCGGCGGGCGGCCTCCTCATCGGCCTCGTCCTGCCCGCCCGCGATGCCGATGCGCAAAAGGAACTGATCGGCAACCCCGATCGCCGCACCCCCGCGCCCGCCCATCGTCCCAACGCCTACATCCACATCGGCTCCGACGAAAGCGTCACCTTCTACGTCACCAAGAGCGAAATGGGCCAGGGTCCCACCACCGCCTGTTCGCAGCTTCTCGCCGAAGAACTCGAATGCGACTGGTCGAAGGTTCGCGTCGATTTCGCCCCCGTCGATCCCGCGCTCTACGGCCACCAGGGCACCGTCGGCAGCCAGGCCGTCCGCTCCACCTGGGAGCCTCTCCGCCGCGCCGGCGCCGAAGCCCGCGAAATGCTGCTTCAGGCCGCCGCCAATCAGTGGGGCGTCGCCAGGTCGCAGTGCCGCGCCGAAAACGGCTTCGTCATCAACACCGCCACCAGCGCGCGTCTCAGCTACGGCAGCCTCGCCGAAGCCGCCGGTAAACTGCCGGTGCCGGACTCGGTCACACTCAAGGATCCCTCGCAGTTCAAAATCGTCGGCAAGCCGGTCAAGCGGCTCGACACCGTCGCCAAAGTCACCGGCAAGGCGCAGTTCGGTCTCGACGCCCGCCAGCCCGGCATGCTCTATGCTTCGCTCGAACGCTGCCCCGTCCTCGGCGGCAAAGTCGCCAGCTTCGATGCCACCAAAGCCAAAGCCGTCCCCGGCGTGAAAGACGTGATTCAGACGCCCCGCGGCGTCGCCGTCATTGCCGAAAACACCTGGGCCGCCATGCAGGGCCGCAAGGCGCTCACCGTGAAGTTCGATGAAGGCGAAGGCGCCTCCGTCTCCACCGCCACCATCGGCGCCACCTTCACCAAACGCCTCTCGGAAACCGGCGCGCAGGTGAAGAAGTCCGGCGACGTCGAAGCCGGCCTCGCCAAAGCCGCGAAGAAACTCACCGCCACTTACGAAGTCCCCTATCTCGCCCACGCCATGATGGAGCCGCTCAACTGCACCGTCCATGCGCGTGAAGACGGCGCCGAAGTCTGGGCCTCCACTCAAAGCCCCACCAGCACCCGCAACGTCGTCGCTCAGGAACTCGGCCTGCCCGTCGAAAAGGTCAACGTCCATTCGCTCTTCATGGGCGGCGGCTTCGGCCGTCGCGGCGAAGGCGAACTCGACTGGGTCCTCGAAGCCGCCCAGATCGCCAAACACTTCCGCGTCCCCGTGAAACTCACCAATTCGCGTGAAGACGACATGCAGCACGACTACTACCGCCCCGGCGCCCAGACCGCCTTCACCGGCGGCGTCGACGCCGATGGCTGGCCCTCCGCCCTCCGCGCCTCCATCGCCTGCCCCTCGTTCGGCATGATGCGCGATGGCGTCGATGGCACCGCCGTCAACGGCCTCAGTAATCTCTCCTATGAGATTCCCGATCTCTACATCGATTACCGCGACGTCAACACCATCGTCCCGGTCGCCTACTGGCGCGCCCCCGGCACCAGCCAGAACAACTACTTCGCCGAATGCTTCTTCGATGAACTCTGCGCCCTCGGCGGCAAGGATCCTGTCGAAGCCCGCCGCCGCCTGCTCGGCAGGACGCCGCGCCTGCTCAACGTCTTAAACATCGCGGCCGAAAAATCCGGCTGGGGCACGAAGCTTCCCGCCGGCCATTTCCGCGGCGTCTCGGTCGGCATCAACGTCGGAGCCTACGTCGCCATCGTCGCCGAAGTCTCCATCGCCGCCGGCAAGGCCCGCGTGCACCGCGTGGTCTGTGCGGTCGATTTCGGCTCCATCGTCAATCCCGCCATCCTGAAGCAGCAGATGGAAGGCGGCATCGTCTTCGGCCTCACCGCCGCGTTCAAAGGTGAAATCACTTTTGAAAAAGGCCGCGCCGTACAAAGCAACTTCCACAACTACATGATGAACCGCATCGATGAAACCCCGCTCATCGAAACCTTCATCGTGCCCAGCACCGAAGCTCCCAGCGGCGCCGGCGAGGTCACCAATCCCTCCGTCGTCCCCTCTGTCGTCAACGCGATTTTCGCCGCCACGAAGAAGCCCATCCGCAAGCTGCCGATCGATCGCGTCAGCCTCGCCTGACCGGTTTGTATTCAAGAAAAAACGGCGCCCCCGGGATCTCCCGAAGGGCGCCGTTTTTTCTGCCGCTCGCGATGCGCTTTTACTTCGGCTTCACCGTATACGAAGCGCCCACCATGCCGTTCTTCAGCGCCGCCGTTTCCTTCGCCGGCACCCACGTCTGCACGAAGACCACCTTCGCCTCTTCCGGAGAAACGCGCACCCGCAGATAACCCGTGCCGCCAACCGCCCCGGTGTACTTATACCGGTTGCTCTTGTTGTTGCCCGGCGTCGCATTCATCGCGCCCGGCTGAGGGCCTTCCTGGTACACAATCCCGTCCAGATCTTCCTTCGCGTACATGTGATCGTGGCCGTGGAAGAAGATATTCACCTTGTTCTTCACCAGCAGCTGATGGATCGGCATCGCCCAGCCCGGACGCGCCTTGTCGAAGCCCCACGTGTCGTCCAGATTGTAGCCGCCCCACTCCAGATACTTCGCCGCCGCCACGCCGCCCCGCATCGGCCCGTTCATGTTCAGCCCGCCGATCAGGTTGTGCGAAAACACGAACTTGTACTTCGCGTTGCTCGTCTCCAGCGTCTTCTTCAGCCACTCATACTGTTCGCGGCCCAGCGTCAGCGACCAGTCGCCCGACAGTTCCGGCGCCACCGGCTGGTTCCAGTAAGGATCCAGCACAATGAACAGCGCATCGCCCCACGTCCACGCATAATTCGCCTGCCGCACCCCGACCAGCGGCCATTCCTTGCTGCTGCCCGTGTAAAACGCATCCGGCACCGGATTCGGAATGTACCGCTTCCGCTGCAGCGTATCCAGCACCGCCACATTGTTCGCCGTCCCGTCCAGATGTCTGCCCCACTCGCCTTCGTGGTTGCCGATCGCAAGGAACAGCGACGTCGAATGGCTCACCATGTCGTAATAGGAACGCATCAGCTGCACGCGCTCCTCCACCCCCGCGTTCGTTACCGGGTGCAGCTTCTCCACAAAGAAGTTGTCCCCCACGTCGATCAGAAAGTCCGGCTGATCCGCCGCCATGTTCTTCATCGACAGCTTGTAGGCTTCGTCGTCAATGTTGTCGTCCAGATGCGGATCGAACTGCGCCGTGAACGTAAACGTGCTCCCCGCCGGCCGCTGCGTCATGAACGTGTGCTCGGCCCGCGCGGTGAACGCCGCCGCGCCCGGCTGGCGATACTGCATCCGGTAGTAGTAACGCGTGTTGGGTTGCAGCTTGTCGAGCAGAATATTGAATGGCTCGCCGGCCGCTGCCGTCGCCGTCGCGGTCTTTCCCGTGTACACGCCCGGCTTCGTGCCGTACTCGTAATACACTTCGAGCTTCTGGCGCGACGCGGCGTTGATCGTGATCGACGAATTCGTCGGCCGCCCCAGATACTCCTGCGCGATGAACACCGGATCGTTCGTCGCCCTCGTATGTACCCCGAGGCCCGACTTCGATTGCTGCGCCAGCGCGCCCGCGCCAACGCACAGCGTCGCCACGCCCACCGCAACTTTCTGCCATTTATTCATGTATTCCGCTCCTCAGCTGCAACCCGTCTGCGTCGTTCGGAAACCGCGTTTTCCTTAACGCGGTTTGATGATGTACGAATCGGCAATCATGCCGTTCTTCTGCTTCGCCGTTTCCTTCTCCGGCAGCCACGTTTCCACGTACTCCACCTTCACGTTCTCCGGAGAAACCGTCACGCGGATATACCCCGTGCCGCCCAGAATCGTGCCGTGCGTGTACTTGTAAACTTCGGCCCGGTCGTTCAGCTCCGTATTCCGCGCGCTCGGTTGCGGACCGGCCTGATAAACCACGCCGTCCAGATCCTGCTTCACGTAGGTATGGTCGTGGCCGTGGAAGTAGATCGTGCCCTTGTTCTTGGCGAACAGCTGATGAATCGGCATCTCCCAGCCCGGCCGCATCTTGTCCCACGCATACGTGCCGTCGTAGTTATAGCCGCCCATCTCAAGGAACTTGGCTCCTTCAATGCCGCCGCGCGATCCGCCGCCGCTGGTCTTCATCCCGCCAATCAGGCTGTGCGAGAACACGAACTTGTACTTCGCCTTCGTCGTCTCCAGCGTCTTCTTCAGCCAGTCGTACTGTTCCTTGCCGAGCGTCATGCCCCAGTCGCCCGTGCCCTGTTCCGGCGGCACCGAACGATTCCAGTACGGATCCAGAATGATGAACACCGCATCGCCCCACTCCCACGAGTAGTTCGCCTCGCGCAGTCCCATAAACGGCTCCGCCTTGCCCGTCGACGTGTAGAAACCGTTCGGTTCCGGATTCGGAATGTACTTCTTCCGGTAAATCGTGTCCCACACCGCCAGGTTATTCGCCGTGCCGTCGTAATTCTTCGGCGCTTCGCCTTCATGGCCGCCCAGCGCGAGAAACATCGTCGTCGAATGGTTCACGATGTTGTAGTACGAGCGCATCAGCTGCACCCGGCTCTCAACGCCTGCCGCCGTCGGCGGACGCAGTTTGTCGGTGAAGAAGTTGTCGCCGAGATCGATCAGAAAGTCCGGCTTCTCCTTCGCCATGTTCTGCAGACTCAGCTTGTACGTCGCATCGTCGGTGTTATCGTCCAGATGCGGGTCGAACTGCACCGCAAACGTGTACGTGCTGCCCGGCGGCCGGTGCGTCCAGAACGAATGCTCCGCCCGCGCCGTGTACGCCTTCGCGCCCGCTTCGCGATACTGCATCCGGTAGTAATACTGCGTGTTCGACTTCAGATTGTCCAGCAGTACGTTCACGCCTTCATGCGCGGGAAACTTCGTCACCGCCGTCTTGCCCGTGTACGTCCCCGGCCTGGTGCCGTACTCGTAATAAACCTCCAGATCTTTCGCCGCCGACGCGTTCACCGTAATCGTGGTGTCCGTCGGCCGCCCCAGCATCTCTTCGGCAATGAACACCGGATCGTTTGTCGCGCGCGTATGCGTGCCCAGTTCCGCCTGCGCCCAGGCGAGCACGGCCGTCACCAGCACCGCACCGATAATTCCGTAGGTTTTCTTTCTGGTCATATCCTTGTTAGTCTCTCAAATTTGGCGCTCTGAAATTCGGCCCGAGTGAGCCTGCGCCGCCCCCACGCTGCCCGTCCCGGCGCTGCCACCGAAACGCAAACAGCCAGTTGTATACTAACCCCGAAGACTCGCCTCGCGCAGCCCCGTCGCCTGCGTATTTACGAAAAATCACGATGCCACGCCATCGGCTCTTCCCTTTTATCCTCCTTTTCTTCGCCCAGTGCATTCCGGCCGCCCCTCAGGCTCCCGAATCGGAGGCCACGCCGCGCCCCGCCGCCGCACAACCCTCGACACAACCCGCCGCACAACCCTCGACACAACCCGCCGCACAACCCTCGACACAACCCTCGACACAACCCGCCGCACCCGCTCCCGCGGCCCCCGGCCTCGCCACCGTCGCCGCCGCCAGTCAGCAGATGAACGGCATCGCCGTCGCCCCCGACGGCCGCGTCTTCGTCAGCATGCCGCGCTGGATCCAGTCCGACAGCTTCTCCGTCGGCGTCGTCTCGAACGGCACCGTCATCCCCTATCCCGGCGGCAACTGGAACCTCTGGAAGCCCGGCTTCCCCCCCGCCGCGCACTTCATCTCCGTCAACGCCGTCCGCATCGAACCCACCGACCCCCGCAGCCTCTGGGTTCTCGATTCCGCCCCCTCCGTCAAAGGCGGCCCCAAACTCGTCCAGCTCGACCTCAGAACCAACACCGTCGCCCGCGTCTTCCCCCTCGATGCCGACCTCGCCCCGCCCGACAGCTATCTCAGCGACGTCCGCCTCGCCCGCAGCCACGCCTTCATCACCGATTCCGGCTCCGGCGCCATCATCTCCCTCGATCTCGCCACCGGCCGCGCCCGCCGCCTCCTCGCCAACAGCACCAAAACCAAAGCCATCCCCGGCCTCTCCCCCATCGTCGACGGCCGCAAAGTCCTCCGCCCCGATGGCTCCATCCCCATCGTGCACGCCGCCGCTCTCGAACTCTCGCCCGACCGCTCCACCCTCTTCTACTGCACACCCCTCGGCGGCTTCCTCTGGCAGGTCAGCCTCGACGACCTCCTGAACGACAAACTGAACGGCCCCGAACTCGACAGCCGCGTCAAAAGCATCGGCCCTCTCATCCCCGTCGGCGGCATCCTCATGCTCCCGGGCGGCGAACTCCTCCTCTCCGACGTCGAACGCCACGCCATCGTCCGCCGCACCCTCGACGGCAAAACCACCATCGTCCGCCAGTCCAAACTGCTCGACTGGCCCGCCGCCATGGCCCTCGGCTTCGACGGCAAAGTCTACATCGCCGTCGCCCAGGTCAACCGCATGCCGGCCAACAACAAAGGCCGCAACGACGTCACTCCGCCCTTCCGCATCCTCAGCTTCCCGATGCCGAAATAGGCCGCCCGACCTGGCTCACGAGGCTTCCGTCCCGCCGCGCCCGCGTGTATACTCCGGTTCATGCGCAGCGCCTTCCCCATCGCCTGTTCGGCCGCAGGCCTGCTCATCGCCTGTTTGCTGCTTGCTCAGACACCGGCGTCCGGCCCGCTCCCGAACGACCCGCTGAAAATCGACTTCGTCCGGATCGCGCCCGGCGAATTCGTCATGGGCTGTTCCGCGGACGACAATGCCTGCGCCGCCGACGAGAAGCCAGCCCACCGCGTGCAAATCACGAGGGGCTTCGAAATGGGCAAGTACGAAGTCACCCAGGCCCAGTGGCAGTCCGTCATGGGCTCGAACCCCAGCACCATCAAAGGCACCAGCCGCCCCGTCGAAACCGTCTCGAAAAACGACGTCCACGCTTTTATCGATAAACTCAACGCCCGCAACGATGGCTACAAATACCGTCTGCCCACCGAAGCCGAGTGGGAGTACGCGGCCCGCGCCGGATCCACCGGCGTCCCCGCCGCCTCGCTGGATGACGTCGCCTGGTTCGGCGCCAATTCGGATGATGAAACCCATCCCGTCGGCCAAAAGAAGCCCAACGCCTGGGGCTTGTACGATATGCTCGGCAACGTCCGCGAGTGGGTTGAAGACTGGTACGCGAACGGTTCCTACAGCGCGGCCGCCGCGGTCGACCCAACCGGAGCCCAGATCGCAACCAGCACCACCGGCCGCGGTGGACGCGGCGTCGGCCGCGCCGGCCACGAAGTCCCCGTCATGCGCGGCGGCGGCTGGGATAACCCCGCCAGTTTCGTCCGTCTCTCGGCCCGCTATCACTATTACGGACCCACCCTGCGCGTCAGCGACGTCGGGTTCCGTTTAGTCCGCGAGGCAATGTAATCGCAGTGGAGGTTGTTATGAAGAAGATTTCGACCCCGGCTCTCGCCCTCGGCCTGCTCGCCGCCGCGCTCCCCGCCGTCGCCCATCACTCCTTTCAGGCCGAGTACGACCGCGAAAAGCCGCTGAAGCTCACCGGCAAGCTCACCAAAGTCCTCAGCGACAACCCGCACGGCTGGATCTACATCGACGCCAAAAATGAAAACGGCAGGATCGTCAACTGGGCCCTCGAACTCCCCTCGCCCAACGTCCTCCGCCGCAACGGCTTCGATCGCGACATCTACCAGACCCTCATCGCCGCCGGCGAAGACGTCACCATCACCGCCTATGCCGCCAAGGACGGCTCCAAACACGGCTGGGCCGGCGGCCTCACCCGCGCCGATGGCACCACCGTCATCAACCTCGGCGAAATCCCCCATCAGGGCGGCGGCAACCGCGGCCGCGGCCCGCAGTAACCTCACCGCCGCCCGCCCTTCCGAACTTACCGGTCTTTATCCGCTCGGCTTCGCCGCCACCATCTGCTCGGCCTCGCCGCCACCTTCGCCGGACGCCTCGTAACTTTCGACCGCCAGATCCGCGCACACAACGTTTCCGGCTGCACGCCCGCCAATCTGCTCGTCCTCCCCACCCGCCCGCTAAACTAGTCTTTACATGCTCAGTGCAGGAATCGTAGGCCTTCCCAACGTAGGCAAAAGTACCCTCTTCAACGCCGTCACCCAGACCCGCAAGGCCATGGCGGCCAATTACCGCTTCTGCACCATCGAGCCCAACCAGGGCATCGTCACCGTCCCCGACGACCGCCTCGCCGTCCTCTCCGGAATCAGCGGCTCCCAGAAACTCATCCCCGCCATCTTCGAGTTCGTCGACATCGCCGGCCTCGTCAAAGGCGCCAGCACCGGCGAAGGCCTCGGCAACCAGTTCCTCGGCCACATCCGCGAAGTCGACGCCATCATCCAGGTCGTCCGCTGCTTTGAAAACTCCGACATCGAACACGTCATGGATACCGTCGACCCCATCCGCGACATCGACGTCATCAACACCGAACTCGTCCTCGCCGACCTCGACAGCATCCAGAAGCGCCGCACCAAACAGCAGAAACTCGCCAAGGGCGGCGACAAAAAAGCCCAGGCCGAACTCGACCTCATCGACCGCCTCGAACCCTGGCTCAACGAAGGCAAGTTCGCCTTCGGTCTCGAAATGTCGCCCGAAGAGCAGGCCGTCCTAAAAGGGCTTTTCCTGTTAACCGCCAAGCCCACCCTCTTCGCCTGCAACGTCTCCGAAGACGAACTCGCCCATCCGGAAAACAACCCCTGGGTCGCCAAAGTCCGCGACTACGCCGAACACCACCACGGCACCCGCGCCGTCGTCGTCTCCGCCGAAATCGAATCCGAACTCTGCACCCTCCCGCCCGAGGAACGCGCCGAATATCTCGCCGGCCTCGGCGTTGAACAGGGCGGCGCCGGCACGCTGATCAAGGAAGCCTACTATCTCCTCGGCCTCCGCACCTACCTCACCACCGGGGAAAAAGAAACCCGCGCCTGGACCATCCGCGCCGGCGACAAAGCCCCCCAGGCCGCCGGCGTCATCCATTCCGATTTCGAAAAGAGCTTCATCTCGGCTGAAACCGTCGCTTATGACGATCTCGTCGCCGCCGGCAGCATCGCCCGCGCCCGCGAACTCGGCAAACTGCGCACGGAAGGCAAGGAATACGTCGTCCAGGACGGCGACGTCATGGAATTCAAAACGTTCCTGTAGTCTGGTTTCTTACCGAACCCCGGATTCGCCCGCCACTTGCCGCGTCTGCGCCCACGGGGTCGAGATCCAGTACCACCGGCAACGGCATTTTGCGCATTCGTATCGCCGGCTGATCACCAGCAGTCGCGCCGCCGGCGATCGCGCTATACGCGTCTTTTCACCCGCGCTGCATTCCGGGCACACGCCTTTAATCTTGCGCATCACCCGTCGCATAAACCCTGGCCCCATCGATTTCGTTCCTCTCAGGCAAGACAGGCCGGTCTCAAACCGGCTAGCTCGGCCGACGCCGCAAGCATCTGTCTCCACCCGCTTCGGAAAGCGGCGAAACGATCTTCCAGTACTTGCACTGGAACACCTCATTTTACCATTTTCCCGCCCGGACTATGCCTCGGAATTTCCCGTGTTCACGGCCCTTCAAAATTTCTATCTCTATTCCCTGCAACAGGATTGACATTCGAATGGCCCCGAACCCCCGGCCTGCCTGTTATACGTGGGGGCGGAGGCCATGCCCGGAGGCGGTCTCCCTGGCTGTAGAAAACAAAAGATTTGCGAAAAGCAAAAGATTCGGAGGAAATTTTTCGATGGCTTCACCCAGACAAATCGCGGCCAACCGCGCCAATGCCCGTAAATCCACCGGCCCACGCACCGAAACCGGCAAGCTGATCTCGCGTCTCAACGCCGTCAAGAGCGGCCTTACCGGCCAGATCACCCTCTACGCGCCCGAAGAGTACGCCGTCTTCGTCGAGTTTTCGCAAAAACTTACCGCTTCTCTCAACCCCATCGGCGTCGAAGAACTCCACCTCGCCCACCGCATCGTGCGCGACACCTGGCGTCTGCACCGCGCCGCCGCCAATGAGGAAAACACCTACGCCCTCGGCCTCGCCGAATCCACCGAATCATTCACGCTGGATTGCGTCGCCGCCGAAAACGGTGATTCCGCCCGGCCCGCGCCCCCGCTTCTCCCCCTCGCCGTCGCCCACACCATCACCTTCGCCCGCCACTCCCGCGACTTCAACCTTGCCTCACTCTACGAGCAGCGCATCAGCCGCCGCCTCCACAAGGATTACGCGTTGTTCCGCGAACTGCAGAGCGAGCGCTGCCGCCCCGAAACCAGCTACGTCGTCTATCGCCACCGCCGCCAGCCCAATCCCCCGGCGCCCTTCCTCCGCGAACCCGCCGATCCGCCCGAATCCCCCGAGCTTTCACCGCTCCTCCGCATGCCGGAAAAGCAAATGTACTACGCAAAATCAAAGACTTCCCGGCAAAATGGCTTCGTTTTTGCGGATGGCCCGCGCGATCAATACGGCTACCCGCTCAGCCTGCAAACCGGCCCCATTGTGGTCAATTCCAACAAGCCGTACGTCCCGTTCCCGACCGGTTCCGTCTTTAAACTCCCCCCGGAGGTCGATTGCGACTGGTAATCCCCCCTCCAGCCCCCTCCGTTTGGCGTCACCTACGCCCGAAGTGTGTTTTTTTTCAGCCGCGCCCGCAGTTCCGCCGTCGCCGCCCGATGGCACAGCAGACACAGCGTCCGCATATTCGAAAGGTCGCACTGCCCGCCACCCTCCGCCACCGGCACAATATGATCGGCGTCCCACAGCGACTTCCGGCTCCCCTCGCGCAGCTTCCACTGCCGCAGAAAAAGCTTCCTCGCGCTGTAGTCCAGCTTGCGCATATCGCGCCGCAGCGCCACCGTATCGGCCCCGCACTGCGCGCAAACCCCGTGATCGCGCGCGAAAACCTTTTCCCGCAGATACGCCGGGTCGGTCCGCAGCCGCCACTCGTGTACGCAGCCATCGGAACAAAACGTCCGGCGACCCTTCGGCGTCTCCGCACCGCACCACCGGCACAGCGGCCGCCCCGCCGCGCTCCGCTCCATCTCGTGCTTTCCAATGCGCCCGCCCGCTTTGGTTCGCGCCGGCTTTGTTGCTTCGTCCGTCATCTCAGCGCAACTTCTTCGGCATCCCGCCGCCGAACTTTTCCTCGGTCACCTGCAGCCGTTCGTCCACCGTGGCTTCCGCTGCCGCGAATCCCGCGGCCTCCGGCGTCCCGAACCGCAGATCGATCAGCCGCACCCGCGTCGACCTCCCGCCCGGCATCGGCTCTGTCGCCCAAACCGGCCACTGCGCAAACTCCAGCAGCCGCCCGAAGGAAAACGTCGCTCTCGCCGCATCCATCGCCGCTGTCCGGTCCGCTTTGGCGTAACGGATCCCGTCCTGCGGCCGAAACTCACGCAGCAGATCCACCGGCGCCAGCACGTACGCATCGCTCAGTTCCGCGATGCCCGTCCACCGCAGCGGATTGGCCTCGGGGAACGCGCCCGCCCGCCGCGGCGCCAGCCCGCCGTACTGCCGCGCCTCCACCTCGGCAACCGCCCGGTCGTGCGCCACGCTGCGCCCGTAGTCGTAGGCAAGGAGAAGCAGCAGTGCCGTGACGGCCCAGCCGCCGCCCACTTCGCGCCGCCGTTCGCCGATCTCCGCGCCAACCAGTCGTCCCAGCGCCGGCGCGGCCACGCCGAGCAACAGGATGGCCCAGATCGTCAGATCGATAATCGGCGTCAGGTCCCAGTGGAACCAGCGCCCGGAAAACGGCAGCAGCAGCCGCACGCCATAGACGTTGGTCAGATCCAGAAGGAGGTGAGAGACCACCGCGACCGTCGCGATGAGGAACGCCGGCCACCACGCCACCGCCCTGCGCCCGGCGAAACGTACGATCGCCACCGTCAGCAGCGCCATCGCCGGTATCGCGATCAGCGAATGCGTGATGTGTCGATGCCAGTGGATATAGGTGGCCGGTCCGCCGAACCAGCAAAACGCGTCGAAGTCCGGCGCGTTGGCGCCCACCACCAGGATTGCCGTGCCGCGCGCCGTCGCCCGGCGCAGTCCGGCCCGCGCCAGGAACAGGCCGACCAGCGAGTGAGTCAGGTTATCCAAACTGTGAGCTTATCGCGAATGACTAAACTGAGACCGGCTGATTAAACTGAGACCGGCTGATTAAACTTAGATATGAACAGCGGCACACTTCTCCAGATCAATCGCTCGCCGGGCGGCATGCCCAAGCGCGCCATCGAAGGGCCGGTGATGCTGGGCCGGCTCGGCGTCGAAGGCGACAAGCACCGCAACACCATGGTGCACGGCGGCCCGAACAAGGCCGTTCTCATGGTCTCCGCCGAATTCATCGACGGCCTCGCGGCGCGCGGCTTTCCCGTGTTCTACGGCGCCATCGGCGAGAACCTGACGGTCAGCGGCCTCGATCCGCATCTGTGGCGTCGCGGCCAGCGCTGGCGTATCGGCGACGACGTGATCATCGAACTGACCAGCCTGCGCACGCCGTGTGCGAACCTGCACGTCTTCAGCCCGGCCATCAAAGCCGAGCTCTACGACGAGCAGTGCGAAGAGGGCGACGTGAGCTCACCGCACTGGGCCCATGGCGGCTTTTACGCGCGCGTCATTCGCGAAGGCCTGCTGTTTGCCGGCGCGCCCGTGGTGCTCGAATCCGATCTCGCCTGACGGCGTCACTGCACGGCGTCGCCGGCGTCACTCTGTTCGGCGATGCCGATTGCCACCAGATTCGTCAGGTGGCTCGGCTCGAACTCGCGCGGCGACCACTGGCTGTGTTCGGCGAGCCGAACGCCCATGAAGTAACCGTAGTCGCGAAAAACGCAGTACGTGACCGTGCCGTCGAAGCGTGCGCCGCGCGCCGAAACGGCCACCGTGGCGCCGAGTGGAATCGGCTCTTCCACCTGTACGCAGACTCCGTGCGTGGAAATGTCTTCCAGCACGGCTTCGGCGGTCACAATGTCGTCCTCGCCGCGCACCCATTCGACGCGCGCCAGTTCGGCACACATATAGCGGCTGTCGAGCCGCCGCTCAGATTTTTCCATGGCCTTCAGATCGGCTGAAGCCGGGAGTTCGATTAGTAGCCCGCAAACGGGGAAGTTCTATGCGGGGCCGGCCAGGCGTCAGCCCAGCAGGTGGCCCATTTTTTCGCGCTTGGTCTCAAGGTAGCCGCGGCGCGATTCGTGCTCTTCGGCAATGCACGGAACGCGTTCGGCGACCACGATTCCCGCCTCTTCCAGCGCCCGGACCTTATCCGGGTTGTTGGAAAGCAGCCGCACGCCGGCGATCCCGAGTTTCCGCAGGATCGCCGCCGGCAGCCAGTAATTGCGCAGATCGCTTTCGAAGCCGAGTTGTTCGTTGGCTTCCACCGTGTCGGCGCCCTCGTCCTGCAGGGCGTAGGCGCGCAGTTTGTTCATGAGCCCGATGCCGCGGCCTTCCTGGTGCTCGTAGATGATGATGCCTCGCCCGGCCCGGCCCACTTCGCGAAGGGCGATTTCCAGCTGCGCCCGGCAGTCGCAGCGCAGGCTGTGGAACACGTCGCCGGTGAGGCACTGAGAGTGAATGCGGAGCAGCGGCGGCTCGCCGGACCGCACGTCGCCCATCACGAGGACGACCGCTTCTTCCGGCCGGCCGGCGCTGCCGCCGGCAAGGCCGCGGCCCTCGAAGCCGTGGATTCGGAAGTGTCCGTATTCGGTGGGGAAGTCGGCTTCGGCGACTTCGGTGAGTACTGCTGTTTCAGCCGCGTCTGGCATGTAATCAGTTTCGGAGGAGTATGAGGGCTATTCGCTTAACCCATTATAATGAGCACCGGTGGAACAACACCTCATCACGCTGCTGGTCAAGGTCGCCGTGGTGGCCTCGCTCGCCAGCGTGGGGGTGCGGATCGACGCCGCCAAACGCATGCTCCTGCGCGAGGAACGCACGCTCGCCCAGCGTGTCCGGCTGGCTCTCTGGTTCACCGCCATCTTCACGCCGGGCGTGGCGATCCGCGTGGTGACGCACTCCTACGATGCGCTCGATCTCGCCATGGAGGGCACCCTGCTGGCGGGTATCACCGGCGGTTACATGTGCGGCTGGATTGCCGGGATGGCGATCGCGGTCCCGGCCATGTTTGCGCACGAGCCGCTGACGCTGCCGTTTCTGGCGGCGGTCGGGCTCGGCGGCGGGCTGCTGCGCGATTCGCCGTCCGACAAGGAAGACATCTGGCGCTTTTCGCCGTTTCCGGATGTGAACGTGTACCGCGTCTTCCAGCAGGGCAGGGAACTGCGCAGCGCCATGTTCCACGCCTTCTTCACGGTGGCGGTGCTGGCCACCGAATTTCTCCGCCAGGTGCTGGGCACCGCGTTCAGCGGCAACCTTTATACGACGGTGGCGTGGAGCGACCCGCCGCTGCTCATGCTGGCCGGCTATGCATGCACCTACTTCTGCGTGACCATTCCGCTGAAGGTCTGGAACAGCACGCGCAACGAGGCGCGGCTCGAGGAAAAGGAACGGCTGTTGCTGCAGGCCCGGCTGGAGTCGCTGGCCAGCCAGATCAATCCGCATTTCCTGTTCAACACGCTGAACTCGGTGTCGAGCCTGATCCGCGTGAATCCCGAGCAGGCACGCGCCATGGTGCTACGGCTCTCCCGCATCATGCGGGGCCGCCTGCGCAGCCAGGATCACTTCACGCCGCTCCGCGAAGAGCTGGCTTTTGTCGACGACTATCTTTCGATCGAACTGGTGCGCTTCGGCGAAAAGCTGCGGGTGGTCCGGGAGATCGATCCGGCGACGCTCGATCTGCCGGTGCCGAGCATGCTGCTGCAGCCGCTGGTGGAAAACTGCATCAAGCACGGTATCTCGGGCAAAGTGGCCGGCGGCGCCATCACGCTGCGCACCAGGCGAGGCGCCGGGCGTCTGACGATCGAAGTGACCGACGACGGCGTGGGGATCCCGGAGGGTGAACTGGCGGCAGTCTTCAGCAAAGGCATCGGCGTGAGCAACGTCAAGGAGCGGCTGCAGGTTCTGTACAACCAGGACTACCGGATGCTCATCGACAGCCAGGAGGGCCGCGGCACGCGCATCGAAATCGAACTGCCGGAGGCGCAGACCAGATTGGCCGCTGTCTCCTGACGCCTTTGTCTGTAATATGGAGCAACGCACCATGTCGCGCGGATCGACCACACTCAGCTCCCCGTCCGCCTTCGAGCGCGACGGCTTTGTCGGCATCGCCGGGCGGACGCGCCACATCTACGATCTGGTCTCCGGCATCTATCCGGTATCGACGTTCCTGTTTCACGAGAAGGCCCACAAAGTGGCGCTTTCACTGGCCGGCATTCGCGACGGAATGCGGGTGCTCGAAGTGGCGACCGGGTCGGGCGAAATGTTCCGGCGCATCGCGGGCCTCAATCCGAACGGGATGACCTGCGGCATCGATCTTTCGCCGAACATGGCGGCGCGAACCCAGCGGCTGGCGCGGCGGCGCGCCGGCGCAAAGCAGACGCATTGCCAGGCGGTCGACGCGCGCAGTATGCCGTTCCGCGACGGCTCCTTCGACGCAGTGGTCTGCTGCTATCTGCTGGAACTGCTCGGCAGCGACGCCATTCTGCAAACGCTGCGCGAGATGCATCGCGTGCTGCGGCCGAACGGCAGGCTGGCGCTCGTGCTCATCGGACAGAACCATCCGGCGTTTAATGTGCTCTACCGCGTGGGCGGAAAACTGGCGCCGGCATTCTGGGGCCGGCAGGTGGAGAAGGCGATTCCGCCGGCGATCGAAGTGTGCGACTTTTCCATTGAGCACGACCGGAAGGTGCAGCAGGGCTTTTATCCGTCGCGTGTGATGATCGCACGGAAGTAGTCGATGCGCGCGCGGCCGTGAATTTGCCGCCCGACCCTCGGCGGCCTCCGGCGGGACAGCGGGGGGGCGTATGGTACTTTAATCATTACCCCGGTTTCGCGGTTCCCCTTTCGAGAAATGGACAAAACTCTGCACGACTTAGGCGGGATTCTGCTCAGCGGACTGCCTACAGTTTTTCTGATCGGAATACTCTACCTCTTCGCCAAGGCGCTCTACATTACGCCGCTGAAGAAGGTTCTTGCCGAGCGCGATCGGCTGACGGAAGGCGCAAAGAAAGCGGCGGAAGCCAGCTTCCATAATGCCGAGTCGAAAATCGCCGAATACGAAGCCGCGCTCAACAAGGCGCGTCAGGAAATCTACAAAGACCAGGCCGACTTCCTCGGCAAGGTTCACGCCGAGCAGGCTGAGATGGTGAAGGCTGTGCGGGCCGAGGCGGATACGCGCATTACGGCCGCAAAGGCAACGCTGGCGGCCGAGACCGCGGCGGCGCGGCAGGGGCTCGAAGCGCAGAGTGACGTGCTGGCCGGGCAGATTGCCGATTCCATCCTGTCGCGGAGGGTTGCGTAGATGCGGGCGGTGAAGACTTTGCGGCGATATTTGCTGTGCGCGGCGCTGCTGGCCATGCCGGTACTGGCGGCCGAAGAAGGCAGCGGCGGCGGCGAAGCGGAAGGACCGGCCATGATCTGGAAGGTTCTGAACTTCCTGATCCTCGCCGGCTTGCTGGGTAAGCTGATTGCCGGCAACATGGGGCCGATGCTGACCGCGCGGTCGAAAGAGATCGCCGACGGTCTGGCAGCGGGCGAGAAGGCAAAAAAAGAAGCCGAGGTTCGCGCCGCCGCCGTTGAGGCGAAGCTGGCCAATCTCGAAAAGGAAATTGCGGCACTGCGGACCGCGGCGCAGGCCGAGCGCGACCGGGAAGCGGATCGGCTGCGGCGCGACTCGCAGGCGGAAATGGCGCGCATTCGCTCGCAGGCGGAAATGGAAATCGCTTCGGCCGGTAAGCTGGCCGGGCTGGAACTGAAACGCCACGCAGCGAAGCTGGCGCTCGATCTGGCCGAACAGAAAGTCCGGGCGCGGATATCGCCCGAAACCGAAGCGGGTCTGCTGGCGGGTTTCCTCGCCAATATCGAAGCGTCTGCCGCAGAAACGCGGGTTTCGTAAATCCATATGACTTCTTCGGTGATCGTCAATCGCTACGCAAACGCTCTGGTGGATGTGGTTCTGAAGCCGGACGCCGGCATCACGCCCGCCGAGGCCGCCGAGCAACTGCGGTCGTTTGCGGCGGCCGTGCAGTCGGCGCCCGATCTGCGGGTGCTGATGGCTTCGCCGGCAATTCCGAAAGCGCGCAAGCGGCTCGTGATCCGGCGCATCGCCGAGATCCTGAATCTGGGCCACGTCACGCGTAATTTTCTGTTGGTGCTGCTCGACCATCAGCGGGCCACGGCGCTCGCCGAAATGGTGGATGCTTTCGAGGTGATCCTCGATGAGCGGCTGGGCTATCTGCGCGCGGATGTGCGTTCGGCCACGGCGCTCACCGCTCAGCAGCAGGAAGAGTTAACGGCCCGCCTCGGTCAGGTTGCGGGTCAGAAGGTGCGTGTGCGGTACGGCGTCGATCCGGAACTGATCGGCGGAGTGACGGCGCGCATGGGTTCCAAGGTTTACGACGGTTCGGTGCGGGGGCGGCTGGCAGGCATGCGGCGGCGGCTCGCTTCGGCAGTTTAAAAAGTTCAGAAGATATCGGTTGAAACGAATTCTATGGCTCAAATCCGGGCAGACGAAATAACAAGCATTCTTCGGCACGAGATCGAGAATTACGATCGCGCCATTGACGTCAGCGAAGTCGGCACCATCATCTCGGTGGGCGACGGTATCGCGCGCATCCACGGACTCGACAAGGTCATGGCCGGCGAACTGATTCAGTTCCCGCACGGCGTGGCCGGGATCGCGATGAACCTCGAAGAAGATCAGGTCGGCGCCGTGCTGCTCGGCCACTACGAGAAGATCCGCGAAGGCGACGAGGTTCGCCGCACGGGCAAGATTATGTCGGTGCCGGTGGGCGAGGCGATGGTGGGCCGCGTGGTCGACGCGCTGGGTCTGCCGATCGACGGCAAGGGGCCGATCGCTACCGATAAGACGCTGCCGATTGAGCGCATCGCTCCGGGCGTTATCGACCGCCAGTCGGTGAACCAGCCGATGCAGACCGGTATCAAGGCCATCGACGGCATGATTCCGGTGGGCCGCGGCCAGCGCGAACTGATCATCGGCGACCGCCAGACCGGTAAGACGGCCGTGGCGCTCGACGCGATCATCAATCAGAAGGGCGGCGACATGATCTGTATCTATGTCGCCATCGGCCAGAAGCGCTCCACGGTGGCGCAGGTGGTGAAGACCCTCGAAGATTTCGGCGCCATGGAATACACCATTGTGGTGTCGGCCAGCGCTTCCGATCCGGCTCCGATGCAGTATCTGGCGCCGTACTCGGGCTGCGCGATGGGCGAATACTTCCGCGACACCGGCCGCCACGCGCTGTGCGTGTACGACGATCTTTCCAAGCACGCCGCGGCGTATCGCGAAATTTCGCTGCTGCTGCGCCGTCCGCCGGGACGCGAAGCGTATCCTGGCGACGTGTTCTATCTCCACAGCCGCCTTCTGGAGCGCGCCGCGCGCCTGAGCAACGAGCTCGGCGGCGGTTCGCTCACCGCTCTGCCGTTCATTGAAACGCAGGCGGGCGACGTTTCGGCGTACATTCCGACCAACGTGATTTCGATCACCGACGGCCAGATTTACCTCGAAAGCGATCTGTTCAACTCCAACATTCGTCCGGCCGTGAACGTGGGTCTTTCGGTGAGCCGCGTCGGCGGCGCCGCGCAGATCAAGGCCATGAAGCAGGTGGCCGGCGCGCTTCGTCTGGACCTGGCGCAGTACCGCGAACTGGCGGCGTTTGCGCAGTTCGGCTCGGATCTCGACAAGTCGTCGCAGGCGCAGCTGAACCGCGGCCGCCGGCTGGTGGAAATCCTGAAGCAGCCGCAGTATTCGCCGATTCCGGTTGAAAAGCAGGTGGCCATTATCTTCGCCGGCACGAGCGGTCTGCTGGACGAGTTGCCGGTGGAAGACTGCCGGGCATTCGAAGCGGAGCTGTACAAGTTCCTCGAAGGTTCGCACCCGGCGATTCTGGACACGATCCGCACGAAGAAGACGCTGGACGACGGGTTGCGCAAAGACCTGACGTCGGCCATCAACGAGCTGAAGGCCCGCTTCATGAAGGAGCGCAAGAGCCCCGCGGCCGCGCGCGCGTAAGCCTCCATGCCGAGCCTTATCGACATACGCCGGCGCATCCGGTCGGTCAAGAACACGCAGCAGATCACCAAGGCCATGAAGATGGTCTCGGCGGCGAAGCTGCGGCGGGCGCAGGACCGCGTGATCGCGGCCCGTCCCTATGCGGCGCAGATGCGCGAGATGCTCGCCGATCTGGCGGCGGCAGCCGAGGAGCAGGGCGAAACTTCGTCCAGCCCGTGGCTGACGCGCCGTGAAGTGAAGCGCATCGACCTGATTTTCATGACCAGCGACAAGGGTCTGGCGGGTGCGTTCAATTCGAGCCTGATGAAGGCCTCGCAGCGCTTCCTGGCGGAACACTCCGGCGCGGAAGTCACGCTGACGCTGGTGGGCCGCAAGGGCCGCGATTTTTACAAGCGGCGGCACGGCGGCATTCTGTCGGAACACGTCAACATTCTGAACAAGCCGACGATCGAAGATGCGCGGAACGTGGCGCGCGAAGTGATCCGGCGTTATCGCGACGGCGAGACCGATGCGGTTTATCTGCTCAACAACGAATTCAAGAGCGTGATGGCGCAGACGCTGTCGGTGATGCAGTTGCTTCCCGCCGCGCCCCCGGCCAAGAAGGCCGAGCCGGTGGATTACATCTACGAACAGCCGCCGCTCGAAATGCTGGACCAGCTGATGCCGCGGTACGTGGAAGTCGCCGTATTCCGCGCGATGCTGGAAACGGTGGCGGCCGAACATGCGGCGCGTATGACGGCGATGGATAAGGCATCGACGAACGCGAAGGAAGTGATCGAGACCCTGACGCTGAATATGAACCGGATTCGGCAGGCGGCGATCACCAAGGAAATTATCGAAGTCGTCAGCGGCGCAGCAGCCGCCGAGGAGTAGAGAAAAATTATGGCAACAGCAACAGCAACTGTGGGAACAGTGGTGCAGGTCGCCGGACCCGCCGTCGACTGCCAGTTCCCCGAAGGTCAGATTCCCGAGGTCCACTTTGCGATCCGGATCACGAGCGAAGGCTTCGACGTGCCGGAGCCGATCGACATTGTGTGCGAGTGCGAGCAGCACATCGGCGAAGGCCGGGTCCGCACGATCGCGATGCAGCCGACCGACGGTCTGGTTCGCGGCATGAAGGCCGTGAGCCTCGGCGGGCCGATCAGCGTGCCGGTGGGCAAGGAAACGCTCGGGCGCGTGCTGAACGTGCTGGGCGAGCCGGTGGACAAGATGGGTCCGGTGAACGCGAAGATGCGTTATCCGATTCACCGTCCGGCGCCTCCGTTCGAAGATCAGTCGACGCGTCTCGAAATGTTCGAGACGGGCATCAAGGTCGTCGACCTGCTGGAACCGTATCTCCGCGGCGGAAAGATCGGTCTGTTCGGCGGCGCGGGCGTGGGCAAGACCGTCGTCATCATGGAGCTGATCAACAACATCGCCATGAAGCACGGCGGCGTTTCGGTGTTCGCCGGCGTGGGCGAACGCACCCGCGAGGGCAACGATCTCTGGCACGAAATGCAGGAATCGGGCGTTATCGACCCGAAGGATTACACGAAGTCGAAAGTGGCGCTTGTGTACGGCCAGATGACCGAGCCGCCAGGCGCGCGTCTGCGCGTGGGTCTGACCGGGCTGACGGTCGCCGAATACTTCCGCGACGAAGAAGGCCAGGACGTGCTGCTCTTCATCGACAACATTTTCCGCTTCACGCAGGCCGGTTCGGAAGTGTCGGCGCTGCTGGGCCGCATGCCGAGCGCGGTGGGTTACCAGCCGAACCTTGCGACGGAAATGGGCGAGCTGCAGGAACGCATTACGTCGACCAAGAACGGTTCGATCACGTCGGTGCAGGCGATCTACGTGCCCGCCGACGACTACACCGATCCGGCGCCGGCAACGGCGTTTGCGCACCTTGACGCGACGACGAACCTTTCGCGTTCGATCGCCGAACTCGGCATCTATCCGGCGGTCGATCCGCTGGCATCGACGTCGCGCATTCTCGATCCGCGCATCATCGGCGACGAGCATTACAACACGGCGCAGCAGGTGAAGGGCGTTCTGCAGCGGTACAAGGATCTGCAGGACATCATCGCGATTCTGGGCGTGGACGAACTCAGCGAAGAAGACAAACTGCTGGTGGCGCGCGCGCGGAAGATTCAGCGCTTCCTTTCGCAGCCGTTCCATGTGGCCGAACAGTTCACCGGCTTCCCGGGCAAGTACGTCAAGCTGGAAGACTCGATCCGCGGCTTCCAGGAGATTGTGGCCGGCAAGCACGACGACCTGCCGGAACAGGCGTTCTACATGGTGGGAACCATTGAAGACGCCATTGAAAAAGCCCGGAGCATGAAGGGTTAATCCAGTGGAAACCTCGGGAAGCGGCATGCTGCTGCAGGTGGTGAGTCCGGAACGGATGCTGGTGGATGAGCACGTGACGGAGGCGCAGATTCCGGCGCTCGATGGCTACATCGGGGCGATGCCGGGCCATGCGCCGCTGCTTTCGGCGCTGATGCCGGGCGGGGTTCTGAGCTACAAGGCGGGCGGCAAGGACGAGACGGTGGCCGTTTACGGCGGCTTCGTGCAGATCCTGCCGGATCGCGTGCGCGTGCTGGCTGACAGCGCTCAGCCGGGGCGGGAGATCGACGCGGCAAAGGCTCGCGAGCGTCTGGCGAAGGCACAGGCGGCGGTGGAGCAGCAGGGCGCGGCGGTGACTGACGACGCACGGGAGGAAATCGTGCGGGCGCAGGCCGCGGTGGACGCGGCGGCGAAGTAAGCCGGCAACATTACGAACGATCGGGCGCGGCCTTGTGCAAGGGTCGCGCCCTTTTTATTGAGTGGCGCAGCTGAGCGGCATGGCTCGGCTGCGCTCGCCGTTTTGCTCAGTCTGGCGCGCTCAGCTGAGTTTTGCTCCGTTGATGAAGGCGTCGTAAATGTAGAAGCCGCCGAGGGCGACGCCGTAGACCACGGTCACGATGATGGTAATCGTCATGATGCGGTCGATTTGGGCCAGTTGTTTGGCAGTGGCTTCCTGTTTGGCGATGGACATGCCCGTGGTGTCGTGCATGTTCACCAGGTCGTAGTCATTTCCGGCGGCGAAACGGCGCCAGAAGAAGAGGATCGCAACGGCAATGGCCAGAACGATCCAGAGCATTACGGGAACCGACATGGGTAAGAACCTCCGGCGAGATACTGTATAACAGTTTGCGGCCGGATGCATCCCCCCCCCCGGTGTTTTTTTTTGAATCGCCACTCGGTGGAAAATGGGTTCGGATGGCTGACGTTCACACGCCCGAGCAGCGCAGTTTCAATATGTCCCGCATTCGCGGCGGCGACACGCAGCCGGAACTGCGGGTGCGGCGGATGCTGCATGCGATGGGGCTGCGCTACCGTCTGCACGGGAAGAAGCTGCCGGGGAGGCCGGACCTGGTGTTCAGCGGGGCGCGGGCGGTGTTGTTCGTGCATGGCTGCTTCTGGCACATGCATCGCTGTAAATACGGCAAGCCGGCGCCGGCCACGAACCGCACATTCTGGGCGGAAAAGCGACGGGGCAATGCCGAGCGGGATAAGCGCAACCGGCGGGCGCTGGCGGGCGACGGCTGGAAAGTCTTCGAAGTCTGGGAGTGCTGGACGCGCGACGAAGCGAAGCTGCGCGCGAAGCTGGCGCCGGTGGTGAGCTACGTGCGCGGGGTTCAGAGCCCGGCGCGCAGGACTTCTTCGTAATAGGCTTCGTAGCGCGGGATCAGTTTATCGGCGCAGAAGCGCGTGGTGGCGGTGCGGCGGGCGGCGGCGGCCATGCGGGCGTGCAGCGCGTCGTCGTTCAGCAACTGCGCGGCGCGGGCGGCGAGGGCGTCGATGTCGCCCACCGCTTCGAGGAAGCCGTCTTCGCCATCGGTGATGAGTTCGGGCACGCCGCCGACGCGCGTGGCGACGGGCGGCACGCCGCAGGCCATGGCTTCAAGGGCGGCGAGACCGAACGATTCCATTTCGCTCGGCATGAGGATGGCATGGGCGAGCGGGATGAGGCGTTCGACATGATTCTGCTTGCCGAGGAAGAGCACGTCGTCCTTCACGCCGAGCGTGCCGGCGAGGTGTTCGGCGGGGCCGCGGTCGGGGCCGTCGCCGACCATGAGGAGCCGGGCGTTGGTGGTCTTGCGGAGTTCGGCCAGCACGCGGACGCAGTCGAGCACGCGCTTCACGGGGCGGAAGTTGGAGAGGTGAATGATGAGCTTTTCGCCGTTGGGGGCGTAGTGCGCGGCGCCGGCGCGTTCGGGGTCGGGCCGGTAGATGTCGCAATTGACGAAGTTGTGGATGACGCGGATGTCTTTTTCCGGCGCGAAGACGTCGAGGGTGTGGCGGCGCAGATCGTCGCTGATGGAGGTGACGCCGTCGGATTCCTCGATGGAGAACTTGGTGATGCCGAAGTAGGAGGGGTCCATGCCGACGAGCGTGATGTCGGTGCCGTGCAGCGTGGTCACAAAGGGCAGGCGGCGGGAGCGGCGGGCGCTCATCTGCCGGGCCAGCAGGGCGGAGATGGAATGCGGGATGGCGTAGTGGACGTGGAGAAGATCGAGGTCGTAGGCTTCGGCAACGTCCGTCATGCGCGAGGCCAGCGCGAGTGAGTAGGGCGGGTACTGGAACAGCGGATAGCTGGTGACTTCCACTTCGTGATAGTGGATGCGGGGAATATCGGTGTCGAGCCGGATGGGGTTGGAATAGGTGATGAAGTGGATATCGTGGCCGCGGCGGGCCAGTTCGAGGCCCAGTTCCGTGGCGACAATGCCGCTGCCGCCGTACGTGGGATAGCAGGTGATGCCGATTTTCATGGGTGTGTGTCAGCGGATATAGAGGTACAGGGTGTGACTGCGGCCTTCGCCGTCATCGGGGATGGTGACCGTTTTCGCGGGGACCCAGTTGCCGATGGGGAAATCGTGCGCCACCACGCGGGCGCCCTTTTTCAGCTGCGCTTCGAGCATGGGCTGAACCCTGAGGTTGGATTCCGGCAGCAGATACACAGTGATGAGATTCGCCGCGGCGTAGTTCTGCTTCAGGATGTCGCCGTAAATAATGCGGGCGGTGCCGGTCAGGCCGAGCGAGCGGAGTTTGGCCGAGCTTTGGCGGACCAGGTCCTGATCGAGTTCCACGCCGGTGGCATCGGCATGGTATTTGCGGGCGGCCATGACGACGATGCGGCCGTCGCCGCTGCCGAGGTCGAACATGCTCTCGCCGGCCCTGAGTTCGCCGAGCGCGAGCATGCGGTCGACAATGATGTCGGGCGTGGGGTAGTAGGGGGCCAGCTTTTCGCCCGCGGGGGCCGCGGGCACGGCGGGCTGCTGCGCGAAGGCGGCGGCGCAGAGGGCGGCCAGAACGAGTGGCTTCAGGAACATCGCTTTACTCCATTACCGACGACCAGCCGCGGCGCGACAGATCGCGATAGATGACGGCGGCCGAACCGATCGCCACGGCGAGAAACAGCGCGCCGGACAGGTAGTTCTTCAGGATAATCCGTCCGATGCCGAACAGGGAACTGTAGATGAGCAGGCAGCCGAACAGCCAGTCGACGAGGTTGCGGATGAGATCGCGCGAGGGCTCGACTTCGGGCGCGAGGCGAGCGACGGGCCGCCAGCCGGCTACGGAGGGGCGCACGCGGCGGTAGAACGTGGCGAGAGTGGCGTCGGCTTCCGGGGCGGTGAGGAAGGTGGCGGCGAGCCAGACGACGGTGGTGACGGCGACAGTGATCAGAATGATCCAGGCAAACTGCACGGGGTTGTCGCTGTCGAGGTGAAAGACGGTCTGCAGCGCGATGGAGACCACGAAGGCGGCGGCCATGGCCGAGACCTCGCTCCAGGCGTTGATGCGCCACCAGTACCAGCGCAGGATGAGCACGCTGCCGGTGCCGGCTCCGGTGGCGATGAGGAGCTTCCAGGCGCCGGCGATGGAATCCATGTAGTGGGTAATGATTGCGGAGACGATGGTGAGGCCGAGCGTGGCCACCTGCGAGGCGGTGACGTAGTGACGGTCGCTTTCGGCGGGGCGGAGGAAGCGGCGGTAAAAATCGTTGACCAGATAGCTGGCGCCCCAGTTGAGCTGGGTGCCGACGGTCGACATGAAGGCGGCGGCGAAGGCGGCGACCATGAGGCCGCGCAGGGAGGCGGGCAGGTAGTCGATCATGACGCGGACGTAGCCGGTTTCGGGGTCGGCAAGATGGGGGTAGAGGATGACCGAGGCGAGGCCGGTGATGACCCAGGGCCAGGGGCGGAGGGCGTAGTGGGCCACGTTGAACCAGAGGGTGGCGAGCAGGGACTTGCGTTCATCCTTCGCGCTGAACATGCGCTGGGCGACGTAGCCGCCGCCGCCGGGTTCGGCGCCGGGATACCAGGTGGCCCACCAGTTGACGGCGATGTAGACGAAGAAGGTGATGGCGGGCATCCAGACCGAGTTCAGATCGGGCACGAAGCTGAGGAACGGGCCGCCTTCGCCGCCGAGTCTGGTCTTCATCTGGTCGATGCCGCCGACGGCGTGGACGGCGGCGACGGCGAGGACGATGACCATCCCCATCTTGATGACGAACTGGAACATGTCGGTGACGAGCACGCCCCAGAGGCCGGAGAGCGTGGAGATCAGCGAGGTGAGGGCGATGATGCCGAGCACGATCCAGAGGGCCTGATCCTTGGTAACGCCGAGGACCAGCATGAGGATCTTGACCATGGCCAGATTGACCCAGCCGAGGATGATGCAGTTCATCAGGACGCCGAGGTAGATGGAGCGAAAGCCGCGGAGGAAGGCGGCCGGTTTGCCGGAGTAGCGGAGTTCGGCGAGCTCAATGTCGGTGGTGACTCCGGAGCGGCGCCACATCCGGGAGAACAGGAAGACGGTGAGCATGCCGCTGGCGACCATGTTCCACCAGAGCCAGTTGCCGGCGATGCCGTTGCGCGCGACGAGGCCGGTGACGACGAGCGGCGTATCGGCGGCGAAGGTGGTGGCAACCATCGAGGTGCCGGCCAGCCACCAGGGGACGTTGCGGCCGGAGAGGAAGAATTCGCTGATGCCGGCGCCGGCGCGGCTTTTGTAGTAGAAGCCGATGAGGATGTTGAAGAGAAAGTAGGCGGCGATGATCGACCAGTCGACGAGCGTCAGCTTCACAGGGCGGCTCCGGAGGCGGAGGGGGAGGATTTCCACGCGACTGTGGAAAAGCCTGTCGAAATCCATGGCTCAATGTGGCCAGAGTGCCGATTTGAAATGGACTTGCAACACGGTGCACCGTCGTTCAGCAAATTTATCCGGTTTCTCTGTAACAATTTGGGAACGCGAGGGATGGTAACGATCCGCCACTCCAATTGTGCCGGAATAGCACGATTCGGCGCACAGGGGGCAGTGGATCGCCTTGTTTGGAGGGTGGCTGAGGATGGCATGCGGCGAGGGCTTGCCATTCAGGATAATCGAAAAGCCGCGACGGCGGTGGATTAACTTGCGCCTTTGCCGCCAAGGACCTGGGGGATTGTCTGCAGGATGATCTTGACGTCGAGGGCGAGCGACCAGTTGTCGATGTAGTTCATGTCGAGGCGCATCCAAGTCTCGAAGTCGACCTTGTCGCGGCCGTTGATGACCCACAGGCAGGTGAGGCCGGGGCGCATGCGGAGGCGGCGGCGCTGCCAGAGTTTGTACTGCGCCACTTCGCTGGGGATGGCGGGGCGGGGGCCGACGATGGACATATCGCCGCGCAGGACGTTGAAGAGCTGGGGCAGTTCATCGATGGAAAATTTGCGCAGCCACTTGCCGACGGGAGTGAGGCGCGGATCGTTGGGGATCTTGGTGACGATGGTTTTGGGATTGAGGTGCGCGACCTCGTGCATGCGCTGTTCGGCATCCTGCACCATGGAGCGGAACTTGTAGAAGGTGAACTGCCGCCCGTTGAGACCGCAGCGAACCTGTTTGAAAATGACCGGACCGGGCGAAGTGAGTTTGACGAGGAGCGCGATGAACAGCAGGAAGGGACTCAGGACAACGATGGCGAGGGAGGAGAGAACGACGTCGCCGGTGCGTTTGGCGAGCAGCAGGAGTTCGTCGCTGGGCGCGGCGGAAAAGGTGAGAAGCGGGGTGACGCCGATCTTTTCCAGAGCGACCTGGCTGTTGACGTGGGGGAAGAAATCGACGGCGATGCGGCTGGTGACGCCTTCTTCGTCGCAGGTGAGGAGAACATCTTCGAGGCCGGGCAGGCGGTCGGATTCGACGGCGAAGTGGACTTCGTCGATGACCTGACGCCGGAGCATGGCGGGGAGGTCGGCTACGGGGAAGACGCGGTATTCGCGATCGAGTTCGATACTTTGCGGAGCGGGCTCATCGGGCGAGGCCATGAAGCCGAGGATGCGGAGGCCGAATTCGTGGAAAGTTTCGAGATTTTCCGCCAGGCGGCGCGCGCGGTCACCCACGCCGACGATCAGCACGTAGCGAAGCGCTCCGAAGCGCCGCCGGACCACGGGAATGGTGTTGCGGGCGGCCACGCGGAACACGAGGAGGAAGAAAAACACCAGCGCGATGTAGAGGCCGATAAATACGCGGCTGGCTTCGAGCTTCAGAGTATAAACCAGAACAATCAGAGCCAGCGCACCGTAGCTGGTCTGCTGAAACGCGTCAAAAAATACGGTGCGGATGCGGGCGGAATCCAGTTTGCCGTAAACATTGATCCAGTAGCCGGTTGCCACCCAGAAGAGCGCCGTAGAGCCGAGAACAAGCAACTGGTCCTGCCGCGTAAAGACGAACTGAAAGCCGGTCTGCAGACGGCTTCGTATGGACATTGCAAGGACGAAGGCGAGGGTTGTGATGACGACGTCCGACAGACCGAACAGCAGCTTCGCTTTTCTTTGTTCTCGTCCAAACATCAGTCAGGAAGAGCCTCCCCAGGCCCGGAACCGCACACGCACTTTTCCTATGTTAAACGGTTTGAAAGTTTCGCACGATGCAAGCTGCGATGGCGGCCCGGCAACTTTTTTTCGCCACCCGCAAATTCGGCTGACAAAAAGCGCGGGGCGAATGCTAGAATTGTTGATTCGGGCGCGTAGCTCAATTGGCAGAGCAACTGACTCTTAATCAGTAGGTTGTAGGTTCGATTCCTACCGCGCTCACCACCCGATTTTCATCCCTTACAATTTTGCAGGATTTACGCCCTTTGGCCTCGGGGCCAGCGTGCGCCGTGGCTGGCGGCGGCGCGGGAAATTCGCGCGCGGCAGAGCGGTTGCCTCCGGTGAGAGGGGTTCAGTTTCAGGGGGGAGATGGTGGGCCTGTGCAGACTCGAACTGCAGACCTCTTCCGTGTCAAGGAAGCGCTCTAACCAACTGAGCTACAGGCCCGAACCGGGCGGGAAAGCCCAGTATAGCAATCGCCTTGTAATCGAAGCGAGGGGCGGTGTATGGGTGGACCATGTTCGGGTGGTCGGGATACGGGTGAAGGCGGGGCCGCGCGGGCGGCATCGGGGCGGAGGCGTTTCGCGACGGCGGTTTCAAGGTGAGGTCGCGGGAGTTGCCGGACAGGGCGCAGCGTAGCAGCAGCGGAGTGCGGCGGTAACGGGCGGTCAGTTGGTAATCGAAACGATGGTGCCGGGGGAGTTTCCTTCCAGCCGGTTATTGACGAAGAGGAAGGCCGGGCGGCCATCGACGCGGGCGATGTCGATGATTTCCCGCAGCCCGCGGCGCGCCGGTTCGTTGACCTCGCGGACTTCCGTGTAGGGGGAGAAGTCGCGGACTGCTTCTGCGTAGGGGCGGCCGCGGCGCAGCAGAGCGCGGGCGACCAGCAGCGGCGCGGTGCGCGATTCCGGCAGCGCGAGCTGCTCGCTGATTTCCGGCATGCGTGTCCAGGCGTTGTAGACGTGCGAGACGCGGTGGGCGCGCAGGCAGGCGAAGTAGTCCGGGCGAAGGAATTCGGCGTTGCGGATTTCGACGGCGAAGTTCCAGCCGGCGGGCAGGCGGTCGAGAAACGGGTCGAGCGAGCGGACGAAGCCGGCGAGGTTTGCGGTTTCTCCCTGGTGCATGGTGCCGAATTCAAAGATCAGCACGCCGACGCGGTCGCGGTACGGTTCGAGCGCGCGCAGCAGGGCATTTTCCAGCAGGACGGGATCAAGGAACGTGGGATTTTCACGGCCGGCGAGCGCGCCGTAACGCGGATGCCGGGGCCAGACCGGAACGGTGAGCTGCTCGGGAATCTTGAAGCCCCAGCGGAAGGCGGGCGGCGTCTGGCGGAAGAGTTTTTCCCAGTAGGTGACGGTGGGGAACTGGTAGAAAGCGAAATCGCCGCAGACGGTGGGGAAAATGCCCGCGTATTCGGCGAGGCAGGTTTCTTCAAAAAGCTTTTTTGAGAAGCGGCCGCGCGTGCGGTAGCGGTCCGGCGAATAGATTTGCCCCAGCCAGCCTTCGTACTTCCAGGAGCTGCCGCCGATGTAGATGTGGCGGGCAGCCAGCGAGTCGAGCCGGGCTTTGAGCCCGTCACGGTCGAATGCGGGCGGGCGTTCGAGATCGAAAAGGGTATCCAAGCGACGTTTGCTTACCAGGCCTGCATGTTGCGGTAGCCCCAGGGGTCGGCGCCGGCTTCGATGACGCCGCCGGGAGTGATTTGCACGAGCGCCGGGGCGGAGCCGGAGTTCCAGCGGGAACGCGTGGAGACCTTATGGCCGCGCCCGGCAAGATCCTGCAGGACCAGTTGCGGGGTGCGGTCGTCGAGCTGGAGATCGCCCGGGTTCATGGCGTGATTATCGAAGCTGGAGACGAGGTGGCGCGTCTCAAAGCGCGGGGCCTCGATGGCGGCTTCCGAATCCATTTGGTAGAGCACGACGTCGAGCAGCAACTGCAGGAGCGCCTGCTCCTGATTGTCGCCGCCGGGAGTTGAGAGCACGAACCACGGAGTGCCGTCGGTGTGGGTGACCAGCGTGGGGCTGAGGGTGACGCGCGGCCGCTTGCCGCCGGCGAGTTCGTTGGGATGGCCCGGGACGAGCAGAAAGCTTTGGGCGCGTTCGGTGAGCGGGATGCCGGTATCGCCGGCGATCACGGACGGCAGCCATGCGCCGGACGGGGTGGCGGAGAACATTACGCCGTTGCGGTCGATGGTATCGACGCAGGTGGTGTCGTGCGCCATGAGGAAGTCATCGATCTTCGTGCGGACGATTTTCGACTCCGAAGGATGAGGCGGAGGATTTTCGCCGAGCCGGCCGGGCAGAAATTGGAGCGAAGCCTTCGGGCCGATGAGGCCGCGGCGCTCGTCGGCGTACTTCATGGTCAGGAGTTCGTCGGGCATTTTGACGAATTTGGGATCGCCGTAGTAGGTGTCGCGGTCGGCGTAGGCCAGCTTGAGGGCTTCGGTCAGTGTGTGGATGTAGTCGGCGGAGTTGAGGCGCATTTTCGACAAGTCCACGCCGCTGAGCAGATTCAGCGATTCGATCATGGCCGGGCCCTGGCTCCAGTAGCCGGGCTTGTAGACGCGCGCGCCGTGGAATTCGGTGGAGACGGCTTCTTCCGGGGTGAGGCGGAAGGCGGCCATGTCTTCGTAGCGCAGGAGGCCGTTGTTGGCGCGGCTGAATTCATCGATCTTCTTTGCGATTTCGCCGCGGTAGAAGAAATCGCGCACGGCGTCGATGCCTTGCTGGCGCGTAGAGTGCCGTTTAGCGAGCGCGGCCTTTTCCGCCGCCACCATGCCGCGGAGGGTGCGGGCGAGGTCGGGCTGATGGAAGGCTTCGCCGGCGCGGGTGGCGCGGCCGTCCGGCATGAAGTGATTCATGGAGGAGGGCCAGAGTTTGAAGAATTCGCGGCTGTTTTCGATGGCACCGCTGCGCTGTTCATCGATGGCGGTGCTGTCGGCGAATTCGAGGGCCGGCTGCACGACCTCGGCGAACGACTTCGTTCCGTATTCGCGCAATGCCACGAGCGCGGCTTCGGGCAGGCCGGGGACGAGAGCCGGCATCAGACCGGCTACGGGGATCATGCCCTTGAGGCCGTTCTTTTCGACGGACAGGACCTCGCCGTACTTCAGGCTGCGATTGCGAAAAAAGTCGGCGGTGGCCAGTTTCGGCATGGTGCCGATGCCGGCGATGGCGTGGACCTTTCCGTCGGCGGTGCGGATCAGGATGGGCGCTTCGCCACCCCAGCCGACGTGCGAATACTCGGTGGTGGCGGCGGCGAAGATGCTGGCGACGCCCGCGTCCACCGCGTTGCCGCCCGCGTAGTACATGCGCATGCCGGCTTCGGTGGCGTAACCGCTGCCGGTGGCTACGGCGCCGCGCAGACCGCGCTGGGAAAACTGCGCGGGGTGTTCGAGGGTCTTCTGTTGCGCCAGCGCAGTCGTAAAGACGGCCAGTGCGGCGGCGGAGGCAACAAATAAAGCGGCGTTCAATCGCATGAGATGCACCGGGCTTCTCCTGATCCGATGCCGGACCGGGCCTGATCCGGCTTGGTGCCGGATACGTATAATGATGCTAGTTCCGTGACACCGTCGCAACCACCTCCAATTTCAGCCGAACCCGACTCGCCGCGTTCCGGCGTTGCGGACGGGCAGCGCCGGGCCGAGGCCGACGAGCCGGCCATGTTGTTCTGCCCGATCTGTTCTGTGCGTCTGGCGAGCCGCAAGTGCAAGTTGTTTTGCCAGCAGTGCGGCTATTACATGAGCTGCGCCGACTATATCTGAAGCCAAACCCAAGCTGAGGTCATCCGAGATTCCTTATGAGCGACAGCGCAACATCCGACATCGCAACAGCTGAAATTAAAGAGCTGCTGGAACGTTTCCGGCAAAGCCCGTCCGTGCTCGAAAAAGCGCTCGACGGCGTGACGGAGGAGGAATCGAAATTTTCGCCGGCTCCGGGAAAGTGGACGATCCGGGAGATTGTGCGGCACGTCGCCGATACGGAATTTCTGGCGGGCGTGCGGCTGCGGCAGATGATTGCCGAGGACCGGCCGGACCTGGCGATGTTCGATCAGGACAAATGGGCGGTGAGCCTGAAGTACAACGACAGCGATCCGCGCGACGCGCTGCTCGACTTCGGCGTGCTGCGCGAAATGAATACGACGATGCTGGCGGGCGTGCCGCCGGAAGCGTACGACCGTGAAGGGATCCACGCCAAGCGCGGGGTGACGACGCTGCGGTTCTGGGTCGATCTGTTCGCCAAACACATCGATAAGCACGCGCAGCAAATTCTGGTTGCGCGCGAGGCGTTTGCGAAACGGGCGCGCTGAGGTGCGCGACCGGGCCGAGGTGCAGGACTGGAAGGAACACGGCGTTCGCATCGTGCGCGCGGGCGAACTGGATTCGAATACCGCGCAGACGCCGGGGATGACCCGCGCCGCCGCAATCACACACGCACGCACCGGGGCCGAAAAGCTGTGGGCGGGAACGGTTGTGGTGGCGCCGCGCGCGCATACGGCGGCCCATCATCACGGCGAAGTGGAAACGGTGCTCTACGTGATCCGGGGCCACGCGCTGCTGCGGTGGGGCGATCATCTGGAATTCGCTGAAGAGGCGCACCCGGGCGATTTCATCTTTATCCCGCCGTGGGTGCCGCATCAGGAACTGAACGCCCGCACCGACGAAGTGGTGGAGGCGGTCGTTGTGCGCAGCGGCCAGGAACCGGTGGTGATTAACCTCGACATTGCCGAGGCAGCCGAATTTCCGGTGCCGTTTCACCCGCGGGCCGGTGAAAACCGATGATGCCGTTCCGCTGCCAGTCGTGAGCCGTTCATAGAGCCCGATGCATTTTTCACTTTCCACGATCGCGCTTCTCGCACTGGCGGCCTGTGGGGCCGGACTGGTCAATGCGCTGGCGGGCGGCGGGATTTTCATCGTGTTTCCCGCGCTGCTGCTGGCCGGAGTGACGCCGATCAAGGCGAATGCAACGGCGTCGCTGGTGGTGCTGCCGGGTTCGATGATCGCGGCGTGGGTTTATCGTCATTCGCTGAAGGACCATTCGGCGGCGCTGATCGGCAAGCTGGTGGGGTGCAGCCTGGCGGGTTCGGCGGCGGGCAGCATTCTGCTGCTGCGAACGTCGAACGCGACGTTCACGACGCTGGTGCCGTGGCTGCTGCTGCTGGCCGCCACGTTCTTCACGTTTGCAGGACAGTTGCGCAAGGCGGCGGCGAATCTTTCGGGGCATCGTTCGCAGGCTGCGCTGCTGGGCGGACAGTTCGTGATCGCGCTGTACGGCGGCTATTTCGGGGCTGGCATGGGCGTGCTGCTGATAGTGCTGTATCTGGCGACGGCGGGGATGACGATTCATTCGGCCAGCAGTTTGCGGCTGATCTGCGCTTCGGTTACGAATCTGCTTGCGGTGGCTGTGTTCGCCGGCGAGGGCGCGCTGGAATGGTCGGCGGGGCTGCCGATGCTGGTGGCCGGAGTGATTGCGGCGTACTGGGCGGCGCGGCTGGTGAAGGGGATGAACGAGGAGTCGGTGCGGCGCTGGATTCTGGTTTATGCGTGGGTGCTGACGGCGTATTTCTTCATCAGGCCCCTGCTGGCGGCGTAATTCCGCGCGCGCCGGGTTGCGGTCAGCCGGTTTCGCGTTCTGCGCGGAATCGATCCGGTACAATAGCTTCTTACCCCACCCTCCAGGAGGAAACGCTGTTGGATTCTGCAATCCTGGCTCTGGAAGACGGAACCGTCTTCGAGGGCAGGAGTTTTGGTGCGCCCGCCGAACGTTCCGGCGAAGTCGTGTTCAATACCGCTATTACCGGTTACCAGGAGGTTTTCACCGACCCTTCCTACACCGGTCAGATCGTCGTTCTCACCAATCCGCAAATCGGCAATTACGGAACCAGTTCGGCCGATAACGAATCCGCGCAGCCCTGGATTGAAGGTCTCGTGGTCCGTGATTTTTCACGCATCACGAGCAACTGGCGTTCGGACACGGAAGCCCGCGATTTCCTGTCGAAGCCGGGCATTCCTGTTGTTTCCGATCTGGACACGCGTGCGCTGGTGCGGCATCTGCGCAGCCGCGGCACGATGCGCGGCGTTCTGTCGGCGATTGAAAAAGATCCGGCGAAGCTGGTGGAGAAGGCGCGGTCCATTCCGTCGATGGCCGGTCTCGACCTGGCCAGCCGCGTTACGACTGCCGCGCGTTACACATGGACCGATGGCGCGGCGCCGTGCTCACCGTCCGAAGTGATGGCGGCTGCCGCCGAGCCGCGTTTCCACGTGGTGGCGTACGATTTCGGCATCAAGCACAATATTCTGCGGCGTCTGGTGCATTCGGGCTGCAGAGTTACGGTGGTGCCCGCGCTGACATCGTCCGACGACGTGCTCGCGCTGAAGCCGGACGGGGTGTTCCTTTCGAACGGCCCGGGCGATCCGGAGCCGCTGGTTCCGCAGATTGAAAACGTGCGGCGGCTGGTGGGGCGGACGCCGATCTTCGGCATCTGTCTCGGTCACCAGATCCTCGGCCTCGCGCTGGGCGGTAAAACGTACAAGCTGAAGTTCGGCCATCGCGGCGCGAATCACCCGGTGATGAACCATCTTACGGGCCGCGTCGAGATCACGTCGCACAACCACGGCTTTGCGGTCGATCCCGATTCGCTGAATCCGGCGGACATCGAAATCACCCACGTGAACCTGAACGACAACACGGTGGAAGGGCTGCGCCATCGCCGCGAACGCGCCTTCTGCGTGCAGTACCATCCGGAGGCCGCGCCGGGGCCCCACGATTCGCTCTACCTCTTCGACGACTTCGTGAAGCTGATGTCGGAGGGGAAATAACCCATGCCACGCCGCAACGACATTCACCGCATCCTCATCATCGGCTCCGGCCCGATTATCATCGGCCAGGCCTGCGAGTTCGATTACTCCGGTACGCAGGCGACGAAGGCGCTGCGCGCCGATGGCTACGAAGTTATTCTGGTCAACTCCAATCCGGCGACGATCATGACCGATCCGGAACTGGCGGACTGCACGTACGTGGAGCCGCTGAGCCGCCGTTATCTGGAAGAGATCATCGCCAAGGAGCGGCCCGATGCGCTGCTTTCCACGGTTGGCGGGCAGACGGCGCTGAACCTTTCGGTGGAACTGGCCGAAGCGGGCGTGCTGGAAAAGTACGGCGTGGAACTGATCGGCGCCAAGATCGACGCGATCAAAAAGGCCGAAGACCGTCTGCTGTTTAAAGACGCGATGACGAAGATCGGGCTCGAAACGCCGCGATCGCAGTTGCTCACGGACGTGGAAGGCGGACTGGCGTTCGTGGCAAAGCACGGCTATCCGGCGATCCTGCGGCCCAGCTTCACGATGGGCGGTTCGGGCGGCGGCATTGCGTACAACCACGAAGATCTGATCACGATTCTGGAACGCGGCCTCGATCTTTCGCCGGTTCACGAAGTGCTGATCGAAGAGAGCGCGCTCGGCTGGAAGGAATACGAGCTCGAAGTGATTCGCGATCTCAACGACAACGTCATCATCGTCTGTTCGATCGAGAATTTCGATCCGATGGGCGTGCACACGGGCGACTCGATCACGGTGGCTCCGGCGCAGACGCTGACGGACCGCGAATATCAGATGATGCGCGACGGCGCGATCCGGTGCCTGCGCGAGATCGGCGTCGAAACCGGCGGCTCCAATGTGCAGTTTGCCATCAACCCGAAGGACGGGCGGATGGTGGTGATCGAAATGAATCCGCGCGTGTCGCGCAGTTCGGCGCTGGCGTCGAAGGCGACCGGCTTCCCGATCGCAAAGGTCGCGGCGAAGCTGGCGGTGGGCTACCGGCTCGATGAAATCCGCAATGACATCACGCGGGTGACGCCGGCGTCGTTCGAACCGACGATCGACTACGTGGTCTGCAAGATTCCCAAGTGGGCGTTCGAGAAATTCCCCGGCGCGGATACGACGCTGGGGACGCAGATGAAGTCGGTGGGCGAAGTGATGGCGATCGGGCGCACGTTCCGCGAGGCGCTCGGCAAGGGCATCCGCAGCCTCGAAACGGGCAAGAAGTTCGGTTCGGAAACGCTCGATGCGGCGCTGATTCCGCAAAAGCTGATTACGCCGACGCCGGACCGGCTCAGCTATCTGCGTTTTGCGCTGCGTTCGGGCTACACGCCGGAGCAGATCCACGAGATGACGTCGATCGATCCGTGGTTCCTCGAACAGTTGCGGCAGATCAACGAATTCGAGCAGTCGCTCGAAGGCGGCACGCTCGCCGCCGCAACGCCGGCCACGCTTTCCGAAGCCAAGCGCATGGGGATTTCCGATCTCCAGATTGCCGGGGCATATAAATCGACCGAACTCGAAGTCCGGGCGCGCCGCAGGGAACTCGGCGTGAAGGCCGTGTTTAACCGCGTGGACACCTGTTCGGCGGAGTTTGAATCGTTCACGCCGTATCTTTATTCGACTTACGAAACGGCGTGCGAAGCCGAGCCGGCCGCGGGTAAAAAGGTGATGATTCTGGGCAGCGGGCCGAACAGAATCGGGCAGGGCATTGAGTTCGATTACTGCTGCTGCCACGCTTCGTTCGCGCTGCAGGCGGAAAACGTGGAATCGATCATGGTCAACTGCAATCCGGAGACCGTGTCGACCGATTACGATACCAGCGACCGCCTCTACTTTGAGCCGCTGACGCTCGAGAACGTGCTCAATATCGTCGATACCGAGAAGCCGGATGGCGTGATCGTACAGTTCGGCGGCCAGACGCCGCTGACGCTGGCGCTGCCGCTGAAGCGCCTCGGGGTGCCGATTATCGGGACCGATCCGGAGAGTATCGATCTGGCGGAAGACCGCAAATTGTTCGGCAAGCTGCTGGACGATCTGAAGATTCCTTCGCCGGCCAACGGCACGGCGACGAGCGCGGATGAAGCGGCGGCGATCGCCAGGCGCATCGGCTACCCGGTGCTGGTGCGTCCCAGCTATGTGCTGGGCGGACGCGCCATGGTGATTGTGTACGACGAAGACAGCGTGCGCCGCTACATGCGCGAGGCGGTTTCGTTCTCGCAGGACCGGCCGGTGCTGGTGGACCGGTTCCTTGAAGACGCGGTGGAGGTCGACGTCGACTGCCTCTGCGACGGTGAAGAAGTGCTGATTGCCGGCATCATGGAGCACATTGAGGAAGCGGGCATTCACTCGGGCGACAGTTCGTGCGTGCTGCCTCCTGTTTCGCTGCCTGAAGACGTAGTTAAGACGATTGAAGAGTACACGGTGAAGCTGGCGCTGGCGCTGAATGTGATCGGCCTGATGAATGTGCAGTACGCGGTGAAAGACGGCGTGGTGTACGTGCTGGAAGTCAATCCGCGGGCGTCGCGAACGGTTCCGTACGTCAGCAAGGCGACCGGAGTGGCGTTGCCGAAGCTTGCCGTGCAGTTGATGCTGGGCAAGAAACTGCGTGACGTGACGCCGCATCGCGGCCGCCTGCCGGTGCCGCTGAAGTTCGTCAAATCGCCGGTCTTCCCGTTCAACAAGTTCCCCGGAGTTGACCCGGCGCTGGGGCCGGAGATGCGCTCTACCGGCGAAGTGATGGGTGTTGGCGAAAACTTCGGCGAGGCCTTCTTAAAGGCGCAGATCAGCGCGGGTACGCCGCTGCCGGATAAGGGGACGGTGTTCATCAGCGTCAGCCAGCGTTACAAGGGAGAAATCGTCGCGATCGGCAAGCGGTTTGCCGAACTTGGATTCGATCTGGTGGCGACGCGGGGCACGGCGGTGGCATTGCAGAATGCCGGGCTGAAGTGCCGCACGGTCTTCAAAGTGAACGAGGGACGCCCGAACGCGGTGGATCTCATCAAGGGCGGTTCGATTCAACTGGTGGTGTATACGACGATCGGCGCGATGTCGTTCGAGGATGAGAAGTCAATCCGGCGCAGCGCCATCATGAGCCGGGTACCGTGCATCACCACGTTGAGCGGCGCGCGGGCGGCGGTGGAAGCGATTGCTTCAAAACAACGCGATCCGATCCGCGTCTGGAGCCTGCAGGAAATCCACGCGGCGCTGGCGGCGGCCGGACCGGCGACCGTCAGCAACGCGTAGGTCATACTGAGCGGGCGGCTGGGCTGATCGCTGCCGCAGTCTGTGCCGGCGGCTGGGCTGATCGCTGCCGCAGTCTGTGCCGGCGGCTGGGCTGATCGCTGCCGCAGTCTATGCCGGCGGCTGGGCTGATCGCTGCCG
>CAIKMJ010000068.1 GCA_903828455.1 uncultured Acidobacteriia bacterium | reverse complement strand
TCCACGCTAACTCCACGCGCGATGCCTTCTCGCGCCTCGAACCCATGGTCATGATGGCCAGCCAGCATGTGCCCGATAAAGTCATCCGCCAGCAGCTCGCCAGCGCCATCAACATCGTCGTCCAGTGCTCCCGCCTCGGCGACGGAACGCGCAAAATCACCGGCATTTCGGAAGTCGCCGGCGTCGAAGGCGATCAGGTCGAAATGAACGACATCTTCGAATTCGAACGCCTCGGCATCAGCCCCCGCGGCAAAGTCATCGGACGCTTCCGCGGCTTCGGCGCCCAGCCGCTCTGCATGGACCGTCTCAAAGGCTACGGCGTCCACCTCTCCCGTTCCACCTTCGATGAAATCGTCGAGGTCGCCGATAAATGAGCCGCGCCACCTGTTCGTCCGCTGCCGGCACAGGCAACAGCTTCGGCCCCGGCAGCCACAAAGGAGACCGCTGATGTTCCTCCTCGTCGCCTTCCTCGTCTTCTCCGCCGCCATGTTCGGCGTCGCTTATTACGTCTGGACGGTTCCGCAGCAGGAAGCGGCGCGCGTCCTCGAAGCACGCCTGCGTGGCGCGCGTTCCTCGCTCGGCTCCGCCACGCGCGGCAAGCGCGGAGCCAGCGATATCGTCCGCCACGAACGCCGCGGCTCCTTCGCCGTCCTCGGCGATTTCGTCAACTGGATCGGCGTCGTCCGCCGCCTCCAGGTCCACATCCAGCAGGCCAACCTTCCCTACCGCGCCGCCGATATCGTCGCCATCTCCATCGCCATCGGCATTCTCTGCTTCCTCGTGTTCGATCTCTTCGTCGGCATCTTCCTGCTGCGCCTGGGGCTCGCCTGCGCCCTCGCCTGCCTGCCCATCATGTACATCTCGCGCCAGCGCAAGGCCCGCATGAAAAAATTCGAGGATCAGCTCCCCGATGCCATCGACCTCTTCACCCGCACCATGCGCGCCGGCCACAACATCCACAGCGGCCTCGAAACCATTGCCGCCGAAACCTCCGACCCCGTCCGCATGGAATTCCGCAAGGTGATGGAAGAACTCGCCCTCGGCTCCCAGATCGAACCCGCCCTCCACGGCCTCGGCGAACGCATCCCCATCATCGATCTCAAATTCTTCATCACCGGCCTCATCCTCCAGCGCCAGACCGGCGCCAACATGGTCGCCGTTCTCGAAAACCTCTCCGTCCTCGTCCGCGAGCGACTCAACATGGCCGCCAAACTCAACGCCCATACGGCTCAGCAGCGCTACTCCGCCGCCCTGCTCTGCCTGCTCCCCGTCGTCGTCGGCCTCGGCTTCTGGGTCCTCAAGCCGGATTACGTCCGCCTCCTCTGGACCGACCCGGTCGGCACCAAGTTCTTCACCTACGCCATCATTTCCGAAACCGTCGGCATCCTCGTCATCCGCAAAGTCGCCGACATCAAGTTCTGAGGACACACCATGCTCACCGCGATCCTCTTCTTCGTCCTCACCGTCGCCACCATCGTCACCATCGTCTGGAGCGGCTCCCGCATCATCACGCCCGAAGAAAACCCTCTCGCCGAACGCCTCAGCGAACTCCAGTCCGCCGGCCTCGTCCGCGCCAGTAGCGAAGACCGCCGCCGCCGCAAAAACCGCGGTTTTCTCAACAACTTCGTCAACTTCGTCTCTTCCCTTCCCGGCGGCGAAGACTGGATCAAGGGCAACGAAAAGCGCCTCCGCATCGCCGGCTACCGCGGCGACCGCGTCATCGGCATCTATACCCTCATTGCCGCGTCGTTCCTCGTCTTCTGCCTCGCCGTTATGCTGTTCCTGCAGCGCAACAACCCCATCTCGAACGCCTTCGGCGGCCTCGTCGCCGCCGGCATCATCGGCTTCGTCGTACCCCAGTTCGTCCTCGGCCGCCTCGCCAAACGCTACCGCCAGCAACTGCAGGAAGCCCTGCCCGATACCGTCGACCTCCTCGGCATCGTCCTCGGCACCGGCCTCGCTCTCGATCAGGCCATGCTCCGCGTCAGCGAGGAAATGCAGTACATCTACCCGGCCCTCGCCAATGAGTTCTACACCGTCGTCATGCAGGTCCGCGCCGGCCAGGAGCGCGCCAAGGCGTTCTCCTCCATGGTCCGCCGCACCGGAATCGACGATATCAAGGCCCTCTCCGCCATGATCATCCAGTCCGAACGCTTCGGCACCAGCCTCTCCCAGGCCCTCAAGGTCTACGCCGACGCGCTCCGCACCCGCCGCCGCCTCCGGGCCGAAGAAGCCGTCGGCAAGGCCGGCATCAAGATGCTCTTCCCCATCGTGCTCTTCATCCTGCCGGTCCTGTTCGTCATCACACTCGTCCCCGGCATGATCAACGTCCTGCACGACATGAAATCCCTCGGCCGCTGATCCGGCTGCGCGCCTCGCTATCGGCGGATATGATCCGTCCGCCCGAACAATCTCGTACGAAGTTAACTCCCGATATCTTGTGAGCTATCGCCCATCCGCCCTACAATTCGAACGTGGGCACTGGCGTAGATTTAAGGGAACTTCAGCAGGTCGTCGGCAAGTACGTCGATCAATATCAATTGGTTGCAGCCGCGGGACCGATGACCGCCGCCATGGTGGCTCGCGCCGTCCTCGGCAAGAGTAAACTCGTTTCCGGAGCCGTCACCGCCGGCGCCTCCTGGTTCGCGATTAAGGAACTGGCCGGTCCGGCCCTGAATCTGGTTACCGATCAGTTCGGCAACCTCCAGGCCATCCTTTCGAACTTCCGCTGATCATTCAACGATTCATCATTCAACGATATGGCTCGCTTCGTCCGCATTCACAACAAAGTCGTCAATACCGATAACATCGCCTACGTCGATTTCCTGGAATCCGGCCGGGCCATGGTCTTCATGAGCGGTCTCACGCAGGAAAAGCAGAACATCCCCGTCGAGCCCGACGAAGCCCGCATTCTCCGCGCCTTCTTCGATGCCGAACTCGGCCCCGAAACCTCGCGCGCCCACGCCCAGCTGCCGCCCCCGTCGCCCCGGCCCCTTCCGCTGCCGAGCGCCGCGGGCCACTCCGGCTTCTATCGCCCCTGATACGCCCGCCCGCCGCGGCAGATCAGCGCCGGTTCACATCCCGAAGGTGTCGGCCACCGTCTTCGACATCTCCAGCAGCCACGTCTTGCGGCCTTCCCGCGTGCGCCACCACTCGCCGCCGTTCCATACCGGATCGCCCGAGGCCACCGTCCGCATCTCCATCTCCGGCGCCAGCCTCGCAAAGTTCCGGCCCGCCCGCCGCGTGTGGTAGTCGCTCGTCACCAGCAGATACGAGTGCACCCCCATCCGGCGCAGTATTCCGACGTCTTCCTCAGCCTCCCCTGCCGTGCTCACCACGTCTCCTCTCGCCGCCGTGAAAATCTCCCTCGGCGCGCCGTGCCGCACCGCGAACTCAATCGCCAGGTCCGCCTCCGAATTGCCATACATCCCCCGCACCCCGCTCACCAGCACGCGCGGCGCATAGCCCTCGCGCGCCAGTTCGGCCGCTTTCAGGATGCGGCTCCCCCGCCAGTCCCCGCCCAGCACCACAATGGCATCGGCCTTCTGCGGAGCTTCCGATCGCACCAGCGCCTGCCCCAGCCCCCGGAGAATGCTCTCGCGCAGCACCCAGCCGCCCGCCAGCACAGCCACCAGCGCCACCAGTAAAATTTTTCGGATTGTTTTTTGTCGAACGCGCGCTGCCGGCGCCTTAGCGCTCATCGCCCGAGTTTCGCCCCGCGCCACCCGGCCCCGAACTGCCCGAATCGATGTGGCCCACCGTCTTCAGCAGGAAGTACAGACGCTCCACTTCTTCTTCGTCTTCCGGGCGCAGTACCCGGTAGCGCGGTGCGCTCGCCAGCAACGGCGCATCGCCCGCCGCCCCCAGCAGTTCTCCCCAATATTGCCGGTACGGAACGCCGTCGATCGTCGCCGCCGTCGCCATCTGCCGCAGCGTGCGCAGCAAATGCTTGCAGCAATCCACCTCGCCCGGGTAAATCAGCGTGATCACTTCATCGTCGAAAAGCGTGAGCTTCACCACCAGCGGCGAAATCCACCCCGTCCTGTCCACCCGCCGCACATCGTGCCACGGGATCAGACGCTTGCCCACTTCGATGTAAGCTTCCCCCACCTGGATCACCGGCCGGAACGCCAGCGCCAGTAACAGCGCGGCCGTCAGGAAGAACAGCACTGCCGGACAGAACGCCGGTGCCCACGACAAACCCAGCCATCCCGAGAAACCCGCCAGCGCGAGTGCCACAATTCCAAACGAAATGTAATGGCGAGCCGGTTTGTAGCTGCTCATAATTCGTCGCGGCGCCTTCAGCCACTTCCGACTTTAAGCCTACTCCGACCCAACCCGCCCGTCAACGCCACTCTTGGTGAATCCCCCGCCGCCGCGCAGCCACGCCATCCCGCGCAGCGTGTAATCGCCGCCGCTCAGAAACGCCAGCGCCACCACCACCCACAGCAACGCATCCCCAACCCTTGTAAAATCAGCGTTCGCGTAAGCGCGGCCCGCCGTCACCGCCACCACCGCCATGATCTGCGCAAACGTGCTGCCCTTCCCCCACTTACTAGGCTGCAAATTGCGAAAATTTGTAAAGCGCAGCGCCACGCCCGAAAGTCCCAGGATCCACAGGTCGCGCGCGAAGATTACCCACACCACGAACCACCGCACCGCCCCCCCCATCGCCAACCCTAAATAGATGGACGTCAACAGCAGCTTATCCGCCACCGGATCGAAATACTGCCCCGCCTTCGACCCACCAAACAGCGACCGCTGCCCGAACCGCCGCGCCAGCCATCCGTCCAGAATGTCCGTCGCCGCCGCCGCGCCGAACATCCAGCCCCCAACCAGGTAATTCCCCCGCCCCAGTTGCAGCAAAATGAACGGCGTCATCGCCACGCGCACCAGCGTCACCAGATTCGGGATCGTCACCCACTGCGGTCTCTGCATGCCGAAAAATTTATGGTAACGCCCGCGCCGGATTTATTTCCCCAACTCTGTCACTGACTTACCGCAATCCCCCACCGCATCCGCGTCCCCGCGTGCTACTCGTGTATCCGACAGGCATGTCTCGATTGAGAATGAACGAACCCCGTGGCCAACGCGAAAAAATCCACCAGCCCGCGCACCCCTGCCGTCAGAAGCGGCGTCACCGCCCGACTCACCATCGTCACGCCGGACCAGCGCGCCCTGAAAACCGCCCCCCAAACAAGCGACTGCCAGTCCAGTTGGGTTCGTTTTTTCAAAAGCTGGGTTCGTTTTTTCAAAAGCCGGGTTCGTTTTTTCAAAATCCAAAACAACGCCCGTCACCATCCCGCTCCATCGCGATTCCGGCCCGAACCTGGTCTCCGCCACCGGCCCCCTCATCTCGCAGGCGCCAAAAATCCCCGATCCGCTCCAACAGGCCGCCGGCCGGCCCTACTAAAATCGGCCGTAATCACGCCCTCCCGATGCCTCCCGCGCTCCACCTGTGCCCAAACCCGCCGCGCCACTCGTACCGTTCCGCCCTCTGCTACGCTGGTACTTCCACGCGTTTGCCGCAAACCATGTCCTTTGATCGCGCCATCGCACGCCTCATCGACCACACGATCCTCAAGCCCGACGCCACCAGCGACGCCGTGCGCCAGGTCTGCGCCGAAGCGCGTCAATACGAATTCGCCAGCGTCTGCGTCAACTCGTATTGGGTGCCCTTCGTTGTCTCTCAGCTCGCCGGTTCGCCCGTCCTCACCTGCGCCGTCGCCGGCTTTCCGCTCGGCGCCAGCGACACCAAAACCAAGGTTCACGAAACCATGCAGGCCGTCCACTCCGGCGCCCGCGAGGTCGATATGGTGATGAACATCGGCGCGCTCCGCTCCGGCGAAAACGGCGTCGTCGAAGCCGATATCCGCGCCGTCGCCCAGGCCTGTCACGCCGGCGGCGCCATCCTCAAAGTCATCATCGAAACCTGCCTCCTCACCGACGATGAGAAGGTTCTCGCCTGCCGTCTCGCTCAGAATGCGAAGGCCGATTTCGTCAAGACCTCCACCGGCTTCAGCACCTCCGGCGCCACCGCCGCCGACGTCGCACTCATGCGCCGCACCGTCGGCCCCGATATGGGCGTGAAAGCCTCCGGCGGCATTCGTACTCTTGAGTCGCTTCGCGCCATGGTCGCTGCCGGCGCATCGCGCGTCGGCGCCAGCGCCAGCGTCGCCATCGTCCAGGCCAGCGGCCAGACTTCCGACGCCCCCGCCCAGGCCTGACCATGCCGCCCTCCTCGCGTACCAGGCCGGCCGTCCGGTTCAAGGAGCGAAGCGAACTGCTCGACTTCCTCCTCGAAGTCGCCTCCGTCACCTCCGAAACCATCGACCTCGATCAGTTGCTCGGCAACCTCGCCGCTGTCGTGCGCCGCGTCATCCCATACGAGTTCTTCTCCGTCCTGCTTTATATGGAAAAGACGCGTGACCTGCACATCCGGCACAGCGTCGGCCATCGCGAAGAGGTCGCCCGCAATCTCACCATCCCGCTCGGCGAAGGCATCGTCGGCATCTCCGCCGCCACTCGTGACGCCATCGTCGTCCCCGACACCCAGATGGACGAGCGGTATCTCGGCTCCACCCTCATCCGCTCCGAACTCGCCGTCCCCATGCTCGCCCGCGACCGTCTGGTCGGCGTCATCGACGTCCAGGCCATCCGCCCCGGTGCCTTTGGCGACTATGACCGCGCCATGCTGCGCCTCATCGCCGGCCGCGCCGCCAGCGCCATCGACAACGCGCGCCTCTTCCGCCGCTCCGAGCGCCAGTACCGCACGCTCCGCACCCTCTCGCGCCTCTCGCAGGAGTTCTCCTCCATCCTCGATCTCGACGAACTCCTTGGCAAGGTAGCGTCCTCGGTCCGCACGCTCATCAACTACGACGCCTTCAGCATCCTCCTCATCGATGAAGCGCAGCGCGTGCTCCGCCATCGGTTCAGCATTCGCTTCGACAAAGGCGTGACGCTCGACAACATCCCGCTCGGCCGCGGCATCACCGGCGCCGTCGCCAAATCGCGCGAAGCCATCCGCGTCACCGACACCTCCACCGACCCGCGCTACATCGACGCGCTGCCCGGCATCCGCTCCGAAGTCGCCGTCCCGCTCATCACCCACGACCGCGTCGTCGGCGTCCTCAATCTCGAAAGCGAACGCCTCGGCTACTTCACCGACGAGCACGCCCGCACCCTCACGCTGCTCGCTCCGTCCATCGCCATCGCGCTCGAAAACGCCCGCCTCTACGCCGAAATCGCCGACAGCGAACGCCGCATGCAGGACGACCTGCGCGCCGCCTTCGACCTCCAGACCGTTCTCCTCCCGCCCGAAGCGCCGCCCATGGAGCGGCTCGAATCCGCCATCGGTCTCCGCCCCGCGCGCGAAATCTCCGGCGACCTCTACGACTTTTTCGAACACCCCGACGCCCACTACGTCATCGCCTTTGGCGACTCCAGCGGCAAGGGCGCCGCCGCGGCTCTCTACGGCGCCATGGTCAATGGCCGCATGCGTACCCTTGCGCCGCGCCGCCGCAGCCCCGCCGAACTGATGAAGGTGCTCAACGACGCCCTCATGCAGCGCAAGGTCGAAGGCCGCTACGTCACCCTGCTGCTCGTCCTCTGGAGCGCCCACGAAGGTACCTTCACCATCTGCAACGCCGGCGGCTCTCCGCCGCTCGTCTGCCGCGCCGGCGAGATCCATAAAATGCGCGCCGAAGGCGTCCCGCTCGGCCTGCTGCCCGGCCGCGAATACGACGAGATCGTCTTCGAAGCCCGCATCGGCGACCTCGTCGTGCTCTTCTCCGACGGCGTCACCGACCACCTCAGCCCGTCCGGCGAAGAGTACGGCCGCCACCGCCTCGCCGACGTCGTGCGCCGCTGCGAAAACATGGAACCGAACCGCATCGTCGAGGAAATCTTCCAGGATCTCGACCGCTTCAATACCGAACGTTTCGACGACCAGACCCTGATCGTCATGCGAGTGAAAGCCTGATGTTCCGCTACCAAAACAACCGCCTCGATTGCGACGGCGTCGATCTCGAACAGATCGCCCGTGAAGCCGGCACGCCGTGCTACGTCTACTCCGCGCGCGCCATCCTCGACGCCTACCGCGACTACGACGCCGCCTTTGGCAGCCTGCCTCACATGGTCTGCTATGCCGTGAAGGCCAACTCCACGCTCGCCATTCTCTCGCTGCTCGCCAGAGCCGGCAGCGGTTTTGACATCGTATCGGGCGGCGAACTCCATCGTGTTCTCGCCGCCGGCGGCGACCCGTCGCGCGTCGTCTTCTCCGGCGTCGGCAAGACCGCAACCGAAATCGAATTCGCGCTCGAAAAGGGCGTCGGCAATTTCAACAGCGAGTCGGAAGGCGAACTGGCCCTGATCGACGAAGTCGCCGGCCGCATGGGCAAGGTCGCGCACTTCTCCCTGCGCGTCAATCCCGACGTCGATGCCGTCACTCACCCTTACATCAGCACCGGGCTGCGCGACCATAAGTTCGGCATCGATATCGAAGTTGCCGAAGCCGTCTACCATCGCGCCCGCGGCTTCAAACATCTGCGCGCGTCGGGCGTCAGCTGCCACATCGGTTCCCAGATTCTCGACTACGCACCGATACTCGAAGCCGCCGGCAAAGTGCTCGCTCTCGTCTCTCGCCTGCAGTCGGCCGGCTTGCCCATCGACCACGTCGATCTCGGCGGCGGCCTCGGCATCGCGTATCAGGCAGCCGACCAGCCGCCCGCGATTCAGAAGTTCATCGCCGACCTCAGCGCCCGCATCGAAGAAAGCGGTCTTCGCGTGATGGTCGAACCCGGCCGCTCCATCGTCGGCAACGCGGGCGTGCTGCTCACGCGCGTGCTCTATCGCAAGAAGAGTCCGTCCAAGGAATTCGTCATCGTCGATGCGGCTATGAACGATCTCATCCGGCCGTCGCTTTACGAAGCGCACCATGAAATCATGCCGCTGCGTCACGCGCCCGAACTCAACCGCTCCGTCGTCGATGTCGTCGGCCCCGTCTGCGAATCCGGCGACTTCCTCGCGCTCGACCGCGACCTGCCGGATATTCAGCCGGGCGAATACATCGCCCTCGGCTCGGCCGGCGCCTACGGCTTTGTGATGGCCTCGAACTACAATTCGCGTCCCCGCCCGGCCGAAGTGCTGGTGGAGAACGGCACATGGCGCATCGTGCGCCGCCGCGAAACTTACGACGATCTCATCCGTGGAGAATCCGCATGACCGCCGACCCGCGTTTCCCCATCGGCCCGTTCAAGTGGCCGCTGACCGTGCCCGCCGCGGCGCGCGCCGAATACATCGCCCGCATTGCCGCGCTGCCCGGTCGCGTGCGGCAGGCCGTCGAAGCTTTGACCGATGCGCAGCTCGACACGCCCTACCGCGAAGGCGGCTGGACGGTCCGCCAGGTCATCCATCACATTCCCGACAGCCACATGAATGCTTTCATCCGCTTCAAGCTGGCACTGACGGAAATCGAACCGGTGATCAAGCCCTATGATGAGGCAGCGTGGGCGCGCCTCGGCGACGTGGCGGGCACGCCCGTTGAGACGTCACTGTGCCTGCTGGACTGCCTGCACAAACGCTGGGTGGTGCTGCTGAATGGAATTGCTGAAGAAGACTGGAAGCGGCGTTTCGTGCATCCGCAGCTGGGGCCGGTCACGCTGGAGAAAAATCTGGCGCTCTATGCGTGGCACGGCGACCACCATCTGGCGCATATTACCGCGCTCGGTTTCGGAGTCCGCTAGACGAAGCCGCGGCTACTCTTCAGGCGGCGCGGCTTCTTCGGAGGCGATTTCTTCTTCCGCGAGGTCTTCGGCAACGGGAGCGTCTTCGTTCTCGTGCTTCGAGTAGTAGTACGTGTACTTGCTGTACAGTTCGCCGGCTCGCGCGCCGTTGGCAACAATGCCCAGCACGTTGTTTTCGCAAAGCGTCTGCATCGCGCGGATGACGTTGTCGTAGGTCGTCGAACCGATGCGCACCACCATCAGCGTGCCGTCGGTAAGAGTCGCAAGCAGGTTGGCGTCGGCGGAAAACAGCAGCGGCGGCGTGTCGAGGATCACCCAGTTGAAGATCTTGCGCAGACCTTCGAGCGTGTGCCGGACGTGCCGCATGTTCAGCAATTCGAGCGGATTCTTCACCTGCGAACCGGCGGGCAGGAAGTAGAGGTTGGTCCCCCCGATGCGGCGCACACACTCTTCGAGCGGCTTTTCGGCCAGCAGGAAGTCGGAAAATCCCGGAGTGCGTTCGCACTGGAAAAGGTTATGCACCACAGGGCGCCGCAGATCGAGATCGGCCAGCAGCACGGGCGATTCCAGTTGCGCCTGGGTGAGCGCGAGATTGACGGCGGTGAAAGTCTTGCCTTCGGCGGGCGACGCGCTGGTCACCACGATCGAGTGCAGGTCCTGCTGGCTCTGCAGATGGTTCAGACGAGTCCGGAGGCTGCGGAATTCTTCCGACGGCACTTCATGCGGACGCTCGTTGCTGATCAGATGCGTTTCCGGCGCGGGAGAGAAAGGGATCACGCGGCAGCGGCCAAGGAAGCTGCGCCAATCGACGTCGAGCACCCTGGCATCGGACCGGATCACGCCCTGACCGCCGCCCGCCGAGGGATAGTTGCTCAGCGGTACGTCCATCATCGCCGGACCGCCGGGGAGCGGACCGTCGTCCTGCAGCATGAGCGAGGAAGGGTCGTCGGGAAGCGGCATGCTGCCCGGCTCGGGTGTCCCGAGCATCTGCTCCGCTCTCCTCAATGCGTCATGAACACGGCTCATAAGCGACCTGCTCTCTTCCCGGGCATATCTGGTGTCGTGGCAGCTGGCATTTTAGACCGCATACGTGTAGTGGTAGTACAGCGAGGCGGCTACGGCGATGGCTCCGATTACGATGCCGGCCGACCAGATGAGATAGGTCATTCGTCTCTTGCGGCGCACCACCATGGTGTTTTCGAGCAGCGGGATGCTGCTCAGCACCGGCAAATTCGTATAGGCCCGAACATCTTTCAGATTCTTGAGCGACGTGTCCTTGGCCTCCTGAACACCGGCCAGCGCGAGACCCAGCACAAATGCGATTGCCGTTCCCGAACCCACGATGAGCCAGCGGTTGGGCTTGGCCGGCTGCACAGGCAGTGACGGCGGATCGAGTACGTCCAGATTTTCACCGGCTTTGCGCTGGAGCAGTTCCCCGTTCTGATCGGCCAGCTGCTGCTTGCCCTGCAGTGTCTGGTACTTTTCCGCCGCGGCGCGCTCGTCGCGCACCAGATCGGCATACTTGGCTTCGATGCCGGAAGTGGCCGCCAGACGTTCCTGGTAGTTGGCGATCTGCTTTTCGATTTCGGCCTGATCTTTGCTGCGGGTCTTGCGCTCCATCTCGAGCGACTGGAGATCGGCTGCCGTGGCATCGATCTGGCCCTGCAGTTCGCTTTCGGATTTGGCGACGGCGAAATTGGTAGCCTTTCTCGCCGCGGCCGTGCGCGCCTTCTGGGCTTCGGCCCGGGCCTTGGCTTCGGCATCCCGCGCCGCCGCATCTTCTGCTTCCTGCAGCGCCTTCAGGTCATCCCGCTCCTTGCGCAGAACGTTCAGCCTGTTTTCCGCATCCCGAATATCCGGATAGGTCGACTTATACACCTGATGCAGCTGGTTCAGCTGCGACTCGGTATCCTGAATCAGCCGGTTGAGCGCCACCAGACGTTCGTTCTGCTGGCGGGTCTGCACGGAGGCCGGCAGTTCGCTGTTCTGCGATTCCCGGTCAAACACCGTGAGCAGTTCCTGCTGGCTTTTCAGCGTCTGCAGATGCGTCTCCAGCTGGACCTTGTTCTGCGCCAGACGGTTGAGACTGTCATTGGCGGCGTTGGCCTGGTTCTGCAGGGCCGTCAACTGCGCCATGTTGAGCTGCGACTGCTCGGGCAGCTTGCCCTGATTTTCCACGCGGAACCGGGTGAGTTCCTCATCCAGCTTGTCGAGGTTGGCCTTGGCTTCGTTCAGCGAATCGGAGACGAAGGACTTCACCACGTCCTGCTGGGTTCTCTGCGACGTCAGGTTCGCGTCCTGAAACTTGGTGATCAGCGCCTGTACCGTCTGCTGGGCCTTCAGCCGGTCCGGGTACGAGAACGAAACAGTGAAGGCCGAAGCCCGCCGCCGGTCGTCGCCGGGCAGAGAGACAATCTGGATTTTGATGTCCTTATTGCGCATCTCTTCGATCACGTCTTCGAGCGGCTTGCTCTGCCGGTCCGACTTGTACAGATCGAGACGCGGATCCTGAATCAGCCCGGACAGGCTGGTGCGGCTCAGGATTTCGTTCTCCATCTGCATGATCCGCTCGGTCAGTTGCTGGTTAATCGTGGTCGCCACGATATTCTGCGAAATCTGAGCGGGGGTAATCTGCATTTCCGCGGTGGAAATGTAGGTATTGGGCAGCAAAAACGCGGTCACGATGGCGATCACGAGACCGGCGAAGGTGGGTCCGACGATCCAGGAAACGTGCCGCCGAGCGACGTCGATGTAATCTTCGAGGTCCAGGGCTCGCCGCGAAATGGCGATATAGCCGGAATTGGCTGTGGCTGTCATCGTAATTTACTCCGTGTTTCTGCCCGACGGTTCATCTCGGCATCCCGGCGACGGCTTGTGCCATCAGGGAACAAAGATCCGGTCTCCATTCTCCAGTTTGATGTTCTGCTCCATGTGCTTGCCCTGACTCACTTCCTTGTAATTGAAAGGGAGTTTTTTGGTGCCGCGCAGAATATAGATTTTCTTCTGATTGGCGAAGTCGCGGAAACCGCCAGCGTTGGACAAAGCGTCCAGCACCGTCAGCGCGCCCACCAGCGGAAATTCACCGGGTTTGCCAACTTCACCGAAAATGTAGAACTTTTTGCTGTTGACCTTCGTGACCTGAACGTCGACTTCCGGCTTGATCAGAAAATCCTCAAGCTTGGCCCGCAACGATTCGCGCAGCACACTCACGGTCACGCCGTCGGCTTTGATTTCGCCGATCAGCGGCATGGAGATCATGCCATCCGGCCGTACATCTACAAGTCCAGTCAGGTTCTGATTGCCCCACACCCGTACGTAGAGCACGTCGAGCGGGCCGATCACGTAAGGCCCTTCGGTGGACTTATCGGAAGAGGCAGTCTCGGCGCGCCGCGAAGGAGGAAGAAGTTCGGCGGCGTTCGGCATCTGCACGGCGTCCGGAGCTTTGGCTGCATCTCCTGCTGCGTCCTTGCCCGCTGCGTCCTTGCCCGCTGCGTCCTTTGCTGCTGCATCTGCTGCATCCGCCGACTGGGTTAGCGCGCCGGGCGGCGCCGGTGCAGACAGCGGGTCGGAGTCCGGCATCGGGGGACGCGTGGATTCCAGCGCTCCGCCGACGGCAGGACCCGCCGCGGCGGGTGTTCCTTCAATCTGCTGTGCCACACCAGTGGCAGCACAGAAGAACATGGCGGCACACGCGATCGGTAACGAGATCCTCAGCAACAGCTTCATGGCTCCTGTATAAATCGTACCAAGCTTAGAGCCTCAAATGAATATACTTAAGTTATTAATGGCTAGCGCAACCTGGAAAGGGTCGTACTTCCTCGCCAAGACGGATCCGGACACGTATTCGGCGGCACAATTCGCCAAAGACGGGCAAACGACATGGGACGGAGTGCGCAATGCGCAGGCGCTGCAGGCCGTTCGCGCGATGCGGTCGGGAGACCGCGTCTTCATCTATCACAGCATGGGAGAGGCGGCCGTCGTAGCCGTAGCCGACGTTGTCGGCGACGGGCGTCCGGACCCGGTGAATCCGAAACTGGCGGTGGCCGACTTCCGGTATCGCTGCGCGATCGAACCGCCGGTGACGCTGCGGGAGATTAAAGAGAGCGGGCTGTTCGATGACTGGTCGCTGGTCCGGCAGAGCCGGCTTTCGACGATGGAAGCGCCGGCGAAATTCGTGAAGTGGATGCGCGCCCGGCGGAAGGCGCTCGATTTTTGAACCACGGCGCGGCCGGCAAACGCCGCGCTGCTCCACGGCTTCCACTGCCCGTCCCGGCTTCCGATTCCCGGCAGCATTCCCGCGACGCTTATTCCAAAAATGGAATCGGCTGTCCGGTAACCACGGTAACTAATTTCTTTTCAGCAGCGAAGATTCGAATCCACAAAATTATAGTGGCACCTGAGATGCTATAAGAAGAAGCACGCAGGGGCACTGGCCGGCAGGAACCGGCCGGCCGTCGCGCGCCTTCCAGGCCAATGCTGCAGGAACTGAAATTTCAGCTTTCGACCGCAATACTGACCGTGCTCACGATCGCGGCGGGCGTGGCTGCCGTGCTGAATTATCAACAGATCCAGCGGTTTCGCCTGCCGGACGACGGCGTGACATGGGCGGACCAGACGGCGGCGGACCGGGGAGCGGCAAGCGGGGAGAACCGGGTGGTTGCGCTGCGGGTGCTGGCCGGCGGACCGGCCGACCGGGCGGGCATTCGAGTCGGCGACGTGCTGGTTTCGATCCAGAGCGCGCCGATCCGCGACACCAAAGACATTCCGCGGCGACTGGCGTATGTGGGGGCGTGGGCGAAGGCCGCCTACGTGGTACACCGGGCGCGGGTGGACGTGCCGGTGGCCGTCATTGTGGGCGAGGCGGCGCGCGGGGTCGCGATTACGTATCAATATCTGGTGGGGCTCGCCTACCTGGCGATCGGCCTGTTCATTTATTTCCGCCGCGGCAGCGCCGCAAAGGCGAGGCATTTTTACATCTTTTGCCTGGTTTCGTTTGTCTTTTACTGCTTTCACTACACGGGCAAGCTGAATGCCTTCGATCAGGTGATTTATTGGGGCAACCTCGTTTGCGGATGGCTGGCACCGGCGCTTTTCCTGCACTTCTGCCTGATTTTTCCCGAACCCAGAGAATGGTACCGGCGCTGGACGTGGACCGCCCTTTACGCGCCGGGCACCTTGCTGACGCTGTTGACGGTAGCGTTTGCGACCGGCTTTATTGCGGCGCCGGGCGTGTCGTCGCTGGTGATCCGCGAGGCGCTGGACCGGACATGGATGGGGCTGCTGACGCTGACGTATCTGGGGTGCGCGGCAGTGCTGCAATCCGGCTGCCGGAAGGCGGAAGATCCGGTGATCCGGCAGCAGCTGAAGTGGCTGCGCAATGGAATGGTGTTCGGGTTCGCGCCGTTCGCGGCCCTGTACGCGGTTCCGTATGTCTTCGATCTCCCGCTCAGCCCGTACCTGAATTATTCAGTGATCACGCTGCCGCTGATTCCGCTCACCATCGCGTATGCGATTGCGCGCTACCGGCTGATGGACGTGGACGTGATCTTCCGCCGCGGCTACGCTTATACGCTGGCGACGCTGATCGTGCTGGCGGCGTTTTACGGACTGGTGTTTTCGCTCGGCAGCCTGGTACAGAAGAATTTTAAAGACCTCGGCAGCACCGGCCTGATCAGCGTGATGCTGATCGCAACGTTCCTTTTCCAGCCGCTGCGCAACTGGATCCAGGAGAGGCTGGACCGTTATTTCTACCGCGACCGTTACGACTACCGGCGGACGCTGATCGAATTCGCGCGCGAACTGAATTCGGAGACGGATCTGGATTCGATGCTGCAATCGGTGGCGGACAGGCTGATGCAGACGCTCTCGATCCGGCACGTGGCGTTTTTCCTCGCGGAGAATCAGACGGCGGAGAACGAGGGCGGCGACGGCAACGGAGAGAGCGGCGAGGCAGCGGAACAGACGGGCTGGAAGCTGCGCATGTCGATGGGATCGAGCGCGCGGCCGCTGAGTTCCTCCGAATCGCTGGACCTGAGTTTTCTGAACTGGCCGAGGCGTTCGCCGTATATTTTCTTCGAGCGCACCCGGTATCATCTGGACGCGGTGGCGGCGGCGTGGCCGCTGCCGATCCGGCAGACGATTGCCGATCTCGACCTCAACTACTATCTGCCCTGCACGGTCCGCGGACGGACCATCGCGTTCCTCGGCGTGAGCCGGACCGAGACCGGCGAATTTCTTTCGAGCGACGACGTGGAACTGCTGCTGACGCTGGCCAACTATGTCGGGATCGCGGCGGAGAATGCGAGCCTGTACCGCTCGCTGCGCCAAAAGGTGGATGAATACGAGCGCCTGAAGGAGTTCAGCGAGAACATCGTTGAATCGATCAACGTGGGAATTCTGGCGGCGGGGCTGGACGACCGGGTGGAGAGCTGGAACACGCAGATGGAACGGCTGAGCGGCATTGGACGCGCGGACGCGGTGGGGCGAACCCTGCAGGAACTTTTTCCGGCGGGGCTCGTCGAACAATTTGACCGCACACGCGGGGAGATGCGCATCCATAATCTGGACAAGATCGGCGTCGACATGGCGCGGGGCGAAGCGACGATGAACGTGGCGATCGCGCCGCTGTTTTCGCGGGAGAACGAGCGGATCGGGCGGCTGGTGATTTTCGACGATATTACGGACCGCGCGGAACTGGAGCGGCGGCTGGTGCAGGCCGATAAGCTTTCGAGCATCGGGCTGCTGGCGGCTGGTGTGGCGCACGAAGTGAATACGCCGCTGACTGTGATTTCGACCTACGCGCAGATGCTGGCGCGGCAGGTGGCCGACGACGAGCAGAAGTCGCGGATGCTGGAAAAGATCGCGCGGCAGACGTTCCGGGCGAGCGAGATTGTCAATTCGCTGCTGAAGTTTTCGCGGACGCCTTCGGCGGACATGAGCGAGGTGCAGCTGAACCGCGTCATCGAAGAAACGCTGTCGCTGCTGGAACACCAGATGCGCAAGACGGGGGTCGAGGTGCGGATCCGGCTGGACGCGGCGCTGGGGCCGATCAAAGGCAATCCCGGCAAGCTGCAGCAGGTGTTCCTCAATTTATTTATGAACGCCCGCGATGCGATGGAGCCGGGCGGCGTGCTCGAAGTGGAAACGATGACCGTGGTGACGGCGACGGGCGAGAAGGCGATTGCCGTGGATGTGTCCGACACCGGCCACGGGATTGCGCCGGAGCATCTGAGCCGCATCTACGATCCGTTCTTCACCACGAAATCGGAAAAGAAGGGCACCGGGCTGGGGCTTTCGGTAACGTACGGAATTATTCAGGAGCACGGCGGCCTGATTGAAGCGCTTTCGCGGCCCGGCGGGGGCACGACGTTCCGGCTGGAGTTCCCGGCCTCGGTACGGAAGGAAGTTCATGCCGGGTGACGGCAAGCCGACGATGGCAACGTCATGATGGCGACAAGGGACAGAGTGGGATCTTCAACTAAAGGACGCATCCTCGTCATCGACGACGAGATTGAGATTCGCGAGAGCCTTGAAACGCTGCTCGATCTGAACGGCTACGAAGTCGACCTGGCGCCGGGAGCGGCGGAGGGCGAGCGAAAGCTGGAATCGCGCGCCTACGATCTGGTGCTGCTCGATCTGATGATGCCGGGCAAGAGCGGCATGGAAGTGCTGCGCGACGTGCGCGAACGCGACCGGCACACGCCGATCTTCATGATCACGGCGTACGGGACGGTGGAAGCGGCGGTACAGGCGGTGAAGCTGGGGGCCGACGATTATCTGGCCAAGCCGTGGGACAACGACAAGCTGCTGCTGGAGATCAACCGTGTCATTGCCGGCCAGCGGCTCGTCGATGAAAACACGCAGCTGAAGCGGGCGCTGAAACAGCGTTACAGCTTCCCCAATATTGTGGGCAAGAGCGAGCGAATGCTGCGCGTGCTCGATCTGGTGAGCCAGGTGGCCACGAGCCGTTCGACTATTCTGATCACGGGCGAGACGGGCACGGGCAAGGAACTGATCGCGAAGGCGATTCACGCCAATTCGCCGCGCGTGGATCATGCGTTCGTGCCGGTAAACAGCGGCTCGCTGCCGAGCGATCTGCTGGAATCGACGCTGTTCGGACACGTGCGCGGGGCGTTTACCAGCGCAGTGCACAACAAGAAGGGCGCGTTCGAAGTCGCAAACAAGGGCACGATCTTTTTCGACGAGGTGGGGACGATCGGGCCGGAGACGCAGTCGAAGCTGCTGCGCGTGATTCAGGAAAAGGAGTTCACGCCGCTCGGCTCGAACGAAGTTATCAAAGTGGACGTGCGGATTCTGGCGGCCACCAATGCCGATCTGCGGAAGATGGTGGAGGAAAAAAAGTTTCGCGAGGACCTTTACTACCGGCTCAACGTCATCAACATCAATCTGCCGCCGCTGCGCGACCGGCGCGAGGATATTCCGCTGCTGATCCAGCACTTCCTCGATAAATTCTGCCGGGAAAACGAGAAGTATCTGGACGATCAAAACCGCACGACGCTGCGCTTCGAACCCGAAGCGATGCAGTTGCTGCTGGATCATTCGTGGCCGGGCAATGTGCGCGAACTGGAGAACGTAGTGGAGCGGGCCGTGGTGCTGGCGGCGTCGGTGGTGATTCCGCTGGACGTGCTGCCGGATTATTTACTGCACGCGGGCGGGATTCGGCTGCGGCGGTCGGAAAACGGGGCGCTGCCGTCGGATGCGTCGCTGTTCGAAATTGTGGCGGACTTCGAGCGGCGGACGATTGTGGAGCATCTGGACCGCTGCAACTGGAGCCAGACGGAGGCGGCGGAGGCGATGCGGGTGCCGCTGTCGACGCTGAATCAGAAGATCAAGCGGCTGAATATCGACGTGAAGCGGCGCGGCGAAAAGACGGTGTAAGCAGGTACTCCGGCGGCTTAGCGGCCGCCAGCCATGTGCTGCAGATCCTTCTCGTTTTCCACACAGAAGGATTCGATGAGATCGGTATCCGGCAGCAGTCGCAGATTGAATTTCACCGTCACGGCGCGCGAGAAGAATTTCGGATCTTCGAGCGTGAGCTGGAGTTCCATGCGGCCGATGCTCAGGCGATGAAATCGTTCGGTAATGCGCATGGCGTCGGAATGCGGATGGCCGAAGCCATCGAGCAGTGAACGGTTATTGAAACCGGCCGTTTCCACCACAAGCGTGTCGCCTTCCCAGCGGCCGGAGGAGTAGCCAAGCCAGGTTGGCTGCGGGTCAGGCGTGTGTTTGCGGCCATCGAGGAAGATTTCGCGGTGGCTCATGTTTTCTTCGTACATGACGACGATAAGGCCGGGAGTCTGCACGATGCGCGCAGGGCTGGGGCGGGTATCGACAATCGGCATGCCCCAGGGCTCACAGCGCGTGGCGGGATGGGCCTTTCCGAGACCGTTGCCGCGGGCGGCCATGGCGGCTTTATAAGCGGGGAGGAAGAGCGGATCGTCGGGCTTGACGTCGGCGAGAAAGTTGATGAAGTAGACGGTTGGGTCGTCCTCACCAAGGCCGTTGATGCCGTCGCCGAAGTAATGAAAGAGTGTTTCGCGCGAGGCACCTTCGGGTTGCCAGATGCCGGAAAGGTCGGGCTGGCCGTCCTTCGTGCGGGGGGCTTTGGCGGCGAGGTCGGGTTTGCCGTCTTTGCCGCGGGGAAGCGAGGCGTCGGGATAGCTGATCCACTGGGCCTGCGCGACGACGCTGACGGCAAACAGAAGCAGACTGCGGGCGGTGCATCGCATCATAAAGGATTCCGGCTGGAGATTGGCTGGCTCGGAGTTTTTTGAGAGTATCACGGCCAGCCAGCATCGGGAGTGCCGGACGCCAGGCGGGGCACAAATTACTAGTATTCTGGAAGCGTGCGACGCCATCCTGCCATTCCGTGGGTTCTTCCTTTTGCGATCTTCATCGCGTTGCTGGCGCTGCAGTCGACAATAGCGGTGCCGGTGTGGGCGCGGCTGGTGCTGCCGCTCATTGCCATTGCTGTCTATTCGCGCGACGCGCTGCGCGGGGGGCCGTCGAAACCGCTGCAGAGCATTCTGCTCGGCGTCGCGGTGTTTGTTGTCTGGATCGGGCCGGACCTGATTTCGTCTTCGTGGCACCACTTCATCCTTTTCGATAATGCGGTGATGGGGCATCCGGCGGGCAACACGCCGCCGGCTGCGAAGAACGATCCGGTGTTCCTTGCGATTCGCATCGCGGTGAGTGTGATTGCGGTGCCGTTGCTCGAAGAGCTCTTCTGGCGTGGCTGGATGATGCGGTGGCTGATCAGCTCAAACGATTTCGAAAGTGTCGCGCTCGGGACTTATGCGCCGCTCGCGTTCTGGGCCACGGCGCTGCTGTTCGCCTCCGAGCACGGCTCGTTCTGGGACGTGGGTCTGGTGACGGGCGTGATCTACAACTGGTGGATGATCCGCACGCGCAACCTGTGGGACTGCATCCTCGCGCACGCGGTCACCAACGGCGTTCTGGCGGCGTACGTGATCTATGCGGGACAATGGCAGTACTGGCTGTAGGCCGCGCGCGGCCTGGCAGCCGGACTCCTTAAAAGACCATGATTCAACTTTCCGAAGCCGGCAAACGCTTCGGCCCCAAAACTCTGTTCGAAGACGTCAACTGGCTGATCACGCCGAAGGAGCGTGCCGGCATTGTGGGAGCCAACGGCACAGGCAAGTCCACGCTGCTGAAGGTGCTGGACGGGATCGAAACACTCGATAAAGGCACGCTGAGCATCGGGAAAGGCATCCGCGCCGGTTATCTGCCGCAGGACGGCATCCATCTCACGGGTCGCACGGTGTTCGCCGAGTGCATGTCGGTGTTCGCCGGCATTCATGCGCTGGAGGCCGAGCAGCAGGAGCTTTCGCACCGGATGGCGGAACTGGATCACGAATCGGCGGAATACCAGCAGGTGGCCGACCGGTTTCATCAGGCAGAGGCTGAGTTCCGCGCCAAGGACGGCTACAACATTGAATCGCGCACCGGGTCGGTTTTGTCAGGGCTGGGGTTCAGCCGCGCGGACTGGGAGCGGCGGGTAGAGGAGTTTTCCGGCGGCTGGCAGATGCGCATCGCGCTGGCCAAGCTGCTGCTGGAAGAGCCGAATCTGCTGCTGCTGGACGAGCCGACGAACCATCTCGATCTGGAGGCGCGGAACTGGCTGGAATCGTATCTGGCGAATTATCCGAATGCGTTTGTGCTGATCTCGCACGACCGTTATTTTCTGGATGTGACGGTCACGAAGATCGTCGAGATCTGGAATAAGAAAGTTCACTTTTACACGGGCGGGTATTCGAAGTTCGAGCAACAGAAAGACGAGCGGCGGACGCAGCTCGAAGCAGCCTACGCGGCGCAGCGGGAGCGAATCGAGGCGCTGGAAGCTTTCATCAACAGGTTCCGTTACCAGGCGACGAAGGCCAAGCAGGTACAGAGCCGCATCAAGGAACTGGAGAAGATCGAACGGATTGAGATTCCGCCCGATGAGAAGACGATTCACTTCAGCTTTCCGCAGCCGAAGCCGAGCGGGCGCATCGTGGCGGAGTTTAAGGACGTCTCCAAGAGCTACGGCGAGAAGGTGGTGTTTGCGGGCGCGAACTTCAACATCGAACGGGGCGACCGGGTGGCGCTGGTGGGCGTGAACGGCGCGGGTAAGTCGACGCTGATTAAGCTGCTTTCCGGCGCGGAGCCGCTGACGTCCGGCGAGTATGTGCTGGGGCACAACGTTGTGGTGGATTACTTCGCGCAGGATCAGTACAAGGCGCTGGATGTGGAATCAACGCTGCTGGACGACCTCGGCCGCGTGGCTCCGCGGGCGACGAACACGGAACTGCGCAGCATCCTGGGCTGCTTCCTGTTCAGTGAAGACGACGTATTTAAGCGCATCGGCGTGCTTTCGGGCGGAGAACGCAACCGCTACGCGCTGGCGCGGATGCTGATGATGCCGGGCAACTTCCTGCTGCTGGACGAACCGACGAACCACCTGGACATGCGGGCGAAGGACGTGCTGCTGACGGCGCTGGAGAAGTTCAGCGGCACGGTGGTGTTCGTTTCGCACGACCGGTATTTCATCGACAAGCTGGCCACGCGAGTGATTGAAGTCGCCGACGGCGGAGTGCATCTGTATCCTGGCAACTACGAAGAATACGTCTGGCGCAAGGAGGGCGGCGGAGCGGCGGCGGCGCCTGCAACCGCGGCACCGCAGAGTTCGAAGCAGGAAGCCAGGAACACGCAGGCGACGCAAAAGGGGCAGCAGCAGCGGGCCCCGCAGCAGGCGGCCCAACAGCAGCAGAAGCCGGCGGCGAAGGCCGAGGAAGAGAAGAGCCGGCGGCTGAATCCGATCAAGCTGCGGCAGATGAAGGAACGGCAGCGCGCGATCGAAGACGAGATCACGCGGCTTGAAGTGGAGATTGCGGATTTCGAAGCAGCGCTCTCGAATTTCCAGAGCGCGGAGATGAGCATCGAGATCGCCGAACTGCTGGAATCGCGCCGCACGGACATGCAGAATCTGCTGACGGAGTGGGAAGAAGTCTCGGGCATCATTGAAGCCAACCGATGAAACTTTATCTTTCCGAAGAAGACGTTGCGGCGTGCCTGCCAATGGGCAAGGCCATCGAACTGGTGGAAGGCGCGTTCCGGCAAATGGCGGCGGGAACGGCCGTGAATCAGCCGCGGCGGCGCGTAGTGCTGCCGACCGGGTCGGTGTTGCACTACATGGCGGCGGGGACGGCGGAGTATTTCGGGATCAAGGTGTACTCGGTGAATGCGAAGTCGGGCGCGCACTTCGAGTTTCTGCTGTACCGGTCCGGGGACGCCGTGCCGTTGGCGACGATGGAGGCGAACCGGCTGGGCCAGATCCGTACGGGCGCGGCGAGCGGCGTGGCGACCAGGCTGCTGGCGCGCGAAGACGCATGCGTCGCCGGAGTGATCGGGAGCGGATTTCAGGCCGAGACGCAACTGGAGGCGGTGGCGGCGGTGCGCAGACTCACGGCAGTCCGCGTGTGGAGCCGCAATGCGGTGAAGCGGGAGGGCTTCGCGGAGCGGATGTCGGCACGGCTGGGAGTTTCGGTGCGCGCGGTGGAGACGGCGCGGGAGTGCGTGGAAGCGGCGGACATCGTAATCACGATGACGAACGCGAAGACTCCGGTACTGGAAACTTCGTGGATTTCACCGGGCACACACATCAATGCGGCGGGATCCAACTGGGCGCACCGGCGCGAGTTGCCGGCGGACCTGGTGATTGGCCGGGCATCTCTGGTGGCCGTCGATTCGGTGGAGGTGGGGCAACTGGAGGCGGGCGACCTGCTGCTGGCGCAGAAAGAAATGCAGGCGGCTGAACTGCCGGCGGTGGAACTGGCCGACATCGCAGCCGGCAAGAGAGCGGGTCGGACAGCTGACAGCGAGATCACGATCTTCAAGTCGAACGGACTTGCTGTGGAGGACGTGGCGGCAGGCGGCTGGGTTTACGAAGAGGCAGTGCGGCGCAAGCTCGGAACGATGCGCTAGCCGGTTTTCGGCAGAGTCCGCGGTCAGGCCGCGAAGGCTATTCCTGGATCGCAGGCTGCTGATCGGAGTCGCGCCACGCGCTGATCTTCAGGCGGCGGCAGACCCAGCAGAGTTGCTCACTGGCGCCCGGGACACAGTCGGATCCGCAAACCGTACACTTCGGCGCAGCAACTTTCAACGGGCGCAAAGGAGACAGGGCGCGGCGAGTGTCCAGGCTGATTTCCGGAGCCAGAATTTCAGGCGCTACGGCGTCATCCTGGACGGGGGGCTCGGGCTGAGCCGCTGGCTTGCGTTTCATGGCTATTCCCACTATAAGCCACCCGGGCTATCTGGTGGTGGCCGGCGTGGCGAGAATATTTTCGAGTTCGCCGATCTGCTTCTGCACCTGCGCGGCGTCGGGCGGATCTTTGGCGTACTTCAGATAGGAACGCAGGGCATCGAGAGCGCCGGGCACGTCGTTCTTCTCGTAAAGAACCATGGCGAGAATCTGATCGGAGCGGGGCTCGCTGTGGTTGGGATCGAGGCGCAGGGCTTCTCGCGCGCTCTTTTCGGCCGCCTCGAAGTGCTGCGCGTTGAAGTTGGCGACAGCATTGAAGAACCAGAGCTGCGGGTAGCCGGCGGGATTGAGGTGAACGGCGCGATCGAGATTCTTCGAGGCGTCTTCCCAGTTTTTCAGGCGAAGTTGGGCGAGGCCGAGTTCGGTCCAGGAGTCGGCCAGTTTCGGATCGGCGTCAACCGACTTTTGAAGCGCGGCGACGGCCCCGGGATCGTCCTTGAGGCGGGCGCGGGCGCGGCCGAGATCGAGCCAGGCAGCGGCGAACTTCGGATAGAGCGAGGTCGCCTTTTCAAATTCTTTCACTGCCTGTTCGGGCTTCGATTTCTGCAGCCAGTCCTCACCCTTTTGAAAGGCCTGCTGGGCAGCTTTGGGCGCGCTGAGGGTGGTTGCGCTGACAGAGGTGCCGTCCACGGCGGCAACGCGAGTGAGGACAATCGTGCCGACTTCGGATTCATCGAGAGGGCGGCGGCTGGAAAGATCGATGGGGGGCGCGCGAAAGCCGGTGGCGCTGACCTGCAGTTCACAACCAACCAGCGGGTACTGGCTCGCAGCCGAACCGCCAAGGGTGGCGCCGGATAAAGACGTGCCCGTCCCGACCGAACCGAAAGGACCGTCATTGCGGCCGGGTTCGGAGGCGTCCGCAATGCCGTCCGACGAGATAGCGCCGCTGTTAACCCGAACATTGAACTGGCCTTTTGCGTTGGCGTAGCCGAGGGTATGGCGGATGTTGGAGCAGACCCGCACGATGGCGACGTTCTGCGGCAGTTCGGAGCCGTCGCCGGTCACGACCCTTCCCGATACATACATGGGCGAGGAGGTGTCGCCGAGCGATGGCGCGGCGGGGGGCGAAGAGGACGAGTTGCCGCGCGGGGCGGTGCTCGCGGGCGGCGCCTGACTGGCACCGCCGGACGTGGATTGCGCCCACAGCGCCGAGGCCGCGGTGACGGCAAGAGCACAGATCAGAAAGGTCTTCGACATCGGCGTCAACGGAAGTGGCCTCATTATGGCACATCCCGGAGATGGTGAATTGCAGCCAGCGCGTCCCGGCAGGAGCCTCAGGCCGGAAGCAGGGCGGCGAGCGTGGCGAGGTCGGGAGCGCCGGTGACCGGCAGGCCGGCGGCGAGTTGAAAGTCGCAGACGGCGGCATGAGTGCGGCTGCCGGCGAGACCATCGACATCGTTCACCGGATAGAGGCCGCGGAAGGCGAGATAGAGCTGGGCGGCGCGAATATCGAGGTCCGGCGCGGAGGCGGAGAGCCGCTCGAAAGCCGCCGCGAGTTTCGTGTCGTACTGGTTGGTGGCGAAGGTCGGCCCGTTATAGCGGCGGGCGAAGGCGGACCAGTCGCGGTCGCGCAGCGGCGCATCCAGATGGTTCGCCTTCAGGCAGGCGACGAAAGCACGCAGTTGCTGGTCTTCGGACTGGCACATAGCAGCCACCATATCTTCCACGGAAGCGAAGCCGGCGACGGAAAAGTTTTCGCCCATAATCTGCCCCAGCCCCCAGGAGGCGCTGCGCAGGGCGGCATCGCGATCGAGAGCGGCGGCGCGGAGGAGGCGGTCGTATTGGTGAGTTCCGGCGGGCCCGTAGCCGCCGGGGGTGGGGGCGCTGATGTCGCCATCGTCGTGAGCGCCGCCGGTGAGGCGATGGAAGACATGGCGCTCGAAGAGGATGGGCGGCCGGCGGTCGGCGAGGTAGCCGCAGCCGCTCGTTTCGACTGTGAATACGGTCCAGAGTTCGGCGGGGCCGGTGCGGAGATCGGCAGCGGCGCGGTCAATGGCGGATTGCGAGAGGGCAAGCGAAGCGCCGGTGAATTCAGAAGCGACTGGAACGGACATTGCGCCCCTATTCTGGCGGGCCGCGCGAAGCCTGCGGAGGCAGTACCCAGGGCGGGCGCTGATTCCAAAGGAAAAAAAATTTATGTAGTGTTGTGATGAACCGTGACCTTTTCCGCCGCGGAGCGTCTATTATGCCAAGAGCTCGAAACATGCACGACGCCGCCGAAACGGTAAGTGCCGGACTGGCCACACCTCTGGATGAAATCGCGCTGATCCGCGCCGCGCAACACGGCGACGGCGACGCCTTTGAACGTCTGGTGCGCACTTACGACCAGGGCGTACTGCGAATCGCGATGAATCTGCTGCGCTCGCCGGAAGAGGCGCGCGACGTGTATCAGGAAGCCTTCCTCAAGGCGCACCGGAATCTGCCGCAGTTCCGCTTCGATTGCTCGTTCCACACGTGGCTGTACCGGATCGTGACCAATACTTGTCTCGACCAGTTGCGCCGGCGCAAGGTACGGAAAGAGGAATCGGGCGTTGTTGAAACAGAAGAGGGGCCGGTGGACCGGCTGGCGCAGGCGCCGGAAACAGGCACGGCCGCAAATCCCGAGCGCGTCATGTGGAACCGGCAGCTTTCGGGAAAGATCGAGGCGGCGCTGGGCGGGCTGACGCCGCGGGAACGAACCGTATTTGAGCTGCGGCACTACGAAGGGCTGCGGCTGCGTGCGATTGGAGAAATTGTGGGGTGCACGGAAGAGGCGGCGAAGAACTGCCTGTTCCGCGCCACACAAAAAATGAGAGCAAGTCTGGAAGCATTTGTATGAGCTGCGAAGAAATTGTCCTTGAGATTCCGCTTTACGCCTACGGCGAAGTTTCGCCGGAAACCGAAGAGCGCGTGGAAAGCCATCTGGCCGGGTGCGCGACGTGCCGCGAAGAGATGGAGCGGCACCGGAAGTTTCTGGATGCGCTCGATCTGCGGCCGGACTATGCGAATGCCGTGGCCGACCCGGCGCTGCTGACGTCGTGCCGGGCGGAACTGCGCGCGCGGCTGGAAGCGGAGACGCAGAACGCATCGGCGTGGTCGCGCTGGTGGAGCGACGTGGTGAGTTCGTTCCGTGTGCCGATCCGGCTGCGGGTTCCGGCGGGCGCGATGGCGTTATTTGCGCTTGGATTTCTGGCCGCGCGTTTCACGCCGCAGTCGCTGGGCGGGGCGGCGGCAACGGCGGAGTACAGTTCGGCGTCGCTGGCGCAGCCGATGTTTTCGACGGTGCGTTCGGTGGAGCCGCAGTCGGGCAATGGAGAGATCGCGATTGCGGTGGATGACGTGGCGCGGCATGTGGTGCGGGGGCGGCTGGACGATCCGCGGATTCAGGAACTGCTGGTGAGCGCGGTGCGCGAGGAAAATAACCCGGGGATTCGGGCACAGTCGATCACCATGCTGCAGAATCAGGCGTCGTCACAGCAGGTGCGGCAGGCGCTGATTGAGGCGGCCTCGCACGACCCGAGCGCGGCGATCCGGCTGCAGGCGCTGCAGGGGCTGCGGCAACAGGCGGCGGATGAAGCGGTTCGGCGCATGCTGGCCAATGTGCTTCTGATGGATGAGAACGCCGGCGTGCGCAGCGGCGCCATCGATGTGCTGAGCGCGCAGCGGGATGAATCGATCGTGGGGCTTCTGCAGGAAGTGGTGCAACAGGAAGACGATAACTACGTGCGGGCGCGCGTGCAGCAGCTGCTGACGGCGATGCGCGCGTCTGTCGGAACGTACTGAGCCGGCACGCGCTGAAGCGGGAATGCGTGACGAACGGGGAAGCGGCGCGTCGATAGAAGCGGAGACGTTATGAAAAGTTTCAAATCCTGTGTGATTCCGGCGGCGCCGCTTCTGGCCGCGCTGTTTTTTGCACCGGCAGCTTCGTTCGCGCAAACGCGTGTGCCGCAGGCCCCGAGGTCGGCAACATTCGGACAGATTGCTTCGCGCGGTTATCTGGGAGTGGGCGTGGTAGCGCTCACCGATGAGCGCATCCGGGCGCTGGGCCTGAAAGACGGGCGCGGCGTGGAAGTCAAGCGCGTGGAAGAAGGCAGTGCGGCGGCGAAGGCCGGCCTGAAGGAGGGCGACGTCATCCTTGAGGTGAACGGTAAGAGCTTCGACGACGTGGAGCAGTTCATCCGGGGGATTGCGGAGCAGCAGCCGGGCGCAAAGGTCGGGCTGACGGTATGGCGCAACAACGCGAAACAGACGCTGACGGCAACGCTGGATGAACGCGCGGGGCGTCCGTTGTTCCTGCCCGGGCCGGACGGCGCGATGCCGCCCATGCCGGCCATGCCGACGCTGCCGCCGAACCTCGATGAGAAGCTCGACGCGCTGCGCGGCAACAGTGCGCGGGTCGGCTTCGAAGGCGAGGCGCTCACGGGCCAACTGGCCGATTACTTCGGCGTCAAGGAAGGAGTTCTGGTGCGCAGCGTGGCGGCCAATACACCCGCGGCAAAGGCAGGACTGCATGCCGGCGACGTGGTGGCCAAAGTCAACGGCGCGCCGGTGACTGCGCCGCGCGAGATCACCGGACTGGTGCGGACCAGCGGGAAGAAGACGGTGACGTTCACGGTGATCCGCAACCACAAAGAGATGCGGATCGACGTGGACGTTGCGCCGCAGAGCAAGGGCGAGACGTCCGACCGCCAGGTGCTGTAGGGACCGCAGACCGATACCGGAGCCAGAAAAGAAAACGAGGGCGGACTCGGATGAGCCGCCCTCGTTGTTTTTTTGTCCGTCGTCGTTTCGGTCGTCGTTGTCTCGGTCGTCGTCCTATGTTGCTGTCGATGAGCAGACCTTGACTAACAGACCATCGCCGAAGCGCCGGCCGGACGGCTGCAGCCGTCATAGATTTCGCTCAGGCCGTCCCACAGGGCGGTTAGAACCTGGTCGGCGACCTGCGCCACCGCTTCCGGCGAATTATTGGAACCGGCGATGATGGTTTCCCACTGCGCGGCGTGTTCCACGTCGGCTTCTTCATGCACGCGGAAATAGCGGAGCGTGTCGGCATCGGTGATGCCGTATTTTTCTTCCAGCCCGGAAATCTTCGCGCCGGCCACCTGCGGAATCTGCTTTTCGTAGCAATAAAGGGCGGCAGCGGCGAGACCGGTATCCATGCGGGCGGCGGTGGTGAACGCATCGATCATGGCCTGCATCTTCGGCGCAACCGGAGCGTTCAGCACTTCCTGTTTCGACGCGCCGAGGCCTGCGGCGAAATCCAGCCAGAGGTCGGGGTGCGTGGGTGCGTGACCTTCCTCATCGGCAAGGTTGGCCGCAATGATGTGCCGCGTCTGCAGATCGGAGCAGCGGCTGTGCATCTCGCTCAGGTAGGCGGGAAAGGCGCGAACGTGCGCGAAGTACCGCTGCGCATAAAAGCGCAGATCTTCAAGCGTCAGCTCGCCTTTGCTCCACGCCACATAAAACGGGTGTTTCAGCAGATGCTTAGCATCGATATGTTCGTTCAGAATTTCCAGTGCGGAAGACATACAGACACTCTACCAAGCAGACGGCACCTCTGCAAAAGGACCTGCCCGCGAGCCCGGACCCGGGATCAGGCGGCCTTCTGACGCTCAAGATTCGGAAGGAATGCGGTGAGAATTCCGATAGCCGGGAGGAATGCGCAGACGCGGTAGACGAACTCGATGCTGGTGCGGTCCGCCAGCTGGCCGAGGACGGCCGCCCCGAGCCCGCCGACGCCGAAAGCGAAACCGAAGAACATCCCGGAGACCATGCCAACCTTGCCCGGCACAAGTTCCTGCGCGTAGACGACAATCGCGGAAAATGCGGAGGCGAGGATCAGGCCGATGATGACGCTCAGCACGCCGGTCCAGAACAGATTCGCGTACGGCATTGCGAGAGTGAAGGGCAGCACGCCCAGGATGGAGCCCCAGATCACATACTTCCGGCCGATCCGGTCGCCGAGCGGGCCTCCGACGATGGTGCCGACAGCCACTGCGCCGAGAAAAACGAATAAGTGCATCTCTGCATTCTGCACTGAAACGTGGAACTTATTGATCAGGTAAAAGGTGTAGTAACTGTTGATGCTCGCCAGATAAAAATGCTTGGAAAACACCAGAGCCACCAGTACAGCGAGCGACCAGGCAACTCTGCGATTCGATAGCTCCGACTGCGCGACAGCCGCCTTGCGGGCCTTTTTCAGCGATTGACGCTCTTTGTACCAGCGACCCACATGAGTCAGCAATGTAATCGCCAGAAGTGCAGCGAGCGTGAACCACAGGATACTGCTCTGCCCGCCAGGAATGACGATGAACGCGGCGAGCAACGGCCCGAGCGCCTGCCCGGCGTTTCCGCCCACCTGAAATAACGATTGTGCGAGGCCGTGCTGTCCGCCGGACGCCATCCGTGCGACTCGCGATGATTCCGGATGAAATACCGAGGACCCGATGCCGACCATGGCAGCCGCGAACAGAATCGAGGCGAAATTCGGCGCTCTTGCCAGCAACACAAGACCTGCCAGCGAAAAGCACATCCCAAACGGCAGCGAATACGGTTTCGGATTACGGTCCGTAAAGAGTCCCACCACAGGCTGCAGCAGCGAAGCCGTCACCTGGAGCGTCAGCGTGATCAGCCCGATCTTCCCGAAATCAAGGCTGTAAGTTGCCTTGAGGATCGGATAAATCGCCGGCAGCAGCGACTGAATCATGTCGTTCAGGAGATGCGAAATACTAATGGCGAAAAGGATCGGATACACCGTTCCCTCGCTCATCTTCCTTCCCGGGACAGTATTGATCGCGCTTGCCATGAATGATCCGGCCCTGCTGTCTTTCTTTGGATGCGGCCGCGGCCGCCCTGGCTTCAGCGGTGGTCAGCGAAGCAGATCTTCGAGCTGGACGCGCGCACCGGTTTTGTCATCACGGTACTTCACGATGACCGCCGTGTAGATGGAAATTCCCCAGTCGCGGCCAGGCCCGATGGTTACGGCGCGCGACCCGGCAACCAGCACAGCACCTTCCGGAATCACCAGCGGCTGTTCGTCGGTCGCCTTGTAAATACGGCCACGCACGAGATCGTAGACCGGCGTTGACCGATTCAGAATTGTGCCGGTGCCGAGCACCGCGCCCTTTTTCACCACCGTACCTTCGTAGACACCGGTGTTGCCACCCAGCAGCACCTCGTCTTCGATGATCACCGGAAGCGCGCCGACCGGCTCGAGCACGCCGCCGATCTGCGCGGCAGCCGAAATGTGGCAATTACGTCCGACCTGGGCGCAGCTCCCGACCAGCGCGTGGGAATCGATCATGGTGCCGTCTTCCACATGCGCACCTACGTTGACATACATAGGAGGCATGCAGGTAACTCCGCGGCCGATGTAACTACCGTCGCGGATGCTGGAGCCGCCGGGCACGATGCGCACGCCATCGGCCACCGTGAACTGATGCACCGGATAAGTTGACTTATCGAAGAAAGGCTGGCGGCTGGCGTCGATCGACATATCGACAATGGAGCCGAGACGGAATCCGAGAAGAATACCTTTCTTCACCCAGCCGTTGACCCGCCAGCCGCTTTCCTGCGATGCGTCGGGTTCGGCGGCGCGCACTTCACCTTTGTTCAGCGCCTCGCGGAATTTTGTAAATACCGCGAAATGGTCTGCCGTGTACTTCTCCGGCTTGTTGTCGAAAAGCTGCTCGATAATCTGTTGCAAACTAGCGTGCCTCCACGGCGGCGGCGAGGACTCCGGATGCCGCCAGAACTTCTTCAATCTTCTTCTTACTTGCGGCCGAAGGTTCCACCATCGGGAGCCGGTAGACAGGTTCCAGTAAACCCATCACACTCATTGCCCACTTGACCGGGATCGGATTCGCCTCGATGAAATTGATCTGCATCAGGGGGAGGAACCTCTTCTGGATCGAACGCGCACCGGCGAGGTCGCCGTTGATCGCGCAGCGGGCGAGATCGGTCATCTCGGCGGGGATTTCGTTCGACGCGACCGAGATGATGCCGTGACCGCCCAGAGCAATCACGGGAATCGTCATGGCGTCGTCACCCGAAATCACGAGGAAGTCCGGCGGAACGCGCTGGATGATTTCGGCGATCTGTGTAATGTTCCCCGACGCTTCTTTGATACCGATGATATTCGGTATGGAGGAAAGCCGCTCCACGGTTGCGGGCTCAATATTGATGCCGGTTCGGCCCTGGACGCTGTAAAGGATCACCGGGATCGATACAGCTTCGGCGATCGCTTTGTAGTGCTGAAACAAACCTTCCTGCGTCGGCTTGTTATAGTACGGCGTCACGGAAAGGATGCCGCTGGCGCCCAGCTTCCCGCACTCGCGCGCGAGTTCAATAACTTCCTTTGTATTGTTGCCGCCGGCGCCGGCCAGCACCGGTGTCCTTCCGGCCGCTTCCTGGATCGTCACCTCGACGGCGCGAAGATGCTCAGCGCGGTCGAGCGTCGGACTTTCCGCGGTCGTACCGCAGGGCACGAGGAAATCAATGCCCAGATCGATTTGCCGCCGCACCAGCCTGCGCATGGCCGCTTCATCGAAACTACCGTCCTTCCGGAACGGTGTTACCAGAGCCGTTCCGCATCCCGTAAACATGTGCCACCTCCCGCGCTGTTCAGCGCTCAAACAAGATATCTGCAAACTCAAAAAAGCCCTTTTTGCCTGCGACCCACTCCGCCGCACGCACCGCGCCCGAGGCGAAGCCCTCGCGACTGCGCGCCGTATGGCGAAGAGTGATGGTGTCGGCCGCCGAATCGAAACCGATTTCGTGGGTGCCGGCGATCGTGCCCGCACGATTCGAAGAAACATCAACGCGCCGCGAGTAAGCAGCCGCGCGCATCTCGTCGACTAACTTCAGCAGCGTCCCTGACGGCGCGTCCTTCTTGGCCGAATGATGAATTTCCCATGCCCAGGCTTCGTATTCCGGCTGATCGGAAAGTAACTTCGACGCCTCGCGGACAATACGGAAGAATGCGTTGACGCCGACCGAGTAATTCGGGCTCCAGACCAGACCAACGCCGGTGTCTGCGACAACTTTCCGGACGTGCGCCTCCTGCTCCAGCCAACCCGTCGTACCAATCACCATATTCACGCCGAGCGCGGCAATTCGCTCGATGTTTCCTGCCGCGGCTGCGGGAATCGAAAAATCGATCGCAACGTCCACGCCCCGGAAATTCTCCTCCGTAATACCGGCGTAATCGGCGTTGTTGAACTCATCCAGCTTTAACGCAATTTCAATACCGCGTTCGGTGGCGATGCGTTCAATCATGCGCCCCATCTTGCCGTAACCGACGATGGCAATTTTCATTAGTCAAACACCTCAGGATCCAGTTCCGTGAAGAATTCCGAATGCAATGCCTCCACCGCCGCCCGCAGATCTTTTTCCGCAACTACAAAACCAAGATTCAGCAACGATGCGCCCTGGGAAATCAGCGCGACATTCACGTTGCGCAGCGCTCCGAAAACGCGCGCCGCAACGCCCGGCGTGTAGCGAATATTGTCGCCGACGAGGCAAACCGTGGCGTGGCCTTCTTCCACCACAACTTCGGAAAATTCAGTGAGATCCTCGCGAATCTGCGCGATTCGGCTGGTGTTGTCGATGGTCAGAGACACACTGACTTCGCTGGTCGCCACCATGTCGACGGCGGTTTCGTGGCGATCGAACACTTCAAAAATTCGCCGCAAAAAGCCGTGCGCCATCAGCATACGCGTGGAGTACACATACACCAGCGTGACCTTCTTTTTGCATGCAATGGATTTTACAGCGTTCCTGCAGGCAACCGCCTGCGAGACGATACGCGTGCCGGGCACATCGGGACGGCGCGAATTGAGAATCAGCACGGGGATGTTGTGCTCAACGGCCGGAATCACGGTGGCCGGATGCAGTACCTTCGCCCCGAAATACGCCAGTTCCGCAGCTTCCGCAAACGAGATCGTTTTGACGCGATGGCCGCCGGGCAGCACGGTCGGATCCGCGGTCAGCATGCCGTCCACATCCGTCCAGATCTGAATCTCCTCCGCGCCGATGCCCGCGCCCACGATGGACGCCGTGAAGTCCGACCCGCCGCGTCCGAGCGTAGAAGTAACGCCATCTTCGGTTGACCCGATAAAGCCGCCCATCACCACGACCTGTCTCGCAGCGAGCGCGGGGATCGTATCGGCGAGGCGTTTATAAGTCTCCGTAAAGATCGGCGCAGCCTGCGTGTGACGCCGGTCCGTCACAATAACTTTGCGCGAATCCACATGCACTGCCGGCAGTCCGAAATGATTAAAGGCCAGCGAGACCACGTAACTCGAAAGACGCTCGCCGTAGCTTGAAATAGCATCGATGGAACGCGGCGTTAATTCACCCAACACCGCGATTCCCTTGACTAATTCGGTCAACTCCTGAAAGTGATCGTCCAGCACCCGGTCGAGTTCCGCCCGCCGTTCCAGCGGCACCACCTGCCGGGCCTCGCGCGAGTGGAAGTCGCGGAGGTCATGCAACTGGCGGATGAATTCCTCGCGCCGCCCTTCAATCGCCGACTGCGCGATCGCCAGCAGCTTATTGGTCGTCTTCCCCATCGCGGAAACCACCACGACAGGGTGACGCGCGGCGTTCGCTTTCACGATCGCCGCGACCCGTTCGATAGCTTGTGCCGATTCGACGGACGTGCCGCCGAACTTCATCACGATCATGCGTGCAGCCTAATCCAGCAGCCCTTCGGAATGCATCAGTTCCGCATTCAGCACGGCCGCGCCGGCCGCGCCGCGCACGGTGTTGTGGCCCAGCGCGACGAACTTCCAGTCGAACACCGGACACGGACGGAGACGGCCCACGAAGGCCGCCATGCCACGTTCGCGCTCCACATCTTTGCGCGGCTGCGGGCGATCGCTTTCGTGCATATAGATGACCGGACGCTTCGGCGCGCTCGGCAGATTGCGTTCCTGCGGCAGGGCGCTGAAAGTTTCGAAGGCGTTGCGCAGATCGGCTTCCGTGGGATTCGAGGAAAACTCCACCGATAACGTCACCGTGTGGCCATCGACAACCGGCACGCGGTTGCAATGCGCACTTACTTTTGCGGCCAGCGGTTCGATGCGGTCGCCGGCGAAGTGGCCCATGATTTTCTGGGTTTCCTGCTGGATTTTTTCTTCTTCGCCACCAATGAAAGGAATGACATTGGCGACGATGTCCATCGAGGGGACGCCCGGGTATCCAGCGCCGGAGATGGCCTGCAGCGTGGTCGCAATGATCTTCGTGACGCCGAACTGGCGCAACGGCGCGAGCCCCAGCGTGAGTACGATTGTGGAACAGTTCGGATTGGTCACGATCTGCCCTTTCCAGCCGCGCTTCTTCTGCGTGGGAAGGAGCTTCAGGTGGTCGGCGTTAATTTCCGGCACCAGCAGCGGGACGTCGTGATCCATCCGGTGATTCTTTGAATTCGAAACGACCACGTGTCCGGCGGCGGCAAACGCCTGTTCAATTTCGGTTGCCACGCCGGCATCCATCGCCGAGAAGAGAAGCTTCGGCGCATTGCCGGGTTTGGCTTCTTCCACTTTCAGGCCGGCGATCGCTTCCGGCGCGCCGCCACCCAGATGCCATTTGGCGGCATCGGAGTAACGCTTTCCCGCCGAACGTTCGCTGGCTCCCAGCCACGTCAGGCGAAACAACGGATGACCGTCGAGAAACTTAATGAAATGCTGGCCCACCATCCCGGTGGCGCCCAGAATACCGACTTCGACTTTGCTCATGATATTTGACTCAGTAACTGCCTGACTAACTTCTGATAAATTTCCACTGCATCGAGTAACTGCTGTTTCGGCACACGCTCGTCGAGAGTATGTGCCACGTGAATCGTCCCAGGACCGAACAGCAGAGCTTCGCCCCACTGGCCTTCAAACGCCGGGATATCTGTTGTGTAGGCGACCACCGTAGTCGGCAGGCCCTCTGCGGCGGTTAATCGCACCGCCGGAATTTCGAGAACGAAATTGAGCTGCGCCTTGCCCTCGACGGCCTTTTCGAGTGCCGCTTTTGTGGAAGACGAATCACCCACGAGCCGTACAAAGATTTCGGCTCGTGCGTCATCGGGAATGACGTTCGGAGCACGTCCGCCGCGAATGGTGCCGATGTTCAGAGTGCTCGGCCCCAGCACCGCATCCACAGGTAACTCTACTCCGCGGATGGCATCCAGCGCATCGAGCAACTTATGGATTGCCGAATCGCCGAGTTCGGGGTATGCAGAGTGCGCCATGCGCCCGCTGGCCACCACTTCATAGCGCAGCGCGCCCTTGGAGCCCAGCGCCAGCTGATTTTCCGTCGGTTCGCCGTTGATGATGAACTTCGCTCCGCGCGGATGCTTCGCCGCATAATAAGCACCGGCGCTGTTGCGCTCTTCGCCGACCACAAAGAGTAACCCGAAATCACGCACGCCCTGTTCGAGAAGGCGCTCGGCGGCAATCAGCATCGAAGCGATGATGCCCTTGGTGTCGCACGCTCCCCGGCCGCGGATAAATTCGTCATCCTCGCTGAAAGGCACGTAGGGGGGCACCGTATCCATGTGCGTGGAGAGCGTAACCAGCGGCTCGCCGAAACTGGCGAAGACGTTCCAGCGGCCCGGTTCGACTTCGTGCTTTTCGGCAATGCCGCCATGGGCCGCCGCCAGACGCGAGACATAGTCGTACAGATACAGTCCGACCTTCTCTTCTTCCGGAGTTATTGACGGTATTTCGATCAGCTCTCGCGTTAGTTCGAATACGTGCATATCGGCCTTAATATCCGGATGCGCGTACGAGGAGAGTGAGGATGGAGAAACAGTTCACTATCCCGATAGCGCTCCACCCGGTCCCTTTGGACCGGATGACAGTGGCCGGGATTCAGCCCGGACCCCCAATCGCGCCGCTCAATCCGCAGCGCCGATTTCGGCGACAAGCCCCTCCTGCTCGCATCCCGTGATTGCGGGAACTACAGCGCGCATTCCTGACCGCCGCACCTCTACCAGAAAAAACAGGATATCACGCGGGTTGTTGCGAAAGCCGCTACGCCGGCTTTTTGAGCAGGTGCTTCTGGACTTTACCCAGCGCATTCCTCGGGAGCTTTTCAATGCAGATGAACTCGCGCGGAATCTTGAACGACGCCAGTTTCTCGCGGCAGCGTGCCTCAATGACCGCGGCATCGTAGCCCGCCGCCGGCACTACATAGGCCACCGGCACTTCGCCGCGCACGCGATCGGCCTGCGCGGCAACGGCGGCCTCTTCGATCTCGGGCTGTTCGGAGAGAAACTCTTCGATCTCGCGCGGATAGATATTGAAGCCGCCCGAAATAATCAGATCGCTGCGGCGGCCGGAAAGCGTGTAGTAGCCGTCTTTCGAGCGCGTGGCGATGTCACCGGTGCGGAAGTAGCCATCCACGAAAGCTTCGCGCGTGGCATCTTCCCGGCGCCAGTAGCCCATGAAGACGTTGGGCCCGCGCAGGTAGACCTCGCCGGTCTCGCCTTCGGCCACCGGTTCATGCTGCGCGTTGAGCAGCCGCACGGAAATGCCGGGCAGCGGCAGCCCGACCGTGCCAGGACGCCGCTCGCCTTCATACGGATTGCTGATGTTCATGAGCGTTTCCGACATGCCGTAACGCTCCAGAATGGTGTGCCCGTAGAGCGCGCGGAAATCCTCCATCACCTGCGCGGCCAGCGGCGCGGATCCGGAAACGAACAGACGCATGAAACTACCGATCTCGCGTGCTTTGTCGGCCGGAATGTCCAGCAGGCGAACGTAAACGGTCGGCACGCCGAAGAACAGCGTGGGGCGGAACTCGCAAAAAGTTTCCGCGGCGGACTGGTGTTCGAAGCGTTCCAGCAGGCGCATCCGGCACCCGCTGATAAGCCAGCAATGCAGACCGTTGCCGAGGCCGTGCACGTGAAACAGCGGCAGCGCCAGCAGGAAGCGGTCTTCCGATGTAATCCGCCAGCAGGCGAGCAGGTTCACCGCGTTCGCGGCAAAGTTATTGTGCGACAGGACCGCGCCTTTCGATGTCCCGGTAGTGCCGGACGTATAGATGATGCCGGCGGGCGCATCGCCATCGAGGTCAACTTCCGGCCGGCGATCTTCCATCGCCTCGGCTTCGCGCGTGAGTTCGGCGGGCGCCCAGACCGGAAGCGCGGTCGCAACTTCGGAATCTGTGACGAGAGCCTTCGGATCGGCGTCGTGCAGGATGTGGGAGATTTCGCGATCCCGGTAGAGAATGTTGATGGGCACGAAGATCACGCCCAGTTTCACGCACGCGATGTACAGTTCGATCATCTCCGGCGAATTGGCCAGATAGACGCACAGGCGGTCGCCGGCGGCGAGGCCTTTCTGCTGCAGCAAAAGCGCAAGGCGGTTGCTGCGCGCGTCCACTTCGCCGAACGTCCAGGCGCGTCCGCGGAATTCCAGCGCCACCACGTCGCGGCGGCCTTTCAGCGACAGATCGAAGAGGTCACAAAGGTTCATAACAAAGAGTCTCCGGCCACATTAGCACGCGCTCGGCGGCCTCCCCGCGCGGTGCGATATTCTATATTCCGGTATGCCGAAACGCACCGCATTACTCTCATCTTTCGTGCTGGCAATTGGCGCGCTTATTCTTGGCGGATGCGAGCAGAGTCCCGGCGGCAGCGTGAAGGTGCTGCTCGGCGCCACGGTAACGACCGAGGCCGGAGCGCGGCCGATCGACGACGCGGTGGTTGTCATCACCGGCACCCGGTTCACGGCCGTCGGCACGCGCCGCGATGTCCCGGTTCCGCAGGCGTCGGACCGTACCGATCTGACGGGTAAGTGGATCGTTCCCGCTGCCGGGTCGAAGATCGCGCCCAATGAGTTCGCCAATCTGCTGGTGCTGGAACATGCGCCGAATGGCATCCAGCCGGCATCGGACTCCGACATCAGCGCCCGAATTAAAACGGGTGACTGGCAGCTCCACTAAAACCGCGCCGCCGCGCTTGCTCCGCCGCGCCCGGGACTGATAAACTGCACCCGGAGCGCATCCATGAAAAACCGACGTCAGTTCCTGACGGAAGCGGCCGCCGCGGCCGGAGTCGTCTTCACCGGCTGTAATCTTTCAGCCCATCGAGCCGCCGCCCAGATGGCGGTCCCGTCCTCCCCCAATCCAAAGCGCCGCCGCGTAACGGTTGGCGGACGCGCGGTGAAGACGATCGACGTTCACGCACACGTCATCATCCCGGAAGCCAATGCGCTGATGGGCGTCAAGGTGGACGCTTCGAACAAATCGGTGATGGAACCGGCCCGCTTCGCCCTCATGGACGAATGGGGCACCGACATGCAGGTCCTCAGTATCAACCCCAACTGGTATTCGGTGGATGAAGCGACCGCCACAAAGGTGATCGCGCTGAATAATCTGCGGCTGTCCGATCTGGTGGCACACTACCCGGATCGCTTTGCGGCCTTTGCGTCAGTGGCGCTCCAGTTCCCGGAACTCGCCGCGACTCAACTCGAAGAGGCGGTTCTCAAATACAAGCTCCGCGGAGCGGCCATCGGCGGCCACTGCAACGGCGATGAACTTTCGAATCCGAAATACGACCCGTTCTGGCAGATGGCCGAAAAGCTCGACGTAGTCGTCTTCTCACACCCGCAGGGCATTCCCGAAATGGATAAACGGCTCGGCGGCAACGGCGGTCTGTTCAACGTGATCGGCAATCCGCTCGAAACCACGATCTTTCTGTCGCACCTGATCTTCGACGGAACGCTCGACCGCTTCCCCAAACTGAAGATTCTGGCGGCGCACGGTGGCGGCTATCTGCCGAGCTACATCGCACGTTCCGACTACGGCTGCATCCGCTATCCCGATGCCTGCAAGGTCGCCAAACGCAAGGCTTCCGAGTACATTCGCCAGATTTACGTGGACTCCATGGTATTCACGCCCGAGGCGCTCCGGCATCTGGTTGCCGAAATCGGCGCCGGCCAGGTCATGATCGGGACCGATTTTCCGTATGCATGGAGCACGACGACGGTGGATCACATCCTGAAGACGCCAGGCCTGAGCGATGCGGATAAGCGCGCGATTCTGGGCGAGACGGCGGCGAAGCTGTTCGGGATTAAGGCCTGACGGGCGGCACGCGCCCGCTCAGGTCTCCGTCTCTTAGATTTCCGTCTCTCAGATTTCCGTTTCTCAGATTTCCATCACGACCGGCATAATCAGCGGGCGGCGATCGGCGTTGCGGCTGATGAACCGCTTCAGGTCGGCGCGAACCTTTTCCTTCATCACGCCGACGTCCATCATTTCTTCGGCGTTGGAGCCTTCAAGGGTCTTCGCCACGGCCTCGCGCGCCTTCTTCATGAAGTCGGCGTCGTCCTCCAGCGCGAACCCGCGGCTCACAATCGCCGGCGGCGCTTCGATCTTGCCCGTGTGCTTGTTGATGGCAATAATCGCCATCACGATGCCGTCTTCCGAAATCAGCCGGCGGTCGCGAATCACCATATCGCCCACGACTTCGCCCACCGCGCCGGAATCGATGCAGACGCGGCCAACGGTGACGCGGCCGGCCTTGCGCGCGCCCATTTTGTCGAGCTCCAGCACGTCGCCGGTTTCAAGAATGAACGTTTCTTCCAGCCCCACGTTGTGCAGGTGCGACGCCAGCCGAGCGTGCTTGGCCAGTTGCCTGTACTCGCCGTGCACCGGTACGAAGTAACGGGGCCGCACCAGATTCAGCACCAGCCGCAACTCTTCCATCGAGCCGTGCCCGGAGACGTGCAGCGGCGGATTCATGCTGCCGTAGAGCACATCGGCACCACGCTTCGAGATATGGTCGATCATCCGGAAGATCGTCTTCTCGTTGCCCGGGATGATGCGCGAACTCAGCACCACCGTGTCGCCCTTCGAAATCGAGATGTGTTTGTGGTTATCCACGGCCACGCGCGACAGCGCCGACATCGGCTCGCCCTGCGTGCCGGAAATGAGCACCGTGACTTTGTTCGGCTTCGCCTCGGCCACATCCTGCGGGCGGATCAGAACGTTGTCGGGAATCTGCAGCAGGCCGTGCGAGTGCGCAATCTCCGTCACCGAGTTCATGCTGCGGCCCACCAGCGCCACCTTGCGTCCGAACTCTTCGGAAAGATCCAGAATCAGCTGCAGCCGGTGAATCGAGGAGCTGAAGCAGGAGACAAAGAGCCGGTTTTCAGCGCGATTGAAGACGTCTTCGAGGCGCGGCCGCACGGCGCGTTCGGAATCGGAGTAGCCGGGCCGGTCGGCATTTGTGGAATCGGACAGCAGCAGCAGCACGCCGCGCTTGCCGTAATCGGCCAGCGTATGAAGATCGAAAAGCTCGTTGTCGGTCGGAGTCGGGTCGACCTTGAAATCGCCGGTATGAATCACCACACCGAGCGGCGTGGTGATCGCCATCGCCACGCAGCTCACGATGGAGTGCGTCACGTGAATGAACTCGACCTTGAACGGGCCGATCTCCACAATGTCCTTCGGCCTGACCGTCTTCAGATCCGGATCTTCAGCAATATCGTATTCTTCCAGCCGGCGCTCCACCAGGGACAGCGTGAATCCAGTCCCATAAACCGGCACCGGAAATTCGGCCAGGAAGAACGCCACCGCGCCGATGTGATCTTCGTGGCCGTGCGTCAGCAGCAGCGCGCGGACGTGCTGGCGATTCTCTTTGAGATACGTCAGATCGGGCGTGACGATATCGACGCCAAGCAGCTCCGCTTCCGGGAACATCATGCCTGCGTCGATCACGATGATGTCGTCGCCGTAGCGCAGCGCCATCATGTGCATCCCGAATTCGCCGAGACCGCCGAGCGGGATCAGTTGCAGTTTCTTGTCGGATAGCGGAAATGTGTGTTTCAAGGTTAAATCAAATTCTACCGTCTGCCGGACCCCGCGCGACCGGGCTGGGTTAAACTGCATCCAAACTCCCATGCCCGTCAACACACCCGAACCCGGTTCCGCCGGCCTGCATTCCGTCATCGCCAAACGCTGGAGCCCACGCGAATTCTCCCGCCGCCCTGTGGACCCCGCCCAACTTCGCAGCCTGTTTGAGGCCGCCCGCTGGTCGCCTTCCTGCTTCAATGAACAGCCGTGGCGCTTCGTGGTGGCAACGCAGGAGAGGCCGGACCAGTTCGCCCGCCTGCTCTCCCTGCTTGCGGAGAAGAACCAGGCGTGGGCGAAGGATGCCTGGGTCATCGGGTTCACGGCTGCCAGAAAGACTTTCACTCAGAACGGCCTGCCGAATCGCTTCGCCATGCACGATACCGGCGCCGCCGGGGTCAGTCTGGCGGCAGAAGCAACCGCCAGAAATCTTTATGTTCACCTTATGGGAGGCTTCGACGCCGAGCGCGCCCGGACCGAGTTCGCAGTCCCGGACGATTTCGAGATTGGCGCTTCATTTGTAGTAGGCCATCTGAAGGACGGTGCCTCCTCCCCGGTGGCGCGCTCGCGAAAGCCCCTCTCCGAACTGGTTTTCGACGGCGCCTGGGGCAACCCCGCCGAAATCTAACCGGCCCGGCGGCTGAAATGCCGTTTTTTGCGCCCAGGATCGGCCTTGACCGGCGCGCCGGGGCGTTTGGGTGACTCGGGTCGCATTCAAGCGGCTGAATCGCTCTGGCGGGACGCAGGAGCGGGGGCCGCAGTGCCGCCCGAAACAAAGGGTTCACGCTCGCGGGCAGCACCCGGAAAATACGGAGGCCCACCGCTTGCGGGGTGGGCCTCATCACTCGGCTTTGCCGAATGAGTTCGATGGGAGAATCATTTTCGACGGCTTTACAACCGGCAAAAACTTTAGTGATTGGATATTAAAGTTTCCGGAGACTCTTCGTCAAGGGAAAATCTCCCCGAAGTTATCCACAGGTTAAGCACTTGATTTCGCTGCCCGTTATATTTTTGCCGGATTCCGCTTGACTTTCCGGCGCCTTGCGTCCTGGGCGACCCGAAATGCCCCTGAATACCCGCAAACAGCACGATCCAAAGGAACTTATGGATCAGACCAGCGCACGAAAACAGTGCTTTTTCGGACCTCCGGGGCCGAGCTCCCGGCCGCCGGGCGTCACTGCCGATTCGTCAGATGGAGGCTGATCATCTGATCGCCGTCGCCCGACGCGCCAGAGCGACGCAGCAATATTCGGAGCCCTCCGACCACCAGTCCGGATACCACGCAAAACCCGATCAGAACTCCGCAAAGGATCACGATATTCAGAAACAGATTCGCCGGATTATCCTTCGGCGTCGGCACATGTTCCGGCAGCGTGACGTCGGCCTGAAACTTCACACGAGAGAGAATTCGTTCCGCCTCATCGGCACTGGGCGCGATCGCCACCACCACCAGCGGACCGGTCCGTTTTGCTACAGCGCCGGATATTTCCTGAAAGTGCGAAATGCGATCGCGGGCGATCTCCATCGTCGGATAGGAGAACACGGCGAGCGTGGTTTTCCCGTAACGCGCGACCTGCGCTTCGACATCGAAGTGGAAGGCAACCGTCCCGGGAGGCACCTGCGGTAAGAATTTCGCCAGACTCTCCGGACCCGTGATATATCGCTCGGAATTCACTTCCAGCCCGGCGGGTAAATACTTTGCGAGAACGGGGCGCGGCGACTGCGAATACTTCGGCGCAGTTCCCACCACGTGATTCAACTCCTCAGCATTCGGCTTATAGCCTTTGAAGAAGAATAAATAATTTCCTACCGATACCAGTTCGTCGGCCGCGTTTGCCACCGCCAGCGCGCTGGCCGCCTCGACGGGCTTTGCTCCGGCCGGTCGCATGTTCTGAAACGCCGCGTAGGATCCCGTTGCGTCAGCGAATCTCCACGCCGAGATGGTGTACTTCTTCACTCCGGCTGCGTAGGGAGCGCTCTCGGAATCCTGCAGCCCATACTCGCGCCAGATTTTTTCGTCTGCCGCGGCCAGCGCCGGCCTCGTGCCCGGTCCCTTTTTCCAGTCGCCGATAGTGTCGGGCAGAATTGCCGCCGACGCATACCCGGCAACCAGCAACAGCAGGCAGGCAAGCTTTTTCATGAGACTCGGATCACCCCGGCTACGCGCCGTGGCACTTTTTGTACTTCTTCCCGCTGCCGCACGGACACGGATCATTGCGGCCCACGCGTGGACCGGCGTTGACCACCGTCTGGCTCACCGTTCCGGCGCTGGCGCTGCCGGTCATCTGCAGTTCGGCGAGTTCTTTTTCGTGCTGCCGCTGGATCTTGCGCGTCATGTCCTGCACGGCGCTCTGCGCGGCCTGCCGCTGCATCTCCTCGGCAAGACGCCGGGTCTCGGCCCGCTTGCGCTCTTCCTCGGCTTCCTGTTCTTCGTCCAGATAATCGTCGCCGGAAAATCCGGGCACGCTGGCGTTCTGCTCGAACCGCAGGAAGTAAAGGTAACGGACCGTCTCGTCTTCAATCCGGTCCATCATGTCTTCAAACAGCGTGAACGATTCCTTCTTGTACTCCACCAGCGGATCCTTCTGCCCGTAGCTGCGCAGATTGATCCCTTCCTTCAGGTGGTCCATCGAGAGCAGGTGGTCTTTCCACTGGTCGTCGATGATGTGGAGCATGATGTTGCGCTCGGCCTCGCGCAGCAGGGATGCGCCAACCAGCGCTTCCTTCGCATCGTACGTTTCCCGCGCACGGTCGATCAGAAACTCTTCCATGGCGGAGACCTTCATGCCGCCCAGATCGGAGGCCGGCACGCGCACGCCGAAGCGCGTGAGCATATCCGTCTGAATGCCGGTGAGATCCCAGGAGTCCGGACGCGCATCTTCCGGACAGCGCATTTCCAGCATGGCCGCAATGACGCCGCGCGTCATCTCCATGATGCGTTCTTTCTGATCGGCGCCCTCCAGCAGGCCGCGGCGCATGGAATACACCGCCTGGCGCTGCTTGTTCATCACGTCGTCGTACTCGAGCAGATGTTTGCGCGATTCGAAGTTCTGCGTTTCCACAGCCTTCTGCGCCGCCGCAATCCGCTTGGTGATCATGCCGGATTCGATCGGCACATCCTCTTCCATGCCCAGCCGCAGCATGAGGTTCTGCATGCGATCGCCGCCGAAAATGCGCAGCAGATCGTCCTGCAAAGAGAGGAAAAAGCGCGAGCTGCCGGGATCGCCCTGCCGTCCCGCGCGTCCGCGGAGCTGGTTATCGATGCGGCGCGAGTCGTGCCGCTCGGTGCCGACAATATGAAGTCCGCCGAGCGCGACGACTTCATCGTGCTCCTTTGCGCAGTCCTCTTTGACCTGAGCCAGAGTGCGTTCCCAGTCCGCTTTGAACTCTTCGCGGTCCGGATCCTTACCCTGTTTCCGCATCACGTCGCGCGCCATGGCGTCGGCATTTCCGCCCAGCAGAATATCGGTGCCGCGACCCGCCATGTTGGTCGAAACCGTGACCGATCCCTTCCGGCCCGCCTGCGCCACAATATGCGCTTCGCGTTCGTGATTCTTCGCATTCAGCACTTCGTGCCGGATGCCCATTTTCTTCAGCAGGGCCGCGAGACGCTCGGATTTTTCAACCGAAATCGTACCCACCAGCACGGGCTGGCCGCGCTCCTGGAACTCCTTGATCTCCCTGGCGGCGTTGCGGAACTTTTCGTCCTCGGTCCGGTAGACTACGTCCGTATTTTCCTTGCGGATCATCGGGCGGTTGGTGGGAATCACCGTCACGTCGAGCTTATAGATCTTGTCGAACTCGGTGGCTTCGGTTTCCGCCGTACCGGTCATGCCGGAAAGCTTCTTATAAAGACGGAAGTAATTCTGGAACGAAACCGTCGCCAGCGTCTGCGTCTCTTTTTCGATCTTGACGCCTTCCTTGGCTTCCACGGCCTGATGCAGCCCGTCGCTCCAGCGGCGGCCCGGCATCAGACGGCCGGTGAACTCGTCGACGATGATGACTTCGCCATCCTTCACGACGTAGTCCTTATCGCGCTGGAACACCACGTGCGCCTTCAGCGCGCTCTGGATGTGATGGTTCCACTCCACGTTCTGCGGCTCGTACATATTGCCGATGCCGAGCAGCTTTTCCACATGCAGGACGCCTTCTTCCGTCAGCGCCACCGAGCGGTGCTTTTCGTCAACGGTGAAATCGCCGGTAGTGTACTTTTCGCCCGGCTCCTTGCCTTCGATCACTTCGCCGCGCTGCAGATGCGGGATGACTTTGTTGGCCTTGTAGTACTTGTCGGTGGACTCTTCGCTCGGGCCGGAAATGATGAGCGGCGTACGGGCTTCGTCAATCAGGATGGAATCGACTTCGTCGACGATGGCGAAGTTGTGGCCGCGCTGCACGCAGTTGGCCAGCTGGAACTTCATGTTGTCGCGCAGATAATCGAAGCCAAACTCGTTATTGGTGCCGTAGGTGATATCGCAGCCGTAGCTCTGCTGCCGCTCGGAATCGTCCAGATCATGCACGATGATGCCGACGGTCAGGCCGAGGAAGCGGTGAATCCGCCCCATCCACTCGGCGTCGCGTTTGGCGAGGTAATCGTTCACCGTCACCACATGCACGCCTTTGCCTTCGAGGGCATTCAGGTACGAGGGCGCGGTGGCGACAAGGGTCTTGCCTTCGCCGGTCTTCATTTCGGCGATGCGGCCCCGGTGCAGCACCATTCCGCCGATCAACTGGACGTCGAAGTGGCGCATGTTCAGCACGCGGCGGCTGGCTTCACGCACCACGGCGAAGGCTTCGATCAGCAGATCGTCGAGGGATGCCCCGCGCGCAAGGCGTTCGCGGAACTCAATTGTCTTGGCGGCCAGATCGATGTCGGAAAGTCTCTGGATGGTTGGTTCCAGATCGTTGATCGCGGCGATGGTTGGACGCATCGCCTTGACTTCGCGCTCGTTTCGGGTACCGAATATTTTCGCTAATACAGCATCGACCATATATGTAAAGGCACAACAGGGCTAATTTAGATTTTAGCGCGTGAGGTTTCCAGCGGCGGGAACGAGGCGGGTGGCCGTCAAACCGAGCCGCCGATTCGTGTCAGAACTCAACCTCTCCGGCGCGCTGAAGCGGCGGGAAAATTCCGGCGGTGTCCTCGATTGCTTCGAGCGTCTGGCGGACAATTTTCGGGTGCAGCGTGTCAGCATTGTGAAACGGAATCGCCACCCGCCGCCCGTTCTTTGCGTAGATCCGGTGGCTGGCGTCCGACCGGGAAGCGCTGAATCCGGCCTTCCGCAACAGAACTTCGGCCTCCGCGGCCGTCAGACGCGGCCACTCAGGCATGCACTTCAATGGCGGTGGCCAGAATCTCCCGGCTGAGCACGGCCGCCCGCTCCTCGTCGGTCATTGTCAGGAGAAACAAATCGATCGCCTTGCGAATGCTCGTGAGCGTCTCCTCCACCGTGGCCCCCTGGGACTGGCAGCCCTTTAATTCCGGGCACCACGCGTAACAGCCGTGGTCGTCCTGTTCGATTACGACGCTGACTTTCCCGGTCATGCTTTTGATTCTACTGCGGGCAGGCAAAATGCGTGATGACAGGAGTGGAACGGCGTGCGACCGCACCGCTTCTCCGGCACAAGCCTGCTCGCCGGGCACAAATACACGCCGGGCACAAACAAAAGAGGCCGCGGATCGCTCCACGGCCTCTTCGTTTTTGCGTCCGGTTTCGCGCGCTATGCCAGATCGAACTTCGTCTGGTGCAGCAGCGGATCGCTCTTCACCATAATCGCCTTGCCGACGATCTCCTCGATCTCCTGCAGGAACGAATTGTGGTTGCTCTTCAGCACCTTGGCCACTTCCGGATTCACACGCAGCACCAGATTGCCCTGTTCGGTCTCGAGCGCCTTGCGCATCCGCTGCGCCTCGGTCAGAATTTCGCCGATCACCGTGTGCGCGCTCTTCACATACCCGGCTGCCTCGCAATACGGGCACGGCGAACACAGCGTCCGTTCCAGCGACTGTTTCACGCGCTTGCGCGTAATCGCCACCAGCCCGAAATCGTTGAACTGAAGTATCTTGTACGGCGCACGGTCCACCCGCATCGCATCTTCGAGCGCCATCATCACCTTCTGGCGATTCTTGCGTTCGTCCATGTCGATGAAGTCGACCACAATGATCCCGCCAAGATCGCGCAGCCGGATCTGGCGCACGATTTCCTTGATCGCGTCCGTGTTCACCTTCACGATGGTGTCTTCGAGGCGGTTCGACTTCCCGACGTACTTGCCGGTATTGATGTCGATCGCCACCAGCGCCTCCGTCTGGTTGATCACGATGTAGCCGCCCGACTTCAGCCAGACCTTCGGCCGCAGCGCCTTTTCGACTTCCGCGGTAATGCCGAATTCGTCGAAGATCGGATTCGAGCGCGTGTACAGCTTCACCCGCCCGATCAGCGCCGGCTGGAAGCGTTCCACAAAGCGCAGCACGCTTTCGTACAGCTCTTCGTTATCCACCCAGATGGTCTTGAAAGACGTGGTCAGCTGATCGCGCAGAATGCGCTGGACCAGATCGAGATCATGATGCAGCAACTGCGGCGCGGGCTTCTTCTCCGCCTTCTGGCGCATGTCGAGCCAGAGATTGTAGAGGAAGTGCATATCGACGCGAAGTTCTTCTTCCGTCTTGCCGTCGGCCGCGGTGCGGCAGATGAAGCCGCCCGGGATCCCCTGGCGGTGCGTCGTCAGCACGCGCTTCAGGCGGTGGCGCTCTTCGTCGCTCGGAATCTTGCGCGACACGCCCACGTGCTCCACGGTCGGCATGTAAACCACGAAACGCCCCGGCAGCGCGATGTGCGACGTGATGCGCGCGCCCTTCTGCCCAAGCGGCTCTTTCGCGATCTGAACGATGATCTCCTGGCCTTCCTTCAGAAGATCGGAGATCGACGGCATCACCGGCCGCTCGCGTTCGGGCCGTTCCCCGCGGCCGCCGCGTTCGGGCCGTTCACCGCGCTCACCGCGTTCTCCACGTTCGCCACGCTCCGGCCGGCGGTCGTCCCGGCGTTGTTCCTCACGAGGCGCGACCGCCCGCGTTTCGCCGGGCAGCGTTACCGAGCCTTCGGCGACTGCGGCATCGTCTCCTTCCACCACGGCGGGTTTGGCTTCGCCCTCTTCGCCCTGGCCGCCGCGCATTTTACGGCGCATCCGGCGGGACACCCGATGCGGATAGCGATGGCCCTGTTCGCGCAGCGTCGCCGTCAGGCTGGTCGGCATGCGCGCCGGTTCCGGGCCGTCTTCTTCCTGCGCCAGGGCGACTTCCGCGCCCAGATCGATCTCGGCAACCTCGCCGGCACTGATCCCGATGTCGTCGTCCGCCTGGGTGAGGATTTCGCTTTCGGCAAATTCGCCGTCCTCGTCGCCCTCTTCCTCGGCGTCCGCCGCTGCGTCGATCTGCGCAACCGCTTCGTCGGACGAACTGACAACTTCGGCTGCCTCGGCCGGCTCAGCCGTCGCGGCGCTCTCCTCGTTCACAGCCCAGGACTCGGCCGTGGGCTCCTCAACCTTCAGAGCATCGGCCGCCTTCTTCTGTGCGACCCACGAAGCCACCACGCCGAACTCGGCCGGGGCTCCGGTAATCGCCACAGTTTCCCGCGTCTCTTCGCTCGGCTCGGCGGATTCCGCCAGCGCTTCCTCGCCGGATTCGCGTTCCGCTTCAGGCCCCGAGTACTTGGCAAGCGATTCACCCGGCAGCACCATGAAATCGTCGACCGGCGCATGAGCGTACGCGCGCGGAGTCTCTTCAATCTCGCTTTCGGGAGCATCCGGTTCGGCCGAAATCTCTTCGATTTCGTTGCTCGCCGGGCTAAGCGATTCCTGCCGCCCGGGCTCGCCGCGTCCGCCGTGCTGCGGAGAAAAGAATTTCGAATCGGGCAGCCCGGAACCGCCGCCGCGTCCGCCACGTCGTCTGCGCCCGCGCCGTCCGCGTCCGCCGCGATCTCCACCACGATCTCCGCCACGATCGCCTTCCGGCCGGCCTTCACGGCGTTCCACCGCGGGGCTCCCTTCGGTAACCGAAGCCTCCATCACCGGCGCGCCCGTTGAGCCTGCAATCAGGCTCTCCGCCGCGAGCGTAACCTCGTCGATCGCCGCCGCGCCGTCACGGGAAACCGTTTCGCCTGCAGCCGGACCGGCCGCAATTTCGCTTCGTTCCGGACGCGGACCACGATCTCCACCCTGCCGATCGCCACCCTGCCGATCGCCACCCTGCCGATCTGCGCCCTGCCGATCTCCGCCTTGCCGATCGCCGCGCTCCGGACGTCCGCCGCGATCCCGGCCCCGATCCCGGCCTCTGCCGCGATCCCGGCCACCGCGATCTCCGCCGCCCCGATCTCCACTGCTGCGATCTGAACTGCTGCGATCTGAACTGCCTTCCGGACGCGCACTGCGCTCCCCGGCGGGCGAATCGCCTTTTTCCAGTTTGAGGACCTGATCTTCCACCGTGCTGACCACGGCATCGTATTCTTCGTTGTCCTCAAAAAAATCAGATACATAGAGGAACGCGTCACGTTCCAGCCCGATGTCGACGAATGCCGACTGCATGCCGGGCAGAACCCGCGTGACTCGTCCCTTGTGGATACTACCGGCTAGCGAATACTCTTTTTCTCGTTCGTGGAATAACTCCACGACCTGATCGTCTTCGAGGATCGCCACTCTTGTTTCGTGGCGTCCCGCCGAGACGATAAGCTCTTTGGACATGCAATTTCTCCCGCTGGGCTCCCATGGAGGAACTCGAACCGGTGAAACTGGACCCGAACTTTGCTATCGCCCTGCGTAAGGATTGCCCGGGGACTTTCGGCCCCGACCAACCGAACTGCCTGAACTCACGCCCGCCGGTGGGTGGAGAGAACGCTCGACACCGCCGCCGGCACTGGGAAACCGCTGATTCGGGAGACCTGGGCGCAACCGGACCATCCGGCACCTCGCCTTTCGTCCACAAACCGGAACCTGCATCGCGCTCCGGTTCGATCCGAGAGTCTCCTTGGCTCCCAACTCAAATTTTCAAAATCTGCTGCTTCAAAATCTTCTACTGCCCGACAGATACCTTTTACTGCTCACCCGGCGGACTCCGGAAACAACTCCTCGCATCCGCCCCAAACGACTCAATTCACAAATCTTCGTACTCGTACGCTGTTCACCAGGCCGAGCATCAGGAACGTGGACCACACGCTCGACCCGCCATAACTCATCAGCGGCAAGGGGATTCCGGTCACCGGCATCCGGCCTACCACCATCCCTACATTTACCAGTATATGAAATAAAATGAGCGCCGCCACTCCCATGCAACAATACATTCCCGCCCGGTCCGGGGCTGTCTGGGCATCCTGCACCATTTGCATCAGCAAAATGAAGTAAAGAATCAGCACCAGCATCACCCCCACAAAGCCGTGTTCTTCGGCAAAAGCGGAGAAAATAAAGTCCGTGTGCGGCACCGGCAGGAACCGCAACTGCGTCTGGCTGCCCTTGGTAATTCCCTTCCCCCAGGTTCCGCCGGCCCCCACGGCAATTTTGGACTGGATCAGCTGATACCCGTTCCCCTGCGGGTCGCGCTCGGGATCGAGAAAGCTGGCAATCCGCGCTTTCTGGTACGGCTGCATCATCGTAAAACCGGCGGGAACCACAACCAGCGCAATCAGCCCGATCGTGAGCCAGTACTGCCAGCGCATCCCGGCCAGAAAAACGCCCGCCGCCAGAATCGGAATGTAGGTAAGCGCCGTGCCAAGATCCGGCTCTTTGGCGATCAGAGCCATCGGGATCACCACCAGTCCCGCCAGTTTCGCCAGTTCGCGGGCTTCAATCACATCCGTCTTCAACTCGGTCAGAAAGCGCGCCACAAGCACGACCACCACAATCTTGGCGAATTCGGAGATCTGCAGGTGGATTCCCGTGGGGAGCGCGATCCACCGCGTGGACCCGAACGCGCGCTTGCCCACCAGCAGCACCAGCGCCAGCAGGGCCACGGAAGCGATATAGGCCGGGTAAACCTGTCCCATCAGCGAGTGGTAATCGATGTTCGTCACCAGCCACATCAAAACCAGCCCGCCCAAAATATAGATGAGCTGCTTCCACCACGAGCCCTGCCATACGGTGTCGTGCGTGGCGCTGAAGATCTGCAGCACGCTGAGCCCGCAGATCACCAGCACGACGATGAACATGGTCCAGTCGAAATCCCGGAACCTGGCAAACTGGAACAAGCTAACGCGCCTCCCCGCTCTTCGAATTCACCGGCCCTGCGCCAGGCAGCAACCCCGCCACCGCCTGCTGCGATCCGGCGACTCTCGCCGCCTCGGCCTCCGCCGCGCGTTCCTTCTTATCGAAGTAAGCCTTCATCACGTCCCGCGCGGTGGGCGCCGCGAACTGGCCGTGCAGACCGACGTTCTCCCACAGCACCGCCACCACAATCTCCGGGTTGTAGCACGGCGCGAACCCGACGAACCACGCGTTATCTTTCAGATCTTTGTGCGTCTTTTCGTATTCGCCCGACGCCACCTGCGCCGAACCCGTTTTCCCGCATACATCGACGCCCGGCAGCTTCGCACGTCCGCCCGTCCCGCCTTCATTCACCACGCCGTACGTTCCATACACGATCTTGCGGACGTTCTCTGCGTTCACCGCCCATTCGTGCGGCTTCTCGTCCTTCGTCGCCGACAGCGTGAGATGCGGCACGTGCCAAACACCTCCCGCCGCGAGGCCGCCGATCGCGCGCGCAATCTGCAGCGGCGTCGCCGTCAGCGCACCCTGCCCGATCGAGACCGAAATCGTCTCTCCCGCGAACCACTTCTGCCGGTAGTTGCGCAGCTTCCACTCCGGCGAGGGAACCGTCCCGGCCGCCTCGTTCGGCAGATCGATGCCCGACTTCGCGCCCAGCCCCGCCTGTGTAGCGTAAAAGGCAATACTTTCAATCCCCGTCTTATTCCCAACGTTGTAAAAGTAGGAATCGCACGACTGGGCCATGCCCTTATGCAGCGAAACGGCTCCGTGGGTGCCCCAGCACATGTAATAGTGGCCGAAGAACGTGGCGCCGCCCGGGCAATTGTAGGTCGTGTTCTCGTCAACCGCGCCGCTTTCCATCCCCGCCAGCGCCACAATCGGCTTGAACGTGGAACCCGGAGCCCACTGCGCCTGGATCGCACGGTTCAGAAGAGGATTGCCCGGGTCGCCGGTCAGTTCGCGCCAGTCCTTCGATTTAATTCGCACCGCGAACTTATTCGGATCGAAGCTCGGCTTCGACGCCATCGCCAGAATCTCGCCGTTCTGCGGATTCAGCGCCACGACCGCGCCGCGCCGTCCCTCAAGCGCCAGTTCCGCCACCACCTGCAGGTCGAGATCGATCGTCAACTGCACATTGTGGCCGGGCCTCGCTTCTTTCATCCCGAGCACCTGGCGCTCGCGGCCGAGGTTGTCCACCACAGACTGGCGCTCGCCGTCGACGCCCATCAGCATGTCGTTGTATTGCTTCTCGATTCCCGTCTTGCCGATGATCTGTCCCTGGTTGTACTTGCCGTACTCAGGAAGATCCAGTTCCGATTCGCTGATTTCGCCCGTGTACCCGACAACGTGCGACAGGATACCGTTTTCCGGGTACAGGCGCCGCTGCGACGTGATCAGCTCCATTTCCGGGAACGTCTCCGGATCGCGGTGCGATTCCACGAAGGCAAGTTCGGCGGGCGTCAGCTCTTCCTTGATGATGAGCGGTTCGTACTTGGGCCGTCGCTTATAACGGTTGAACTTCTTCATCAGATCGTCGTAGTCCAGATGCAGACCGTCGGCGATCTCGTGCAGATGCTCCGGCTTCAGCGTTTCCCGCGACAGCAGCACGCTCCACGAGGAATGGTTGTCCACGATCGTGCGGCCGTCTCGATCCAGAATCTTGCCGCGTGGCGCGATCACCGGCAGCGCGCGGATCCGGTTGCGCTCGGCGCGTTCGCTATAGATTTCCGGGCTCTTGATCTGTAATTCCCAGAAGCCACTGACCAAAAACAGAAAAATCGCCGCCGCCGTGTATTGGAACGCGGCCATCTTGGCCGAGGCAAATTTTGGGTCGTCGCGATCCCGAATCTTGTGCTCGGCCGCGAGATCGGGATTTTGATAGTCGGGGGCTGTGAAGCGCACGGATCGGCCTGCGCGGGGTGTTCCGGGTCCGGCGTCCGCGCTGTCCTCAGGGTAACAGACTGAGGAATTACCCCGGAACCGTTATTCTTCCCGCCGAAACGCAACCGGCGCGATACCCGCGGCGGCCGTTAGCAGACCAGTTCTTCGCGACCCAGCTTGAACCCTTCCAGATTCCCGAGCACGGTCAGAGCCAGATGTTTCGCATCGAAGAACGTCTGCGCCACGCGCTGCACATCCTCCGCGGTCACCATTTCCACGCTTTCGGCCAGTTCGTCCATGGTGAAGAACCGGTGGAAGTACATCTCCTGCCGCGCCAGATTCGACATCCGGCTCGACGTCGATTCGAGGCTCAGCATCAGCGAACCCTTCAGATGATCCTTCGCCCGCCGCACTTCCTCCTCGGGCGCCAGATTCTCCTTCAGGTCGCGGAATTCATCGAGTACAAGCTGCACCACCTGCTTCACGGCTTCGAGCGACGTGCCCGCGTAAATCGAAAAACAGCCGGTGTCGCTATAGGGACTCAGCTCCGAATGCACCGCATACGCCAGTCCGCGCTGCTCGCGGACCTTCTGGAACAGGCGCGAACTCATCCCGCCGCCGAGCATCGTATTCAGCACATAGCAGTGGAAGCGATCCGCATGCGGAATCGGGAAGCAGGGCACGCCGAGACACAGATGTACCTGCTCCAGCTCCTTCTTCGAACGCAGCGAAATCCGCGCATGGGTCGCCGGAGCCGGCTGAAACTCCGGCGCCGGAGCCGGCTTGAGTCCCTCGAAGCGCTGCCGCACCAGTTCCACGAGCCGCTCGTGCGACGCATTCCCCGCCGCCGTCAGCAGCAGATTGGAAGGCGTGTACACGCTCTTGTAGTAGTCGCTGATCCCCTCGCGCGTCAGCTTCTTCACGGTCTCGCGCGTTCCCAGGATCGGCCGCCCCAGCGCGTGATCTTTCCAGAAGTTCGACGAAAAGATCTCGTGAACCAGATAATCCGGGCTGTCGGCATCCATCTTGATTTCTTCAAGAATGACGCCTTTTTCCTTCTCGATGTCCTCTTCCCGGAACGCCGGATGCAGCACCAGATCGCTGAGCACATCCAGCGCCTGCGGCAGATGTTCGTCCAGCACCTTCGTGTTGTAACAAACCATCTCCTTGGCCGTGAACGCATCCAGGTTCCCGCCGAGCGAATCCACCGAACGCGCAATGTCTTCGGCCGACCGCGTCGCCGTCCCCTTGAACAGCATGTGTTCGATGAAGTGGGAGATGCCGTTCTGTTCTGTCGTCTCCCGCCGGGACCCGGTCCCGACCCAGACGCCCGCCGAAACCGAACGCACGTGCGACATCGCTTCCGTAATGATGCGGAGACCGTTCGGAAGTGTGGTCGTCTGGATGTCTCGCTCTGGATGCGCCGTCTTATGAACCGTTCGATTGGATGACAAGCTATGGACCTGCTCCGTTTGTACCACTTCGCGCCGAACAGAAGCTACCGCGCGCCGCTCCGGACTGCGAAGGATTCTCAGTGGACCGACGCCAGCGGGTTCCGCCACTTCAGCCCGCCGAACCGCGCGAAGTCCGCATCCGATGAACAGAGTTCCGCACCGTGTTCCATCGCGATGGCCGCCAGATGCGCGTCCGAAGTCAGGTTCCCGCCCGTGCCGAGGGGCTCCAGCAAGCCGCGCATTATAGCCAGATGTCTTGGTCCCGGCTGCACCACCGCCGCAGTCGGCTGCTCCAGCCACGCCGCGATGATCTCGAACGCCTGCTGCTGAGAGAGGCTGTTTCGAAACAGTCCCGGCCGCGTCGTGATCCGCAGGAATGCCAGCAGCACATTCCACGCGAACCCCAGCGTTTCCGGGCCCGACAATGCCGCCTCCAGCCACGCCCTCGCTTTCCGATGCAGCGCCGCGTCTTCGTTCACCGCGTAAATCAGCAGATTCGCGTCGGGCAGGATCACTTTCGGACCGCCAGTTTCCGCAGAATCTCCTCATCCTCCATCGCGTCCGCCGCCGCCAGCGCCTTATCCCAGCGAAATTCCTGCCCTTCGCCCATCCGGTAGGTTTTCTGAACGAATTTCCCCGTGCGCTTCTGCTTTTCGCCGCGCAACCCAGCCCGCGCCGCATCGTTCAGCGCCTGCTTGAACGAGATGTCCCGCTCCCGCATGGCATCTTTGATCAGTTTTTCAACGTCCGCGTCAAGCGTTACGGTCGTCCGCATGCCTGCATCATAGCATCAATCAGACTGCTGTCATGATGTCAACGCGGTTCACCCGAATGCCCTGACTCCTTTGTTCCTGGCGCCTTTGATCTTTAGTCAGGCTTCGGTTGTACGGGAATCAACGTTCTGCATTACATTTTTCGCAGCACCCTCATTGGCAACGCTCAAAGCGGGGGCAGAACGCCGCCCAACAAGAAACACGCATTCTCACGACAACGTCGTCGCGGGAAATGGTGCGCCTAAACGGATAAAGTTCAGCGCCGAGATCCGGCTTCCGGGGCAAAACAGGCAATTTGGAATCCGCGAGCAAAACGCTGCCGAATGATCGAGAGATGTTTGAATCCTTCGGACAACTTCTGATTGCACTGCTGATTGCACTGATGGAGGAATCGCATTCACCCACCCCTCCGCCCCATGCTAAAATAATATTCATGCCGCAACCCATTGTGGGTATGGAACTTAGCGATATGCGGCAGATCCTCCCCCCGGATCAGCCCGCCTACCGCGCCCAGCAAATCTACCGCGCCGTCTACCAGCAAAAGGTCGCCGATCTCGTCGAGATCACCACCCTCCCTGCGCCCATCCGCGAACACCTCGCTTCGGAAGCCGAACTCGGCCTCCCCACTCTGGCCCAGCGCTACCTCTCCACGGACGGCACCCGCCGCTATCTCCTCAACCTCGCCGACGGCCGCACCGTCGAGACCGTCCTCATGCCCATGGACGGCCGCGACACCCTCTGCATCTCCAGCCAGGTCGGCTGCCCCGTCAATTGCCAGTTCTGCATGACCGCTCTGCTCGGCCTTGAGCGCTCCCTCACCGCCGGCGAAATCGTCGGCCAGGTCCTCTATGCCGCCCGCGACGCCGGCCTGCTCGCCGACACCAAGCGCTTCAACATCGTCATGATGGGCATGGGCGAGCCGCTCCTCAACCTCCCCAACGTTCTCAAAGCCACCCGCATCCTCTGCGATCAAAAAGGCATCAACATCGCCGAGCGCCGCATCACCGTCTCAACCTCCGGCATCATTCCGAAAATCTACGAACTCGCCGAAGCCGAAGTACGCCCCAAACTCGCCATCTCTCTCAACGCATCCACCGAGGAAATGCGACAGGAGATCATGCCCATCACGCGCAAATACCATCTCAAAGATTTGATGGAAGCCTGCCGCGCCTACCCGCTGCGCAACTGGGAAACGCTCATGTTCGAGTACGTTCTGCTCAAAGGCGTCAACGATACCGATGACGACGCCCGCCGCGTCGTCAAACTCCTCGCCAACATCAACTGCAAGGTCAACCTGATCGCGCTCAATCCCGGCCCCGGCATCGCTTACGAAACGCCCGATCCCGAACGCGTCCTCGCCTTCCAGGAAATCGTCATGCGCTCCATGCCATGCTTTATTCGACGCCCGCGCGGCCTCGATATCTTCGCCGCCTGCGGCCAACTGAAACGCAATAACCTCGAAACCATCACCGCATGAAAGTCGTCGTCCACCACGGAAAAACCCAGGCCGAAGCCATCGACATCGTCGACCGCTCCGCCGACCACCTGTTCGACTACGCCTCGGGCGGTTCCGTCGAACTAACGGACCGCAAGAAAGACTGGAACGGCCCGAAGATGGACTTCTCCCTCATGGCCCGCCTCGGCTTCATCGCTCTGCCGGTCGCTGGCGTGGTTTTCGTCGACGAAGTCACCATCACCGTCGAATGTGACCTCCCTCCGCTCGTCCGCACCTTCGTCGGAGAAGAAAAGATTCAGGCCGGCGTCGAAAAGAAAGTCCGCGGCATGCTGGCGGAATAGCGCACAGCGCAGTTGACGAACACCCCCGGCGATTGCAGATAATAAGCACTTCAGTAGTTCCCAGGAGAAATACGCATGGCAGACAGCGGATTCAAAGCATTCCTTCTTCGCGGTAACGTGGTAGATCTCGCGGTCGGCGTCGTCATCGGCGGAGCCTTCGGCGCAATCGTCACCGCCTTTACGAAGGATCTGCTCACGCCGCTCATCGCCGCCCTCGTCGGCAAGCCGGACTTTTCCGCCATCCAGTTCGAAATCAATGGCAGCAAGTTTCCGGTTGGCGACTTCATCAATGCCCTGGTCTCCTTCCTGCTCATCGCCGGCGCCGTTTACTATTTCGTCGTGCTGCCCGTTAACGCCCTCATGGCCCGCATGAAGAAGGAAGAGCCGGCACCGCCCGCGCCCCCGGCCACGAAGCAATGTCCGGAGTGCCTCAGCGACGTCGCCATCGCGGCCAAACGCTGCGCCTTCTGCACCAGCCAGATCGCGTAAGATTCCGGCGCAAAAACGCCGCAATGCCAGCCGGAGTTGCGCTATAGTTCCCCCATGAACTCCGGCGCCGCCGTCCCGCTGATTTCAGAACGAACGCACCGCGACCTCACGCCCCGCGCCATCGCGGTTTCCCTTCTCGTCGCCGCCCTCATCGGCGCTTCTTATCCATACGTCGTCCTCAAGATCGGCTACGGCCCCAACATCTCCGTCGTCAGCGCCTTCTTCGGCTACATTCTGATCTCCGCCATCGGCTTCCTCACCGGCGTCCGCGGCACGCGCGTGGAAAACAACCTCGTACAGGCCGCCGGCACGTCGGCCGGGCAGTCCGGCTTTATGTGCGTCGTACTCGCCGCCGTCGACATGCTGAACTCGCGGCCCGGCCTCGGCTTCTCGCTCCATCTCTCCGTCTGGCAGACCTTCGCCTGGCTTACCGTGGCCGGTTTGATCGGCGTCCTCATGGCCGTCCCGCTCCGCCGCTATTACATCGACGAAGAGGATCTCGCCTTTGCCGACGGCATGGCCGCCGGAGAAGCCCTCCTTGTTCTCGACGAAGGCCCCAAAGAAGCCGGCCCTCGCGTCGCCGCCCTCGGCATCGGCATGTTCGCCTCCGGCCTTCTGGCTCTCGTTCGCGACAAAATGAAACTCCTGCCCGACGCCTGGTACTTCGGCCCCAACGGCGCCTCGCTCCACATGGGCAGCGAAGCCAGCCTGCTCTCGTTCGGCTCCGGCATGCTGGTCGGTCCCCGTATCGCCGCTTCCATGGGCCTCGGCATGATCGCCAGCTGGATGATCGCCCCGCCCATGCTCCTCTCGCGCGGCATTGTCGCCGACCAGCAGTTCGCCACCATCCTCCGCTGGGTCATGTGGCCGGCCACCGGCTTCATGGTCGCCGGCGGCATCACCGCGCTGGTTCTCAAATGGAAGCTCGTCGCCAAAACCTTTCAGAGCTTCTCGACCACGCAAATCGACTCGACAGACTTCCCCATCCGCTACGTCCTCACCGGCGTCGGCGTCCTCAGCGTCCTGCTCTGTATTCTCCAGGTCTATTCGCTGGGCTTCCCCGTCTGGCTCACCGTTGTTTCGCTGATCCTGTCGTTCTTCCTGATGCTGGTCGGCACGCGCGTCCTCGGCGAAACCAACTGGGCGCCGGTCAGCGCCATGGCGAATCTGATGCAGGCCGTGTTCGCCCTCATCTCGCCCGGCTCCATGACCGTCAACATGATCGGCTCCGGCATGTCCGGCACCGTGGCCGTCAACGGCGAAACTCTCATGCAGACCTACAAGTCCGGCAAGATCGTAGGATCGAGCAACCGCAGCCTCACCATCCTGCAGCTCATCGCCGTTCCTGTCGGCTCGCTCGCCGTGGCCCTTGTCTACCCCGCCCTCAAGGCCCGCTACGGCATCGGTGGCAACGGACTCAGCTCGCCCATCAGCGTCAAATGGGCCGGGTTCGCCGAACTCCTCAACCAGGGCTTCGGCAAGCTCCCGCAGGGCTGCTTCGCCGCCATGATCCTCGCCGTCGCCCTCGGCATTCTCATTACCGTTCTGGAGCCGAAGTACGCCCGCTTCCTTCCGTCTCCTACCGCCGTCGGCATCGGCATGCTCGTCCCCGGCATTTCGGTGATGCCGATGGTCGTTGGCGGCCTGTGCCAGTGGCTCTGGTCGAAGATCGCGGCCGAATCGGAAGGAAAATTCTGCCTGCCTCTTTCGAGCGGCTTCATCTCCGGCGAGGCCCTCGTCGTACTCGTCTTTGCCATTCAGGCGATGCTATAACTCCACTCGGCACCGGGCATACCCACAGCCAATACCCGAATCTGCCATACTATTAGTGCTCCAGCTTTCTTCCGGCCGCCAGTCGGATGAGGCTCTTTACACCCACGCCATCAAAACGCCTCAACGAGGTGACAGGATTCGTGTTCCTTGCGAGCGGTATCCTGATCCTCCTGAGCGAAGCATCGTACCACCCTCAGGACCCCTCGTGGAATACCGTCGCCGGCACCGGCGCGCCCACCAGTAACCTCATTGGCCCGTTCGGCGCCCACCTCGCCGATCTGGCGCTGCAAATGTTCGGCATCCCGGCCTTTCTCTTCCCCGTACTCCTCTTCGCCCTCGGCTGGAAGTGGATTCGCTCGGAAGCGATCAGCGCCCCGGTGATCCGCATTCTGGGCGCCGTCACCATGATTCTTTCCGCCTGCGGAGCGGCCGCCATGCTGCCCGACTGGCGAATCTTCGACCGCGCCATCCCGCTCGGCGGCATCGTCGGCTTCCTCACCGCCGATTCCCTGCGCCGAGGCCTCAACGCTACCGGCACCGGCGTAGTTCTGGTAACCGTACTCATCGTCTCCGTCTATCTGATTTCGTCCTTCACCATCGAAAAGCTGCTCGGCTGGCTGAGTCCGATCTTTGCCGCCTTCGCCCGTATGCGCGACAACTGGCGCCGCGCGGCCGAACACCGCCGCGAAGTCCGCCTCGAAAGGAAGGAAGCCCGCCGCATCGCCGCCGAAGCCCGCAAGGCCGAAAAGGAGGCCATCCGCGCCGGCTACCTGATCCAGGAAGAAGGGATTCTCGACGTCAAAGCCGAGCCGATGACCGAATCCACAACCCGTCTGCACTTTGAGCAACTCCTGAACACCACCCCCGCGACACTCGACCGCGGCCCGTCCCTGCGCACCCGCCGCCAGCCTGCCGCCGTCAGCGAAACGCTGCCGTGGGACGACCCCGCAGACGCCGCAGTCCGCCAAATCGATCCGCCCATCGTGGAACTGCCCGAAGCCACTTCGGCCGTCCCCGCGATGACCGAGGAAATTCCCATCCGCCAACTCGCCGATACGCCCGCCCCTGGCGAGGACCACAACGAATTCCCCTTCAACAAGGCTGCGGCCAGGCCCGCCGTCAAGCCGAAGGGCTCCACGATTTACCGGCTGCCCTCCACCGAACTGCTCAACGAGATTCCGGTCCGCTCCGCCTTCGACGAACAGGAACTCAAAAACACCGCCGCCGCCATCAAGGCAAAGTTCGAAGAGTTCAACGTCTTCGGCTCCGTGGTGCAGATCAACCCCGGCCCCGTCGTCACCACCTTCGAATACAAACCCGACGCCGGCGTCAAATACAGCCGCATCACCAACCTCACCGAAGACCTCTGCCTCGGGCTGCAGGCCGAATCGATCCTCATCGAACGCATTCCCGGCAAGCCCACCATCGGCATCGAAGTCCCCAACACCAAGCGCGAAGTCATCAGCCTGCGCGCCATCTTCGAATCCGACGAATTCCAGGAATCGCCGTCACTACTCACCATTTCGATGGGCAAGGATATTAACGGCCGCATCAAAGTCGCCTCGCTCGAAACCATGCCGCACGCGCTCATCGCCGGCTCCACCGGCTCGGGCAAATCCGTCATGATCAATTCGCTCGTCATGTCGATCCTCTACAAATCGACGCCCGATGAAGTCCGCATGATCATGGTCGACCCCAAGCGCGTCGAACTCGGCATCTACGAAGGCATTCCGCACCTGCTCACACCGGTCATCACGGACCCGAAAAAGGCCACCAACGCCCTGCGCAACGCCGTACTCGAAATGGAGCGCCGCCTGCGTCTGCTCGCCGAACAGGGCGCCCGCAACATCGATCAGTACAACAAGAAGATCCGCAAGCTGCAGGCCGAGCCGCGCAGCCTGTTCGGCGACGACGATGCCGATCCGGCCGACGAACTGAAGCCGCTCCCCTACATCCTGATCCTCATCGACGAACTCGCCGACCTCATGATGCTCGAAGGCCGCAACGTGGAAGAGTCCGTCACGCGCCTCGCCCAGATGGCCCGCGCCGTCGGCATGCACCTGGTCCTCGCTACCCAGCGCCCGTCGGTGGACGTCATCACCGGCCTCATCAAAGCCAACTTCCCGGCCCGCATCAGCTTCCGCGTGGCCACGCGTGTCGACAGCCGCACCATTCTGGACGGCATGGGCGCCGAACACCTGCTCGGCAAAGGCGACATGCTCTTCCTGCCGCCCGGCTCCTCACGCTTCACACGCGTGCACGGCGCTTTCGTGACCGAAAGCGAGATCAACCAGGTCGTCGACTTCTGGAAGGAACAGGCCCGCCCCGAATACGACCAAAGCTACCTGATCGCCCCGCCCGCCGAGGACGGCAGCGAAACCGACGGCGAAGTCGTGGATGCCACCGAGCAGGACCCGATGTACGAAGAAGCCATGCGCGTCGTGCTCGAAATGGGCAAGGCCTCCACTTCGACCCTGCAGCGCCGCCTCCGCCTCGGCTACGGCCGCGCCGCCCGCATACTCGACATGATGTACCGCGACGGCATCATCGGCCCGCCCGACGGCAGCAAGCCGCGCGAAGTGCTGAAGCGGCCCGACTGGCTGCGCGAAGTCGACCACGTGTAATCGGTCTGGTCGCGGCAATCAGATCCGGCTCTCACCCGGCATATTACCCGGCGCGCGATGGGGGAATGGCGCGCCGGGCCGCAAAGTTGTAGCCTGTCGTCAGCGTGAAGTGGATCATCTACGCGCTGGCACTGGCCGCCCTCGTGGGACCAGGTCAGGCAGCATCGGCGCCCGCCGCTGTAAACAAAACAATGACTCAATCCGCGGATGGCCAGATTCTGGCTGCGATTCGCGCCAAAATGGTCAAATCGAAAGTCGCTTCCGATCATTTTAAGTTCAGTGTGCAGAACGGGATCGTCACCATCGAAGGCCAGACGTCCGTAACGCAGCACAAAGGTGTTGCCACCCGCATCGCCCGAACGAGCGGCGCGGCGGGAGTCCGCAATCTGATTCAGGTTTCGGCGGAAGGAAAAGCAAAGACAGCAGCTACTCTGAGCCGGGGTGAGAAGGCCGCTACGGTCCCGGCACCGGGAGGCAAGATCGCAACAAAGGCGGCTGCTGCAAATGCCGCTCCTTTTGCTCCCCCGCCGCCGGCTCTGGCTCGTGCGGCCGTCATTCCCCCGAGTCAGTAGCCCGGTGGGTAATTCCGGATGTAAGCAGGACGTGTGACCCAGGCGGCGCGTCTGGAGGAACGCACCGCCTGCCGTATTCGGGAGACCTCCGCATGACCAGGCCGAAGCCGGATTCATGCTCCCCCAGTCACGAGTATCGGCAATATGGGCGGAATTCGATAGGCGATTTGTACCGGTACACTAACCTCCGGCCACGCCACTGCGTAGTACCGGATCAGTGGCGGAAATGGCGGACGCCCGTAAACACCATGGCCACGCCGAGCCGGTCTGCCGCCGCGATCACCTCGGCATCCTTTACCGATCCGCCGGGCTGGATAAACGCCGTCGCGCCGTACTTTGCCGCCGCCTCGAGGCCGTCCGGAAACGGAAAGAAGGCGTCGGAAGCCACCACCGTGCCCGCCAGCGGCAGATGGGCTTTCGTGGCGGCAATATTGACCGAATCCACACGGCTCATCTGACCGGCGCCAACCGCCGCCGTTTGACCCGCATTGGCATACACAATGGCATTGGACTTCACGTGCTTCACAACCTTCCAGCCGAACTCCAGCGCCGTCCACTCTTCTGCCGTGGGAGCGCGTTTGGTCTTCACCTCGGTGGTGGCGCGGTCGAAGGTGGCGCGGTCGGCGGTCTGGGCCAGATAGCCGCCCGTGATGCTCTTCACCACCAGCGGCTCCTCCACGTTGACCACCTTCACCAGCCGCAGATTCTTCTTCGCCGTCAGAATCGAAAGCGCCTTGGCCGAATAAGCGGGTGCCGCGATGGCCTCCACAAACAGCTTCGCCATCTCCGCCGCCGTGTCTTCATCCACTTCCCGGTTCAGGCCGATGACGCCGCCGAACGCCGAAACCGGATCGCATTCCAGCGCCTTCCGGTAAGCTTCGGCGAGCGTAGCCTGCTCGGCGCAGCCCGCCGGATTGGTGTGTTTGATGATCGCGGCCGCCGGTCCGGAAAACTCGCAAACCAGCTGCCAGCAGGCGTCGAGATCCACCAGGTTGTTGTAGGAAAGCTCCTTGCCGTGAAGCTGCTCGGCGCCGGCAATCCCGGCCGTTCCGGCGGAATACAGCGCCGCCTTCTGATGCGGATTCTCGCCATAGCGCAGCGACATGCGGCGCGGCGTGCGAATATCCAGCACCGCCGGCAGCGCTTCAGGCTCCGGCGCTGCGCCTTCCAGCCCGACCTGCGCGAGCCGATTCGTAATGGCGCGGTCGTAGGCCGCCGTCGTGGCGAAAGCCTGTTTGGCAAGTCGCCATTTGGTCTCGCGGGAAATGGCGCCGGAAGCGCGCAGCTCATCGAGCAGCGGCGCGTAATCGTCCGCCGAAGTCACAATCGCGACATCCTGCCAGTTCTTGGCCGCCGACCGGATCATGGTGGGCCCGCCAATGTCGATATTTTCGATCAGATCCTCCAGCTTCGCGTCCGTGCGCGCGGCGATCTTTTCGAACTGGTACAGATTCACCACCACCATGTCGATGGGCTCGATCCCGTGCTCGGCCAGCGCCGCCATGTGTTCGGCATTGCCGCGAATGGCGAGAATAGCGCCGGTGATGTTCGGGTGCATCGTCTTGACCCGGCCGTCCAGCATTTCGGGAAACCGGGTGACTTCGCTCACATCGCGGACCGGGATGCCGGACTCACGCAGCAGCCTGGCCGTTCCGCCGGTCGAAATCAGTTCGGCGCCCAGGGCGACGAGGCCGCGGGCGAAATCGGGGACACCTGTCTTGTCGGTGACGCTGAGAAGGACACGCATAAGGGAAACTTCCAGAGTATCAAGCGGGCCCCGAACACCCGGCGAACCGCCGCTAACCCCGCCTGCGCGCGACCACGACGATCGAGGCCGCCGGCCACGGCAGAAACCGGTCGATCCGCCGCCACAGCCACACGAACCGGTTGAACACACGCAGCGAAAAACGCGAAAGCCGCGTCGATTTCATCACCTGCCCGGTGAAACGCCACGCCGGCATGGAGACGCGATTGAATTCGAAGCTGCGCTCCACATCGAAGCCGCTTCGCCGCAGCAACTCTTCCATCTGCGGCTTCGAATAACGGCGGAAATGGCCGATGGCCTTGTCCAGCGTCCCATACGCAGACGGGTCGTTAGGAACCAGAATGATGGCCCGTCCGTCCGGCAGCAGCACTTCGCGCATCGCGGCCAGCGCAGCCGCGTCGTCTTCGATGTGTTCCAGAACATTGAGACAAATCACGGTATCCACCCGCCGCCCGTCCGCCAGCCAGTCGGAACCTGCCGCATCCAGTTGCCGCACCTCCACCGCCCGCCGGTGCCGGAAGGCGCTGCGCAACTGCCCCACGTATTCCTCGCTGATGTCGGTCGCGATATAGTGCGCGCGCCGCGGCGAAAGCCAGCGTGTCAGATTGCCCGTGCCCGCGCCCACTTCGAGCACCGTGGCGCCGTCGCCGCCGGTAAAAGGCAGAATCGTCTCCGCCATCCAGCGATTGAACTGCGGCGTGAAGGACATGGCGTCCAGCACGGCGTGTCCCGCATCGGTGTAAATGTCCGGCGTAAACCGAGCCTGCAGAATCACCCAGACGGCCTCGAACGCGTCGCGCAGCCCGACCTTCTTCCCCTGCTCGTACGTGCGCCCGTGATAACTGATCGGCGTCTCGTAAAAACGCGCCCCGCGGCGCGCGAACTTGATGGTGATTTCCGGCTCGATCCCAAACCGGTTGCTGCGCAGCGGCACGCTTTTGGCAAAGGAGGTCCGGAACGCCTTGTAACAGGTCTCCATGTCGGTCAGATTCAGATCCGCCGCAATATTGCCCATCAGCGTCAACAGGTGGTTGGCGAGGGAGTGCCAGAAGTAGAGCACCCGGCGCTCACCGGTAACGAGGAAACGCGAGCCGTAAACCACGTCGGCGCGCCCTTCGAGCAGCGGGGCCAGCAGCCGCGGATAATCGCGCGGATCGTATTCGAGATCCGCGTCCTGAATGATGGAAAAGCAGCCGGTCGCCTTCGCGAGGGCCGTTTGAATCGCGGCGCCCTTACCGCGGTTTCGCGAATGCCGGAACAGTTCGATGCGCGCCTCCGGATGCTCCGCCATAAAGTTGCGCACGGCATCTGCCGAACTATCCACCGAACCGTCATCCACGATGATAATTTCCACCTCGTAGCCGGCCGGAAACGGAGCACCGACAACGCGGGAGAGGATCTCCGCGACGTACTCTTCTTCGTTGAAGAGCGGAATCAAAATGGATATCAAAGTAAAATTCATGCAGCAAAAACGACGGAATTACCGGGACGAGGCGGTCGGCAAGCGGCGGCGCCCGGAACCGGCATTCCGCAACGGAAGGCTTTGTTCAATATGACAGGCTTCCCTGCGCCTCCACGTTTTGCCCGGCTGACAGCGGCGATTCTGGCCACGTTGCTGTCCTGTTCGGCCGCGTCGGCTGACCTGATTACACCGCCCGCTTCCCTCGCCGACCCTGTCTCCGGCCTCGAAATGAACAACATTGACATGCTCGCCGGCATCTCAGGCGGATTGGACTTCACCTCACCGGAGGCCATCGCGCTGACCAATTATTGGTTCAGCCTCGTCTCCGACCCGTGGAATAACTACACGCTGATCGTGGATCTGTTTGGCCCGGGCGCCGCGGCCGTGCTGCTTGCCGATGAAACCGCCGCGCCGCTGCTGACCCCCGGGGCTTCCTCGGGCTCAGGCAACGCGATCTCAGCCACGTCGCAAATCAACCTGGCTCTCGGCGCAGCACCTTTGGTAACGTCCCTGTTAACGTCCCCCGTAACTTCGCCGCCAGCTTCCCCGGTGACGTCCCTGGATTCAGCGCCGGAGCCGGCCACTTTCTGGCTGGCGGGGCTCGGAGTGGTCGCCGTTATCTTTAATAGACTGCGGCAGCGATCAGCCGAGCCGCCCGCATAGACTGCGGCAGCGATCAGCCGAGCCGCCCGCATAGACTGCGGCAGCGATCAGCCCAGCCGCCGGCACAGACTGCGGCAGCGATCAGCCCAGCCGCCGGCACAGACTGCGGCAG